>JBIKOL010000195.1:0-15227 GCA_044358055.1 Obscuribacteraceae bacterium (SeqCode)
AGGGCGCATGACAAAGCAAAGCTCCAAAGAGCCAAAATACTGGCTGCTTAAATCAGAGCCGGGTGTTTTTTCGATAGACGACTTGGCGGCGGCACCGAAGAAAACGACATTCTGGGATGGCGTTCGAAATTATCAGGCGAGAAATACATTGCGCGATGAAATGAAGCTCGGTGACCTTGCGTTTTTTTATCACAGCAATGCAGAGCCACCAGCAATCGTAGGCGTAGTAAAAATTGTGCGCGAAGGTTATCCCGATCACACGGCGTTCGATGAGTCGAAAGATCACTATGATCCGAAAAGCAAAAAAGATGCACCAACCTGGTTTATGGTTGATGTGCAGCATGTCGAGACTTTTAAGAAGCCGCTATCGCTGGATGAATTGCGCACGGTGAAGGGCTTAGAGGATATGGTTCTGCTGCAAAAAGGTAGTCGCTTGTCCGTGCAGCCGGTTACGAAAAAGCAATTTGATATCATCACTTCTCTTGCCGCGAAGAAGAAATAGAGAACGGATCCACGCTCCTATCTATGTGTAGGGGCGACGCCATGCGTCGCCCTTTCTTTAATACAAACCGTTTCGTATGCGGGCGAGGCATGGCCTCGCCCCTACACATAGATAGCTGCAGATAGCTGCAGAAAATGGGAGAACTAAAATTCGTTTTGCGTAATTCCGCAGAGCCAGTGCGGCAAAGCACAGACACGAGATATTCACATCTATGTCCGGTTTTATTCAGATCTGCAAAATTAGGATATTTTCGTTGAACAAAATCAACGGACCCCGTGAATAATAAGAGAAAGAGGTTATCAGATGACAGACATTATTCAAGCAAATCAAGTACGCGATGAGGCTGTTGTACCTGGCAGAGTTTCCGACGAACAGCACCAAAACCTGAGTAACTCAGTTCATGATATGTGGAAAGACAATCACATCAATTCCGTTGGCGAAGATGCCAAAAAAATTGATGGTGATATCAGTGGAATATTCAAAAAGTTGGGAGAAGGCAAAGGTTCTATTCAATTGCCTAACTGTGAATTTGGAGAATCGGAATACAAGCCGGGCGTAAAATTTCCAATTCCAGGAACTTTGATAAATGGCAACGAATTGGCGCCGCATCCGATGCCGCCGGGATTTTTCGGAGATCCTGGATTTAGCCACCCGCCTTTTGAACCGGTCCACCGTCCTGGAGATATTGGAGACCCAGGATTCAGCCATGCACCGTTCCAACGTCGGCCACAACCAGGTGATCCAATTCCAATGTAACTGCACCTCGCCCGCAACGAAAGGGTTAGTATAACCGGACGGGCGACGCAGGGCGTCGCCCTTCCGCATAGATTATCGATAATTCGATCGGATCTTGATCATTCGATCGAATGATCATTTGAGTGGATCTTGATCGCTGATTAACCGACGAGCACAGCGCTCTTGCTCATGCTTGTCAGTGCACTTTCGACCACCGGCTTAAGCACTTCGCGAATCTGGGCGTCTTCTTTCACGGAAACTCCGTCTTTAGCCACGTTCAAGGCCCCGGACTTGACCAGCTCTACGAGCTTGTCGATGATTTCGTCCTTGCTGTTCTTTCCATCACAGAGCATAATCAAATTCGAGCCGAGCACATCTGTTCTTGCAAGCTCGTGCAACTGGTTGGTTACAACGAAATTGTTTTTAGCAAGAAATCGAGCTACGTCGCTCGCTTTTGGATGTTCGGAAATTTCACTTATGAACGGTGGTTTTGTCGTGCGCAAGTTGATCAACGTTTTAGTGTACAAACCAAGAATGTCAGCTGCCAGACTTTCCTTTTCCCTTTCAACAGTTTGTGGGTCTTTGATGCTGACTTGAGCAAGCCTGGCTGAAGCCGCTGCAAAAAGTTCTTCAAACTCAATTGCTTGAGGCCAGATATTATGCATGTACTGCAAAGCTGCCTTGGTTAGGGGATTAACGGCCGTTATCGTCATTTGGTTTGGCAGCACAAATGTTTCCGGTTGATTTGTCGCCGGGTTCATATCGGGATTTGTTGGTTGTGCTGTTGAGGACACGTAAAACGGCATTACAGATCGCGGATTGAGCATTCTGTTCAAAGTCACGTTGCTATGACAGAGCAACGTCTGGCGGAATAATCTGTTGCGCAAAAAGTCCATATATTGCTCAGTTCGGACAATCTCATTTGAAATTCGTGAGAGTGTTTCGCCAACTTGCGGTCCGAAATTTCCGGGCACCATCACAGCAAAATCAGCTTCACCCAGGAATTGCAAGCCATGATTTGTTGCACGTTCGATGAAATCGTGGAAGTAAACAGGAGTGTTGGTTTCTTCAAGATGATCGTGCAAGAGATAATAATCTTTCTGCGGTCTAATTACTTCTACTTCTGATTTCAGCATTGAACCGTAAGTGTTATCGTTTGGCACGGCGCTGACAAGGAAATCAATGAGCGCGCGAGCCTGCTGAGCTTTTTGATTGGGCTCAGAGAACTGCGCTGTGTGGTACAGCATCATCTCACGGATCATGCCGCGGAAGTGCCAGCCAGGCAAGACGTTGTAGCTGATGTATGCCACCCCATTCGGTGCCAAATTATTTTGACAAATACTGTAAATCGCTTCCTTAACATCATCTGGCACCCATGAGTAAATTCCATGCGTGATGATGTAGTCAAATTTACCAAAGCTTTCATCAACCGCTTTGATATCCATTTGTTTGAGCTCGATGTTTTTCAGCCCAATTTCATTGATCATATGTTGTCCGGTTTCGATTTGCTTTGCAGACAAATCAACGCCGACAAATTTACTTTTGGGATATTGGTAGGCAACTGGTATTAGATTGCCACCGCTTGCACAACCCAGTTCAAGAACGCGACATTTTGAAACCGGTGTCGGCTGCATTCCAAACAACGTTGCCATGGTTGCCAGTCGATCTGGATGTGACTGGGGGAAGGGATAACTCTCATACGGTACGTCGTCATAAACTTTGTTTGTGGGTCCCGTTACCACTGCTGACGTGCTCACAAAGACTATCCTCGCTGGATGGACAGGACCCTTGAGATCCTGTCTTGGGTAGTGATCAAAGGCGAATCATACCACTTCTAGATATGCTTGGGCTGCTGATTACGTGCTTTTCTGGAAATAGGCATAGAATCTCTTTGCTCTGTGTCCCTGTGCTTTCATATAATCCATATAAGAGGTAGGGGCTGCATAAAAGTTAGGCTGGACTCTGCAAGTAAGGTCCGCTCTGTCGAGTGCGCTCATGATTTCCTGGACCGGTGCATTCCAAATTATGCAACCCAGCGTACTGGTTGCGCGGCAGCGACTCGGCGTAGGGTTTCTGCGGCGCGATGAGCAACGTATGGGTTCTCGTCAGTTGCCAGAATGTTCAGGACGAAGAGCGGCAAGTGCGCATTCTCTGCCATTCCATAGCGAACATCCGGATGCTGGTCGCGAGCCAATTGTAAGAGAAACATTTTGGGCAAGAAGCTGTTATTTGCAAGACTCAATCTTACATCTGCATCAGCGTCATTCAAGAGACGCAGCAATGTGCTCAATGGCGTACCTTTGTTTTCTGCGACGCGAGCGCGCACCGCATGTGATGGCGATTCAGAAAGTTCTTCTAGCCGTGAAGCAGTAATCTCCGCACTTCCGGCAAGGTAGTATTCGGTCTCGGGCGAATTCGATTGAAACATGATCTGGTCCTCGTTGGTGGCTTGGGGCGCTCGGTCCACGCTTGCGGATCGAGTAAAAGAGCAATCAATTTCTTGTACAAAGCTAGGCAGCTTTCAATAAATCTGAAAAGACGAAGTCAACAAAAATATCTAGCGGTTCAGTATTTCTTAGCGATTTAGCGCGCAGTGTCACACCGTTCCACCCTGACATAAATAACTCTGCGAGATCGCGTGCAGGGCGATGAGATTTGATCTCGCCATTTTTCTGTCCATCTTCAATGCAGGCCGCAAACATGTCGCGGCGGTGGTCCTGTATATTCACGAGTTCGTTGCGAAGTAAATCGCTTTGCGCTGACATTTCCTGGCTGAGGTTGCTGATGAGACAACCGTGCTTGCATTTCCGTCCAACAATGACGGCTGTGCTCACTCTGCAATATTCGCGCAAGCGTTCGACGGCAGTCCGTTCGCGTTTTTCCAATACGCCGTATACATTATCGGCGTAAGTTTTATCGAAATACCGGATGACGGCCAGGGCAAACAATTCCTTACTTTGAAAATAGTGGTAAAAGCAGCCTTTCGGAATATTGACGAGATCAAGCACTTCTTGAACTCCTGTGTTTGAGTAGCCGTTTTGCAGAAACAGTTCTATTCCGGCTTCGAGCATCGCCTGTTTTGTGTCCTGCATGTCTCGAACCTTAGTGGCCATGGTGTTTACCTCTGTCATATCCTGGTCTAAACTGACCGGTCTACTTTAATATCATAGACCGGTCGGTCTAATTTCGTCAAGTACCCCAAAAATCTACGTCCATTTTCTGCACCGTTCCACGTCAGAATCTTTTCAGAACTAGCTTCTGATAATAGAACTGGCTCCTGATAGAATTGCACAGGTTTTAATTGCCGCAGCTGAAATTCCGCTCCCGATCCTGGAAAGTCGCTGTGCTTAAGGGAGTTGAGCAGCTTTGGCTAAAAATAGACTAGCAGCGAAAAGAAAATATCTGATTCCTGCGCTTGCTCTCGCTTTGCTCACGGGTGCTATCTCTGCGGCAAGCTATTCGCTTATGTCTATGCCAGGCTGCAGCTATAAAGGTCCTTTTGCTGAGCTTAGTGCACAGGAAAAGGATTCTGAGCAGCACCTTAGAAAAAATGTGGACAGCCTTGCTGCTGAGATCGGACAACGGAACACCGCAGAATCTCTGAATAAATCAATTCAATATATTGAATCTGAGCTGGCGTCATATGGTTATAAAACAGAAGAGCAAGAATTTATTGTAGACAATCAGAAGTTTAAGAATTTGGAATGCACACTCAAAGGCGAGTCGCCTGAAGTCTTGCTTGTAGGCGGGCATTATGACTCAGTATTAGGCAGCATTGGTGCAGATGATAATGGCAGTGGTGTTGCAGCCACCATGGAACTGGCCAGAATGTTAGCTCGCAAGAAATTGTCCAAAACAGTCAAATTCGTTTTTTTCTGCAATGAAGAGCCTCCATATTTTGCAAGCGAAAAGATGGGCAGCTATTTTTATTTGCAACGATGCCTGAAAAATCAGGAAAAGATTTCGGCTTTGATTGTGCTTGAGACACTTGGATATTATGTAGATAGGAACAACTCGCAGTTTTACCCTACTGTAATTGCGCCTGGTTATCCCAGTAAGGGAAATTTCATTGCGTTCGTCGGGAATCTTGAGTTCAAGAACATCACTGAGCGCTGCGTTGGATTGTTTCGCAAAGACTGTAATTTCCCATCGGAAGGAATTGCTGCTCCAGGCTGGGTAGAGGGAATAGACTGGTCAGATCAATATTGGTTCTGGAAGAATGGTATCCCTGCCGTGATGGTGACCGACACGGCCCTCTATAGATACCCGCACTATCATACGATGCAGGACACTCCGGACAAGTTGAATTTTCCCGCTTTCTCGCGTGTTGTTGTTGGCATGTCAAAAGTGATTGAGAATTTGGCTCAGTAGCGAACGTGTTTCCGCAGCTTGTTTCAGCACTTGTTGCAGCTATATCCATTTGCCTGGTTCAACTACATTGCAATTCGCTTTATCGAATCTATCTCTTTCTTTATTGATTCAGCTTTGCTCTTCTCTCCGTGTTCTTCTAACAATTTGGCATAGCCCTGGAGAATGTACAACTTGCTGAACCCAAGACGAGATCTATTACGCTCTGCTTCTTGAACCAAGAGCTCGTAAGCAGCAAGCGATTTATCATCGGTATTGCTTAAACTTTTTGATTCTTGTTTCAACTGCTTGAGTTGTTTTCGATTAATTGAGTTGATTTCGTCCATTGCGTAAAGGAATATGCCCTGCGTAATTACGCTTTCGCTTTTGCTAGCGATCTTCAAATTCAAAATTCCAATAATGTCCTGCCAGTCTCCATCGGAAATTAATTCTCTCGGCAGGCGAAACTCATTATTGTCTGTTTTTGATTTCAACACAATGTATGATTTGCTTCGGAAGCCCACTCTCCAGGTTTGTTTTAACGGATCATCTCCCTCGTGCACCTTCACAGCAGTACCAGGTGAACCGCCGTGGCTTGTTAAATCGCGGCCGATTTCCGCAAACAGCGAAAAACTCTTCGAGTCACGGCGATAATATACGGTTAGCTCATCTACTTGCAAATTCTCCCAGAAGAATCTATAGGAGTTGGTCCAGTCCGTGATCAGAATGCCCGAATCTTCGAACACAATACGAAGCTTCGACACTTTCATTTCCATAAACTTTTGCCATGCAAAACCGATGCCACACCAGCTGCACGACCAGATAAGGCATCCCAGCAGACCAATTGAACGCAGATTTACAAAGACGAGCAATCCGATTGCATAGAAGAAATACAATTCCTTCGTTTTTTCGCGCAATTTGCCGCGGATTTCTATTCTTTGCACTTCGAGAGAACCTCCGGGATTCAGCTGGCTTATCGCAGCCGCGCTTTACCTAAGCTTCATTTCGATTCCCTGTCCGACCATCGGTCAATTCTGAATATTAGCAGCGGGCAAAGTCCTGTATCTGGTGATTTCCTCTCAAATTCCTCATTATTGCAATCATTCGCAACAAACTAAAATGCTAGTCGATTTACGCCCTTGAGCAGAGCAAGCTTCTTTTAGAGCAATTTTGATAAGCGGACCTGTGAGTTTTCCAACAAACTTGTTTACCCTTAATGACTCAAAGTAGTTATTGCATCCCGCGTAATTCGATAGCACATCACTCAAGCCGGTCGCCCCCGGTTTGCCGTGGCGCGCTGAGAAGAGACAGACGTAAATAGCTTGTACTTCAGTTCGCCTGCACAATCTCAAATCGGTTAGCCGCATGGCTCTGCTGTCGGCAATATAGCCGGCTTTCTGCTTCCCCGCCTCGAAATACAATCTCGGCGTTTCCAATTATATTATTCCCGGCAAATTAACGGAGCCCCGCGCTAGCGCACGGGTGAAGTTTATCATGGTTTCTTTTATTCAAATCTCAGTCAATTCAAGCAAAAATCTGGTTTTAGCAGCGTTGTTCATAGCTTCGGCCAATAACCTTGTAATCGCCGCAGAAAAACAAGATGCTGGCACCGCAAAACCAAAAGTCATTGAATTTTATGCTAACTGGTGCCGCAGCGAGCAAAAGGAATTAAGAACTATCTCTAGCCTTTACGGCTCAGAAATTGAATTCGTGCACTATGATGTTGATGACCCGGCTGCTCAGGACGCAGTCAAACGTTACGAAGTTTGTCCAATTCCGATGGTTCTCTTCATAGATGAGAAAAACCGGGTTGTTGATTATGCGATTGGCGCGACGCCAGAGCGTATTCTCGAGAAAAAGATAGATACAATTCTAAGTCAGCGGCAAAAGCCATATAAGTCCATAAATAAGCCAGAGCCGGGCAGCGAAAAATAATAGGGATTCCAAATTTTTTTTGCTACCCACCAATTCATATACTAGCTGCGGGCAGGACAAAAGATACTGTGGTTCCTTTGCCAAGCTCGCTCTGGCAGAAAATTTTGCCACCCTGTGCTTCGATGAGCAAACGCGAAAGATATAAACCGAACCCGGTTGATCTCACTCCTGTTGGTACTGTTCCTGCAACTCTAGACTCATCGAAAAGTTTCTTGATCATCTCCTCGGACATTCCAGGACCATTATCTTTTACTTCGAACAAAACTGAATCGCCAAGTGTTTTCACTGCTACTTCAACAATTCCATCTTTACCAACTACCTCGACCGCATTTTGAATCAAGGTGTGCAAGCCCTGGCGAAATGCCGCTGGAATTCCCATGACTCGTGGCAAGTCCGAGTCGATCTGCACGGAAACTTTCGCACCTAGAGTTTCTGCGCGATATTCAATTAGGGATACAGCTGAACGGACCAATTGATCAAGTTCCATACAAGTGCGATTTGATGTTCCTGCGAATGCATCCGAACGATAGAGTTCTAATAATGTGTTGCAGAGATCGAGAAATTGCGAGTTGTCACTCTGTAACCCTTCGATAAGCTCGAGGTAGTCAGCGTTAAGCCCGTCTTTAAGCTGCGAACCGATTAGCTTGAATAGCATTTCCCATGCGCCTAGATGATTTTTCAGGTCGTGAGTGATTAGCGTCGCGAGAGCATTTCTCTCTCTCTCGAGTTTTTTTCGTTCGCTAATATTTTGAATTACTGATACCACCCCTAGAAATTGCTTGTTTTTGTCTAGAATGGGTGCCGCAATAACCCTTATCCAGATTCCCTCTGCTGGGAGCTTCTGTCCTTTAATTAGTGCCTCGCCTTCTGCTGGTTTGCCGCTGCTGATTGCCAGATCATATGGCAAGGCAGAGGGAAGAAGAGGTGTGACTGCGTCATTTTGGAAAAACTCATACGCTGCTAAAAGCTCGCTGCGCGGAATGTTTATCAAGTCTTCGCCAGCAAGCTCAAACATTGCGCGGTTTGCAAGAATTGTTCTTTCGTTCTCGTCCCAAACAATAACTCCGTCACCGATTGACTCAAGGATTGCGCTTAGCACGTGTGTGTGCTGTGACAATTGTTTTCCTGACGTGGACAAAACGTCAAGGTAAAGGTTCACCAGGGACTCAGCCCTCCTTCGCGAATCGTACATAATTGGCGCTTTCTCGTCCACGAATTCTCGCCGGCTACAATTGATCACTGAGAATTATAGCCTGAATGAAATCATTGACAAATACTTGCCATCAGTTCGCAGCGCAGGTAGATGAGGCAACTCCTCGGTAGTGTGCTCCGCTGTTTCCTTATTCGAAGATGACCCACCGATCATCAATGTTTGTTCTTATTATGTCTGAGGAACTCGCTCTCAACTTGTTCGGCTTGGTTCTCGAAGCCGAGCGCTTCCAGGTAGAACGCGAGATCAGCATAAGAACCAGGATCATAACTTTCCGGCTTCCGGTTGAACCGATCGTACTCTCTCATAATGCTTGCTTTTGCAGCAGCCTGCTCACCTTTAGCAAGGTAAAATTGCGTTTCCAATGTGGCCAGTTTTGCCTTGTTTCCTTGTACGAGCAACAACTCATCTTTTTCTGACACCTCTTGTTCAGGCTTTTGCTCAGCGCATTTTCTGGCTTGCTGCAAGCATTTCTCTGCTAAATCAAAACGATTGTGCCTAGAGCAGTTGCTGAGCATACGTTCGCATTCGTCCATGCTCCTGGTGAAGGGCAATAGCTGATCAAGAATTTCCGCCTTGTTTAAACTTGTTGCAAGTTCGAACGTGTCAGCGGCAGGTATCTCCGGCTTAGGCTCGCGCATCAATTCATAGAACACTTTTTCACTGTTTTTTGTATCGCCTATATTCAGATAAGCATAACTCAGGCTGAGAAGTGCCCAGTCACGACAGCTTTCTGTGTATCGAAACGTGCTTCCCTCTCGTTCAGGCATTCCGTGTTTCTTCAGCTCATCTAGATATGTTTCGAAATACGGTATCGCCAGAGCAGGAAAGCCCGTGTAATTAAGTGATTCTGCATATAATTGCAGGGTTCTCGTTCTTAATTCGTTCGGGATAGAATTTTTAGATTCGTTGCTTAAGATGGCAAAAGCACTTGGTCCAAAAGAAAATCGGGTATTCCAGGTACCCCGCTCCGCTATCTCGCATAAAATTCGCCCGCTTGTGATTTTATCGGCTGAATTAAGTGCTCGTTGTGCCAAGATTTTGCACGTCGTCTCGTCTAGCCGGTTTGTTTTGTTACTGATCAGCTCTTCTGTTTTTTTGTTCTCGATTCTCTTCTCTTCTTCAGGTTTGCTTGGATGTAGCCTGATCCATAAATTTATCGCACTCTTGTAATCTCCGCATACCGCTAACATATCAGCTAAGTTTGAGCCGACTAATTCCTTTGCATAAGTCAAATTCTCCGGTTTTTCTTCATCAATCAAATGCAGCAGCTCAAGGCAATCTTGTCTTTTTGAACATGCAAGCAAATTAGCGGCTCTCTCAAGGTCTACTCTCATCTCAATGTCTGGGAAGGAGCTTCGTTTCTGAATGCACTTCTCTAAGACTGCCTTGCTTTCGCGAAGCTTGTTGTGCCGGCGAAAAGATTCCGCGCAGGAGCGCAATTCGGAGTCCCAGCTTGCTCGTTCAATGCATTTTTTTTGAATTTGAAGGTCGTTTGTTTGGAGTGCTAAATCCAATGGACCAGACTGCGTATAATCTGAAATTGTCTCAAGGGCGGCATGGCATTTTTCCCTCTCGCCCAGGTCATTCCAAATTCTTGCATAAACCAGTTCCGTGTATCTATTGCGCAGGTGCTCTTCGTCATGAGTTTTGTTCCTGAACTTGCTCCGAAGTTTGTCGCTGCTTTGCGCTTGTTTGGAGAGCTCTAATGCCATCTTGCCTAATCCGCGGCGGTAAAGCGCTTCTGCAAATGCATGTTCTGTTTCTATCCGTTCTTCGAAAGGTATTTTTCTCTCATCACTTTTGCGAAGAATGTTGTAGGCTTTCGCGAAGCGCCAATCCGCCGCATAATAAATATCTCCTCGTGCCAGCAAATCGTTTATGCGTTTTGCCGCGGAGACTTTCTGATTCTTCTGGAAATTTTCCGCTGATTCCTTGCCCTTCTGTTTCTGCTGAAAAAACTGCACGTCCAGGAGAATCACAAGACCTGCCACCACTATAAGTGCGCAAGCGATGGCCGTTCTGTTGATATGGAGAGGAACTCTTGTCTTTCCCGGCTTGTATTTTGAACCTGATGTCAAAATGCCGGGGCTGTCTAAGATGCTTTCTATATTTTGCGTTAGAGCCTTCATTGACGCTGGGCGCTTTGATGGATCTTTGCTCAACATGCTAGCAAGCAAATTGAAAAGCTCTGCCGGTATCTCTTGTGTAATCGCTGAAAAATGCTGCAGAGGATCTTCGTTTGCTTGTTTAAACAGAATGCCTACGGTTGACTCTCCTGGAAACAATCGTTTGCCTGATAGCATTTCAAACATGACGCATCCAAGCGCATAAATATCGCTGCGCTCATCAGCTTTTCCTGATACTTGCTCCGGGCTCATGTATGATGGCGAGCCTATAATTTTTCCAGTTGATGTGAGTTTTTGCACAACACTTGGTATTTGCATCGTGACGTGCGACAAACCAAAATCGACCAACTTGACGTAATCAGGCTCGAAGCGCTTTTCGATCATGATATTGTCTGGCTTCAAGTCACGATGCACTACGCCGTTTTCATGAGCGTATTGCATCGCCTGGCTTATCTGGTTCGCGATAAACAATACACGCTGCCAGTTCATCGCGCCGGTTGACTTAAGTGTTTCTCTGAGGTTTGTTCCTTTTATAAACTCGAAGATCGCGTATGGCTCTGAGTCTGCATCAATGGCCATCCCGTAAACTGTGACGATATGAGGGTGAGACAGTCTGCTTAGTAATTTGAATTCTCGATAAAATCTGCTGATAGTTTCATCATCGTTAATCGTCCCTGTATGCAAAAACTTCAATGCGACGTCGCGCTTAACATCTATTTGTCTGGCATGAAAAACTGACGCGGTTCCCCCGGTGCCGATGTCCGCGAGAATCTCATAACGCTGCTCAAAAGTCTCGCCTGCTTTAGGTTTTGCCATAAGCGCCCGCCGGGTGGATTAGCCAGCCATGCAGACTACATACCTTTTGGCTTGCTTAATTAAACCGGTCCCAGATGCTCCCTTTAGCGTTCTCTGGAAAAGAAAAACAAGAAAAAAACGCCAGCCTTAATGTGGTTTTGTAAAAGCGAAGTCTCTTAGTCCTCAAGCTTCGAATCTATTAGTGCGAAATTTCAGTGAGGATCGTTTCAAGTGTCCGCAAGTCTTTGAGGCGTTTTGCAAAAAGTTGATCTGGGTGCTCATTCTTTTTCTTCAAATCATGTTCGTATAAACCAGCTACTATCGCAGCTGCTGGAGTCAAAAATAATGCTATTCCTTCTGCGGGGATAAGAGCGGAGTCACCGCACAAGCTCAATTTGTTGGTGATTAGCGGATGGCGTTTGTAGCCATAGTACCCCACAGTGCTAAGTATTCCCGAGGCCATTCCGGCTGTAGAGAGTATTGGTGCGGCGATCGATTGTTGACCGGCTACACGGCGTAAGCGGTTTATATTTTTTTCCTCATGGTAAATGAGGGTGTCCAGACCAATCTTCTCTTCACGTAAGCGCACGAGCTCTGCTGCGATCAGATTCCTGTGCCCCTGTGCCTCATCGTTCGAAAGGAGCTCCGCCAAACGCTCAAATTTCTTTTTGGCTTCCTGGTCGGAAAGGAACGGAGTTACCGGTAGACTTCTCGACATGGATTTCATATGGTGGTGTTGCATCAAGCTTCCAACTGCGGAGCTCGCCGCTGGTGCTATACCGGCCACGCAAGCCGCTGAGATCAAAATGGGTCCTATACGACCGTTACATGACGGAGCCGTAAATGATTTGAAACCAAGTTGAACTGCAGTGAAGCGAGCCATATTCACGGCAACGTTATTTACATAGAAAGCATTTTTATACCAGGCGTATCCGCGTGAGTGTGCACTCCAGCGTTTGAATTCGTAAACGAGCCGGTCCCTTTCATATTTAAGGAGTTGTTCTTTGAGGTCCAGTAATTCATTGTTGGTTGCCGTTGATTCCAGAGCAGTCATTAATTCATGCCGCCTGGCAAGCATCTCGTCCACCCGCTCGACTTTAGACCGCACGAAAGCTACTGACTCCTTGATCGAGTAGCCCTTTCGATTTGCACTCAAAGTCTCAGCTCCATCAGCGAGCAATTCAATCATCGAACTGCTCGCGCCCAGTAGAGAGCCCACGGTAGCAGAGGACAAGCCTCTCTTTATTGTAGTTGGGGAAACGAGCTTCAAATTGTTCCATGCCCTTCCCCGTTGAGATATATCGGAGGCACTGAAACCCAGGAATCCTGCGTATCCTGCTTCTTGTCCGATCGGGTAGAGAATTTTTCGCCATCGTGCGCAGTGGTTTATGTTTTGTTGATATTGAACATTGAACTCAGCCAGGTTCAGCAGTTCAAGCAAAATCTGGCGGTCCATTATTCTTAGCTGCGTTTCGATGTCTGAGATATCGGATGTAGTGTGGCTCTTATCGGAAGAGTCACTAATCGCTGCGCTGCTTGCATCTTCAGCGTACGTGGGTATCGTCCATGCAATCAGCACGGGAAGCAGTAAGATTGCGATCAAGCGAATAGCAGGCATCAAGGATTCTCTATGGAGGAATTTCGCAAGGTGCAATCAAGTTATGGATTGGAACTTTAGCATACCTGACTTGCATGCGTTGGCGAACTGGCCATAATCGCGTTCTGTTTGTTTCGCATAAGCTCTGGCGTAGTCAGCGATAGCTTGATCAAATTCGTCTGTTTTACCCATGTAACCTCGCAGCACCGCAGCATCACCTGAACGTGCATGAGCCCGTGCGAGAATTCGTCCTGCGTAATAGGCGCCAATTTTGAATTGAGCCTTAGTCCAGAAGGTTGTATCCACTCCTAACTTCACGTCACGTAGTTGGCGTACAAAGTAATCGCGGTGTGGAGGTGCCTGGCTTGTGGTCCAACCAAGGAACATGTCGCTGGCAGCTTGCATGATTTTTTGACCATCAACAACCCGCTGTCCATGGTGCTTGAATTTGGATTTTCCTGCATATGGCTCCAGTACTGATGCGCGAGCTTCTTTCAATTGCAATATCAGAAAATCTTCTTCAGAACTAGCAAGGAGAATTATTCCGCACTGAGTACCTACACTTCCAATGCCGACCACCTTTCTAGCGATATCTACCATTTCATAGCGGTCCAGCAGAATACGGCGATGGTCCCTGAGGCTGTCGCGATACTCCTTAAATGCTTGCTTCGCTCTATGCCCGCTGGCGGAGGCTCCTTCCAAATGGCAGAGCAGAGGCGGGATGTCTTTGAAGCGAATTCCATCCTTTGTGAGCTTGGTGAACTTTTCCATGAGGATTTCAGGCGAAGATTTCCTCATGGCCGCCTGCAAGTTCATTTTATTTTGCTTGAGTGCCTCACCCTCTAGTGATTTCTGCAATTCTTCATATGCCAGGTGGGCGTACCAGCCCTCCAGATATGTCATGTTGGATAGCTCACCCATGTATTCTCGGTAACTTTGCACCATGTGATAGGCAGCGTCTTGCCCCACGTCCTGCGATAATCCATTAGTGATTGCGGCAATTGCCAGGCTGGCCGCTAATCGTTTAATGTCCCATTCCCATGGAGCCGGCAGCGTTTCATCAAAGTCATTAATATCGATGACTATTCTCCGCTCGGGGGTGGCATATGCGCCGAAGTTCTGGATGTGGCAATCACCACAAGCCTGAACTATGAACCCAGACGCGGGAGTGTTCGCCAGGTCATACGCCATCAACGAGGCGCTGCCTCGATAAAAGGTGAATGGATTGACCAGCATTCGTCCATGACGGATGGGTACAAGCTCTGGTACGCGTCCTACGTTGGATTTTTCCAAAATGGAAGCGATGTTTCTGCCTGATCGGGAAATGTTCAAGTGTGCGTGGGACTTTAGCGGCGTTTTCTGGCGCGCTAATTTGCCCAATTGTTTGCGTTCCGCCCGCGTTAATCCGTGCTTGTTCTCTTCTGAGAAACGTGGGCTCTTGTCACGATGAGATTCTCTTTTCATAAGATCACTTGCAGACCTTCTTTCATACATAACATGATATTACTCGCAAGCCTCAGCTTCCTCGTCCGCAGGGCTGATTACTTATATTTGCCCTCGATGTTCAAGGTGCTAAATAAGTGCTCACCAGGGACTACAAAAGTTGTGAGCAGTAAGCCTATGAACTCGAAATGATTCATTGACGTAGCGTTTTGATGCTGCCGTTACCGATCTGCTGTTTATTGCCTTTTACAACACTGTCGATCAGATCGATTCTCGAGTTGTCTGCTGCCGAAGCATTGCCGTTTAGTGCGCAGTGTTTTAATACAATTTTTCCTGCGTCAACGGTGATAATAGAGCAGTTGAATTTGCAGTTCTGAAACACACCCGAGCTGTTGTTCGAGATTCTAATATACCCACCACTGCCATCGCAGGTGCTGTCAGACACTTTGACGTGCGCATTCTCGAAGCAATTAATTTCGCCATAGGTGCAGTTAGAAATTTCTAGGTTTCCATTTTTCAGTACATAAAAATTCC
>JBIKOL010000024.1:0-70617 GCA_044358055.1 Obscuribacteraceae bacterium (SeqCode)
ATCTGGCGAAACTTAGCTTTCTGTCCGTTAGTTTGAGAGCATAATCTCCTGGCTCATTGTTGTTTTTTAGATCGCTTATTTTTGCAAGCTCCGGAGCTGCGTACAGAACTCCTGCCGCCATTAATTCACTGTCAACAATTTTTGCATCAGAGCCAGGTTTTACCAATAGCGCCCACATGATCCAATCACTATCATTTATTGATACGTCCAAATTTAATGATGCTGGCAGCTTGTATGTGCTTATTCTCTTGTCCATTGAGGGGAAGCTTATCTCTCCTTTCTGTCGTTCGCCCAGCGCAGTCCACAGGAGTACGCCATGTGAATTTGTTATTTTGTAATGGCTGCCCTCATCGACAATAAATTCTCCCGGCCTGGTGGCATTATCCAATTTTATTGTTGAGTTGGCTGAGCTGCAGGTAAATCCGTTGCTAAAGACAGAATTTTTTATCTCCACCGTTGAGTCTCTGGTATCCAGACTCGATGGAAATGATGAGCTGAATTTGCAAGAACTAAACTCGAGCTTCGAATTGTTTTTTAGATCGAACTTGAACTGGTGCTGAAATTTGTTGTCGATGCTAAAGTTTCCTCCATCCACAAGCAAGCTTCCTTTATCCATACTTATATTCGCCGCAAGATGGACGTCCTTCGCCTTTACTACCAGCTTGCCACCATTCTTGATTGTAATGGGGTGTGTTATGTCGCAATCTTCTGTGATATTAAATACGGTGCCGTCGATCAGTTCGGGGATTCGTGATTCTTTTCTTTCGTTGATGCCAGCAAAAGCTGTTTGCAGATCCGTCAGCTTTAATAGATTGTCTTGAGCGTTGCCTACCTTTATTCCCATGTCCACAATTCCAAGTGTGGGCCCAAGTCTGGCTGCCTCCAACTTGTTCTTTTTGACGGGCGAATCGTCGTTCAACTCAAATTGGTCCGTCGTAAGGAAGATGTCGTTCCATGCGTTTGCTTTCAATGGAACCAGTGCATGAAATTTCGCCTTGTCGAGATCTTCCAAAACAACGGCTAGCAAGGTCTGTTCGCGTGACCAAACTTTGAAGCTTAGTTGGCGGAAGCCTGCTAGTTTTGCATCCGGGCTGAGCAGGGCCTGGAAGCCCTTTCCATGTCTGGCAAACTCTAGCACTTGCCGGCCATCTTTTATTGAAGGACTGACCGGCGTGGGATTCTCGCCACTGCGAACAATCATCCAGTGTGCATCTTGCGTGGCAGCTTTGACGGTTTGTGTTATTGCAGACAAGACCATTGCTATAGAGGCGATTGTGGCATACGTGCACATGTTCTTTTTCATTCTTTAATTGACCACCTGAAGATCAAGCTCAGCCCGATTTTGCCAGTTTACTCGCTTGTAATGGCCGGCATGTGGCCATAAAACCGAGTTTGCGAGGTCCGCAAATGGCCAAGTGCGCCGAAATGCGCCAGGAAGTAGGTAGCCCAGCCATATTAGAAGATGGGTCCCTCGATATAGTGTTGCTCAAAATTGGCTGCAGGCATAATTGCTCATTCGCTTATTAGCACCTTGCTACCGATTTTGCCAGCCGCTAAAGAATCAGGTTTAAATCGCCAAACTCATGCCATAGATACCGTTGCTGTATTGCCTCGGAGTATGCTGCAAACAAGCTGCTTTTATCGATAAAAGCACTCAGCAGGTCCAGGTGGCTGGCTTCCGGCTCGTGCATGCCGGTAATAAGCCCGTCCGCGCATATTAGTTTGTGCCCGGCATCAATGCGTAATCTTGTGTATTCGTGGCATGGATGAACAAATCCATGCTCGTCCGAGACTGATTCAAGGGCCCTAACTACAGTTGTGCCGACGGCGATTATCCTTCCACCAGCCATGCGCGCGTGATTTATTGCCTCGGCGGCTTTTGTATCAATGGCTAGTTCTTCTTCGGAAGCCGGATGGGAAGCATCAAGGTCATCATCGAGGTATGATGAGAGCCCCGTATGCAAGAGAATACTGGTCGATTTGATGCCCTGACGCTTCAGGTCAAACATAAGCCTCCACGTGAAGGCACGCCCTGCGGAGGGCATTTCTGACGAGCCCGGCTCTGAAGCATAGACATTCTGGTACAAATCGATGGGCCAGGCATGTTCTACGTACTCATAGCGAACCGGGCGGCCGAATCTGTAGAGCGTCTCGACCAGTTTTGATTTGGGTTGATTGAACTGTAGCCGCCATAATCGATTTATTCGCGTGTCTTTGTTCAGGACTTTCGCCTCCAATCCTCCGGGGAAAATTATTTCCATGCCTTCGCTAAGTCCGCAGGCAAAGCCGCAGGTGTCGCCATCTTTGCCAATGCAGACAAGCAAGCCGAGCCATGAGTCGTCGCTTAGGTGCTCTGCAAGTCTTAGTTGGATCGGCGTGCCATTTGTTTTATCTTTGCCGCTCAGCACCACAGGAAGGGTGCGGCTGCGATTGAATACAAGCAGATCGGAACGCTGCAGGTAGTTTGGAAGCTCATTAAATCGAGCATGCGCGGTCTCATGCGTATCCCGGTCAATCACCAGTAGCCGCACATCATCGCGGCTCAGACCGCGGGCCTCCGGCGGTTCCTTCGCACATAATTCATCCGGTAGCTCAAAAGTCAATTTTGCGTTCATGATGCATCTCCTAAGCTACCTGGGAAGTTGGCAGCTCGGTCTCCACCTCTTGCGCGCGGAAGCGACGACCATGAAACTTGCCTGTTTTATCTGCGGCGATTTCAATGAAGAGTTCAGTGATATCTTCAGGATTCGCCCATTGCGAAGGATCTTCATCAGGTTCCGCAAGTCTGTGCATAGTAGTATTCATGTTTCCTGGATCGATCCAACTGACAGTAACTCCGCTGTCTTCTAATTCGGCTGACCAGGTTTGCGATAAGCCTTCAATTCCAAATTTCGATATGCCATAGGCGCCCCAACCGGCATAGCCGGTTATGCCCGCATCACTTGTGACATTGATTATTTTGCCGGCGGAATTGACCAGTGCAGGCAGCGCTTTTTGGATTAGCAAGAATGGTGCGATCAGGTTTGTCGCTATTACTCGCTGAAAATCATCGAGAGGATAATCAACTAGCATCGGCATAGGAGAAGGACCCAGAGTCGAAGCATTGTTGAGCAAGACATCGAGTCTTCCAGAAAAATATTCCAGAGTAAGACCAATTACTCGTTCAATTTCTGGAGGTGTTGCCAGATCTGCTTGTATTGTGTGTACCACCGTATTTGGTGCGACTATGGCAATTTCTTTTTGCACTTCTTGCAACGCACTTAGCCTGCGGGCAACTAACGCCAGTGCAGCAGCGCCCTCACGTGCATAATCAATAGCCAGCTGGCGCCCCAGACCTTCGGAAGCGCCAGTTATAAGGACGTGTTTATTTTCTAGCCTGTTCATCTTACAAGCCTCCTCAAATGATTAGCCAAGCAGCCAGACGCCTGCGCTATGGCTGAAGGACTCAAAGCACAATGCAATTGCCAGACAGGTCGTGTCGATCTGCTTATTGCTTATTTAGTTTTACTGATTACATTGTTAGAATAAGTCTAAACATGTACCGTGTCAACACCTACCAACGTATGGTTTCTTGATTAGTCGGCAAGCTATGCGCCCTCCGCTGGGGCACTTTTGGGGAGTTAATAGTGTTCCTTGATCTTATATAACCGAAGTGTTATATAATTAGTGCGTTATGTAATTGGAAGGTCGTATGCCCGAACTTGATGCTGTATTTTCAGCCTTATCTGACCCCACTCGCAGGGCGATTCTGGCTCAGTTAGCAAATGGAGAGTCCACTGTTTTGCAGTTGGCTGAGCCCTTTGCAATGAGCCAACCGGCTATTTCACGGCATATCAAAGTGCTTGAAGAAGCGGGGCTTATCACTCGGCGGGTGGAAGGAGCAAAACGCCCATGCAAACTTTCGAAGGAAGGCGTTGATGCAATCGATCAGTGGCTGGAGAAGCTTCGCAAAGCTCTGGAACATAACTACGACAGACTGGATATCCTATTAGATGAAATGAAAAAGGAGAAATTAGATGAGCAAACTGACAGTTAAGACCGAAGGCGACCTGGATGTGGTTATCACAAGACGATTCGATGCGCCACCTGAATTGGTTTACAAAGCACACCTGGATCCGAAGCTCATTCAAAAGTGGTGCTCAGGTCCCAGCGGTTGGACGATGACTGCTTGTGAGGTTGACGTACGACCAGGTGGGAGAATTCGCTATGATTGGGCGAACGAAAACGGTAATAGCTTCTACCTCACGGGTGAATACATTGAATTGGTGCCAAATAGCAAAATCGTTTTCGTTGAACGCTGGCACATGCCAGATCCCTCGCCTGATAAACATAACGAAACAACGTTCACGCCAGATGGCGATGGAACCCTAATGACTATACGAATGCGATTCCCTGATGCAAAATCACGTGCTGAAACGTTAGCGACTGGCATGGAGCATGGAATGGAAGCAAGTTATGTCAATTTCGAACTTGTGACTAAATCATTATCCACGGTGTAATTGCTAGTCGATCATGAATGCGAAATGGTCATCGGCGGATGAGGCTGATGACCTCGGCGGTGCTGCTTCTTCTTGATGCTTGTAAGTCGGAATTAAAAGCTGCAGTATTATCTGATTGATCCTGATTCAATAATACTTCGTACTTTATTCAAAAATCGAGCTGCCTGTCCGCCATCCATGGCGCGCTGATCATAGCTTAGAGCCAGTGACAGCATCGACTTTATCACAATCTGATCATCAACGACTACCGCGCGCTTTTGAACAGCACCAACTCCAAACACTGATGTGCAAACGCTCGGACCGAATGCAGTGCTTACACCGAGTGATCCAAGAGAACTCAAACCAAATGTTGCTTTCATGCACAAGAGCCTGCATGCCGGAAACCATGCTCCGAGTAAAAGGATAAACCACCGGAGAAGCCACGGCATTTCGGCGAATCTAACCTGCTCTCGAAGCTTCTTAACGCTCATCAGTTCGGCTGAAGAACATGCTCTGAGTTCATCGGCGATTTCTAAAATTGATTTTTCACATGGTCGTTCAATCTCTCCGAAGAAAACGACAGGCTGCCCTTTCACTTCTCTTTCAATCGTAAAACCGGCAACGATATTTTCATAAGTAACAAGAGTCCCATAAGGCAAGAAGTAAGATCTGCTCTCCGGAAACTCCTTTTGTGCAAGGGAAATAGCTTTGAGAAGAAACGCTGTTGCAGTAACGTGATGAGTCTCTGAATCTGGGTATTCATGCACATTCATTTCATGACGCTTCTCTTCGACCTGGCTCATATCGATATCACAAAAAATATGAGCAGTTAGAGCTTTCTTTCCAAAGATGTTCAGCAGGTCTAAAACGTTCCAACGATAACGGTTAAGGTTCGAAAACGTGCATGAGTGGGTTTCAGAGCCTCCTGGTTTAAGGCCCGCCTTTGCAATTTCTTCATTCTGGTTATTGGCAGTCGCAAGCATGACTCATTCGTACAGGTCATCTTCCTCTAATTATCAAATGCCGAGCTGATTGAGAACTCCATCCCTGTGTCGATTTATTCAGTGCGCTAATCAGTCTTCAGGGTGATACGATTGTTTTGCCAATAAGATAAGACTGATCTTGACTCAAGCAACAGTATCGTGCTCCAATCTATTCAAGAAAACGTTGAGGCGCAATGCCCGTAGAATTCGCAGAGTTCAGGCTCAGAAACAAGGACGAAACGCATTTTCATAAATGGATAGATGCGCATGTTAAATCACATAGTGTAGTTTGCCTTATTCACGGGCTCATGATGCACGGCAAATCATTCGATTTGCTGGCGCGGCAACTGGCGGGAGACGGATGCATTGTTGTTGCCGCAGACTTGCGAGGGTTCGGCCAAACCTATCAGAAGGAGAGGGACAGCAAGACTGATTACCAAGAAAGCCTGGAAGATTTGATTGCGCTAATTAGATTTTTGAAGCATGAATATCCCGGCCTACCGCTCTATTGCGCCGGTGAAAGTCTGGGAGCGCACCTTGCCAGGCGCCTGGGCTCGGCCCATCCTGACTTGATTAGCGGACTGATTCTCTCCAGTCCGTGTATACGGCCTCGCATGGTCTCAGTCCCTTTAATTCCTCATATCAGTTCAGAGATTGTTCGCACTAGTTTGAATCCGCAACGGCAGGTAGACCTTTCGCCATTTGCCCAACAGTTTCTCAAAGTCGAGGAGCATAACCTGAAGTACTATCTTGAAGATCCAATGACTCGCAAGTCTCTCAATGTTTTGGAGTTAATTGATTCACTTCTGATTGCTGGATCAATTGATTCTTGTATTCTGCCGGAGGAAATGCCCGTGTTCGTGTTGAGGGGCAAAAACGATTGTGTTTGTGAGCTCTCTTCCAGTAAGAGATTCGTTGAAACTCTCAACACAAAGAATCTAATGATATACACTTGTCCAAGTTCTGGACACCTTATTTTGCAATCCAGGCAGATTCAAAATGAGGTTCTTGCGGCGATTAAGCAATGGTTGCACAGAACCACTCGCCAGAGTTGACACTGTGCTTTTGATTTCATTGATAATGTGGGTCAATTGCTATTTGAGCAAAATGAGTAGGTCCTTAGAGCATAATGAGCAACACTCTGGCAGTCGGTGAAGTATTCGATGGCAAATACAAGATCTTGGGTCTGCTCGGTAGCGGTGGAATAGGCACGGTTTACAAAGCTCTTCAACTTGACTGCAACCGGCTAGTTAGTTTGAAAATGCTTCACCTGCATGCGTCGATAGATGAAGAATATCGAGACCGATTTCTGCGAGAAGCACAGGTCCTAAGCAAGCTGGCTCACTTAAATATCGTTACTATCTACCATTTTGGTATTGCTGAAACCATGCAGCCTTATCTATGCATGGAATATTTGGATGGGCACGATCTTCGATATCTACTGTCGAAGAGCGATCGCGTGGCTGTGCTTCTAGCGCTCAAAATAGTAAAGGATGTGGCTCTGGCCCTTCAATACATACATGAGCAGGGCATTATTCATCGTGATTTGAAGCCTGAAAACATATTGTTAGTTTCCCTGCCGGAGCCAAACACGGTAAAGATTGTCGATTTTGGATTATCCAAACTTTGTGAATCAAGCAACAAGGAGCAAAAACTAACTTTCACTGGAGAGGTTATTGGTACTCCTACTTATATGAGTCCCGAGCAGTGCACGGGAGACACGGTTGATTTTTCGACTGACATATATTCATTGACTGCCTGTCTTTATGAACTCCTTGTGGGAAAAAAAGCTGTGGATGCAGACACTGCTGTAGGTGTCATGTACAAACACGTAAATGATCCACCCCCTGAAATCAAAAATTACGAGCTGGAAGAGTTTGACCCAATCCTGAATGAAATCATTGCTCGTGGAATGTCCAAGAATCCAAGCACTCGTTTTACAAGCATGGGTGAAATGGCAGTTGAGCTGGACAGAGCCATGGATCTGATTCGACTCAAACCGCGAACTCGTAAGGCAGCTCCGAGCAATGCGATCATTCTTGCTGCAGGGATTGCCCTGCTTACTATTTTGATTCTCGCAGGGGCGAGGTTTTTGACCGGCGTCAAACAAGCCGGAAAGGCGAAGAAAGATCTTGTAATCACGACAAGCGAGGACAGGCTTGCAAATCGCATCGCAAAAATGAAGGCAAGACTGGATGCCAAATGGAAAGATCCTTCTTCCTTAGAACTTGCTGATGCAAAAATACAATATCTGAACGCTTTAATTGAATTGTCTAACGCAGAAATACAATCGGCTAATACCGACGATCTGGCGGATGCAGAGAAAAACTACCAAAAGGCGTTCGATTTCTGTAACTCTAATGGTCCGGCTTTGAACGGACGCAAGCTTATCTGCCTTGAATTGCTTGCTAACGCACAATGCAAACAAGGTAAGTCCGCTGCTGCCGCTGCAAATTTCGACAAGGCTTTAGCACAAGCTGCCCTTATTCCAGATTCCTCCCTTACTCATTATTTGCTGGAAGGAAGAATTGCATTCAGAATACATCAAAAAGATTATTCTGGAGCGTTAGCGGATAAAACGCGAACGCATAAGCTATTCTTGAAGGCGAGTTCAAACCCGGTGAGATATGCTCTATACTTTTCCGAGATTATTGAGAAATATGGAACTCCGCCTGGTTTTCCACAGGATGATGCGTTGAGGTTAATGAAGCCAGATTCGGACGCAGAAGCGATTGGATTAGTTGCGCTTTCAAATAAATTTGCGGACTGCGCTCTTGATTCATCTAATCGAACAGCTGCAATTCAGATGTTGCATTTTAGCGAATCAATTCTTTCCAAAGTTCCACTTGACCAAAGGCCTAAATTTGAGCAAGAAATTCGCGAGTTGTGGTCGCGGTGCAATACGCTAAATGGTAAGAAAAAGAGTTTCTTTTGAGCATTTATGGGTCTGGCACTGGCATGTGCGTGTCCGGCAAAAAGTCCGCTTCGTTGTCCGGCTTCTTTTTCTTCATATGTCAATATTAACGGGCATCATGTCCGCTGAACACCCTTAGAAAGTCCGGCAGAAAGTCCGGTAAAAAGTCCGGCACAAGCAACAGAATGCAACATATCAATCTTCCAGCATCAAAAGAAAAAATGGTGGAGGCGGCGAGAAGTTGGAACTTGGGTTTTTGAGATGCCCGCTCGCGAAGCTGAACTTTTTTAGTGGATGCTCATTAGGTGAAGGTTTGACTACTCAGGTCTGATACCTGCATACTAGGGGAATGAGAAACACTGCATTATCGTTGTCCTATTTCATAGCACTACTGCTGCTGCTGCCTGTCTGTGCAGGCAATGAACAGGTAGAAATACTCAAGAAAGCAACGCAATTGACTGTGGCTGACCAAGAACCTGTCAACGCCAGCATACCCAGCAACAGGGAGTTCCAGAAAGCACTGGAACTTCAAAAAGGGCACCATTGGAGCCAAGCTGCAGACTGTTACCAGCGTTCTATCTGCAAAAATAGTTCGTTATTTGCGTCCTATTTTAACCAGGGGCTTTGCTTTGAGCAGCTCGGTCAGTACGCAAAGGCGGAAAAATCCTTTTTGGCTGCTTTGAGGATTGACAAGCTGAGCAGAGAAGCAAACAAACATCTTGCCAGCGTCTATTTCAAGCTAGGGTTGGACGAAAAAGCCTTGAAGTTTGCAGACCGCTACTTAGATCTCTGAGTTTCTTTTGGGAAAATTACAACCCAGTCCCAGTCTCCATATTTCTCCTCCCTATATTACAGAGTCATGATACGTTCTCAGAATTTCTGCGACTGTCTTATCCGTGGCTGGTGAGTCTAGCCCATGATTGCTGCCTGTCCAGAAGACGAGCTTAGATTTGGCAGATTCTTTCAACGCTGCTTGACCAAAACTCGACTCGACTCTAGTGCATTCGCAATCTCTACAGGAGGCTTTCCGAATTGATTTATTTCTTGCCGCGCCTTTTCCAATGCTTCCTTTGGCTCATTCATATAACGCAATTTGCTTACTATCGTTTCGTCCACTTCACCAGCCAGATACTTACTGGAAGAAGCGGCGACCGGACTATCGTTTATTCCTCCTTGTGCAATTTTGTCGAGCATTTTTACGTCGTCTAGGTTCTGCCTGGAAGAACTGTTTTTCGCGTCCCATCGTCTTGGCGCTCGTCCAGCCCGGGACTGAAACCCAGCGCCTTAGTCGCATCTTCGAGTACTTTCTTCTTTTGTCTTGCAGCAAGTGTGAGTTCTTCAATCGATTTTTCTCTCAGTAACCTGTCCGTTTTCAAAAAAACAAATTTACTGCAAGTAATTGAACCAGGGGGGAGGGGGCTGACGAAATCGGCGTTTGATGGTCGCTATGCAAAAAATATGCTGGGGAAAATCGAAATGAGGCTTGTTTTGTCCCGCATTCTAGGGCTATTTTGGCGCCATTGGTGGAGAAATTTTGAAAGTCATTTGGTGGAAGGTGGTCCGGGCTTTCGTTCTTGGAGCCTTGAAAGCAGTATGGAATAGTTTTGCTTGGCTTGTTCTGAAAATCCCAATACAGCAGACGTTGTTCGAGCGTGTAATGTCCTTGAGCTAGTCGCTGTCTGTGTAGAAGGAGAAATGGTAAATAAGAGACATCATGCGCATTTTCAGAGAAAGAAAGACGGGCTGTCTATTCGGCAGATTGCAGCCAGCCTGAAGACATCCACAACGACCGTGCAGAGGATCCGTAAGTCTGCGGCTTAATGTTAAGTCCAACAGGGCATAAGCATTAAATGGACCCCCGCGGCGTCTTGATCCAAATGACTAAACCCGAAGAGACAACGGAAAAGCATGAACTGCAGACTAAAGAAACGAAGAGTTTGCAAGGCAGTGTCTCACAAACAGAATTTGCCGTGTCAAATAGTGAGATAAAGCAGCAGCGATATCAAGACAAGCAAGATAGAAATCTTTCAGTCGAAGAGCTTAAAGTTAAAATGCAAAGGACGCGGATGAGTAAGCCTCTAACGGCTTCGAGTCTGCTGTTGGGAAGACCTGAATTAACTGATGGTGATAAAACGTTGTGCACCGGCCTTAAGACTTCGGACGTAAAGCAATTAACTGACCATCACCAGAATCTGAAGACAGAGTCAAAAGCTGTTCACGAGTATACGTCCAAATTTGGGCAGTCCCCTGATGAATCTATCGGTGCTAAGTCATTAACAGCTTCCGGCGAGGATTCTGAGAATAAGCAGCGCTCCGTTCAAGCTGGGGCGCCAATAGAAGTACACGGAAAGGGATATGATCTCAACACTTTGACAGCTCAGTCACTGAATAATGTTGGCGATGCCGCCGAGGAACAGGAGATACCAGATAAGATAGCTCAAATATCTAGACCAGATTCAGAGGAATTTCATAAGGTGGTTGATCACGCGCTTCACGTCGGCGTTGGTGAAGTACATGGCATTGTCAGTTTCTCGGTTAACACCATATCCGGTATCGGTGATACAGTACGCTTGCTGAATGCTGCTGATAGAGAATTGCATCCAGTTAGGTCTATGCTTCCTAATGAAGATCCAGAAGGCACGCGAAAACTGCATGATACCTGTGCGGCCATGTCTATTGGATCGAGAGTACTTCTGCAGTACAGCACAACTATAAATCCAAACTCCCCACTCTACGGCAATGATTTCGATCCTGACGGAAGGCAAATGGCGACAAGGCTCGCGCAAGCTCTGCCTCAGAAATTGAAGGATGAGATATCTGATTTCAAGAAATTGCCACCAGAAGCACAGGCAGCTAAAAGTACGGAGCTAATGCTAAATATAGCTACAGCCGCGGAGGCGAGTGGACTGGCCATTGCTAAGGGCGGGCAAATGCTCAAGCTCGGCGAAGGGGTTAAAGATCTCGCCACAGCCGGAAAACTTGCAAATGAAACCAACTTGCTAGGCAGTATCAGCAAAGACATGCATTCATTTGGAGAACAGCTTAAGCAGTACCCGCAGAATGGCAAGCTTAACGATCTCATCAAATTCCTGGATGATAACTGGCCGAGGCTAACACCAGACTCGGTGCCTGCGTCTGGTCCGAGATTGGAACCACATCCCTCCAGCAATGCAGCCAAAGATAACTTTCTTCAAATGGAAAAGGGCAAAGGAGATGGCAAATCTCATCGTCGCGGTGGCGAGAATCAGCGCGAGTCAAAATCAGCCAACGAATCTGGCGAGCTGAAGAAGATAATGGAAGAGGGTTGGGCGCACCCGTGGGAAGCTAAATCTGTTAAATATCTGCGAGACCGCGGTGAAACAATAAGCAAGAATCCATTTGAAGGTAAGGACGGTGCTGGAAGACAGACTGACGCTTTGGAATGGGAATTGAAGAGCTTATCTGATGCGAAAAATCGGCACAACATTGTGAAAGGTATAGTTGAGCATGCTAAGAATGGAGCAGGGAAGTTGACAGGCGGTGAATTGAGGGGCAAGGTTTTCATCGATGCCAGAGATCAGCCCTATATAACCGAGCGAATGGCAATTAAAGGAATGGAAAAGGCTTTGGCAGAAGCGTCGAAGCTCAAAGTGATCCGAATTGTTGGAAAAGACCATGAAACAGGCAAAGAGTTTGACCTCTTTAGGAGGTCAAAGTGAAGAAACCTGACATAAGCCTGCTAAATAGCCTAATGACACAGGAACGAGAACGATATGGTGGCACTCTGCCTGATCTTGTTGCAATTGCATGGCGAGGCTATTTAATGGCTCTGGTCGGCGAGGTAATAGATCATCTGGACTACGATCAACTCAGGCATCATTTTCCAGAAATCCAGGACGACCCGGTTTCATATATTGTCTGCGGCAAGCACTACCTCATGGATGAGCAAGAGTTAAATGCGACAAATGGCTCTAGTGAGTTCGTTGATGAAACGGACATGGAAGCACTCCGACGTGAAATAAAGTCAGATTCACGACATCTGGGTGGAACCCTGCCGACAAGATTTGCAGTCGCGTGGCATGCAACCCTTCTAGCTCATCAGCAGTGGCAGCTACTATCTAAAGATGACTACGATAGCCTCGTACTATTGCTTCCCGAAATAGAAAACAATCCTGTCGCCAGCATCAAAACGGCAATGATGAATGCATACGGTGTCCAGTAAAGACGTCGGAGTGGACAAATTCCTGTCGCAACTCAAGAACGGGGGAAAAAACGGGTAATGTTCTTCGGTCAGCGGATAGCCTCCAACCGCGAAACCAGTCCCCATGAGCATTCTGCTTTGTGAAAAAAAATGGTGGAGGCGGCGAGAATCGCACTCGCGTCCAAAATTGCGGAGAGGCAAGCTACTACAGGTTTAGTCAACTATATATCCAGAGCCGCTGGAAGAGGCGTTGACAGCCAGCCGGGTTTGCGGTTATGTCTTAGCACAGCATACTATCCGCTAACTTTTGCTGTGAGCAATCACCATGGTTGCAAGAGTACGATCGGGTGATCAAGACCGGACACTTGTTCGCTACCTAAGTTATTAGTTAGGCAACCGCGCGCAGAGCGCGTGGTGCGAAAGGAACTACATTGTTTGCAGTTATATTTTGTTCAGGGATTAACGAGGTTCCAAACGTCCTCGACCTGCAACTCACGACCCTACAACCCTGTCGAATCTAAACGCCCCCATGTATGGGTGAAGCAAACGAACAGATTGCTGGTCTCAGAAGAGTTCTAAGTTCTATTCAGTTTTCAGTGTTCAAAGCGCCGAGCTTTGCGGCTCGAGCACATTATGCCCAAATTATAACAGGTTTACGCTTAAGCCGCAAAACGCCGTATTGGTGAGTCTTATCGCTTTATTGGGAGTCATTCACTTAGCATTAGCGATTAACAAACACCCGAAAGCGCTGGCTTCCGTCCGCACCGGGTGTGCTTGCCATTGGCACGCCGCCCGAGCCAGCCTGGCGACGCATTCCCATGCGGCAAGAAATTGCACTTGTCTGTGGATTGAACGGTGAACGCAGGTCGTATCCGGCAGCAGTATTGTTATTCTGCGCAGCCATTGCAAGTGGCTGCGCCGCCATGCCTTGAGCCTGCATCGCAAGAGGCTGTGCAGCCATGCTTTGCGCTGCTGCATATTGCGGTGGTGCTATGTTTGCTGCAGGTGCTGCTGCTGGTTGACCGAATTGTTGTGGAACAAAAACCGCATATTGATTTCCACTTGCTGCTGGAATTACACCGCCATATTGTGCAGGCGGTGCCACTACTTGTGGTGCCATCGGCTGGCGAACAGCCGGCGAGGCTGCCATTCCGAAATTAGCTCTATTTCCGCGTGCGTGCTGCGCCATGCCTGATGCAGCAAGCATTTGTGTAACCGTTTCTTGTGCAGATTGATTTACTATTTGCGGAGTATCCGCTGGATTCATAATGGCATCATTCGACGATGTTTTATTCTCATCGTCTTCATCACGAGATGAGCTTGCTTGCTCGCGTTCAGCCGCATCTCGGGCAGCCGCATCTCGAGCAGCCGCGTCGTCTTGAAGATCTGCCTCTCTTTCGCTGCCTGCGCCTGGTCCAGCATTAACAGGAGCGTGCCCTGTGCCTCCGAAGCTTTCAGGAAGATGAACACCGCCGCCAAACAACGTCGCTCCGACCATCTGGAGCGACGCAGCGGAAGGTCCACGAGCGTCGGGCGCCGAGCCCGGGTCAACAACGGCTCCGCTCTTGCCAGAGAGCTTCAAGTTCTGGAAATAGTCGAGAGTGTAAGGTAAGGACAGCAAAGAGACGAAGACGAATAATGTTATGCCGACGATAATGCGAGGATCGAACAATCCAGGGCGCCGGCCCAGGTCTTTCTCGATTTGCATAGCCATGTTCCAGCTTGCAGATTGGTCAGCGTGATGACCGCCGATACCACCACCATGATGGCCGTGATGTCCGCCATGTCCGCTATGGCAGTGTCCTCCACCGCCTCCCATTCCGCCATGGCTCATTTAAGAATCTCCCCGGGGGACGCCAATCCAAGATATGCCAAAAACCAAGATAATTGACATCTAGTGTAATCCAGGGGGGTTGGGGCGCAAGGCTCTTCATGGGGGAACCCGCATTAATATTCGATCACCTTGGGTGTTCTTGTATCCTTGAATCACTCGAACACCAGAAGCCGGCGAGCCGCCGGCGCTCCCGGGGTGATCCCCTCAAGCCTGAAACCTAAAGCTCACGTTCACGGAGCTTGCGGGCTTTTTCTTCCTGCCCTGAGTTAACCAGGTATTCAAGAAAAATCTCTTTGACGTAGCGCTTCAAGTCTGAGCGCGGAAAGCGTACAGATTCCTCGAGTGATTCTTCGTATAAGGTCTCCGCCTCTTCGTTGACTCCGCCGCTTGAAAGTTGAATTGCGCGCTGGAGTTTCCCGAGTATTTGCAGGAAGCCACCTTTGTCGCTGAATTCGCGGAATTGAAAAATTACTTCGAGCCCAATGAGCTCTTCCTTCATATTCAATTCTTCCTGAAACTGCTCTTCGATTTCTTTGAAATCAGTGCATATCTTCAAGAAGTCTGTTGTAGCAAAAAATTCTTGCAACGAGCTGACGAGAACATCCCGCAGTTTGCTGCTTCGTTCTTCTGCGTCCATGAATTGCCATTTTTCGGCGGCTTCGTCGTTTGTTCTTGCCAGGCGATAAAAAACGTAAGCAACAATTTCAATCGGCAACTCATCTGAGGCAACTTCATCGCTTACGGTGCGAATTTCCATGTGCTGGAAGATTATGCGCTGAGAGCCCGCGCTCACGAGCATTGCTTCTCTCTCTCGACCGCTTTCTTTCAGCAGGCGAATATACGAATCGAGCACCAGCTTAAGCTTATCGTTGTCCTCGATGCTTGCGTTTTGCATTTTATCCAGAACAGATTCAAATACAACCGCAGCCTCACCCTGCTTTCCTTGCGCCAGGAATGAGCATGCCAGCAGCCCCATCGGATACCAGCTTTCCTCAAACTGCCCCGGGTTAGCTTCGCAAAAACTCAATATGCGCCGGCAATAAGTTTCAATCTCCGCAAATTTACCCTGCTCTGCATCAGCCACCGCAAGAGCTTCGACATATTCGAGTTTCGTTTCTTCTGTTTGATCTTCTTGCTCCATTGTGACCAGCACACGATTGAGCAATGGGCGCGCCTCGTCCCAGCGTTTTTGTCTGAAGTAGAAAAAGGCAAGCTCATGCATTGCGTTTGTGAGGTCTTCCATGTCGGGCAATTCAGTTCGTTCTAAAATTGCGACCGCACGTTTATACAATGTCTCAGCATCTTGAACGCGCCCTTGTTCTTCGCGCACAAGAGCCATCATTGAATACGGATATGCCAGCTCGGGATGCCAGCTGCCGAGCTTGTTTTCTGCAGAATCAATCCAGCGTCTCAGCAAAGGCTCAAGTCTTTCAACATCACCAGCGCCACCACAGGCGACAGCAAGAGCGCGCAGAATTGCGAAGCTCCAGAGGCTATTCGGCCGCTCTTTGTCACATTCTTCTAGTGCTTCAAGCAGGAGGACCTTCGATTCATCAAATTTCCGCTGTTCAAGCAAATCCGCACCCTGCTGAGATTTCATCAGCCATGACGGAGTTCCCTTCTCAAGAATTTCCGCCGCATCTCTGCCTGTAATTGCCTCAACAATCCAATTGATGAACTCTGGCTTGTCCATCAATTCGAGAAAAACATCGATCTTATCTCCGCCTTTTAGTAAGGCACTGTAATTTTTCTCTTTCTCGAGCAAAGGCAAAATAGCTGTGACGAATGTGCGCATTGCGTCCTGATCGTGTGGCAATTGGCGCAGCACAAAGCTGAATTCCGTGGGCAAGCGCGACGAAAGTTCATCCATCAAATGCGGATTTTTGATCAACGCATCAGACATTTCCTGCGCCAGTTTCTCCAGATCTGTCTGTGAAGCAGTACGCCGCTTTTTCTCTTCTTTCTCTGGCTGATCCACCATTTGCTTCCCTTACCCAGCCTCGCGCTCAACAACAAGACCAAGCCACATCCCTTCAGGCACTCGATCGATTACCTTGAGCGGATATTTCTTCAATGCATCTTCAAGCAAAGCTGATTTCTCGAGCAATATGCCCGACATGATTAGCTTGCCGCCGACCGATAGCAACAGCTGGTACTCCGGCAGCAGAGCTGTGTTGTCTTCACAAGTCAAATTGGAAAGAATTGCGTCGAACTGCTTGCCTGAAACGAGCTCGGTGCTTCCTTCGAGAAACTCGATGCGTTGCACCACTCCGTTGAGTTCAAGGTTCTCTTCGGCAACCTTGCAGGCAACCGGATCTATTTCCACTGCAGTTATTTTGATTTCGGGCAGCAGATGCGCAGCGGCGATGGCGAGAATTCCTGAGCCGCTTCCGACATCAAGCAGATTTTGTTTCTCGTGCAAATGTTTTTCGATTGCTTTGAGGCAAAACTGCGTTGTTGTGTGGAAACCTGTTCCGAACGCCATTCCAGGTTCAATCCAGATGATATGTCTGCCTTGCAAATCTTCTTGCGGGATTTTGTCTTTGAACCATGGCGGGCTGACAAGGAAGCGTTCTCCCAGCTTGAGCGGCTGCATGCCTTTTTTCCACTCAAGCAACCAGTCTTGTTCTTCCAGCTTGTTGATGCGCAGGGACGCAGCAACTTCGCCAAGTCCATACTCATCAAGCGCTTCATAAATCGGGTGCAAATTGTCAGGTGAAATGCGATCGTGCTCGAAGCTTGCCTGCAGGGTAACCGTGCCCTTTTCGCCCGAGATGAACTGGCATCCGTTTGCCCCTAACTGGATCATCAGCCAGGAAACCATGTCTTCCTGGCGCGAGTTTACGTCGAATTCGACTACCCACCACGAGCGCTTTTCTGTTTTGTCTGTCTGAGCGTTTTTCAAATCTGCTATGTGCCTTTCGCCTTTGTTTCTTATTGGCGATAAGCGGCTCGGCGTTTCAAATAAGGTGTGTCTCACCGAACCTTGCTATACGGATTAAATTATAAGATAGAGCTGATTGCAGATCCAATGGCAATGAAGCGAAATGCGAAAACAATTGCTATGTGAGGATTTCGGGCTTAACCATTCTGCCGCCTGACAAGCTGCGTGAGAGTGCCGCGTGGAACAAAGAAAAATCGCCCGCCGTCCCAGAAAACTGCTTATTCCGTCCCTTGTGCGGATTGCAGAAAGTGGAACTGCTCAAATGAGCTGATGGAGAGCAAATTTTATGAACTCAGGGACTAAATTATTAGCTTTATGTTTTGCTTTGCTAATGGCTGTGCCGATAATTTTTTACATGCCGCCCGCGTTTTCGCAGACGGAGTCGACAGAGCTTTCGCCGAAGGTTCAGAAGAGTAATGATTTGAACTCTGCTTACGATTCACTGCAAGATGCGTATAAGAATTTTCCTCAACGAGCCGCCAGAGCAAAGGCAGATCTGGACTCGTTTCTTTCTGCCTGCGGACAGGCTTTCTTGACAGTACAGCATGGCTTCATTAAAGCAGCACCAGACTTTGGCAAAGCGATGAATTCGGTATCAGACAGCATACGCAATGCCGCGCGCTCCTTTGACAAGTCCGTCGCTAAAAACGAATCCACTGCCAAACACATACCCGGCGCTTAAGCTGTTAACGAAGGACTAATGTCTTAAAGAATGTGATTTCGCGGTGCTAAACTAAGGCATCTGATCTCATCTATAGGGGCTTCCCTTGATTCCGAGACTGCAAGCTCAGCATTATGCTTGCAAAGTCTCGGCGAATGGCGGGTGCAAGAAGATTAGAAGCGGTCTAAAAAAGACAAAAGAGGTGTGTCGTGAAAATCGCAGTGCTTGGCGCGGGAGCCATGGGGCAGGTAACAATACGTGATCTCGTTGAGTCGCCCGACGTAACGGAAATTCTTGTTGGCGATCTGAGTCTTGAACGCGCGGATGCACTGAAGAATCAGTTCAAGTCCACTAAGTTGAAAACCGCTAAAGCTGATGTCCAGGATATTGACGGGCTTGCAAAGTTGCTCGGGGGGATGCAAGCCGTAATCAACTGCTCTCCTTATGTGTTCAATCTAAATGTGATGGAAGCGGCTGTGAAAGCCGGCTGCCACTATCTCGATCTGGGCGGCTTGTTTCATGTCACCAGAAAGCAGATGGAATTGAACGATAAGTTTGTGCAGAAAAAACTTCTGGCGGTATTGGGGATGGGCGCTGCACCTGGCATGACAAATGTTATGGCAGCTTGTGGTGCCGACGAGATGGATACAGTTGAGGCGATTGATATCTACGCGGCTTCTGTCGATCTTGTGGCGAGCAATCATCCGTTTTTGCCACCATACGCGCTGGATACCATTCTTGATGAATACTTCCTCAAGCCTTATGTTTTTGAGGACGGCGAGTTCAAAGAAGTGCCTCCCATGTCCGGTGAGCATATTCATGAGTTTCCGCAGCCAGTGGGACGTGCATCCTCATTCCTTACTCTGCATTCTGAAGTCGCAACGCTACCGCTCACGTACAAGAACAAAGGTGTTAAGCGCGTGACTTACAGGCTCGGCTTGCCGACCACGTTCCATGAGCATTGCAAATTCCTGGTTGATCTTGGATTCGGCAGCAAGGAAACCGTCACTGTTGATGGACAGCCCGTGAAACCGCGCAAAATGCTGGCTGCGATGATCGAGCAGCATTCTATTCCTGATACTGATCCAGATGATTGCGAAGTAATCAGAGTTGATGTGATTGGAACTAAGAACGGAAGAAATATTCTTGCCAGGCTGGAGACCACAGTTTTCTCTCACAAAGAATGGAAAGTCTCCTGCGGGGCTCTGGATACAGGTGTGCCTCCATCAGTAGTGGCGCAGATGATCTGTCGCGGTGAGATAAAGAGTACTGGTGTTCAGGCTCCGGAAGCCTGCGTGCCCGCTCAGCGATTCTTTGATGAACTGGCGCTTCGCGGAATGGAAATGCGAAAAATCACCGATGAAGTTCTAGCAGCAAGCAAGCAGTGCAACAAACAAAAAGTAACTGTTTAGATTCATCTAGGAATATGGTATGGGCGCCTCATGGGCGCCCATTAAGGACTCGCCTTCAAAGGGCGCCCGTGAGGCGCCCCTCTTACCATTTGTAATTTGCTTGAAGAACAGTAGCTGAACAGCGTCACTTCCAGGCTGCTTCTATTCTCTCGATTCCGTACGTTTGCCAGGAGAGTTAGCGAAGAACGTCGAGATGCCCAGAATGAGCAGCCCGAGCAGGCAAGCTCCAAGTCCATAGAACAGGCTGTCTGGCTTGTAGGCGAACTCGACTTTGTGTGCTCCAGCGCGCAGGAAAATACCTCTGCATAATGCATTTACGCGGAATATTCTTACTGGTTTATCGTCAACGTATGCTTTCCATCCTGGATAAAAAGTGTCGTTGAGTACAAGAAGGCAATTTTGATCCGCTTTGACTGATGCCTTGATCCTGTCGTTGTTCGAGACATAACCCGTCACGGGAATGATCGGAGATGCGTTAGTATCTCCAGGTGTTTCGACAGGCAAAATCTCGTCATCTTGAGTAGATAGAGTTTTATGCACCAGGGCCGCTTTGGAAGGATCAAAACCACTCCTGCGGCTGTGCAAGATTTCCTGAATGATTTGCATGCGATCATTTACTACCTTCCAGCTCTTTGTCAGGTAAAAGCGCGGGAGGCAGTTTTTCACAGCATATATTCTTACGTTCAACTGTTCCTGATCGACCATGAGATCAAATAGTTGTGGGTCTAATTTTTGAACATTCTTTTGCTGTGTTATTGCATAAGATGTGCCTGTCATTCGGCAGACCACGGAGAGCGGATCATCGCTTACATTCGTTTTGTGACCATATAGGCTGCAATGCGCAAGCATGTCGTTGCTCAATAAAGTTAAGTCGACCGTATCCATTCCTTCATAAGTCAAAAGCGAACGTATTCCATAATCCATGTAGGAGTTGTGTTCGAGAACTTGCCTGACATAAAGCGCCAGCTTTACCATCATATCGCCGGGTGCGGTTTTGTACGAATCCGGCATGTGGAGCGGCACTTCGCAAAGAGGTACTATGCTTTTCTCCGTGCCGTTCTTGCTCGCAAGTTGAGTGACTTCATCTGCAACAAATGATTGACTGCGCTGGAAGCTCTCAGGTGTTTTTCCCTGGTTCTGTGCTGCAATGAATGATTGTGATCCGTAAAAATGACCAGGTGCTTCGTCTTTGTTCAGGTTTGCAACAAACATGAATGCAAGAATCATTTGCACAAATAAGAGACAGCTAGCGGTGCTGTTCGACCAGATTTTAGTTTTTAGAATTATCGTGAGCTGGCAAAGAATGCCCAGCAGTGCCGCAACAAGACCTGCCGTGGCTAGTCTGTCTAATGCTTCAGCTGCATTCTCATGCACATATTGCTGTAAGCCGGTGCTGATAAATTGCATGCTGCCTGGTGCCAGTAAAGCGATCGAAGATAAAAGAAAGACTGAAACCCAGAAGGCTAAAGGAATCAATTTCGCAGATTTGCTAAGGCTCTCTGTACTCAGCCAGTTCTCCACTCCCCGCGCTGCAGCGATGGCTAAAGCAAATACTAGAAAGCAAAGAAGTTTTATTGGATAGCGCACCACTTTTAGTGGCGTTATTATTTTGACAAGCGCTGGGGCGATTATTGTATTGCTCCCTGCTGCGAAAATGGCCAGCGCCAGCGCTAATGAGAGCAGCCACCAGCGCCAGTGCCATTTGCGATCGAGAAAACCAATGAATGCCAGGCTCAAGACGGCCGGTCCTAAAAACGCCGAACCGAGGAATGGCAAGTATCCCGGATGGGGCTGAATCAACGGAAGCATTCTGTTTTCAAAGCTGAAAGGATTGCCGAATGCCTGCATGCAGAACATGCTCATGAAGTCATACCAGTTGGCGCTCCACGCAAATTGATAGGAAGCTCCCAGAGCATTGCGCGCGGATAATTGCAGCCATTCAAGCGCAGGTAGCATTACTGGTGCTGCAAGCAGGATGCCGGCGCCAAAAGAGATGATCGACCAGAGCAAAAATTGCAGTGCATTCTTTTTTGAATTCTTTAACTCGATGAAGAACAATGCAATTACAAGCAATGCAGTCAAAGCAAGTCCTGGTGCGAATATTTCCGGTCTGCCTGAAGCAATTAAAAACGCAAGTGCGGGGCCGAGAAGCGCAAGAAATTTGCGTTCCTTTTTGAACAGCTTCAGCACTCCGAAGAGGCACCAGGGCAGCCAGGAAGCGGCAAGAACAAGTGTGAAGTTCATAACCAGGCAAAACATGTAGCCGTTCAATGCATAAATCAGAGCTGCGCATGTTGCAGATTCTTTTCGCCAGCCTAACTCCTTGACGAAAAAGTACATGCCGAAAAACGCAATGCACTGGTGCAAAATCATGCTCAGTGCCAGCGCAACGCTGAAAGGCAGGGCAATAAACAGGAGATTCAAGGGGTAGAAAATAGACGGCGAGGCAAGCGCAATTTGCGCCATCCCTGTTGATGCATATGGATTCCAGAATGGCGAGTCCTTGTTCTCGATGGAGCTGCGCATGAAGTTCAGAAACGGCTCAAAAAATGCGGCGGCGTCGCCCTGATAAAAGCAAGAGCTGCCGCGCAAATAAGGCAAGTAAAACGAAACCAGTGCGAGGAAAACGAAGACTGCAAAAAGTGGAAATACTCTACCTTGAAAAGCTTCGCGCAAGAAATGAACTCCACCGCCCTGGCTATTATAGCCAAAGCACCTAAGCTCCAGTTGCAGGCATTTATTGAAGGTCCACTCTAATTGGAGGCGCTTAAGGTTGTATGGTTAGCATCGAACCAAAGTTGACTCGGGCAGGATTATGGCTTGCGAACTTTACTACTGGTCGTAATATAGTTTGCGCACTATGGGATTTTAAAATTCCTATGGTGTCTGCGCTATACGGACCGCGGTAGTATAGTGCGCAAGCTATAGGGCTGCATTTCGCGTTTGGCTAATTAGAGGCCCAATCACCAGTCGAGCTGATTTTTCGTGCGTCTAGGGCGATAATTGGAGTAAATCACTTTGAGATGAGGGTCCCAGAGCGAGCGTAGAATAATTTTCTTGAGCAAGCTCCCGGCGAACGCAACTCAGTGGCCCCATTGAGCAGCTTCCAGAGCGAATGTAAGATAATCCGCGCAATAAAAAAAGCGCAATAAAAAAGGGTACGCTGGGCGCACCCTTAAAGGCGATTATCTAATCAGCTTGTCCTATTTGTAGTTTCCGTAGCCGGAAACGCCGCTGCCGTAATTGGCTGCACTGCCGTTCGAGCCAGGAACGTAAAAGTTTCCTGCCGGCATGCGTTGCTGATACATCATTTGCTGTTGATAGCGCATACGCTGCTGTTGCGCCTTGTACTGGCGCACCATATTGGCGCGCATAATTTCGTCAGAGTAGACCATGGAGCCGTTGTCCTGTCTCATCGCTCCATTGGCGCCTGTATAGATATCATCACCCGGGTTGCGGATGTAGCCGCCCCAGCTGGTGCTGGGCAGGCCGCTGGTGGTCATGCCGGCTTGTTTGCCCTGGGCCGAGCGGCTCAGAGTGCCAGCAGAGATATATGAAGGGTCGTTATGGTACAGCCCCGTCTGATTCTGCTGGACCACCCGGCTTCCACCGTAGTTGTTGTGGTACTGAGCATTAGCCGGTAAAGTGCCTGCCAGACAGAGAACTACTAAAACCAGACTGAGTTTTTTCATCTTCTTAAACCCTAGTAAAGCGAGACACTTGTCTCTCCACCTGACAACAGTTTACCCCAAAGCCAGTATAAAGAAAACTTATTTTTTCGTGGAATTGCTGTGGATTAATCCACCAGGACCGGGACTTAGTCGAAAAATCTGAACTTAACCAGGGCGGCAATGGCGGCAAATCCGTCCATCCATGTGATTTTTTTGCCTTCCGAATAGTCGCGTCCGTAATAGGAAATCGGCAATTCATAAATCCTGACGCCCTGTTTCAGGACTTTTGCCGTGATTTCGGGCTCAAAGTCGAAGCGGTTTGACTTGATTGTGACCTTCTTGAACACTTCGGCTTTGAAAACCTTGTAGCAGGTTTCCATATCAGTAAGCGTGCAGTCATACAGTACATTTGTCAGCAGGCTGAGGAATTTGTTTCCCACGTAATGTGTAAATTTGAATGCGCGGGAAACTTTTCCGCCACTGAGGCGCGAACCGTAAACTACGTCTGCCCGTCCCTCAAGAATTGGCTTCAGCAGCTCAGGATATTCAGTCGGACTGTATTCAAGATCCGCGTCCTGAATCATGATGATATCGCCAGTAGCGTGCCCCTGTGCTGTTCTCAGTGCCGCGCCTTTCCCCTGATTTTTCTCGTGGTAGTAAATATGTGCCGAGTACTTGCTGGGGTCGAGTGCGGCAAGAATTTCTCTTGTGCCATCTTTTGAGCCGTCGTCAACGATGATCAATTCTTTTTCCAGCCCGGCGGAATCAGCTTGTGACACGGCTTCCAATACGGGAATTAAGGTTTTTTCTTCGTTGTAAACCGGTATGAGTATGGACAGCTTTTTCAACTTGGTATTCCTGTTATGCCTTCAGAGAGCTCGCATGATTATGCGCTTTCGATTCAATTTCGTCATCCAGATTGCTCAGATTGACAGCGCCATATCTTCGCGTAAGAGCGAGTCTGATTATCTCATCTGCAAAGGCAGGATTTTTCGGAAGCAACGATCCATGTAAATACGTTCCATAAACCATACCCTTGCCGACTTGCTGAGCAAGCCCTTCCTTGCCGTCGTCACCATTGTTTCCGTTGCCGACCAGGACGGTGCCAAGAGCTTTTACACCTTCGCCCAGAAAAGTTCGCCCGCTGTGATTTTCAAAACCAACAAGCGTTTCACCTGACTCGCGCTTTATAACTACATTTCCAATCATGCGTCGATGGCCTGCAACTGTATGCGCATCGACCAGGGAAATGCCCGGAAGCTCGGGCCCTTCGTGCGGTCGGTAAAAGTGACCGAGCAGCTGGTAGCCTCCACATATAGATAGGATGACTGCGCCGCCTTCTATAGATCTCTTCAACGGCTCTTTGTTGGCAAGAAGATCTTCGGCGATAACCTGTTGTTGTTTGTCCTGGCCCCCGCCGATGAAATAAACATCGAAATAGTCGGGGTCTAGCTTTTCTTGCAAGCCCGTGGCGGTGACTTCGACCTCGATATCGCGCCACTGGCAACGGCGCGTCAAGGTGACTATGTTGCCGCGGTCGCCGTATATATTGAGGAAATGGGCGTAAAGGTGAGCTATTCGTAATTTTGGCTTCTCGCTCATTGCAGATTCCTTTTGCCTACATCAAAAGTTTAGCGCTGATTGTCCTCTTACAAACTCAAGCATAAGGCACGAATTTGAGCAGATATCGTCGAGAAAATATCTTCAACGCATCCATAGCCTATCTTTTCGTGGTATTGCACTTGATACCATGAAAGAAGCACCAGCTACGGTGTCACTGCTTCTTGGCGACTGATAATTCGCTTGATTACCCGTAATCCCAAGAACTGCGCTGTCACTTGATTAGAGCGAGTACATTATCAGTCGTCAGCAGACAATAATTACAGCCAATAAAGCAAGATCACAAGCGGGAATCTCATGCTGACGGACGATTCCAGATTTGCAGTAGATATATCGACGACGCCGATGTTAATTTATTAATGTTATTTAAGCTTGCCGATAACAGCCACTCATGCGGGTCTTGCGAGTATGGTCTGTAGATCCGTTACTTTTACTAATTTGCCTACTACTAATCACCGAAGTAATTGGGGTATATTGCTCAGCGTAGGAGTCAGGTCAATCGATCGAGGGAGTGATAACTGATGAAGAAAAGGTTGGCAACCTTGCTTTCTGCAGTTGTTGCACTAGGTGCAAGCACTGTTTTTACTATTACACCAGCAAATGCACAAGGTGCCACAAACGTCAGCGAACTAACTGACGTTGTAGGAAACGAATGGGCATACAACGCGCTTAAAGAACTTGTGAATAACCCCTGCCACGTGCTGGTTGGTTATCCAGATCGTACATATCGTGGACAAAAATCCACAACACGTTTTGAGCTGGCAGCAGCTCTCTACAAATATGAGCAATGTGTCGCAGAGCGTCTCGCTCAAAAGGCTGATAAGGCTGACTTGGAAAAGTTTGCTGCTCTGCTTGAAGAGTTCCGCGGCGAACTCAATCAGCTAAAGGCTCGTGTTGATGATCTCGAAAGACGAATGAAAGCCGTCGAAGAAAAGAACATCGAACAAGACATGAGACTTGCTTATGCTGAACGGCAGAAAGGTTTCTTGTATGAGCGTCTCGTCAAGGGAACGTTCATTGATGTCAGAGACATAGGTGTTGGAGTAGGTCGCGGACTTCGCGGCATCTACGATTACCTGTTCTAAGATTCGAACCAAGAAGCTCGATTCAGCCTGATCTCCTCGGAAGCTCTCGTTCGCCAATCGGCGGCGAGGGCTTCCGTTTAACCTTTTTGTGGGTTCTCAGCGTTTCTAATACGACTGCTGGAATGCCTGTGGGGCGGCTGTTTAGCGCTGTCCGTATAAAAGAAGCAGGATGATCAAGGAATACAAAAATGGAGCTAAGCGCAGATCTTTCTTTCGCAATCGAAACCTGTCGTGAAGCAGGCAAACTTGTCTTGAATCATTTCAAGCGAGGTGTCGAGGTTACGATGAAACCCGACAAGACGCCAGTGACGCTTGCTGACAAAGAAGGCGAAGAGCTGATTCGCAAGCGCATTGAAGCAAAATTTCCTCATGATGCAATTCTCGGGGAAGAAGAAGGGGCATCAACCGAAATCAATTCCAAGCGGAGATGGATTATCGATCCGGTGGATGGAACTTACAATTTCGCGCGTGGCATTCCGATATTTTCGATTCTTCTTGCGCTAGAAGTGGATGGCGAAATCACTTTAGGCGTGGTTCACAATCCAGCACTTGATGAGTTCTATTACGCAGAACGAGGCCAGGGGGCTTATCGAAACGGTGAGCGCATGAAAGTTTCGCGAGTGTCAAAGATAGAAGACTCTTTGTTTCTGTTTGGTGGTCCGAATCGCATCCTGGATGCTGGACTATGGGAGGGATTTACCCAGTGCATCGCTAAGAGTTATCGGCAACGCGGACTGGGGGATTATCTAAATTTCGCTTATGTATTTGAAGGAAAAGCCGAAGCGACAGTCGAAGTCGGCCTTTATGCATGGGATCTTGCGCCCATGAAAATAATCGTGGAGGAGAGCGGCGGGCGTTTTACGGATTTGGACGGCGGCGATTCCGTTCACAAAGGCCATTGTCTTGTTTCCAATGGCATCGTTCATGACGCATATTTGAACCTGCTTAGAAAACAAGAAAGCGTCTGAAGCCTGTAAAATGCTTGCCAGAGGTAACTGATTGGGCGGCTGTAGTGAATAAGAAAGTTCAACTATTCATGAACTCACTGCAGCAGGTATGCAAGTGAAATGAACCGGTTGAAATGGTCTAATACGGTGCGCGGGCGCATGGCAATTGCCATGACCGTCAGCAGTATTGTGCCAATTGTCATTTGCCATATCATTGTCAGCGGGCTTCATGGGTTCAATCTCATCGACTTGCTCTGGTACATTCCACTAATTCCAGTTTTGGCGCTTATCAACTGGAATCTCTCTGGTGTGATTCTGGTTCCTTTGACGGAACTAATTTCGTCCACCAATAAACTCGCATCCATGGACATCAGGCAGAGGCTTGATGTTGATAACAACGAATCGAGTGAAATTCTTGAACTGCGTAAAGCGTTCAATCGATTGTTGAATCGCCTGGAAGAGTCGCTGAACATTCAGTGCCAGTTTGTCGGTGACGCAAGCCACGAGTTGCGCACGCCGCTCACCTCAATTCAGGGGTATACCAAGCTATTGCAGCGACGCGGTGGAAATATCGATCAACAGCTTCTTGGAGAAGCGCTGCAAACAATTTCTGATGAGAGCGGTCGATTGATTCGTCTGGTTTCAGATTTATTGCAATTGGCTCGTGCAGACGCCGGGCAACCTGTGATTGCGCAAAAGAATTTGATGGATTTGCGCGCTGCCCTTGAAGGCGTTGAAGATACCGTTATGGTTATCGCGCCGGAACAGATTGAAGTGCAATTTATTTTCCCGCAGCGCCCGCTCTGGGTTCTTGGTGATCTTGATAAATTGAAGCAGGTATTTTTGAACCTGACCAACAATGCGATCAAAGCCACTCAGGGTGGTGGGAAGGTTACTGTAACTTTGCGTTCAAATAATAATGAAGCAATTGTGCGTGTGATTGATACCGGAATTGGTATCGCGCCTGCAGACCAACAACGTATATTCGATCGCTTTTATCGCGTGGAAAGATCGCGCACACGCAGCCGTGTTTATGGTGGTGGAACTGGATTGGGTCTTGCAATTGCGCTGGCTATAGTCAAAGCTCACGGCGGTGGCATTGAGCTTGAATCAGAATTGAACAAAGGCTCCACATTTACCGTGCGCATTCCCCTTGCGGATCGCGAAGAGTTGAAGGCCGCCGGCAAAGAAGTGCCGGACGATGAGCTTCCTTTTCTTGAGTAAGCGGAGAATTGTTTACATAAGTTTTAGTTGGAGTACGTGCTGCTAGGGCGAAAACCCAAGTATACGGCTGTCTCAGCGGGAGGCATTACCGTGGTCATGCCTCCCATATAGCTGCGGTCAGATGTGATTCAACTCAGCTCTTCTTAGCATTAGGAATGTTGGCATAAGCATCCAAATCTTCTAAGTTCAGCAGGAGTTTAATCATGGACTATATCTTTAAAGTGGCGTCAGCCGTTGTTGCAATCGGATTCTTTTGCGTTGCTAGTAGTGTTGAAGCTCGTGGTTTTAGAAATGGCGCGCAGGCTTCAGGGCATCTCGCGCGAGCGGGTAGTTTAGGACAGCATGCAGGTCGTTTCGGACAAGGTGCAGGCTCTTTCGCCAAATCTATGAACGGGAATCGCAGCTTCGCATCAACGCCGGCTGGAAGCACGACTGGCGGTTCAAGCTGGATGCATAATCATCCAGCGAAAGCCGAGTGGTTGGGAAATCATCCTCAAGCTGCCCAGTTCTTTCAAAAACATCCCGAGTTCGCCGAAGCTGCAAATCAACGTGCAAATCGATGGGCTGCTGAACACCCTAATAGGGCTGAGTTTTTGCATAACCATCCTGAAGCAGAAGACCGGGGGCGTAATAGTTCCGGAATGAGCGCTTCTGGTGCATCAACCCCCACTCCTTGATCGCTAGAAGCGGTCATCTGTGGGCTGTTCAAACTGATAAGCGGCTAGAGCTATGCTCCGCATAAACGGTGGAATTTCGATTCCGCCGTTTATTATTTGCTGGTTCTTTCTGCGAGATTGCAGGGGTCTATATCGAACTTCTGTCTTTCATTCGAGTTCATTTTGCGCAATGATGGCGGCTTGAATTCGATCTCTTGCTCCTATTTGACCGAAAATTTTTGAGACATGATTTTTAGTTGTGCCTTCAGTAATTCCTAGAGTCTGGGCAATTTCTTTATTGTTTTTTCCCTGGCCAATCAAATTTAGAACTTCCAGTTCACGTTCTGTGAGGAGACTTTTTAAATTCATCTGTTTTCTATGAGGCTTGATGCTGCCAAGGTGAGCGACGATTTTGGAAATTGCATCCTGCCCCAAAACAGAATTGCCGTCGAAAACGCTTCTTATTCCGGATGCTATTTGTTCTGAGGGAGAATCTTTCAAAAGATATCCGGACGCTCCGGCTAGCAGAGCCTGTATAACAAGCTCATCATCATCGAAGGTGGTGATCACTAAAACCTTTGCCGCAGAGCCTGAAGATCTTATTTTTCTTGTTGCTTCTATGCCGTCACAAACAGGCATGCGAATATCCATGAGCACGACGTCAGGGGAAAAATCTCGCGTCATTGCGACAGCCTCTTCGCCGTGTGCTGCTAATCCGACGATTTGCAAGTCCTTCTGGTAGGCAAGCAAGGTTGACATGCCCTTGCGCACAACTTCCTGATCGTCAGCGATTAATACTCTGATCATATAACCCGCGATTCAACCCCATAATCATACAGGGAATTTCCATCTTGCTTACGCGGAACTTAAGCCCGATGGTACTAGAACTTCAATAATTGTCCCTTTCCCGGGAGAACTGTCCATGCAAAATGTTCCTCCCAGGTGATCAATTCTCTCTCTCATTCCACGCAGACCGTAGCCGTTTTCTAAATTGCCTGGGCCAATTCCAACTCCATTATCCTCTATCTTCAGCTTTATTCGGCTATCAACATTTTCCAACTTGATGCTCACCTGGGTGGCGCGTGAGTGTTTACGTACGTTATTCAAGGCTTCCTGGACAATACAAAATAGATCGTGCCCGCAGTTTGGAGCCATAAGTGGTTCATTTAGATCTAACTCAAATTTTAAATCTTGCTGAGCAGAAATGTGTTCCGTAAGTCCAACAATCGCATTCTTAAGACTGAGGTCTTCAGCGGTAATCGAGTGAATTGCCTTTCTGACGCCTTGCATTGATGAGCGAGCAATAGCTCTCGATCTCTCGAGCGATTCTTTTGCCTCTAGATTTTCGCCGTCTTCTAATAGTTTAGCTGTAAGTTCCAACTGAATATTTAACGACGTTAGCGTGTGTCCGAGGCTATCATGCATGTCTCTGGCAATGCGGCTGCGTTCGAGTGCAACGGCCATTTGCTCCATGTTATGGTTGAGTTCGTCGATGGCATTGCGGTTTCTGTTGCTTTCCATTAAAGCTCTAACGCATAAAGTAAATGCCACCAGGCTGCATAAGAAAAAAAGTTCTCCTTCAAAACGAAAAATCAACAAATGTTCGATTCGCGCGGCACTTACTTTATGTATGTGCTCCATGGCAAAATTTGCCCAGCTCTTTGAGGCGAAGTGAGAAGCATAAAGAAGTAGCAAAAATACCACCAGCAGGGAACGTTTAAGCAAAATTGCGGATTTTCCTGCAATGATTAAGAAGCACAAATTGAAAAGCCTGTATGCACCGAATGCGCATGCAAGCGATGCCGCAATTAGTTCGGCCAGCAAATATAGGAGTCGTTTCTGTTGCGAACTCTCTCTGGCTGGAATGTAGGACGCAAGAGCAAAAAGAACGAGGCCCGAAAGCATTGAATAATTCATCAAATTGTCTGAAACATGCTTTGCATTTGCCCAGCTAAATTGTGTTACGAGTGTCAGGACTATCAAGGTCCATTCTGCAAAGCGAATTTTCTCGAAAACTGAACGTTCAATCATGTGCCTTCACCCCATACCTTTAATTTAGCTGAATCTGGCTCTGGCGTCACGTTACCGGCGTCATGTTTGACGCTTTTTTTCTTGAGCGTTCGCGGATAGCGGGCGAAGTATTATCCCAGTAATGGATTCGTCCTATCTTCGTAAGGGCTAAGCCGCTTTTATGCCCGATTTGCTTGAGCCTCGGGAGTGTGTGGCATATAACTGTATGCTCAATCTCAAGATCTTGCACAAAGGCGTCATTCTTGTGGGAGTTCCGCTGCTCACAGGTATACTCCTTAATTCGGCTGTGTCATATGAATTTTACGAAGTAAACCGGCATGTAGAGCGCGAGTTGATGTTTAAGAATGCGATCATCAGTTACATCAAGGCATCTCGCTGTTTGAGCTCATTGAGGATTAGCACCTACAGTCTTTTCCTCAGCCAAAACCAGGGGTTTAGAGAACAGGTAAATGAGAATAAAAAAGCTGCAGTCAATGCTGCCAAACAACTGAGATTGTTACTGAAGAATGAACCGAATATTCATATTCCTGAGCATTTGCAGTCGACACAAAATATGTTGCTTAGCGGAGGTCCCAATCAGGTTCATGTATTAACTTCAGATACAACTTTTATGCATGAGCTACAAAGTCGTTGTGACCGAGAAGCTCAAGCTGCTACTCAATCAATGAGTCTACTCATTACCCTGCTTGTAATTAGTGTGGTCACAATGCTCGTTGTTTCTTTGGCGCTAACTGTATTTCTATGTTTGAACATCAGCAACCGTCTCCTCCTTATCATCGCCAACACCATCAATTTTTCGAATAACAAACCTCTACGCCCTCCGTTGAAAGGGGGTGATGAAATTGCAGAGTTGGATAATTTTTTGTACAAATCAATAAATGAAATCAAGGAACTTGAAAAGTTCAAAAGCGAAATGATTGGCGTTGTCAGCCATGAACTCAAGAGTCCTCTTTCGTCAGTGGCTGGGTTTCTTTCCACATTATCCGCTGGTGTTTTTGGCGATGTTAGTTCAAAGGGACAAGAAAAAATCAGCAAAACATATAAAAACGTGAAACGCCTGATAGATCTTGTTGCAGAGCTCCTTGTGCTAGACCGATTGGAACTGGAATTAAAGCCGGAACGCTGCAAGCTTAGCGAATTACTGGAAATCGCCGTGGATAATGTAAAAGAACTTTCGGCGCGCTCAGGTGTCCAGATTGTCCTTAGAACCAATGATGACAATATGGAAATTGTTGCGGACAAAAACCGTCTCATACAGGTACTGGTCAATTTGCTATCGAATGCGTTGAAGTATTCGCCGCCGGAAGCCACGGTAACGATTGAAGCGGGAAGCTGCGATGAGCTTTCGTGGACGTGCAAAGTAATTGATCAAGGTCCAGGAATTCCCGACAATCTGCGCAAGGACATTTTTGAACCATTCAAACAAGTTGACGCGAAAGATTCGACCGCAAAAAAAGGCACAGGACTCGGTTTGACTATTTGTCGTTCAATTATTGAGCAGCACGGTGGCACAATTGGCGTCGACTCGGAAATCGGTAAAGGTTCCACCTTCTGGTTCCGCGTTCCAAGATCAGTTAATACTGTCCCCTCTAGCACTATGCTCCCCGCTCAAACTGCTTCTGCAAGCAAACTCCCGGAGGAAAGACTAAATAATAGCCCGAGCAACAAGAGTGGAAAATTCAAGGTCCTTCATCAGGGGCTCATTATTATTTCCGTCCCGCTCATATTTCAGTGCACATTTGCTGGAGTGCTCGGCGGCATGATCTTAAATTTGCAAATGCACAATTTAGCAGAGCGTAAATCAATGGACACTCTGAATAAGCTGAATCGCTCGGTGGAGTACTTTGTACTCGGGTTGCAGCAAGGATTGTATTTCACGGAAACACGAGTGGCCAGTGCTCGCGTTAATTGGAAAAATCACATGAATCTTTCACTTGATTTGATGGAAGAGGCCGGAAAGACACAGGGTAATGGTCCGCAAGTTAGAAGAGACATTTTAAAAGCAAGCAATGCCATCCATTATGTTAACCGGCTCATTCAAGCAGAAGAAGTCCAGGACTCACTGTCCAAAAATGCACGAGAACTCTTAAATGACCTGGGGCTCTCTTCCATTTGTAGTACCACTCGGCCTGTTGTAGCCCTGAAAACGCTGATGACTGGATTGGGGTTTTTCGGTGGATCACTTTCGCAAGATTATGCCGGCCAGTTGAATGCAATGATTGTGAATGACAGATCAGGCCGCGTAAAAGAAATTGTCAATGATCTCGGTGGCAATCAAGGCGCACTGGAGATGGGTCGAGCCCAGGAGCAGGGTCCAGCCGCACACATTGCTAATTTGCAAAAGATAGCAGGTACACTTGCGAAGTTTGGAAACATAGGTGAAATGGAATTGTTGTCGAGGATTCGTTCGATTGCAGGCAATTCTGCACATGCGAGGATTCTTTCTTCGTCTCTGGCAATGGAACAGATAGTAGACGAAATGATTGGCCGGGAAAGGAGCCTGAGCCGACGCCTTGCATCAGACAGAAGCCGAATGATCCGGGAATTTTGGATTACCCTCGTTTGTGGTTCGGTAATAAGCCTATCTATATCTCTGTTTCTCGCATTGTTCTTAATGAAAAGTATCACCACGCGCATTTCCCATGTCGTCGAAAACACTGCAAAGCTTGTCAGACGAGAACCGCTCGAACTGCCGCTTAAGGGCAGTGATGAAATTGCATATCTAGATCGAATGTTATTCCAGACTGGTCAAAAGCTGGTTGAGCTGGAAACATTCAAGAAAGAACTTATTGCCATAGTTAGTCATGAACTGAGAACACCGCTATTATCAATTTCGTCAGCATTGGAGCTATTCAACGAAGGTATTTTGGGGGAAATTTCGGAAAAAGGGAAACACCGGCTGCAGATGGCGAGGCAGGAATCAGATAGATTGGTACGATTAATCAATGATTTGCTTGATATTGAAAAAATGGAGGCTGGCAAATTTATACTCGACATTTCGGAAATCAATAGTTCTGAGCTGGTCAATCAGTCAGTGGAATCGGTAAGATCGCTGGCTGAACAGAAGCAAATTTCAATCGATATGGCGGGGGTACAAAACCTCACCCTGCTAGCGGATGGGCAGCGTTTGTGTCAGGTGCTCATCAATCTGCTTTCAAATGCCATCAAATTCTCACCAGAAAATGGGTCTGTCCAGGTGGAGACCGCTGAAACCGAAGATGGCCAGACAATTTTTGCAGTCATTGATCACGGCCGAGGAATACCCTCGGAGTTGCAAGAAAAGATTTTTGATCGCTTCGTGCAAGTTGAAGAAACAGACGCCACTATGCGTGGTGGCTCAGGGCTTGGCTTGGCGATTTCAAAGTCGATCGTGGAACAGCATGGCGGAAAGATAGGCGTTGAATCGGTTGAGGGCAAGGGCAGCAAGTTCTGGTTCAAGCTTCCGCTTATGAGCATGGAAAGCAAGAAGCATTTAGCTGTTCATTAATTGCGCCGCGGCTCAGAGCGTACATAACGGCACCCAGCAAACAAGCGACGTTTTGTCGATATTAATGCGCAGATTCCCTCCTACAGCCTCTGATGCCATAAGAAGGGACCGTCTCTTTTAAGACGGTCCCTTGACTACTGCTTCGACCCTGAGAGAGCTTAGCCCTTCTTCTTCGGCACTACGCGAGCAACAAGCTCTTCATGCGGGTTGAGAATTTTGACACCTTTTGGTGTTGTGAGTTCGGAGAAGTGAATTCCCTGTTCGATTTCTTCGATTTTGGAAACATCAACTTCCAGATTGTCCGGAATGTCGCCCGGCAAGCACTCGAGTTCGGCTGACTGTTGCAAATAAACAAGCAATCCGCCCTTCTGTACTGCAGGGGAAACGCCAACGAACTTCAGAGGAACGGTGACGGTCAGCTTGCGGCTGCTTGCAACTTGATAGAACTCAACGTTGAGTACTTCGCTGGTCACATGCTTGCGCTGTACCTGACGGATGAGAGCCTTGACTCCGCCGCCTGGTGTTTCCAGCTCGATTACTTGCGAGAATGCAGCTGCCGGTAAGCGGGTGAAGTTATCACTGCAAATTTGAAACGACTCGGGTTTGGTTTCCGGACCGTAAACTGTTGCCGGTATTTTTCCGCAGCGACGAAGCTGGTTGGGCTTCTTATTTTTCTCGCGGCCCTCGAGCTTCAGCGTGATCCTTTCCATGACTATTCCTCTATCTAAAATGAATGAGCATTAACCCGCCTGATGCCCTATTGGCAGAGGCGACAATGTCGCCCTGACCTTTAATCAGGCGGAAGAGCTGGGGCGCAAGGATTCGAACCTCGGAGTGTCTGGACCAAAACCAGATGCCTTACCACTTGGCGACGCCCCAACAGCAGGCACAAGGTACGATCTTAAGTAATTGGCGGAGTGATTGTCAACTTCATGATAAGCATATATAAAGTAGCCTTAGCGATGCTTTACACTGCACTAGACTTTGAGTTTAGCTGATCCACTCAAAGACTTCTCTTGGCGACCGAATGCTGAGTTGATTCGACTGAGATGCAAGTTATACGGTCGTTAGCTCTGAGAATCAAGCCAATCCATTACCTTATATTTGGGGGCTTCTACCCTTTCGCGAAAATTGCGATTGGCAAGGTAAAACCCGGTGAACACCACGGCTAGCACAGCAGCAATGGAAAGAAGAACCAGAATTGTCATGGTTTCTCCTTCGTTTCGGACTCAGCTGCTGAATAAAGTGATGTGACATAGCTGGCAAGCATGCCGCGTTCTGCGAGTGTCAGCTGATCCTTCCATGGAGGCATCGATGTACCAGGGACTCCGTCATTAATAACCTGCAGAGCTCGCGCCGTGCTGGGGCAAATTTGCTGAAAGTTTGTCGGTAGCGGCGCTAATGCGCCGGCTGCTGGACCGTTGCCACTGCCTGTAGTGCCATGGCAAGTGGCGCAATTTTTCAGATACAGTAGCTTGGCTTCAGTAGATTGCGTTGTTACAGCGCTCGGAGATGATCCCAGACCGCTTACATAGGCTACTAAAGATTGAAGATCTTTCTGCGGCATATCTCGCCATGCAGGCATCGCGCTGCCATATACCCCGTTCAAGAGCACAAAGCTCAATCTCTCATCCGACAAATGTTTTATTGTCAAATTGGCGGGCACCGGCATCAGTGTTTCGGCTGCTGCACCATCTCCTCGTCCGCCTGTCCCATGGCAGCTGGCGCAATTCTGGCTGAAGAGCAGGGCTCCCTTTTTTGCCAATTCGCCACGCTCAGAAGCATCAGGAGGCATTGGCAAAAGGACTTTCATTCTATTTTGCCTGGCCATAGTTGCATTAGTACAGATTGCGATAGGAGCTGTTTCCAGTTTTTTCACATCATCAGAACATTCACAGTATGAGGGAACGGTTTGGAACACAGGCTTATATCCTGCCAGTTGGCGCTCCCTTCCTAATGATTTTAAATAAGCCAGCAGATCGATTGCTTCTTGACTTGGTTTTGATGCACTCCCATTAAATAGCCAGGGAAATGGTGGCATTACAGAATCTTTTACAACAAGTCGGGGATTATACAAATGGGTCAATTGCCAATCATCAGTGCGAACCTGAGATTCGCGCGCGAGATCGGGACCAATTCGCCTTGTTCCCCACAGTTGTGGATACTCATAGATGGTCTCCCATGCACGCGTTGGTGCTCCAAAGCGCTGAACATCATTCGGCACTACGCGGATTTGTTGAGTGTGGCAATACGCGCAACCGTCTCGTGCATAAATATGTCTGCCGCGCTCCTCGCTGGGACTTAGAGCTAGCATAGTTTTCGGTTGTGTTCGCTTTATCTCTTTTTCAATTGCCAGACCCGGCAATATTGCCAGCAAGCCAAATGACACGATGAAAAAAACGATGCCGGCTATTGATGCCGAGAGGTAGGCCATATTTAGTAGAGAGTCTGCTCCGGATTTGCTTGTTTCTTTCTTGGCTCCTTGGGCTTCGAAGCTCGGCTTTGCTTGTTCAACAGGGACAGCATGTTCATTCGGCTCCCCTGTAAAAAACGCGAAGACAAGACTAATAAAACCAAGAATAATGGGCAGACCAGATATGGTTCGGGTTAGCCAATAATTTTTCACTGCTCGAACCGATTCCAGCCATGGCAGACCACTTTGCCATGTGTTTGCCTCCACAAGTCCAGCCAGCGTAAGATCTCCTACCATCAGAATGAGTCCAGCCAGTAAAAGCCAATAGCAGAGGCTCATAGCTTTTGCATTGTATTTTGCTCCCGGAAGACTTTGCCAGACATGTCCTAAACCGCCAATTGTTATGAAACTGGCAAAACCCAGCATAGCTAGATGCGAGTGTCCAATCACCCAATCACTGAAATGAACCAGCTTATTAAAGGGCAGCAAAGCCTGGGCCGAGCCTTGCAAGCTAACCAGCAGATAAAAGAGAATGCCTTCTCGAACAAAGCGAAGTGGCATATTGGACTTAATAATTTGTGCGGATCCTTTCAAGGACATCAGCAGATTCGTTACGACAAGGATGACGTCTAAACCCAAAATGACGGAAGCTGTTACGGCTGCATACTGTGCTTCCATCGGGATAGCCGAAAATACATAATGGTGAGTGCCATTGAGTGGATAAACGAAGAACAATCCCCAGAATCCGAGCATTGAAAGAAAGTGGCTGTAAATTGGGCGACGCGTCGCAACAGGTATTACCCAATAAGCAATAGCCAGGGCAAGCGGGGTCACGTACAAACCGATTGCATCATGTATCCACAAGCCGCTGAAAGCAGCCCCCTGAGCTCCGGGTAGTAGCTCGGGAACAAGATTGCCGACAGGATAGGCAAGCAGTGTAAAAATCAATCCACCAATCAAATACCATCCTGATACATATAAGTCTGAAAGTTTTGCTCTCAATATTGGCAGTACAAATTGAATTACACTCAGCAGACAAGCAAGGACAACAAATGCATCAATTATCAGCGGAAATTCGGCCCATTCCAAAGGCTGGCTTATCCCCGCCAAAACCAGCCCCCAGCCGGGAAGGAGAACTGCCATGTTCCAGAGCAAAAAGATAAACCATCCGAGCTTCTTGCTCGTGACGGGTTTATTTGCAAGACGTGGCACCAGATGATACATAAATGCCAGAAATGCATTTCCTAACCAGCCAAAGAAAATGCCCTGAGTATGATCAAATCTCAGTCTTCCCCAGCTCATCCATGGATGAGCTGATGCCATGTCAGGCAGATGCATTTTTGTGGAGATGAACAATCCAAGGAATGCGGAGAAAATCACAGCTGCGATTGCGGCTATTGCATGAGCCCGTACAAGGTCACATTGTATGAATGATTTATCGCTGCTGTTTTGTCTCTGTTCCGACATCAGTGACCTGCCTTCTTGCCTTTCACCAGCATCAGATATGCAACTATTTCCTTGCCCTCAGCTTCAGTAAAATGCGCCCCCCAGGTGTTTTTCATTTTGTTGACTTCTTTTATCCAGGTTGCCTCAGGGAAATCTGGTTGCATGGAAATGTATCGCAGCGAATGACAAACGAGGCAAGAGCGGACAAAAGTATCTCTCCCAGGACCTGGTGGAAATTGCGGCTCATCGTGGGGCAGAATAATGTGATGCAAGCCCGCCTTTTCTTGCGCATTATTGCCTTGCGCGTTATTGCCGGGTTTTGGTATTGAACCTTTGCCATCCCCCGGGAGCGGCTCGCCGGTAGCTAAAATCAGTGGAGACTCATTCGCGCTAATTTGTGTTGCTGCCGATTCGGTATTGCTTGATTTCTCTATCTCGCTGCGCTGACAAGAACAAAGCAACACGCAGAGAAGCACCAGCAAAGTAATTTGTTTGTTCATTTCCAATCAAATCACCTTCACATCTAAAGCCTCAATGACATTGCGCATATATCCGCCTTTGTTCCAGCGAGAGGTACTTGTTTGTACCTCACCGCGCTTACTCGTCGCTCTCGCCATAAGCCGGTAATTCCCAGCTGATACTGGTGTCCACTGATACTGCCAGCGATACCAGGCAAAGTTCCCCAACTCGCTGATGATCTTCGCTGGCTTCCACGAAGTTCCACCGTCCTCTGAAATTTCAATCTTGCTTATCCCTGCCCCGCTGTCAAAAGCCACCCCTTCGACAGTGAACGGATTACCGGCTCGTACAAGATCATTAGGATCTGGCCGAACAAACAACGAGCGGATATTTAGTCTGTTGATTGGAACCGTATCTTTAGCAAGCTTGTCCGGCATCTCTTCAGCGAATTCATTCTTGGGAATTCGGTATGCTTTCTCCATCCAGTATCCATCAAACTTCGATTCCAAAACTGTTATTTCATTGAGTGCCTTCACCCAATAGGTTGCAAACCAGCCCGGAACTACCAGGCGCAATGGAAATCCATTCACCATTGGTAGTGCCGCATCGTTCATTTCATAAGCAACTATAATTTCATCGCTCATTGCATGATCAAGATCAAGCGCTTTGACAAACTTCGGCATATTGGACAGCGGTGCTTCGTCCAACCCGGCGAAGCTAACTTGCACCGCTCCTGCTTTAACCCCGGACTCCTTCAGTAAATCCTTTAATCGAACGCCCTTCCACCGGGCATTGCCTACTGCACCATTTTGCCACTGGCCACCCGGGACTGGAGGTTGAAAAAAGCTGCGCGAGTTCCCGGAGCATTGCAATACTGCGACCACAGTTGCTGGTTCGAATTTGGATTTCAGCTCATCAACAGAAAATGATAGCGACTTTTCCACATGTCCCTTTACGTTCAAGCGGAATGACGCAAGATCAACAGTTGTGGGAATACCGGCAAAGTGCCAGCGAACAAAGAATGCCTCATTTGGAGTAAAATCCTGCCGGAAATAAAACAGTGGAGTTTCAAGCTGCGGAGGGCGATCCGTTAGCAGAATAAGCTCTTCTTTCTCCGGAAAGCGAGCTACTGATTGCCCTGCCGGTATGCGGATGAGTGGTGCATTTCTTTGCTGAGCGGAACTAGTGCAGGCACTGGCTACGCCACTGACTGCCGCAAGTGAAAGCAATTTCAAGAATTCTCTTCGATCTATCAATTGGAAAGAAGGACCTTTGGAACACTAATCAACAGCTGCTTTGCAAGAAGCACTACCTTTAACGGGAAGCTTAGCAGCTTGCCAGCCGGTTATACCACCGGAAAGATCGGTCACTTTATCGAATCCGCGTTGCCTGAGCAGGCTGGCAGCTATCGAAGATCTAAAACCAGTGGCACATTGAACCACTATGTCACGGTCTTTAGGCAATTTATCGGATTGCTCAAGCAAGACCATAAGTGGAACATGCAAACTGCCATCAATGTAAATCTCTTTTCTCTCGCCGTCATTGCGAATATCAACGACCAGAGGGGCTCCATTGTTTTTTTCCAGGCGGCCTACTAAGCTAGTCGCAGTTTCGCGCTTATTTGATTGCAGTAGATCGGGCTTGCTTGCGAATGCAGCTATGCCGCCATCAACAAAACCGACCACATTATCAAATCCAATTCTGCCCAGTCTTGCTATGGCTTGCTTTTCTTTTCCGGGATCAGCAATAACTATGATTGGTGTTTTATTGTCCAGGAATTGTCCTGCCCAAAATGCATAATGTCCACTCAATGCAATATTTATGGTGTTAGCCAAATGTTTATCTGCGTAATCATCCATTTCGCGAGCATCAAGTATTTGCGCCCCTTTATCTCTCATCAATAAGGCATTATCAGCGCTCAATGGCTTAAGTGAGTTTGTCATCACTTCGTCAAGAGCTTTGTGTCCGTTCAGATTAATAGCCCGTTCGAATTTCCAGTAATTCGGTGCTTTTGGTTGATTGGCAGTAATCATGTCAACGAACTGCTCTTTAGTCATTTCCTTAAGAGCATAATTTGATTTGCGTTGTTCGCCGATTGAAGAAACGGTTTCTGAGCTCAAATTCTTACCGCAGAGTGATCCTGCACCATGAGCTGGATACACTAACGTATCATCCGGCAAAGCCATCAATTTATTGTGCAAAGAATCATATTCCATGGCGGCCAGTTCTTTAGCAGTTACTCCGTATGAAGACATTAGATCCGGTCTGCCGACGTCGCCGATGAAGAGGCAATCGCCGGTAAGCACTGCATATGGTTTCTCGCTGTCCTTCTTTTTGTCATAGACAAGCAATGAAATTGATTCCGTAGTGTGCCCCGGAGTCTCCAGTATTTTCAGACTCAATCTTTTGCCAAGGTCTATTGTGTCCCCTTCTTTCAATGCTTGAAAGGAAAAGCTGGCCGTCGTTTTATGCCCCATACAAATCTTGGCGCCAGTGCGTTTCTCAGCCTCGATATGTCCTGCTACAAAATCAGCATGTACATGGGTAAGAATCACATGCGTAATTTTGAGACCTTGCTGCTCAGCGTCCTTCATATAATTATCTATGTCTCTTTCCGGATCGATCAGCACTGCAGTTTTGCTTTCAGTATCACCGATCAAATACGATGCTTGCGAAAGGCAAGCCAGGTAGTATTGATCGAAGATGATGCCATCGTGTTTGGGGGCGGGTTTAATCTCTAATACGCTCTTTGTCGCTGAATGCGCAACGGGTAAATATCCAGTCATGATTGAGCCAGCCGTGAATACCAGCATCAATAACATGGAGCTAAGAATTCGCATAATCCTTCCTTCGCCCGGAGGAAATCGAGCAAGACCTAGATGAGGGTCCCATTTTAGTAGATCGCTCGCCAGAGGCCAGATGGACAGCAAGAAACTGCATAAAAACTAATATTGTGTATTCTGTATGTTAAAAAAATTCAGCGTCCGGAATAAGCACTGAGGATTTTCAAGAGCTGCAAGTAGGGGACGGGGGACGACCAAGTACATCGTTTAGCTGCCCGGCGGGCATCCGTCGGCAAACTTCACTTTCAGCTTGCTGCTTTCCTGGTAAAGAGCGCTGGCGAACTTCAGTGCCGCCTCTTGATTCTCTTCACCGCCAGCCATGCCGGCAAGTGCTTTAAGACGATTTGCCTCATCAAGAATTCTCACTCTTGTCCGAGTGCTCGATTCGTCCTGATCTTTGTTTACATAGATGTGGTTGTCAGCTACGGACGCAATTATAGGTTGATGAGTAACGCAAAGAATTTGCTGGCTGCGGGCAAGCTTCGCCAATTTGTCTCGCATAGTTTGAAGAACTTTGCCGGACAGACCAGTATCAATCTCATCAAAAATAACTGTCGGAACTCTTTCGGCGCCTGCAAAAATCGTTTTGACAGCAAGCATGACACGGCTTAGTTCGCCACCAGATGCTATTTTCGCAACCGGCAAAAGAGGCTGTCCGGGGTTGGGGCAGATGAGAAACTCGGCTTTGTCCAAACCATTGGGACCAATTGCATCAAGAAGCGTTATTCTGTCAGCATTTTCGCTGGGTCCGGAAAGAGCAATTTCAAATACACAATTGCTCATGCCGAGCTCCGAAAGTTCCTGCTGAATTTTCTGGGAAAGCTCCGTTGCCAGGGACTTTCGTTTGCTGCTTAGCAAATTTGCAACTTCAATTAATTCTGTGTTCAGTTCATAAAGCTCTGCCTGAAGATCGTTCATTGCTGAGCTTATATTGCTCAGCTTTTCAATTTCTTCTTCCAGTTCTTGCTGTCTGCGAATTGCATCAATTAATGCTGGTCCATACTTGCGTTTAATAGTTGCAAGCGTCGCTGCCCGCTCCTCGAGATTCGCCAGAGTTTCTGGATCGGCCTCAAGTCCTTCTGAGTACTTGCGAATGGTTCTTGCTTCGTCATCTAATCTCTCAAGGGCGTCGTTCAATGCCGAAAGCACCGGTGACAAGCCTTCATCCATTTGGCTTGCCCGGCTCAGCTCTGCAATTGCTTTCTGAAGCAACTCGAGTATTCCAGCGCCTTCTTGATCGTCACCGCGGAAATAACCCTGTGCGTTTGCAAGCAAAGATTCTAGCTCGCTGACATTTGAAAGTATGCTTTTCTGTCTGCTTACCTGCTCGTCTTCCTCCGGATCTTCCAGCTCAGCCTCCTGGAGTTCAGACAGCTGAAAGCGGGCGAAATCGAGGCGGCGCTCGCGGTCCGCTTCTGACTCCTGCATTTCCTCGAGCTCAGCTTCAAGCTGTTTTCTTCTAGCATTGAGTGTGCGCAAACTGGAGAGCAAATTCTTGTGTTCTTGATCGCCAAGTGCATCGATCAATTCCAGTTGAGATTGAGGCGAAAGCAGCGTGCGCGATTCGTGCTGGGCGTGAATTGTCACTAGCTTTTGGCGCAATTCTTGCATTTGCGAAACATTTACAAGGCTGCCGTTAATGCGAATTTTGGAACCGCTTTTGCTTATTTCTCTGCTGCATGTAAAAACTTCGTCGTCTTCGTCGCAAAGTTGGTGTTGTTTTAACCACGCAGATATATCCGCCGTACATTTAAAGGTGGCTTCTATGGTGGCACGTTCTGACTGCGGACGTATAACTGATGGACCCAGTTTTGCGCCTAATACCGCATTTAGTGCATCCATAATTATCGATTTTCCGGCACCCGTTTCGCCGGTGAGCACGTTAAAGCCCCACGTGAAAGGCACTCGCACATGCTCCACTAAAGCAAAATCTTTTATTTCGAGTTCTAAAAGCATACACTTATCAGCCAGCAGTTCTCAGCAATATGATAACTGCAAATTGCGAAATCTACGCAATCATTTTGCAAAAAAAACTAACTTCGCACTGCGTCAGCGCATTAAATTTCGAATCGTCCAGAGAGTTGCATCTTGCCTGTGCCTTTCGGAACCAGGCCTCTCACTACAGCAACCGAGCACTCTGCTTGCGAAGCAATTGCTTGCGACACGCTGCCGATCAAGAGTTTCTCCAATCCAGTGCGCCCGTGTGAACCCATTACTATGAGATCGGCCTGCATAGCAAATGCCGCCTGCAAAATCACTTCGCGCGGATCTCCCTGTCCAACCCCGCAGCTGATTTTTGAATTTGTCAATTGCGTGCGTAAGTCAGCAGCTTCGCTTTCAAGTTCTTTTTTGGCAGCGCCAATCAAAGCCTCATGTTCAAGCCCAAGTGCTTCCACTCTGCTGGCGTCTTGCAAGCTCTCGACCTGATCGATGAGAGGCGCAACAACTGTAACGAGTTTGAATTCTGCATCAGCTGCCCAGTTGAGTTTCTTGATCCACTTTGTTGCTTCTTTTGAGTAAGCAGAGTTGTCGACGGCGATCAAAATTTTCTTGAATGCATGACAGCTTGCAGCTTTGTCGGGATCGCTTTTCACGATTACGACAGGGCACGGCGATTGTAAGAGAACTCCCTGGGAAACGCTGCCGAGCAGCATGCGTTCTACGCCATGAATGCCGCGCTGTCCAATGAATATTACATTGGCGCCCCACAATTTAGCCGCTTCTACAATTTTGTTTTTTGCATCACCTTGCAATACTTCAAAGTTGATTGTGCATCCCTTCATAGCCTTTTCAAGTGCTGCGGATTTCTCTTTCAGTGCCTTTACTGCTGCGGCAATATGCTCTTGACTAACTTGCGAGGAGCCTTTGGATAAAAATGGCAAAGCGTGATCTTCAGTCCGCAGAACGCTAATGATTTTGACTTCTGTATCTTGTGCCCACTGCATATCCTGCAAAGCATTGATGGCTGCCTCAGAGGGCGCTGTTCCATCGAAAGCTACAATAATTTTCATTGAAAACTCCTGGCTGAGGCTAAGATGAGTGATGATTATATCTTGTCCCTGATTGGATCGTTATTTTGTACAGGTTTCTGCTTAGCTTCTCGCTTGTTTTGCTCCTCTCTTTTCTGAGCGGTGGCTTCGCCGAATCTGCTGCAATGCTCAGTTATGAGCGCGTGTCAGCAGAAAATGTCAATCGCGAAATCGCGCCCTTGCTCAATGGCCTGCCTGGCGGAGTAGTGGTCGGCTTCACTAATGGAAAAGAACACAAAGTTTATGGATTTGGTTCCTGCACTGAAGGAAAGGAAATTAGACCTGATGGAAAAACCCTATTTGAACTAGGCTCGCTAACAAAGGTCTTTACTGGAATTTTGATAGCCGATTTCCAGCGAGAAAGTAATTTGTCTATCGATGAACCGGTAAGAAAGTATCTTCCGGCAGGCTTTCCAGTTCCCGAAATGAACGGAAGGCAAATTACGCTTTTCCAGCTTGCGACTCATTCATCAGGCATGCCTCGAAACCCGGACAATCTGGAACAGTTTGTCAAATATGGCAAGGTCCAATTTCAGCAATTTATGGGAAGGTGTAAGCTGGAATCGATACCTGGTCGAAAGTACTCCTACAGTAACGCAGCATACACTCTCATCGGCGAAGTTCTGGAGAATCTTGGCGGCAAGCCCTACGAAGAGCTCTTGTCTGAGCGGATCTTAATTCCGTTGCAAATGAACAATACGCGCATCGTGCTCAAAGAAGACGAAATAGTTCAGCTGGCTCAAAGTTTTGGAAAAGATGGACAAGCGATTGCCGCTTCTCCTCGTTCAGGCGGCGCTGCAGGCGGATTGAAATCTTGTGCCGATGATCTTCTGAAATTGATGGACGCTGCAATCGAAAGAAACGGCTCCAATATAAGCTGTGATATTCAAGAAACACTAAAACGGAGATTTCAGATTTCTAGAAACGAAGCCGCGTGTCTAGGCTGTTTTCGCAATGTTTCACAAGACACCTATGGCAAGCTCGGTCAGATTCACGGTTTTTCCAGTGCCATGGAATTCTCGATTTCGAATCGTATAGGGGTAGTTGTTCTTTCTTCTACTCTGCAAGCTGAGGCACCTGCCCTTTTGCAAAGATGTGCTCAACTAATATATGGTGGCAAACGAAGTGCTTCGCTACGATAGAATGACTGTTACGCTATCCTGCAGATGTAGTTGTTCCTGACTCGCTTCCTGCAATACGAGGAGATTTACCCATACCGAAATTATTGATGGCATTTTGTATCAAGAGAAAATCTCTTGCCCAAACCGGTCCATCGCTCTGTTGACGAAGCAAGAGAATATCCGAGCTGTCGGCTTTACAAGTATCTCCACGCTTTAGCTCTCCCGTGCTTTTATCGAACACGGGCGCTGACGTACCTAAATCTTCGGCTGCGCTTGGAACGGTCAGCCCGTTTAGTACCGGAGTCTTTCTCCAGTGTCCATCAGCATCCAAACCCACGCTGTATTTGCTTCCGCCGGGTGCAATTCCACTGTAAGCAACCGCTTCACCCTGGCTGTTCAGTGTAATCGTTGTGTCGCCGTCTTTGACCTGCGTATACGTGTTCAGCGCGCTGTGATTGTCGGAACTGGCTTCCTGTGGCTTGATTGCTGCTTGCCCGGGAATATTGATACTGCCGTCTTCTCCAACTTGCATTTTCGGCAGAGAAGGATCAGCGGTTTCTTGCTTTTGCAATTCCTGGTTTATTTGTTTGATCGAATTTGGGTCAGCCATTGCATGCAGAAGGTTCGCTTCATACTGCAATTTATTAGATTCGTTGCCTTTCTGCGCACTTACAATATCACTTGCAGTTTGCTGTTCTGGTGATGCCATGCTTACTACTCCCTGCCCTTAGCCGGAATAGTAGAGCTCTTATTGTAAATAAGTCCGTTCTAATAAGTGAAAATTCTGTGAACGTTTTGTGGCAGCTTATGTGAGTACAGGCTGCAGAGTTTGAATGCTGACCTGCGCAGCAACGTTCTTTCCGATTTCCATGAATGCCTGAGATACTGGCGAATCTGCATGTGTTGCGCTAATCGGTTTGCCTGTGTCGCCACCAACTCTAACTGCTGGATCTATAGGTACTTCACCAAGGAACGGAATGTTCAATTCCTCTGCAAGCGCCTTGCCGCCGCCATGCCCGAATATGTCGAGATGCTCGCCTTGCGGTGAAACAAAGTAGCTCATGTTTTCAATCATACCCAACACAGGCACATGCATTTGCTGGAACATGGCCACGCCTTTGCGTGCATCAAGGCATGCAACTTCCTGCGGTGTGGTCACAACTACGCCACCGGCAAGATTTGTGGCCTGGCACATCGTCAACTGTGCATCGCCTGTTCCAGGCGGCATGTCGACGACGAGATAATCAAGCTCGCCCCAATCTACATCGCGCAAGAATTGACGAATCGCTTTGTCGAGCATTGGTCCGCGCCAGATAACAGGCGTATCGTTAGAAACGAAGAATGCCATCGAAATACATTTAACACCGAAATTCTCTGCTGGAACGATTTTGTTATCACGAGTTGTTGGCTCATAGCCTGCTACGCCGAGCATCAAAGGCGCATTGGGACCCGTGATATCAGCGTCGAGCAAACCAACTTTGGCACCCAATTTAGCTAAGGATACGGCGAGGTTGATGGATACGGTGGTTTTGCCTACACCGCCTTTCCCCGAAGTCACGGCAAGAATCTGGCGTATGCCTGGAATGTCTTCTCTGCCAGCAACCTTGCCACGCGACGAAACATTCGCAGTTGATTCCATTGTTACTTCTTCAACACCAGGAATCGCTGCAACAGCGTCTTTGGCTTCTTGTTCGATTTTTTCTTTGACAGGGCATGCCGGAGTCGTCAGGGTGAGCTTGAAATGAACCTTCGAGCCATTGATGGCTATATCCGAAATCATGCCGAGCGTGACGATGTCTGTATGCAAATCAGGGTCCATCACTTTAGAAAGCGCGGCGAGCACTTGCTCTGCATTGAGCTTGTCTTCTTTTTTCTTGCCAAACATGGGCTGGGTTCCTGTATCGAACTAACGAATCAGATCATAGAGCCTTTTAAGCCTCATCCCGCCGTCCTAACCAAATATTTCATTAATCGTGCTTATAGTTGTAATCAGCGTGTCATCCGGTCTTGCTAAGTGGAACTCGGCTGAAGTTTTCCGCATGGCAAGTGCCAGGGCTTTGGATCCCTTTATTTTTGAGAACTCAGTTTGGCAAGAGCCGCAGTACTTGCAAGGAGCGCCGGATGTGTCTGAACAAGTTGTTTCGATTGAATTGCCTGAGCTCGAGCGTACATATCTGTGGCACCCTTCTTGTCGTGCTTAATGCGAAGGAGTTCAGCTTTATTGAACAATGCTTCTGCTATGTCAGGATGAGCTGCTGGAAGTCTGCTTTCTCTTATCTCCAGGCACTTGTCGATGTTCTTTTCCGCCAATGCAAATTCGCCTTCCATGCGATTAGCCGCTGATAGTGTTTTATAGCAATCAGCACAATCCGGATGATTGTCGGTTCCATAAATCAGCTTGTCGGTTTGAAGAGCTTGCTGAGCCAGTTTTGATGCGTCATCAAAGCGATGCTGCATGATTCGAAGCTCTGCAAGTCCAAGCAGTGTTCTCGCGGTGTCATGATGTTGCATTCCGAAGATGACTCTGCGTGTGTTCAGTGCTTGTCCGTAGAGCTGCTCTGCTTCGGTATATCTTCCCGTTTCACGCAAGAGAGAGGCGAGGTTATTTTGATCTGCAGCGGTGTCTGAATGATTGACTCCAAGGTCTCTTAAATCAATTTGCAGGGCGCGGCGATATACTGCTTCCGATTGTTTGTATTTGCCTTCTTTTCTGTATAATCCGCCAAGACTCGCTAGTGTCGCGGCGACATCCTGATGATCAGGACCAAGTGCAGCTTGTTTTATAGCAAGAGCTTTTTCGTAGAGCGGCTCGGCTTCTTTGTACCGCCCCTCTTCTTTGTATACGCGTGCAAGCCCAGCAAGGAGCCCCGCGTAATTTGCATCTTTCAATTTTTTGACATCGGTTTCCCAGATTTTGACGGCTCTCTGGCATAGTTTTTCTGCTTCAGCAAAATCACCTTTGTCTCTATAAAAGGCGGCAACGCTATTCAGTCCGACTGCTTGTTCTTGTTTTTTCTTGTCCAAACTTTCTACGTTTTGCAAAAGGCGTGCATAAATTGGTGCCGCTTTGTCAAAGCGAGATTCTTTTCTGTAGAGCTCAGCAAGATTGTTCAGTGCATTAGCCAGTCGAGGATCTGGTATATGCAGAAATGCCATCACCGCGTTCTCTTTGTCGGCTTCGCTCAAAGCTTGATTGAAAAGATCTTCCGCCTGGCTGTACTTCCCTTGAAGAAATGCAGTCTTCCCATCAGAAACGTAAACATAATATGGAATGCTCTCTGCAACAGTAACTCCCGCCCAGAGCATGCATGCGGCCCCGACAATTTTTTGTGCCTGTTTATACCTGGGGTGATTAACAAAGGCAAGTATCTTCTGCCGCAGGGCGGATACCTTGTTGAGCGCATTGCTGTTTGCTTCGGACATTACGCTTGAAACCATATGTGGTATCACCCTGCGGCTGAATCTACCTGCTGATTTCAGCTTAATTTCCATCAGGGCTATAGTCAATCTGACTTAAGTCATCGGGCAGGCATGAGTTGGCTGGCTGGGTTCGAACATTATGCCATTAAATCGTGGAACCTAGAGCAGGGTGGGCTTTCCGAAATAATTCCGCGGGCTTCCGATTTTAGTCTATATCTGTCAAAATAGTATGAGCGGGGGACACTTGTGAACATATTGGTAAGGCATTTCATCTGCTTATCACTTCTGTGCGTTGGCTGCAATTTCTTTACAGCTGGTGTTCGCGCGGAAACAGCGCCGCCAATCGAAAAAGCTCCGGAGCAGAAGGCAGAGCAAAAGACGGCTTTTGATTATGATTACTACGAAGAGCTAATGCAACCGGTGCCGACAAAGGAGCACGAGCGTCTCTGCGGGCTTGATAAGGTTTGTATTGAGCTGTGGCGGAAGCAGAAAATGGAGGTCTGGAAAGAAGGACGCTTGTTTACCGGTGATTTTAATGGAGACGGCGTCACCGACGAGGCTGTGATTCTAGAAGGTGAGGATCCGGACGACGAGGCCGAGAAAGTCTTCTACGTCTATATCTCCAGCAAAGATAAAGCCACTGGACAGCGTAAAGTCGAGTTTCACGAGTTGCTTGCTGGCGCGAAAAATGTCGTCGATGTGTTCTGGGATAAGAATAAGAATGCGCTGGTAATAGACACTGGTGGGCGTGTAGTGAGAACCGAATCTGCGACAACATCTGTCGGCGCAGCCGGTACGGGCTTTTCATATGCAACAGGCAAAGTGCTCAAGGTTGTGCTGGTGGTAAGCTGGGACGCTAAGGCGAACAAGTATGAGCTGATTTACCCGAACTTCGAGACTCCTAAACGCAAGCACTTGCCTAAGTAGGCTGCCACGGATACAATTACGCACTAAACTCGATTCTTTGGCTTTCTACTTTGCATAAAGCCAAATGAAGCGCTGTCTTGCAGGGAGCAAATAAAATGAATTTTAGTGGTATCAAATATGGTGACAAGCTGGTGCTGGCTGCTCTCGCTTGTGTTTTTCTCTCAACACCATTGACTTTAACTCAAGCTGCAATTACCTGCCCTTGTAGTGAGTTGAAGGTCCCTCCGGCGCCTGCTAAAGATATTGACCCCGTTGGTGGTCTGGCTTTTATGAAAACGCCTGAGTACAAGAAGGAGTTCGCCGATGCGATAGCTGGTGCACGTAAAGCTTGTATGAAACATCTGGGCGAAAAAAACGTTGCTATTGTTTCGGATATAGATGAAACATGTCTCGACAACAGCGAGCATTTTAAGTCCGGCACGGGCTGGGGTGATTGGGTTTCATGGGAAGCCGAAGCCAGGGACCCTGTTCTTAAGCAAACCGCAGACTTCTTAGCCTGGGCTCGCAAAAATGGCTTCGCAGTTTTCTTTATTACTGGCAGATCAGAAGTCAGCAGAGCTGCAACGATTAGAAATCTTGTGCGCGCTGGATTGAGCTATGATGGGCTCTACATGCGTCCAGGCAATGATGACTTGCCTGCAGCTGATTTCAAAGCAAGTTATAGAAAAAAGATTGCCGATATGGGGTTCAATATTATTGTGAACATCGGCGATCAGTATTCCGATCTAAAAGGCGGTTACGCTGAAGATTGCGAGAAGCTGCCCAACAAGATCTATTACATAAAGTGATTAGTTTATTTGCGCTGTGAATTTGCAAGTTCGGCGAGAATGCTGTCATGCAAACTTTGCAATCGTTTTTTAGGATATTTGCTGCCGGTACGTTTGTTGATGCTGTCTGCCTCTTCCTCCAGCTGCAATGCAGCTTTGAGGAGCGGCCTCGCTTCATCATTATGTCGCAGTGCCAGGCAGTTTCTTCCATACCAGAAGTAGACGTCGCTTTTGAAAACTAAATATGTGATCTCGTTGTATTTCCCAAAATCTTTTTCGGGAGTGTGAAGGAAGCTTTCGGCGGCACTGCCGAGTACTAATCGATGCTCCTGCAGGCATTTATCAGCTTCCTCGAAATATCCATCAGCTTCCTGGAATTGATTTAGGCTGGAGCAACTTTTGCCAAGCATGGTGAGAAGAGTTGCCATCTCAAGATTATCCGCGTTATGAGCTTTGCGCCTCTGCTCAATTACTTCAGTAGCTAATTTCTTGCACTTTTCAAAATTGCTGTTGCCGAAGTAACTGTTGCAGAGCATTGTCTTGAACTTGACCGTGCATGGTCGCCCGGGAGGAAGGCGATCCACCTTTTCGTCGTTACTGCCGTAATATTTTTCCCTCAGTTTGAGAGACTTTTCTCTGTAGTAAACTGCCTTGTCATATCGCTCCCAGTTCTCATAATAGTCCCCCAGTGCTTCGAGATCCGGAACTAAAATCAGACTCTCTTCACCGTGCACACGTATTCTTTTTTGGAGCACTTTCTCGAGTGACGTCTCTTCGCCTCTGGCAGCTGAGACAAGTGGACTCTGTTCTCTGACCGTGGATGTCTTGCTTTGTCTGGTCGAGAAATAGAATGAAAAAACGAGCAGCATCAGCGCAAGCACAGTTATCGATAAGAGCTTGCTCTGCTTGAATTGCCTTTGTGTTTTGAATGTTGTTGCTTCATGCTCAAGCAGCTTATCCGAGCTCAGTGCGTCCTTCACTTCACTGCATGTCGCGAATCTTGCCGCGGGTTCCTTCTGCAGGCATTTCACGATTATCCGTTGCAAGTTCTTCTCTAAGCTCTTGTCCGGCAGTTTGAAATCAGGATCTGGAGGATATGTACCTTGTTGCATGTAAATGATGCTTATTGCAGAATCAGCAACGAAAGCTTGCCTCCCGCATAACAGCTCATACATCACGCAGCCGAATGAATAAATGTCTGAGCGCGAGTCCAACGGCATCCCTCTTGCCTGCTCGGGGCTCATATAAGGAGGACTTCCGAGTATCTGACCGGTTTTTGTCAGTTTCAATGTTGCATCATTCATCATTTTTGAAAGACCGAAGTCCAGCAGCTTTACTCGCAGCTCATCAGCCTCTTTCACCAGGAAAATATTCGTTGGGGTCAAATCTCTGTGTATGAGTCCTGCGCTGTGTGCATAAGAGAGTGCGTCCAAAACTTGCAGCAAAATGCTTAGCGCAGCATCTACTTTTATCTTTCCTTCTTGCAGGATCAGCGATTTAAGAGTTTTCCCTTCGAGATATTCCATCACTATCATTGGCGTAGCGTCTTGCAGAAGTGAGCAGGAAAGAACGGAAATGATGTTTGGGTGTTGCATCTGAGCAAGAGCTTTGCTTTCACGCTTATATCGTTCGAATTCTTCGGTGGCTTCTGATAATCCTTGCTTGAGTACTTTTATCGCTACTTTTCTCGAAAGCTCTGTGTCGAAAGCCAAATATACTCGAGCAAAGCCGCCTTCTCCCAGCAAGGAGAGGATTTCATAGCGACCTTCCAGTGTCGTACCTGGTTTTATTTCGAGCTGTTGGTGCACAGATAATCATCCGCTAGCCTGCCTATCGACATAATAATTGAATTGCCACGATCTATACACAATAAGGTCACATTTCAGCCCGGACTTATACACGCGGGTGGTTTTATGCTCTTCCTTGTTAAGCGGGCAGGGATTCGAAAGATTAAACGGAGTCCAAAGTCTCTCAGAACATTTTCAGATCTGAGCACTAAGATGCGAAACACAAGGGCAAGGCAATCGGGAGAACAAGATTATGTCTAAAGCAGAATTGATGGAAGAAGTGATTGTATTGAAAGCCGACAAAATGGACATCGAAGTCGGTTTTAAGGCTGTCATTTTCACACTCCTCTTGTTCTGCGCAATGTTCATCGTCGGAATCTTCGCCTGCAAAGCCATTATCTTCTCGCATGCTGTTGAAGCAGTTAAAATCGAAGACATGGTCGGAGTGAACTTGATTGCAACAGGGGTTCTCTGTGGCGGAATCCTCTGGGCAGGACTGAGTGGTCGTACAAGAGCAGCTCTGGCTCTTGGTGCTACTGGCGCTATGATCAGCGGCATCGTAGCATTCGCTGTAGCTTGTGTTGTGTTTGCTGCTTAAACAAGAGTTGAAAGTTTAGATCCGCAGAACATTCAAGCCTCACACTTCTCGTGAGGCTTGAATGTTTGAATGGATTCCCCTGGGAGTGCCGGGTTCGGGGGCATTCCGACAGCTCAATATCGGATCGACAGTTTCAAAGCCGGCTGGCAGCCAACTCACGGGCGCCCTTTGAAATTTCCTTATCTCCAGAAATAATTCCAGGTGTAATTTAGATCGAGAGTTTCTTTCGGTTTAATAGTTTCGTGCCATGTGATTTTGCCGACTCCGTTGAAGCGACTCCACCAGTGGGGCCAGCTGTACCAGCTCCACCAGACCGGATATGGATTACCACCTTCGGGCACAAAGTCGAAGTCCTCGAATATATTCACCATTTGCAGCTTGCCTTCGTGATCCGCCGTTCCGGTTTTTCCAAGAACGTATCGAGTCACTTCTATATCCGCAGGGTCCTTGCCATAGTTCGTAGTTGAGATCGTTCCCGCCAGATCAACCCTGCCGTATTGCTCGTTTTGCCATGCGGCAGCATTCGGAGTGCGTTTCGTTTCGTGATCTTGTATTTTCACTTTCAGATCAACTGCTGTTGTTAGTGCAAGATCTTCAGAGCCGCCTGCTGCGGTGTATTTCATCATTCCTTGCGCGATTACTTTATCGTTTCTCAAAAGAAGTGCTGGAGCAGTAGTTAAGGGATAGTCCGATTTATTTGAAATCCTGATTTTGTGCATGAACTTTGGTGCCCGCATCAACTTATCTACTTCGCTTTGTTGGCTCTGGTTAAATACCTGGACTATTTCCGACGGGGGGCTGAACGGTACTGTCAGCGTATACACGTCTTTGTATTTGAGTTCTGTTTCGTAAACTGGAAGCGCCATGCGCTGTCCTTTGTTCAATGTGACATGCTTCACCGTGAAAACAAAAAGATCTTCGTTCTTCTCGGTTCCAGATACTCCTGGTTGTTCTCCTGCTGAAGCCGGTGTTGATGCATCCGCCTCGGCTGCATAGGCTGCGGTCTGGGACATTATTGAGTTGCTCAGCGCGTTGGCGGCGTAATAAGTTGAAGGCGTTCGTGCCGCTACCGAGGCAAGCGTTTGCTGCAGGGAAAGGGGATCAGTTTGATCCTTGAAAGAGAAAGTTGGCACGCCTACCACGAGATGCACATTCGCATCCTTGAGATCGACCAGATCATTCACAATAGTCGCCTGAAGCTTTAAATGTGCATTTCCCGCTCCATCAATATTGACGCGATATTCAGGAATCCAGCGGAAACCCTTTTGCAAATAAGCCATTCCAACTTGCGCACTTTTTTCGGATTGTCCTTTGCTCCAATCTAGTTTGAGCGTGAGCAGGTTTCGAAATTCTTCCTGGGACAGTTTGGAATCATAGCTGCCTTTGAAGGTTATATATTGAATCTGCTGCAGCGGAACAGTCGATACTCCTGCTGTCGTTTTCAGCAGCACACAATCTCCATATTCGGGAAGCTTTTCTCCGGTATTCGGCGGCGAAGTTTGTTCCAGTTCTTCTGAACTTCGGACGGGAATTCCTACAATTTGAGCTTCGTAAGTGACAGTGCTCGCGTTTGTGCTGCCAGAGTTTTTGATTTCAGTAACCTCTACCTGGGCTCCAGGGTTGGCTTCAACAAATTCACGCACATGCAATGCCGAGCGAGGCACCAGAACCTTGTGCTGGCTTGCAACAACCGCTCTAAGCTTCGCATCTTTATCTGCGGAAAAAGGCCAAAATGTTCCGAGCACCGGAGAGGGCAGATAGTCTAATACGACGTTTCCGCTTGCATCCACTGGCATGTTGCCTTCATGGAATACAAAGGCATGTCCGTCCTTGAAAGCTGTGACTTCTTTTACAGGCATCTGTGGCTGCGCCTTCTCGGCCTGCACCGCTGAACAACTAAGAATTGCCAGTCCCAGGACTGCCAGGCTCGACTTTAAGTGACGCTTTCTCATTTTTGTATTCCATGTGCTGCTGCTTCAGCAAGCCAGTCTATCAAGTCGAAATCCCGGCTGCCCCCGGAAAACCCCTGTATTTCCCCGCCCAGCTTGGATAGAAATAAGTAAACAAGAGGAGCGGTCTGTATTAAACTGGTCTTGAAAGATTAAATGGGCGTTGGGATTTCTCTCAACTATTTTTCAAAAACGGTCACTAGTATTAACTGCATCAAGGGCAGGGCAATGGGAGAGCAAGGTTATGTCAAATACAGCCACACTGGAAAGAGTTGAGAATGTTCAAGTACAGGAGCTGGTTGGTGTTGCAAGCCAGTTAAATGCAGAAGGCGTAGCTAAAGCAATTGCAGTGTGTCTGGCAATTTTTCTTGCTGCTTTTATAGCTGGTATTTTCGTCTGCAAAGGAATTATCTATTCACAAATGGTGCAGGGCATCCAGATTGAGAGTCTCTTCGGTGCAAATGTCGCTGCAACTGTGATTCTTTCAACGCTGATCATGTGGTGTGGAAAGAATGGTCAAATCAAACAAGCCGCAGCAATCGGCGCATTCGGTGCAATGCTGAGCGGTGCTGTTGCCTATGCAATCGCTTGTGTTGTGTTCGCTGGCTAAAAAGAAGAGCTCGCCTGCTCGCAATTAGGTTTGCCTATTTGGATTGATGCGAAACCTCATCGGAGACGGTGAGGTTTTTTATTGGTGTCTGTTTAGGAAAGCGGACGATGCACGGCATCGCCCGCGATCCTAAGTCTTTAGTGTTTGCGGCGGTGATCTTCACCAGGACCGATGAAATCAATACTGCTTGGTCCGACGAACCGGTATTCACCTGCGTTTGGTTTGACGATTGGGCTCGATTGCAATGCGCTCAGCATCTTCGTTCCGTCAATGGAACCTAATCCTGTCACTGCATCCCATCCCGGTCCCGCTTTGTAAGCGTTGTTATCGCCAATTACAATGTCGTTGAATACACCCGTATTTTTGTAAATCCATGGATTCATATAGCCGACCGGCTTACCCAATGCTTCATTGAGTCGCAAAGTAAGTCCAGAATAGAGCGGGGAAACTGCGCTCGTTCCGCCCATCTTTATGTCTTTACCATAGAGCCGGATTGTGTATCCTGTCGCCGGGTCGGCGTTGCCTGCAACATCTGGAACACCGCGCCCCGGACCACCACCTTTGTTTGCATTAATTGGAACATTGGCGTCTTTCTGGAAATCTTGCGGCGGGAATTTTTCACTTATGCCACCACCGCCGGCATCGTTTGGACGGTGATTGTTCCAGGCGACTTCAGATTCAATTTTGCCGTCTTTTATTTTGAGACTGGTTCCGCCGGTGCCGGTGACTGATGGATCCGATGCCGGGAAGTCAGCCTGCCATCTGCGACTTGGCGCTCTGTCCAGCGCGCCGTCATCACCTGATGCTGCTAAAACTGTAATGCCTCTGAGCGCAGCTTTTTTGAATGCCTGGCTCATGCCTTCCATTCCTTGCTTGGTCCAAAGTTCTTCCGGGGCGCCCCAGCTAATGCTGATCACAGAGTTTTGCGCTTCGCCTTTTTCGGGGAAAGTCAGACGTGTAATTGCATCGATAAAGCCTTTGTCACTGTTAGGTGCGAAGACTAAATTTTGTGTAGCGCCTGGAGCAACATTGCCTATGACCTGCGAATCGAGCACCACTTCGCCGTCGGCAATCGAATCTATACCCGGTTTATTTTTTGCTCCACCGATTTCAATCACATTGATGTTCGGTTTCTGCAAACCGCGAGATTCATAATAGGCAGCGTTGTCTGCAAGATCAATACCGCCGCCGAGCTGAATGATGCCGACGCCCTGTCCCTTGCCTGTGGTGTTCTTCGGGAAATTGTATGCGTCGGCCACCTCTGAAGGCATGTAGCCTTGCGATCTGCGTCCGCTTGGCTCGGCCGGAGGTGTTGGATTGTCTACGGGAGGACCTTCGTGAGTATCCATGAACTTCAACGAATTTGCTCGTGCTTGTGGGCGATCGTCCGTACCCATGATTCCGACGAGGTGTTTAGCGAGTTCCTCTGGAACTGAAAGGGCCCCGACGCGACCACGGAATTGCACGCCTGCATTCTCGTATTGCGCAAGTGTGGTCCCGAATGCTTCCGAGAATCCTGCAACATTGCCTTGTAAAACGACTCGACCAGAGCGGATATCGGCTTCTCCGACTTTCAATCCGTAGTCCTGGGCAAACTTCGTTACGGCACTGAGCGATTCTGTGTTTGAGCCAAAATGATCTGCAAATTCTGTTTCAGTAAGTGGATTCTGACGCCCTTGCGCTATTCTTGCCAGGGTTCTATCCATGCGCAAATCACTTGCTTTTGATTTGAGCATTACCGTTACTTCCATCTGCGTGTTAGGATCGATTTCCCCTTTCACGGTACCTTCTGGTGCTGGACGTTCGGACCAGCCCAGTTTTACTCTAGCGTCCTTTTGTCCCTTGATTGGAATTTCGAACGGAGTCTCTGGCGACGTTATGCCGAGGTTGTCGGTAATACGCGTTCCGAAGTCACCTACCTTCTCATAGAAGTTTGCCTTTGCGTCGGCAAAGCCATCCATTGACTGTGAGGTCAGAACGCGGTCTGTAATTTTTGAGCCGGCTTTATAACCGAGCGCTGCGATTGCAGAATTGACGATGAAAGAACCACCCGCTTCGCCTATCTGATTTGAGGCGTGATCCAGCTGAGCCAGTGTTGTGGCCTCACCTGCCTGTGTGTAGGCGTGCATGATTGGCTCTGCGGCTTTGTAAGTAAAGTACGCACCGATAGCGGCTCCGGCTAGTTTGCCGGCCATGCCGCCTTCTGGTAGCACCGTCTTTAATACCACTGCCATTCCTGCAGCAGTGCCTACAGTCTCCAGTGCTTCCATTGGATGCTTGATATTGTGCTCGGCTGCATGCAGCATTCCTGCAGGCACGTTCTTTAAGCCATTGAGAGTCACAAGTCCATATCTTGTATAAGAATTCTCAGGCGCGGCTTGAAATGTCAAAAGCTTGCCGGGAGGCTGGTTAAGCATGTCTTGCGCCATCTTGTTGATCAGCGCATCATGTCCCTGATTGTTGTCTTTAGCACCTGCGGAACCTTTTAGGTCCGCACCATCACCCACCATCTACGAGGCCCCCATTTTTGTAGCATTGCCGTGAACCCCTCACAATGCTGATTTTGCAGCTCCAAGCCTACTGTTAATGTATTGCAAAATACATGCCAGGTCTAAATAAGTGTTTCTAAGAGAGCCAGTATCAGTGCGGTAATTACCATGTATTTCAAAATTTGTGCTTCGGAATAATGTTTTCTGCAGCCGATTGATTGCTATGGCCAAGCACAACGGTGGAGAAGTCCCATTTTGCTCCTCTCATGGTTTGGCAGCTAAGATCCAATGACGAGCCACTGCATTTGGGTGGGCCGAAATGCTAACACGGAATTCACGCTGTTTGCTTCAAGCTATGACTTAGAGAGTTGAAGATTTCTTGTGCAGGAACCTGAGTCATCTTTTGGCTGGTCCAATGCAAGTTCTGGCAGGTGCAGGAGGGGCTAGATATGGGAAATAATTTGCATTCACGACATGAAGAAACGCGGACTGACAAGGCGCCTGAAATACCTAAGCAAGTGAATGACGACGTATCCGCTTCCTTCAGTCAAGCTGGACATGGAGCGGCTGAGTTTCAAAATATCAAAAATTCAAGTAGCAGTATGGTTGAAAACAAATCACTGCCAAATTTAGCTATCTCCGGCAGCTCTTCTCAAGAAAAACAAAACGAACCTGGTGCTGATGCCAGCAAATTTGTAAGGAGTGAATTGGCCGCAAAAGACCCTATAGCTGCCCAAAACAAACCATATGAGCCTAAACCAGGAGAACCCGGCGCTGAGTCACATGAAAATGTAAACAAGCTAGCAGCCCAATTTGACACTGAGGACAGAAAAGCCAGGGCTGATGCAAAGAGAAAAGAAGATAGCATGAGTGATCGAGAGAAAGAGGCTCGTGAATTGAAAAAACAAGTGGAAGACTTCGACAAATTGCTCGGGAAAAATGGATTTGATCCGGTTGAAGCGATCAGGGGGTCCGCAAATCTCACCAGTAGAGATTTTAACCACACTTTGGATGATCTTCGGCATTCTAACTATGGTTCAGCTATAAAAGACGCTTTATATACAGGCGTTGATGTCGTAGCGACAATTATGTCGCCGGTGGTGCAAACTGCTGGCATAGTAAAAGATGCATTGTCAGACAAACTTGATAAACTTGATATGCATAAATAATTAGTAGAGGCAGAAGCTCTCTATTTCGCTGAATTCTGGGCGTTCAATAATTCTGAAATTAAAACCAAATTGGACGGCTCTAGCGAAGCATTCTACTCTGGAACGGAAAAGCGCCGGGAGTGCCGGCGCTTTTCTTTCCAGTCCCAGTTCAGTCTGCGATTGACCGGGCTGCGATTATTCCTAGGATGCCTTGTTCAGCAGGCGCGAAATCCAGCTGACAGGTGGCTTGCCGTCGTTCGGCAAGGGGCTCACATCGTCGCCGCCGCCGCCGCGTCCGGGGGTAGTTGTGTCTTTGCCGTTCTTGTCCGGCTTGACGCCAACTCCATCCCATGCTTTTTCAAGTTTCGGCACGAGGTCTGTATGTCCGAGTGTCTTGGCTTGGTCGATTGTGTGATAGGCGAATGATGCGAAGCTTGCATCTGAACCGGCTGCCTTACGTGCGGCGAACCAGATGTGTCCAGGTGCATCCCATGCGTTTCCGCCTACATCAACAGCGAATGTCGCGAATGCTTTGTTGGGGATACCGGAGTTGTAGTGAACGCCACCATTGTCTCCCCATGTCTTCATGTAGTCCTTCATGTGAGCCGGTTGTGGGTCTTTGCCCAGGCTCGGGTCATCATATGCGGTACCAGGATTCAACATATCGCGGAGTGCACGTCCTTTGATGTTGTCCTTCCAAATTCCGCCGCCTACCAACCAGTCAGCCTTATCTGCGGTTTCTTTGTTGGCATATTGCTTGATGAGGTTGCCGAATACGTCGGACAAGCTTTCATTCAATGCGCCTGATTGACCTTGATATTGCAGTCCTGATTCAAGTTCAGTTACGCCGTGTGTTACTTCGTGACCGGCTACGTCGAGCAGCATGAAAGTCTTGAATGGGCTTTCTGCGCCTGGTTTGCCGTAGGTCATTTGTGAACCGTTCCAGAAAGCATTTTCATAGTTCTGACCGTAGTTGGTGGTCGAGACCATCTTCATGCCTTTGTCGTCGATTGAGTTGCGACCATATTCTTTCTTATAGAAGTCGCGGATGAATCCGGTGAAGTCGTGAGCTTGGTCAACTTCAGTGTTGCCGGTCGGCTTGTCACCTTCTTTTCTCATCAACTTTCCAGGAAGGCTTTCTTTTCCCTGAGCATCGTAGGTTTCACGAGCTCCCTTGAAGTCTGTTGCAGGTTCGTTGCGTGGGCTCAGACCGCGTGAGAAGTTCTGCATGTCTGTTGTTGCTTTCAACGTATCTTCGAATGCTTTCGGATTTGTTTTAGCGAGAGTTTCCAACACGTGCGGCGGGATTACGCCGTATCCTGCTGGTGGCAGTCCCGGTCTGGATGCACGTGGAATGAGAGCACGTGGTTCGACTGCGCTGGTTATATTGAGCGAATCGGAAATCTTGCCGCCGACATTGTCGTAGAACCCATCTCTTGCACTTGCAAATGATTTGCCTACTCCTGAGCCCATCACTGGTTCCATAACTTTGGCACCGGCCTTATAACCGACCGCTGCGATTGCAGAATTTACGATGAAGTCACCACCTGCGTTTCCGATTTGAACTGAGGCTGCGTTGAGGTCAGCCATTGATGTTGCAACACCAGCTTTTTGGAAGCCGTCGTATATCGGCGCTGCAGCTTTAGCCAGGAAGTATGTACCGATTGCTGCTCCTGCGATTCTCCCTGCTGGTCCTGTTTCAGGAAGCACCGTCTTTAATACCACTGCCACGCCGGCACCCATTCCGGCAGTTTCCAGTGCTTGCAACGGATGATCAATGTTATGTTTTACCGAATTGAGTACACCTTCTGGAACATGCATCAATCCCGAAACCGCTGCCGATCCATAGCGGATCATCGTATTCTCTGGAGCTTTGTCGAAGGTCAACAGAGTGTTTTGCTGAGGTTTTGTCATTTCTTGAGCAACTCTGTTGATGAGAGCGTCGTGATCAGACGTTGACGCAGCAGATGTAACCGAATCTTTTGTAGTCACCTTGTCGTTTACGTTTTCTACCATTTTTTGTATCCCCACCTACAGCTACAGCACAGCCGCACAGCCGCACAGACCTGCGGTGTACTGTTCTTCTGTTGCTGTAAATAATCCCTTTACATTTTTGAGAGTAAAACACTTCATATCCAGTGTCTATCCGTCAAATTTTTAAGAAAGGCGCTTTAAGTGCGGAAAATACTCAACGCCATTAGCTCGCATTCATCTTGCGAGCTAAATCGGGATTCACTTGTTTATGTTTGCTTGCGCCTTCCTGTGTGGATTTACACGATTGCATCCAGTTTTTGGACAGCGTTTTAGTTTAGATGCGCTTCATTTGCGCGCTTCCAGCCAGAGGAAAAATTCGACTCCAAGGCCGTTGATTTGATTCCTGATTTCGTCTTCAAAAGCCGTAGTCATGGGCTTCTCTTTGAGATATAGGGAGCCGCCAAGTCGGGATTGTAGTTGCTTAGCTAAATCGAGTGTTGCCGGTGCGGTTTTCTGGAATGGTTCCATCCAATAAAAGGGACGTATTTGCAGAGCTCCATCATTTGGTCGAACTAGAACGCGCGCAAGCAGGTTGTCGTTTTGCTTAGCTTGAATCGCAAAACGATCTGCAGCCAGTGATTCCGGATCAATATATAGATTTAGATCCCTCACCACGTCGATCATGCTGGAACGTTTTTCTGGATCGAGAAACAGTACAAAGAAGTCTTTTACTGCATCGTACGGACCCATGGGATACTCCAGCGGGGCTTGCATGTTGCGATCCATTCCGGTAACTGCTTCTTCCCAGAACTTCGCTTGCTCAGTCACCAGTTGCCCGTGCGGAGCAAGAACCTCCTCTACGTTTTCTCTGGTGATTTCCAAATGCTTCGAGTCTTCGAATATGCGGGCATTCAATGAGTGCCCCAGCCTTAAAGCAAGTGCAAACGCATCTGCCCATACTTTGAGGAACTGGTTGTGTGCATAACTTACCGCAAGGGAAATGTAACTGCTGTTTTCGCTTCTGCCCTTTTGCCAGGAAGCCGACAGCCAGGGCATGTTTTGCGGATGCCAGAGCCAACAGGCTCCGTCATCCAGTCGCTTACGAATCGGAGCACCGTCCATTATTAGTTGAAAATCAGAATTCGTCAGCGGACCAAGCTCATGCTCGAAACGAATGTCAGTTCCGGGAACAGCTGTTCGAGTGAGGAAGATTTCGTAAGCCATTTGCTCGATACTCGACTGGATTACTTTCGAGCGAGTATCTCAAGAACCATTTGCTCAAATGGTTCAACTCTCACCCCGGTTGCTACTCGGATTTTCTTTCCGCCGAAAAGTGAGTTTTGTGTTTTGCCCTGGCTCTTGCCAGTGCCAACGACCTCTATACGTTGTTCTTTGAACGTAAATATACCTGGTTGAAGAATTGCCGCGGCAGTGAGTGTGTCCCAGAAATAGTAATTGAATCCTTTCACAAGCCCAAACAAGCGGGCTGCGAGTTGTGATGCCCTATGCGTTTCCGCCTGAGCATCAAGTTTCAATAAAAACTCACGTGTTACTGGAACATTGTTGGTTACATCAAGTGGTATCAATGTAATCGGTAAACCGGACTCGATGACTTTTTTGGCTGCCGGAGGATCTGCGTAAAAATTCCATTCGGCGCTTCCGTCGTGCTCGGGCATTTCCACATTTCCTGGAACTGATACGGCACCACCCATGATGTAGCAGTGTTCAACCTTGGATTTCAAATCGGGGCGCTCTTCAAATACCGGCGCAATGTTTGTCAGCGGACCTGTGCACATAAGAGTAACTGCTTGCTTAGAGTGGCTGAGCACATCAGAAATGAGAGTCTGGGATTTGCGAGCACGATGGGTTTGATATGGTGAGCGCAGATCGTTGTCCGCAAAGATTGGCAGCTCGTTGATTATGTAACTCTCTTTGCGCCAGTTATCCGGAAACGGATTTGGACAGGGGTCATCGCTGTAACCGATTTCGGCGCCTTCGAGATCAAGGAAGGTCGCGATTTTTACATAAGCTTCGAATGATTGCTGGGCATAACAATCGCCATCTGTCACAGTGATTGCCTGCATCGAAATCTCAGGCGAGAGCCACATGAGAATGCTGCTGAGAATGTCATCGACGTGACCGTCGTTGTCGTGGATTACTGGTTTGGGCATTTATGCTAACGAGCGATCTGCTCCTCCGACGCTCAAAAAGCCCCTGCACGGGGCTTGTTATGCGCGAATTTTGTTCTCCGACTGCCATGAGAACGGACGTGTGGCGCCTGCAGCCGCGCTTGTTCCACTCCGCTCAATAGCTTGCAGGGCATTTTTCATGCCGTTGAAAATCCTGCCAAGCATTGGCTGAACTAACTTTATCAGCTTGGCAGCAGCGGATGTCATTCTGTAAAGATATGCGGCCTAATGGTCGTTACGCTTGGCTGTTTACGATCCGGATCGGCAGCGGGCGAGGCATGGCCTTGCCCCTACACACAGGCAACTTCTCTGGGCGATATTTTAGAGAATGCCGAGTTCCATTCTTGCGTCTTCGGTGGCCATGGTTTTTGGATCCCATCTTGGGGACCAGACAAGTTCCACTTTTACATCTTTAACCCAGGGAAGTGTTTTGACCGCCTGGTGAACCTGAGCCTGTATCACAGGACCCACGGGGCAGGCAGGACTTGTCAGCGTCATGCGCACGTGCACGTCGCCTTCCTTTACTTCGACTCCATAGATAAGACCGAGTTCGACAATGCTTATTCCGATTTCAGGATCGAGAATTGTCCTGATGGTTTCAAGAACCAGGTCTTCTTGCAATGATGTCATTGTTCTTCAATCACTCCGTACAGACAGTTTTTGGTGCTTCTTGATTGCCTGAGGCGGCCGACTCGGCGCAGCGGATTCCTTCAATCAAGGTGTTCCAGGGCAGCAGTGCACATTTTATTCGCACAGGATATTTCTTCACTCCCTGCAAAGCCTCGAGTTCATCGAATTCTTCAGGAAGCGGCAAATCTTCCGGCTTGGTCATCATGTTTTTGAATTGCTCGATCAATTCTTGTGCATGTTCGACACTTTGCCCTTTTACGGCTTCCGTCATCATTGAACAAGATGCGGTGTTGATGGAGCAGCCGCGTGATTTTATGGAGATTTCTTGAATCTTGCCTTCGTCTACCTTTATAAAAAGCATGAGTTCGTCACCGCAGAGCGGATTGACTCCTTCAACTGATAGAACCTTCTCGCCCTGCAATTCGCCTTGATTGCGGGGGTTGTGATAATGGTCGAGAATGGTTTCCCGGTATAGTTCATCTGACAGCGACATTTCCAAAAACCTTTTTCACGCGGTTGAGTGAATTGATCAGCAAATCGATTTCGTCTTTTGTTGTGTAGATGTAAAAGCTTGCTCGAGCGGTTCCCATAAGGTCCATGTCGCGCATGAGAGGCTGGCAGCAGTGGTGTCCTACGCGAATGGCTACGCCATCTTCATTGACGATTTGTCCTACGTCATGTGGGTGCAAACCTTTCAGGTTGAATGAAATAACTCCGCCCTTTTGTTGCGAGTCTTTGGAACCATATACGGTGACATCATCCAGCTCTGCAAAACGCTTCAATGCATATTCTGTGAGTTCGATCTCGTGTGCACGAATGTTTTCCATGCCCAACTGGCTCAGGTAATCTACTGCAACGCCCGAGGCAATGACATCAGCGATGTTCGGCGTTCCTGCTTCGAATTTCCATGGCAATTGATTTGCCGTGAAGCGATCTCTCCAGACGGAACTAATCATGTCGCCGCCGCCAAGAAATGGTGGCATCGCTTCCAGCAATTCCGCTTTGCCCCATAGAACACCGACTCCTGTGGGTCCGCACATTTTATGCAGAGAAAATACGAGGAAATCGCAGCCGATGTTTTGCACATCGGTCGGCAGGTGTGGTACGCCTTGTGCACCATCTATGAGAGTTTTTGTTCCGTTCTCACGTGCAAGTTTGCAGATTTCTACAAGTGGCACAATCGTTCCCAGGACATTGGACATTTGCGTGATCGCCAGCATCTTTGTGCGCGGAGTCAACGACTGCTTTACTGAATCGAGATCAATCAGTCCATCATCTGTGAGTTTGACGAATTTGAGATGCACGCCCTTTTCTTTTGCAAGCATCTGCCATGGCACCAGATTTGAATGGTGCTCGAGAGGACTCAAAAGAATTTCATCGCCTTCAACAAGGTTGCTGCGTCCCCAGCTCTGTGCCACAAGGTTGATAGCTTCCGTGGCATTGCGGGTGAGAATCACTTCTTTTTGATCGGGCGCATTTATGAAAGTAGCGAGTTTCGCGCGGCTCTTCTCATAGGCATCCGTCGCTTCTTCTGAAAGCGTATGCACGCCGCGGTGGATGTTGGCGTTGTAATTTTGGTAATAGTTAGTGAGCGCATCAATAACTACTTGAGGCTTCTGCGAGCTTGCCGCGCTATCCAGGTAAACAAGCCGCTTACCATCAATCATTCGCTCAAGAATCGGGAAATCCTTGCGTATCTTTTCTTGATCAAGTTTGTTGTCCATGTGTCGGCAAACCAACATAAAGCTCTCCATTTCTTTCTTCTACACCGTAGACGCAGACTCCGCCTACTGCCGGCAAGCATAAAGCTTTGCCTGTTTTGATATCGAACCGGGCACCATGCCGGGGACATTCCACTTCGCCGTCTTCGAAACTGCCTTCCCCGAGTGGACCATTATCGTGAGTACAGACATCATCCATGGCATACAGCTTGCCTTCCCAGCGAGCAACGAGAATTCTTCTTTTGCCTGCTTGAAAAACTTTGGTGCTGTTGGCCGGAACTTCTTCTGACTTTCCTAATTTGACAAAGCGTCTTGTTTGTTCGTTTATATCCATGGGATCCATCCTCCCTATTGAGATTCTGCAAAGAAATCGCTTGCAGAATCATCGGATTGTCCGCCATGTATTTTTCTTGAAACCGCTTCGCTAAGCCATTTAAGTCCCTGTTTGAAAGGGAACTGCTCGAGAGTCTGTCTGAAGAATCCGAGCACGATTAATTGCTCTGCTACCGGGCGCGTGACACCACGGCTCATGAGATAGAAGATTTGCTCGCGATCAACTGGGCCAACGGTAGCGCCGTGAGCACATTTGACGTCGTCGGCAAGAATCTCGAGCTTCGGAATTGAGTCGGCTGTTGCTGTGCCGTCAAGCAAGAGGTTCTTGTTCGATTGATAAGCATCAGTACGTTGAGCGACTTTTGCTACTCGTACGATTCCTTGATATACGGATGATGATTTGTCCTTCAAGGCTACGCGGAAGTTGATATCAGACTTGGTGTCAGTGGCGCTGTGGTCTTGAATCGTATTAAAGCTGAATTTCTCCTGGTCTCTTCCGAGAACTACACCGAGAATTTCGCTTGCTGCGCCCGGTGCGCGGAGCACTGTTGCCATGTCTGACTTGGTCTGGAAACCTCCAAGTGCCAGCGTCAATGACTCGTATTTGCCGTCTCTGTCAACAAGACAGTTGGATCTGTTTACCATAAATAGATTTGAATTCGGTTGCTGTACTTCCAGATAGGAAACGCGCGCACCTGGTTTGACATGCACTTCCATATATTGTGAAAGCAAAGAGAGTCCGGCATTTCTTTCTTTGGCATTTGCAGATGATTTATGATCTTTGTCGGACTCTTGTCCGGCGATCATGTACGCAAGCGTCACACGGCTGTTGTCTTCGGCAATAACCAGTGTTCGCGGCAGAACCGCTTCCGACTCGCTTTGCGAAAGATCGAGTGCGTAGAAAAACGGCGCTTCGATTTCAACGTTTCTCGGAACATAAAGGAAGAGACCGCAGTTGAATAAGGCTTTTGATAACAAACCAAATTTGCCGTCTTCCTCGGAGTTCATCGCTCCTGCAAAATGGGCTTGAATTTTGTCGGAATGCTTGATGATTGCTGTTGCGATGTCGCAGAAGATGACGCCTTTAGCACTGAGCTCGCTGCCAATGTTGAAATGACCGGCAGTCTTGTTGCTCTGATAAAGAGTACCCGACAGTTTGTTGAAGTGCGAAAGAGCAGCTTTAAGCCAGGAAGGAATCTTCTCTTCCTTCTGGCTCTCAACAGCAGCTGGAATATTTGCGGTTGTCAGCGTACTCAGATCCAGAGCAGCAACGTCAGTTCTTCTCCAACCCTCTTCCCGATCACTCGGCATCGGTGTTTTGTAGTACGCCTCCCAGGCTGAAAGCCTGTTCTCAACAAGCCACGAGGGCTCCGAAAATTTTGAAGCTAGCTCTTCTACCGTTTGCTTTGCGATCGTATTCGCCTTATCAGTTTCCGCCATTTCTCCTGTCTCTTTTTTCCAGACGGCAGCGCATCAGCTGCATTGCCGCAATTAAACCTATTATCCGACTGAGCCTTCCATGTTGAGAGCGATTAAGCGGTTGAGCTCAACTGCATACTCGAGCGGAAGTTCTTTTGTGAATGGTTCAAAGAAACCATTCACAATCATTGTTGTAGCCTGTTCTTGTGTGAGACCTCTGCTCATCAAGTAGAAGAGCTGGTCTTCACCGACCTTCGAAACGGTTGCTTCGTGTTCGATAGTGACGTCTTTCTCGTCGATTTCCATGGTCGGGTAAGTGTCCGAACGAGATTCTTCGTCCATCAACAGTGCATCGCAACGCACCGAAGATTTGACGTTTGTAGCTTCAGGATAGACTTTGATCAAGCCACGATATGATGTTCTGCCACCATCTTTGGAAATCGATTTTGAAACGATAATCGAAGAAGTGTCAGGAGCGAAGTGCACCATCTTGGCGCCTGCGTCCTGGTGCTGTCCTTCACCCGCAAAAGCGATTGAGAGAACTTCACCGTGTGCTTTTGGTCCCATCAAATAAATAGATGGGTATTTCATCGTCAATTTGGAACCCAGGTTGCCATCAACCCACTCCACCTTGGCGTTTTCGTAAGCGGCGGCACGCTTGGTGACCAGGTTGTAAACGTTATTTGACCAGTTCTGAATCGTCGTATAACGAATGTGCGAACCGGGTTTGGCAATGAGTTCTACAACTGCCGAGTGCAGCGAGTCGCTCGAGTAGGTCGGCGCCGTGCATCCTTCAATATAGTGTACATAACTGCCTGGCTCGGCGATGATGAGCGTGCGCTCGAACTGACCCATGTTCTCAGTATTGATGCGGAAATAAGCTTGCAGCGGAATTTCAACTTTAACACCGGATGGAACCCAGACGAAGCTGCCACCTGACCACACGGCTGAATTCAATGCAGCAAATTTGTTGTCTGCTGGAGGAATAATTGTGCCGAAGTGCTCGCGGATGATGTCTTCGTGCTCACGCAAACCTGTGTCCATGTCCATGAAGATGACGCCCTGTTTTTCCAGGTCTTCTCTGATGGAGTGGTAGACGACTTCTGATTCGTATTGAGCGGTGACGCCTGCCAGGAACTTGCGTTCTGCTTCAGGAATACCGAGTCTGTCGAATGTCTTCTTGATGCCTTCCGGAACGTCTTCCCAATCGCGTCCCTGCTTTTCAGTAGCACGAACGAAGTAGTGAATGTTGGCGAAATCGATGTCTTCCAACATTTGCGTATTGCCCCATTTCGGCATGGGTTTCTTCAAGAAGATGTCCAGCGCACGCAGTCTGAACTTGAGCATCCATTCTGGCTCATTTTTCATGCGCGAGATTTGGGTCACTATTTCACGAGTGAGCCCCTTGCCGGATTTGAAGGCATAGTCCTCTTCCGTGCGGAAGCCGTATTTATAATCGGCTTTCACGTTGTGGAGCATTTCGTCTCTGGATAATTCAGCCACCATTTTTGCCTCCTTGGCCCGACCTAATTCTTACCGCTGGATGCAAATTCTTTGGCAACCCAGTCATAACCTTGAGCCTCGAGCTCTTTTGCCAGCTCGCTTCCGCCAGACTTGACGATTTGCCCGTTTTGCATCACGTGCACAAATCCTGGGGTGACGTAATCGAGCATGCGCTGATAGTGAGTGATGAGCAAGAAAGCATTCTCCTTGTTGTGCAAGGCATTGATGCCATCGGAAACTGTTCTTAGCGCATCGATATCCAGACCGGAGTCTGTCTCATCGAGAATTGCCATTTCCGGCTTGAGAAGTGCCAGCTGGAGAATTTCGAGTCTCTTCTTTTCTCCACCGGAGAAACCATCGTTGACGTAACGAGAGAGGAACTCATCTTTGACGCCCAGTTTGCTCATGTTTTCTTTGAGTTCTTTTCTAAACTCTTTGACCGGCACATCCACACCGCGGCGAGCCTTAACGGTTGCTCTCAGGAAGTTAGAAACTGACACACCAGGAATCGCAACTGGATATTGGAATGCGAGGTACATGCCTTCGCGTGCTCGCTCATCTGCCGTCATTGCCAGCAAGTCTTTGTCTCTGTAGAGGACGGAGCCCCGCGTGACTTCATAACGCGGATGACCCATCAAAACGTAGGACAGAGTTGATTTGCCTGAGCCATTGCGGCCCATCAATGCATGAATCTCCCCGGCGTTCACCGTCAGATTGACGCCTTTGAGGATTTCTTTTCCTTCGACCGACACATGCAGGTCTTTTATCTGAAGAATGGTATTTTTCGAGCTCATTGTTGCTTCCTGTTCCGCTCAAAACGCTGCGGTTTTGATTTGTTAAATGCAGTAAACTTAGGTCTGGAGGATTTTATAGATATAATAGTATCAAAAATATATCCTTGAATACATCCAGCTTAAGGTTTATTTCGCTCTACCCCCAGAGGCTGATGTACGTGGGGCAGAGTGAAAGAGTAGCATTTATCAAGCGGTAGAAAAGAGAGATTGCGCTCAGATGGTTCAAGTTCCACTTAATGAAAACCCCGAAAACACGCATCAGGCTGTGATTTTCTACCTCAAAAAACGCAATGAGATGACTGTTGCCGATCTTTGCGAGGTTCTGGGGATAACTTCGATGGCTGTAAGGCGCCACTTGTCTGGCTTGCAGAAAGATGGGTTGGTCGAATGCAGGCTCGTCCGTGCGGGTCGTGGCAGACCCAGCTACAAGTATCGCCTTACAAGCAAGGCAGAGTCACTGTTTCCGTCTGCGATTAATAATTTCGCATTTGAAATTCTCGACGCAGTTTTTGAGAGCAAAGGTCATCAGGGTGTAATGGAACTGCTGCAGATGCGTGATGAAGCGCTTTTCCGCAAGGTACAACCTCGACTGGCTACGCTTCCTTTGAAGGAACGCATTGAAGAAGTGGTGAAAATATTTTCAGAAAATGGCTATATGACCGAGTTTACTGAACTCGAGGATGGCAACTATTTTATTTATCAACAACATTGTGCCGTTCACAATCTGGCTTCCAAATATCGACAAATTTGCGTACTTGAGGCGCAGTTAATCGAGCGGCTGCTTGGTGTCAAAGCAGTCAGGCAACAGCATATGATGAAAAACGATCCGGTCTGCGGTTATTTGGTTTTGTCGCATGAAGAAGCAAGCGATATCGCTACGCTGAAACAGGTTGCCGGCGATCAATAAGACAACGCTGCGCT
>JBIKOL010000242.1:0-8388 GCA_044358055.1 Obscuribacteraceae bacterium (SeqCode)
CTGGAATTGGCGCGCAATCAGCTCTGAGGGGCAAGAAACACGTGCCCAGATAAAGCATCAACAGTAGAAGCAAACGAGTTATTTTCATCATGGAGAATGAGCTCCGAGCTGGGATAATGCGGATCAAAATAAGATGAATAGGCGTGCCCAAGTTGGCAAACTTAGACACGCCAGTAGTGACTGATTAGTTGCAAGTCAAGGTTTTGTTGAGTGAACGAGTTATCGTGTGCAATGAGATGCTGGAGAAAAACGCCTGCCACTGTTGAGGAGCAAGGAAACCCATCCGCCCGTGACCTGCATCCCAGACAGTGACAACGGTCCCTCTCAATCCAGCAGCCCTGGCGCAGTGCTGAATGGATGCTCGGATTTCATTTTGCTCCGACTGAGATTTAAAGCCATAGTTACTATCAAGCGGAACAATAATCATGTCCTGCCCCTGCTCACGAATATGTGCGATATCAAGCTGTGTCATCGTTTCCTCCTTTGCTAGAAAACGGTTAAAAAGTAAAAAACTCAAGCAGAAGACAGACCCCGCGCTGGCGAGGCCCGTATTTCTGCAGACTCCCTCTAACGCCGGCCTGTTTTACGTGAAGAGGACGACGAGCGCTGCTCGTTCAAGCGGCTCTTGTACTCTTGCTCCCAGCGGTGGTTCGCTAGGTTCTGGGCGGCGATGCGGCGTTGACGCTCCGAGGCATTCTCGTCACGCATCGTTTCAGAGGACCAGGTTAAATCCTGTTTGCTGTTGTTTTTTGAATTTCCGGGCATAATGATGTTGTCCTTTAAGTGGGGGGCGTGCTCTGGGTACTGATACTACCCATTGATCCAAAAGCGCCCCCTGCTTGCTTTTTGGATCATTTTGACAATAGCGCAAGATCAGTTTACTAGCAACGATCATCGTTTTGGCAAAACCGATCCCGCCAACCCAGAACCAGAGACTGATTCAGGTTCTGTCAAACATGACAGATATGCATCAGTGATATCAAATGCACCACTAGCGCACATATACTCGTGTATTAAATTTTACTTCTCCTTTCTCTTCACGCAGTAGCCGTTATCGGGTGGGGCCTCAGGTAGACGCCCATAGTCAGGGCTTCATATCGGTTGTAAAAAGTCTCCATTCGGAACACGTGCCTATCACCGTTGTCATCAAAAAGAATTACTTCTTCTGCACCAAGCGGACCGCCGCGAGCCCATGAACAATACTGTTGAAGGTGCGTCCACAGAATCGCCTCGTTGATTCCAGAAAACCTGCGCATGAATTGCGGCGAGCGAATGAAGTATTTGAGCGGTTCGGAAACATCGAAGTCATCACCCAAATGACGAGGATGGCAACTGACGGCACCGAAAATTATTCGTTCACTTGTTTCGACAACCCTCCAAAGTGTTGAAGTCATGGTGTTTCCATAGGCACCCTTCAATTGCTTCACCAAATCTAGCGTTGGATGGGAGTCATTGCTTTCTTGGGTGAAGCGGTTCCGAAGAAACAGCATGCGCCCAGCAGCATAATTGGCTTCATTTTCTGTGTGCTCATTGCAGGCTTGAGATAAGGTCACCTTATCATCGCCGAGCATAGTCGCTTTATGCCAGGGAAAGATGCTGTGTCCAATCTCGTGAGCTTCGTTCCAGCGATGCTTCAGTTTAGGAAGATCCTCATCAATCAAAATGCGCTTGCGATCAGGAATATAGAGCGCCTTTAAGTCAGCTTTCCTTATCGCATCGATAAGAATCATTGGTCGAGCTATGATCTGCTGTCCGGCAACCCAGATACGGCTAGCTATTTCACGAACAGCGGAATCATTTCTCGATGAGTAGTAATGCCGGTCCAGTTTGAGCAGCTCACGCACCTGGTCCAGAGAGAGGGGTGGAGGTGGATTCCCCAGCCCTCTCAGGACTTTATCGACTTGAACATCGATGTCTTCAGCTGTATGCACTCTCAATAAATGGTTTCGCAATGTGATCGGTTTTCCTATTTCGAAAGTTGTTTGACAAATTCTTCCAAGGCCCGCTTCTCATCGCGGCTTAGTTTATCGAGAGACTGCGCGCTTGCAGCAAATTTCACGGCGTTGTCCTTCAACTTTTGGTCGCGGCTTACGGTGTTACCGGAAAGTTCCATCATCTTATCCTCCGGCAGATTGAGTACTTTAGCCAACTGGCAAACAGTGCGGGGCTCAGGTACAAAGCTAGGGATTTGTTCGATCGAAACAAGTTCATCCAGATCGATCCTGGCCATCTCGGCCAATTTCTCAGGCGACAGATTTTTATTCCGGCGACTAAGAGAAACTAACCGACCAAAAGCCGGAAGCACTGGATTAGTGTCCTTTGCGGTATGTCGTTGTGAGATCTCATCAAGCGCATCTAACTTGGAGCAGCTAAAGCTGCCTGCTGAAACAATTGCTTTGTCCTCCTTTTCCAGGTTCTTCATGAACCAGTCTTTTGTAATCTTTAACTTCATTCGTTTTTCACCCCCTTATGAATGATGCGCTCTGCTCCGGTGTTGTCTCGAAATATTTGAGTCCATAATATGTTTTATCTTGCCCTAAATCAGTCATTTTGCAAATATCTCTGTAGTATGACTCTGCCTGCGGTAAGGAATGTAGTCCAATGCGTCCGTGAAGTTCCTCCTCAATACTCAGTTGCATTGCAGCTGCGATAAACAGCTTGCCTACACCAGCGTATGTTGGCTCGGCCACTACATCTGAAGAGTTCCATGGAGCTGTCGCCAGATAGTCGATATAAACCAATGGTTTACCCTTCTGGTTTTCAATCCTGCAGAACTTGCCTGCAGTCAGCAGCAGCATTAACCCCTGCATCTGTCCTTCTGCTTCTATTCCCATTATGCGATAAGCCAATGGAGCTTCCGCGACGAGCTGGTATTTGTCATTCCAATTCCAGTGTGCATGTTCTGACTTGGTACCCTTTAATAGCTTCGTCCAGGAGTCCTGAGCCGCAGCTACAGCCGTGCGTTCAACACCATCGATGAAAGTCACCTCTAACAGCTCTTTTCGTTGCCTGTGAAACAGGTATGCAGTGCTTCTTTCGCTCATAAGATAGTCAACTCTGATTTCTTATTCGTGCTCTCGTGCTCGAAGAACAGCTTTTCACCGAGGTCTAGCCTTGCATTGACCAACTGGTATAGGCGCAAAGCCTGTTTCATAACAGCGGTCTTGCTCAAGTCTTTGCGCCGGCAAAGGTCCTCCAGAGCCTCCATTTCGGCATCCGTCAGGTTGAGAGTCATCGTTTTCTTGTCTGCCATTATTTCACCTCCCACAATAACTCTATCAAATTTAGCTATAGACTGCAATAGATTTTGGCTATTTTTTGAAGAAGCGTTCATGAAGCATTAGCTAGCCGAATCCATAACCGGACCAAGAGCTCAAGCACAGGCGTTTCCAGCCTATTCGCTTGGGAAAGTAGTTCCTGCAGCATTTCCCGGCTTTCAAAGGATGGCGACGTTGCCGGCTAGGACAGAAGTAGGGCCGCGCCTAAAGTTGAACCATTCAAGGCAATTCAGATTGCACATGCGGAAGTAAAACAAGCTTTCACCCGCGCAACGCCCGTTGAAGCATAGCTTAGCAATGAGCCTGATAATAGTTCATAAGGTGAACCCTCGACACGTGTCGAGGGCATAATGTCGCTATCGCGACTTTACGGCGGCTACGCCGTTCAGTCTGATAGTAGTTCATAAGGTGAATCCGGCAGACGTCTGCCGGACATAATGCTCTTATTAGAGCATTAATGCGCGCCTGCGCGCGTTCGGATCTGATAATAGTTCATTATGTTTTATCTAACCGACCCCACCCCGGCAAGCAACACCCAGCAAGCCTTTTGCTCGTCTCTTTTATTTGCCAAAAACAGCCAAATCATTTTTGGGGTAAGCATTCCCACTCCATTTCAGCGTTTGATTCTTTATCAGACGGGTAAATTTATTCCAGCTTCCCAAAATCAAAAGAGCAAGCCATCATCACATACGATGGCGCAAGCACAGCGATGCGCAAATACCGCAGCAAACTATTTGAAAAAAGCCAAAAGCTAATTTTGCACGCCTTGACTCTTCAATCAGCAGGCCAACTCTGCGCCAGAAGAAGCAGCAAATGCTTCCAGCGCTCGAAAGAAAGTCTAAAAAGATCAAAGGACTTACTCAAGCGTTCTGCAATCCTATTAGCCCGAATACGAAAAAACAGCAATGCCTGAGAAAAAAGAGTGGTTCAAATATACAGATGAAGCCGGGCGCGCCTGGCGGATCAAGCAATCACCAGCTCTTGCTGAAATTGGCGGGCTCGTTCCATGCCAGCAATCAAGTTACCCCTATCTATCTGACTTAATTTCACCACGCTACATTTGGATCAAAGAAGTAAACAACCCTGATGACAGGCTTCCTGCTCGCCACAAAGTCATACTCGAGCGCGGACGCTTTAAAGAAATCGTAAATGCCCGTCCCTGGCCGACCTGGTCATTACATGGAAAAGACTTCCGCTGTCTAAGTTATTACGGAGAAGATATGAAAGCAAATGAGCTTTGAAATCAAACACTACATCTACATCGACGACGCTGACCGTGTCTGGACAATTAAGGTCTCCGATTATCTGGCGCAAGCAGGCGGTCTTGAAGAAAAGCGCTCGGACCAAGTTATAAATCCACTGGGCGGCCGCACTTATCCACGACACATGAAGCTTGTGCAAGTAGACGATAGGCCTGGTAGGCAAAAGTATCGCTGTGACGTCATCACAAACGAGAAAGACCCAACAAAAGTACTGAACAAGATTTTTGAAATTAATGGCTTCCGAGTGCGCTGCACTAGATTTATTGGCGAGCAGTGGAGAGCTTGATTGTATAATGGTCAATTCCACACTTGAAAGTGAAATAGAAGCCAATGGCAAAAGCTAAATCTGAAAAAAAGCCCGAAAAAATGTATCAATTGAAAATTGTCCTTGTTGATGCCCCTCTTCCTATCTGGCGCCGCATTGTCATCGGCGCCGATATGCCTCTTGAACTTGTTCATGAGATCTTTCAGATAGTCATGGGATGGGCCAACAGCCATCTGCACAGCTTCAGGCTAGGCGATCGCGTAATCACTGATAGCAATACTGCAAGTGACGAGGAGATCGCAAATGATCTAGAGTACGAAGATGAATCGGAATATTTGCTCAGCGATTTGTTGAAAGCACCTGGCGATCATCTTACTTACGAATACGACTGGGGTGATTGCTGGGAGCATGAAGTTCTACTTGAGGACATTCAAACTCCTGAGCAAGATTCACTCTTTCTTGCTCGCTGCATTGCCGGAAAACGAGCCTGTCCGCCGGAAGACGTCGGCGGCGTCGCCGGCTATCTGCGTTTCGTAAATGCTATTGAAGATCCTTTAAACGAAGAGCACCAAGACATGCTCAATTGGGTAGGTTGTGACTTTGACCCAGACAGTTTTGACGCGCGTCATGTGAATTGGCGTATTTTTGACATGGAGGAGGAAGTGCTCCAGTCCTTTGCAAAGCTGTTAGCGGACAAAAAGCAAAAGGATAACTCCAGGAATAAGAAATCTACTCTTAGCGTAGTTAAATAGCAAGAGCATCATGGACAACTCCTCAAACGAAAAAAGTAAATCGGTCCAAGAGTGTTTGGACGAGGCAGTATTTTTCCACAACAGTGCTGAAATTAAGCTGCTTGCAATTGCACAAGAGATTCCTATTAGGCGGTTTGAATGCAATGCTCCTTTGAGTTTCATACAGCCATCAAGCCATGAATTCGGAACTTACAGCCTTCAACTGCATTTGAACGCACACAAGTTGAGCACCGAGAAAATCAAGACTCTTTTGGAAACGGTAAAAGAGCTCGGATTCGAGCTAGCTACCTGATTGATACGAGAGCAAAAACTGCCAAAATGATGCTTGTTTGGCCTTTTTTTCACAAAGGCTATTCGTAGCCAAAAGACTTATATTCTGGCCAAACTAGTGGCACTGGCTCAGGCACAGCCAGTGGAGCAAGAACTAATCTGAGCGCAGCACAATCCAATCAGGGGGGCGAACTCTGCTTGTTACGCGCAGCGTAACTCTGCCCGGTTTGAACAGAATATCTTTGCTCAATTAATTGGCCTAAATAGAAACAGTTTGGTTTTGGTAGAAGCGGCGTGAGAGTAACAAAGCTCACCCGTGGTCAAATACTAATGCAAACGCAGAAGCAATCAACCTCGAGCCCTTTGGGCGGCTGCGCCGAGATTGACAGCTTCTGCTGATTTGGATTCCTTATTCTCCCAACGGGATGAGCCGGGGATTATGGCTCGTCAGAAAGCAAGTTGTCTAAGCAACAGTCTTCGCAGACATGCATATTCTTGCTTATGTGCCAGCCATTTGTGGTGGCCATTTGCCGGAGCCGATTGAGGATCGCCAGCCATGCGTCATAGTTTCCTGCCGGGGCAGGTCTGGGATGCATGAACAAAGTTCCGCAAGCGTCGCATTCGAGCAGTGCAAATCCTTTCAACATGGAGAGTTTACCTAGTTGACTTCACGCTGATCCAAAACTTGCCGGACAATTTTTCCATCAGCTTTCTCCGCACCCGATGAGCGCATTTTTAGCAAGACTGCAGTGCAAATATTGTTGATCTCGCGGGGGATTCCTTGCGCAGCCAGAAAAATACTTTTTACAGCATCGGAAGTGAAAAGGTCGTCACTAAGATTTGCGCTGCGCAATCTGAGTTTTATGTATTCGGCAGTTTCCTCTTCGGAGAATCCTTCCAGTGCATATCGGAAACGAAGACGTTGGTTGAGCGCTTCGAATCCGGTTTGTTTAAGCCGGCTGCGCAAAGAAAGCTGTCCGACCATGATTACTGTAAGTGGAGATGTTCTGTCGAAATCTGTATTAGTCAACAATCTAATTTCTTCCAGGGTACGATCGTCCAGGAGGTGTGCCTCATCCATGACCAGGACCACTTCTTTTCCTTGTTCAATCAAATTGTCCGACAAGTGCTGGCTGATCGCGAGCCAGGTGTGCGAGCGAAAATGCTTTGGTTGAATTCCGAGAGAAGAGGCAAGACGGCGAGATAGATTCCCGCCATCATGATCTTGTCCGACGTATATTATTTGATATTTGTTTGTAGGTAGCTCATCAGCGAATGAACGGACTCCTGTGGTTTTGCCGACTCCTGCCTGTCCAGTCACTAATGACATGGAGCGAAGTTGAACAGTGTAAGACAGCAATGCATGCAATTCGCGAAATTGTTCGTATTCATACATTTCATCCCGCGGAACATTCTTGCCGAAGAGGGTGCTCAGGTCCAGCCCTTTGTCTGGTGGTTTCTTGCTCATTGTTATCTCCTGCTTTTGAAAATTGATATGCGAATATGGTCGAGGTAAGAGCGCAGATGCAGCGACTTGCCCTTGGCTGCAATGTATTGACTAAGCGCAGTCGAAACCGCATTTGTTCTTAGAGGGCAGTGGATCAAAAAGAATCTGGAAACAAAATCGATCTCTTCCGCTTCGAACTTGCGTTCAAGATGTGATTCGATCAGATTTTTGAACTCCGGTTCGGAAAGATATGAGTCAGAAGGACCGGTATGAATTGCCTCGCCTTCCATTCCTTCCAAAAGAAATTCTCTGTACTTCTTGGAACTTTCAAAAGTAATTCCACGCGGTATCGAGCTCTTCTTTTTTCTTTTTGAGAAATCGATGTTTTCATCTATTTTTGCCAGCGGCGCTATTTCAGCAAGCTTGCCCCGTTGCCAAATTTCAACCTTTTCCAGAGGACCGGCAGTCCAACGGACTTCAACCCGTTTGCCGGCGAATTCTCGACTTGCCTGGAAGTAACTGTTTTCAATTCGCAGAAGTGCAGTTTGTCTATTAACGCAACGGCTGCCCTTTATCATCAAAGCGCGTCGCAGATCTTCTGGAGTAATTCTTTCGAGCCTTGTTTCATCCTGCTGCCACCGCTGCAGTGGCGTCATGTTGATCGAACTATGATCAGAATGATGATAGTCTTTAGTTAGCCATGCCCAAAAGAATTGATTCAGCTCTTCAAGCGTAGTGAGCCCTGAATGCTCGGCCTCAGCGTAGAATGCAGCTTTTACAGTTCCAAAATGTTTTTCGATTTTTCCTTTGCTTTCGGGCGAGTAATCCTCACAAAATGAGATGCCGATATTTAACTGAGCACACATGCCGGTCATGGTGTGGCTGTGATAGATGAAGCCATTATCGAACAGGCAGCGCTCTGGTTTGCCTCGTTTCAGGAGCGATTTGCGGAAGCAATCGACTAGACTTGGAAGTTTTTCATCCCAGTATTATGTCGGGTGCTCGCTTATGTCGGCTTGAGAGCAACCGAGGGGCAGCGCTGAACCGGAACCGAGTGTCCGAAGAGTCGGCATGATACCAGTTACGTGACATAAAAAAAGTGGCTACTTGTCAG
>JBIKOL010000118.1:0-27889 GCA_044358055.1 Obscuribacteraceae bacterium (SeqCode)
GTCAATATCGTTTTCAAACCATCTTGCTGCAATTTCCTTGTACGAAACTATCTTTGTACCAGAAGAGATAATGAGATATGGAAAGTGGGTTCCCAATAATGATGTACAATTTGCTTTGAGACATGAGTTTGGACACGTCTTCAACGCCAAATTTGATCTATCATTCTCACTGTCTGATGATCCTGCTTTCATCGCAGTTTATAAGAAAGACCACGCAATTCTCTCTCAGGCGAGGCTTGACGAACTTCAAATATCAGGAAGATCAGCGGTAGACGCACGGGATGAGGTATTTGCGGATATGTACGGACATGTATCTGCAAAACGCGCTGGGATTAAAGTCAATAGCGCCTATTCGATGAAATTGAAAGAATCCTTTGGCAGTTGCTTCAAATATTTAGAGGAATTCTAGACAATGACTGACAATGCAAAAGACGATTGGTTTAGCCGCCTGGAGAAAAAGCTTTCTGCTCAGCCAAGATGTAGTCCGGAAGAGTCTGCACAATACGCGGCGGAACGAAAGGCGCGTGAAGGCACCATGTTTGAATGGGCCCAAATGCAACAAAACGGGGAAATAGCTGTTCGTATAAGCGATTACTTTGCGGGCGGAGGACATGGAGGAACTAATTTTGTAATCGCCGCGGATGAAGAGGCCTATGAGCAGGCAAAACTAGAGTATGGTTTAGAGCAGCCTGGCGATACTAGGCACATCGTTAAGCGATGGATCGATGGACAATGGATGCTAGAGAAATCTGAAAAAAACAATTACACCGGCGACAACGATTCGTTCATCGAGCGCATGGATATCGCTGATCGATAAGGCGGAATTTTTCGATTTTAGCATCTGACCTTTTCGGAGAAATCAAAGGCATGGCACTGAATATAGTGCCATGCCTTTGATGTAAGGTTTCAACAGTTACCAAAAGGTTGAAACTCATCGGAATGAGTATTCAAAAATTCGGAAAGTCTGCTACGTACCTTTCCGTATTTTTCTGTTCTTTTTTCGGGAGTTGCAGGCTAGTTGCATGTAACTACCTGTCGCTCCCGGGAATATTTGGGCGGTGAGAGACTCGAACTCCCAACCCCCTCGGTGTAAATGAGGAGGTGTATTATTTCCCCTCGTCACCCTCGAAATTATAATGTAACCCCTGCAATGGTTTCGGGTATCATCATGTTACCGTGATACACCCTTGATCACCCAAATTTATTGCCAAGGTGTATCACCGAATGTATCTCCACTTGACAACTACAAGCAATTCATTTACCAGAAGGGGTTTAAATGACAACCTATATAAAGCTGACAAAAGGAGAGGTCGAGAAGGCGTCCGCACCAACAGAGAAAGGTAAGCGCAATTATTACTACTTCATCGGTGTACCTGGGCTTGTGTTGCAGGTGACCAGCAGTGGCGTGAAAAGCTTCCAGGTTTATAAGCGGATAGACAAGAAATCGGCGCCGTACAGAAAGACGTTGGGGCACTATCCAGATATGCACCCAGACCACGCGAAGAGGAAGGCTCTCGAAGAACTGAGCATTCTGGCGAACATAGGTGATCCGCGCCCGGCCAGATTGGAAGAAGAACAAACCGAACTTACATTTGGACAGCTATACGATTTATATCTAGAACGATATGCCAAGCTCCACACGAAAACATGGGAAGAACTCGAGAAAAATTACGAGCGGTACTTCAAAGATCGCTGGCACACAGTAAGAGTGTCCACGATAAAACGGACGGACGTGCAAAACTGGTACAACAAATTAGCAGATCAAGTTAGAGAGCAGAAGCGCCGTAAGAGAGGCGAGCAAGCCTTCGAGGGAAGGCATACTGCCAATCGAAACTTCGATACTTTTCGAGCGATCCTCAACTGGGGAAGAGACAGAGAACACGTCAAACTTGATGGCAATCCATGCGCCGGCATCGATAAATTCAAGACGAAAGCGCGAGAGCGCTTCCTGCTACCAGGTGATGAATACAACAGGTTTATGGCTTCAGTAGAAGCCGAACCAAACCCGGTCATACGGAACTTTGTGAAACTCTGCATGCTTACTGGCATGCGCAGCGGGAACGTAATGGCGATGAGATGGGACGAGATTGACTGGGATCTTGCAACCTGGTCTATTGCTGATACCAAAAATAATGACTCGCAACGAGTCAACCTGACACCAGCAGCGATGGCGCTGCTAAAAGAGATTTACGACAATCGTACGTGCAACACCTGGGTTTTACCCGCACGTGGCAAAGGCAAAACGGGGCACTTAGTTGAACCTAAGAATGCATGGAAGAAGATCATCGAGCGAGCAGAAATCTCTGACCTGCGGCCGCACGATCTAAGAAGGACCGTAGGCAGTTATATGGCGATCCAGGGCGTTGACACAAAGATCATCGGCAAAGCGCTAGGACATCGATCTGCACAAGCGACAGCAATTTATGCTCGGCTTACCCAAGATCCAGTTCGCATTGCACTCGAAAATGCGCAAGCAGCATTTGGCGATCCTTCGAAGTTGCTGTCGAGCAGATCTAACGGAGAAGACAGGCAATAATTAGTCCATCAACTATGCTTACAAGAATTCGAAAAAAACTCGCACCAAGGAAAACCAGCATCCAAGGCTAGTTTTAAGAGGTCGAAAGACGCATCATTTGAATAGCCTCAACGATTTTCAAATTACAATCGTTGCTACACAAGCCTTTTCAGTTTCGTATATCTGCACCATCTCTTTTATTCATAAGCTCTAACAAACGACTTTGTGCGATTGGGTTGACTTCAAGTTTCTCTCTGGGTAAATTGAGAACTATCAAGCAAGTTTTGTGAGTTTGCTTGAATTCGGCAACGCCGAACAACTTAGAAAACCAGCGCCAGTGGCGCGGTGTTAGACGCTCAGTATGAACCGCTTTGTTTGGCGGTTTGTAGTCGGAGGTTTGTGAAAATGAATAATGATCCGCTTTTGGCGGGTAGCTTTGCGCTGCCTGTGCCCGGAACACCTGCATGGTTTGCTCAGTTAACGCCAGAATCAGCGTTAAACGAAAGGAGTTCCGGAATTTATCTAGGTGGTCTGGAAGAGCCAGTGAGCGAGAGGAAGCTCAAGCAATGGCGATACAACGGCGGCGGTCCGAAATTTGTTCGGCTTGGTCATCACACGATCCGCTACCTGGTTAAAGACTTGGACGAGTTCAAGGAAAAATGCAAGCGCACGAGCACCCTGGAAGAGAGAGGCTATGACAGATGACAATTCACCCAGAAAACTCAACGCTGCCACCATTGATTAGCCTAGACGTTGCGGCTAAGTATATCGGCTATGCAAGCGCAAGATCGCTTAGCACAGCCCTAGCAAAAGGATTTCATCTTGAGCTCAAGAAGGAAATAGTAGCAATTGGACGTCGCAAATTCATCCGCCAGGCAAGCCTGGAAGCGTTCGTCAACAGCAGAGCGGGGAAATAGAAAGCAATGCGCAAACAAACACCCTCGTCACCACTCAAGATCCCCGTCGATTACAGATCCGGCCAAGAATTTTTTCGCCACTATGCTGACACGCAACTCTGGCTGTGCAATGGTTCAGATTGGCTCCGCATAGTGCTCAAGGGCAGGGACCGAGCGTCCGGCTTTGAAGTGAAATACGAGATCAATGTTGAATTAGGCCTGAGCTCGAGAGAAAAATATGAACGCGAATACGTGAACGCAGCACAGCGAGCATACGAACTCCTGGAATCATTGGAAACAACAGAGCACCCGTGACTCGGATGCTCTGTTGCTCAGCATGACTATCGGCTCAAAACACCACCGGCTAAGGTGAATTGAACAATGAAAAGAATACCAACAAAATTTCTCCTGTCGAATTTTTTTCTTGTCCTCTCGCTGACACTAAGGGCGGTGGGACTATGAACGCTATCGAAATCGCTGCGATCCTCGATGCGAAGAAGTCGGGCCCAGGCTGGCTTGCAAAATGTCCCACGCACGATGATCGGCGCCCATCGCTCTGGTTCTCTGACCAGGTGAATCAAAAGAATCCTGAAGGCAAGCTCAGGTTTGAATGCAAAGCCGGCTGTTCGTGGCAGGACATTCGAGCTGCAATCGGATTAAGTGCTCGGTCGTGGAATTATGCACCACAAACCATACGGAAGCTGGCTGCACCAGAGATGGACGATTTTGCTGAAATGCTCGAGCGAGGTAAAGCAAGAAAGCGCAAAGAAAAACTACAACGCACATGGGACGAATCAACACCAATTCTTCCAGGCTCAATTGCATGGAATTATCTCGTGAATTTTCGAAAGGTACTTCGAGTTGATGAACCTGTACCCGCTGTCATGCGAGAAACGATCCTCAAATATTTCGATGACGACGGAAAACTGATCGACGAATTCCCAGCGATTGTTTCACGCATGGCTAAACCGGACGGCAACCTCGCTTGTATTCACCGGACTTATTTAGCAAAGGACGGAATGAGCAAGGCGCCAGTTGAGAAGGCGAAAAAGCTTATGTCGCCAGAGAATGATGGTGATAACAGCGGTGCCGCAATTCGTCTGTTTGAGCCAGAGGTTATTGGGGACAAATTAGTTCTCGGCATAGCCGAAGGCATTGAAACTGCACTTGCTGCACATCAATTGTTTGGCACCTCGGTGTGGGCCGCCTGGTCGTCTGGTGGCATAGCTAAATTTGTCCCGCCACCTGGTCTTACGCACCTTTTTATTTTCCATGATAACGACAGTGCCGGACGAAAGGCCGCGAGCGAACTCGAAAAACGAATACATGTAGACCAACCCAAGATCAAGACTCTATGCAGACCGCCTGAACATTCTAATGACTGGGCTGATGTCTTGGTTCGCCGCTTGGAGGCAATATGAGCGAAGCAACTACAACTACCCAGCATGATTTCTTCCCGATGCAAGAAGAAAAGATGGAAAGCTTGTCCGACCTGATTGATCAAGCCGACAAGCAGATCGTTTTTCCAGAGACACCTCATGATGGTTGGGAATTAAGCCTCAAAGGCGTCACAATGATCACCAAAGCAAAAAACAAGGAAGATTCAGACGAAGAAAAGAAGGTCAGCGGTCCCTGCTGGGTGGAAGCCCTGAATCGCGATCACTCCTCCAATAACTGGGGGCTGCTAATCAAATGGCTCGATGCGGATCGCAAGGAGCATGAGCTCCCTGTTGCACAGGAAAGAATCCTGGGCTCAGGAGACAACAATCTCGCGAAGGAGCTTAGCCGGGGCGGTCTTCGAATCAAGAACGTGGCACTGCTTTTTGCTTACTTCCATGACTATATTGAGAAATACGAAAACGACCCAAGCAAGCGGTATCGATGCGTCCAGTCGGCAGGCTGGTCGGACAGGGAATTGATCTATGTGACACCGCATGCAGTATTACAAGTATCGGAGTAACAATGCAAGAAAGAATAGTCTACCAACCATCAAAGAACAGTCAGACAGAAAAGACCATGACGCAAAGCGGTACACTCGAGCAGTGGAAAGAGAAGGTCGCAAGCCTTGCCAGCGGTCATCCGTATCTTGTGTTTTCGCTGTGCCTAGGCTTTGCTGGGCCGCTGTTGAAACCTGCCCGTCTCGATAGCGGCGGTTTCCATATCTTCGGGGGTTCGACGCAAGGTAAGACCACTTTACTGCAAATGGCTGCATCAGTTTGGGGCAATGGTAGCGATCCGGCTGAAAGCCCGGAAAACTGCTTTATTCGCCGTTGGAATAATACTGCCAATTCTCTCGAAGGAATTTGTGTTGCTCATCGAGACGGCTTGCTCTGTTTGGATGAATTAAAAACCTGCCCAGTGAAGGATTTCCAAAAAATTGTCTACGATATGTATGGTGGCACCGGCAAAGGCGTGATGGACCAGAACCGCGAACTGAAAGAAGTACGTACCTGGCGAATAATTGTTCTGTCCTCAGGTGAGCTTTCAACATTCGACAAAAGCAAGGAGAGCGGTGCTCCGATAAACGCCGGACAATTAATCAGATTCAAGGACATTCCGATAGAAGGAAAAATTGTCGAGAATGCAATCGACGCTGAAGCGATCAAGTATGCCTGCAGCCAATTTTACGGCACAGCAGGACCGGCTTTCGTTCAAGCGCTCATTGATGAAATAAAAGATTGGGAAACAATGCACACGACTATCGGTGAAATGATGAAAACTGCAATCGAGAAGATGCCAAAAACTGCAGATGCATTACAAGCTCGTGGATTGAAACATTTCGCGCTGGCAAAAGTCGCAGGAGTGCTTGCGAAAAGATACCTGGATTTGCCACTGACTGAAGACGAGATCACGAATTCGGTCAGTAAGATTGCAAAAATATGGATGGACAACTCTGGCAGTTTGTCAGACACGGATCGGGCGATTATCAAACTGCGAAACCTTATTCAAACCGATGGTGAATCAAGATTCCGTCGTCTACCGGGTGACGAGCGTGCGCAGATTATCAATCAGGCTGGCTGGTGGGACTTAAACAAAAAGATCGTTTACATCAATGAAGCCACCTTTACTGATGAAATTTGCGCCGGGCTGAGCTATCGAGAAGTCGCAAATGCACTTTGCGAGAAAGGGCTCCTGAATAGAAGTGGAACCCATCTGCAAACAGAACTTGGCGCAACGATCAAGTGTTGGGCCGAGAGAGATGAGTCTGCTAAGAAGAGCCCATCTATCAATCGAATCAAAAAAGTCAGAGCATTCTCGATCAACGACTCCATCGTCAATTATGGGATCGAGGGATCAACCTAAGCTGATTCCCCAATTTCCCCAGTTGGGTCAAGGAAACTGGGGAACTGGAATGCCTTGCCTTTCAAGCGTTCCCCAGTTTCCCCACTTTCCCCAGCAAAAAAGAAGAGTAAGAGGCTAAATCCCACTTTCCCAAAACCTTTGAATAAACATGTGTTTTCCTTTTTTATACATATATCTATTATGAATACTCTTGAATATGTTTTGTCGGTATTGAAATCAGAAAAGTTAGACTCTCTCTCGAATTTTGCTGGGGAAAGTGGGGAGAGTGGGGAATCCAATCCCATCCATTGTTTTCAGTTCCCCAGTGCGTCAAACGGATCTGGGGAAACTGGGGAACGTCAGAGAGTGGTCCAGTGGATCAATCGCACCGCATCCACAACCACCTTGGAAGAGATGTTTTTCGTTCTTACCGATTTCTCCCGTCATCCATGGACCTTACTCGAACGAGCAGAATTGTCATCCACTTATACTCCCCACGCTATTCGATTAATCAGAAGCGAAGGCAAAGACCTGCATCGCACATTGGAAGATCTGGCTGTCTTGTGCTGGAACAAATCGAATTCGTCCGAGCGTTGATTCGTCGCTTCGTTTTTCCTTGTCCCATCCTCACATACCACCATCCACCAAAATCACGCGTCGCCCACCCGCGCCCCCGCGTACGCGAGGCACCGCCCCGCCGCCTGGTGGCATCCCCGGTGACACCACGTGGAAAAGTACTTGATGAAAGAAAGATTTACGAACTCTTGATATCAGGCATCCGTATGAATAATGGAAGAGTCATCTCCAACGAGAGGTATCTCAATGTCTTACGATGCTCATACGAAAAAGCGCGTCCAGTACATGGCTAAAGTAATTGAACGGATTGTTGAGGCGATTAAACAGTTAAACAATCACGCTGGCGGCAATGCCATTAATGGAGATCTGTTAGCCTCGTTGGAAGCTGATGTGATTGAGGTTCAAAAATGGGTTCCGGTCGAGCAAGAACAGAACTAACCTGCTTTTCGGTTGAAGGAGAGTTTTTTTCGCCTGGGCCGCCCAGGCGAAAAAACTACAGTGGTGACAAGGCTACAGGCTAAAAAGGGCTGTGACAAACAATCCGACAACCGCCAGCGCTGATGTCGATAACAACCAGGAAGAGTGAGCGCAGACAGAAGTTCATTCCGAGCATGAATCGATCAAATGTGCCCATGTCCTCGGGAAAGGCAAATTCGATTTCGTTCTGTTTTGTCTTATACTGCAGCCTTCTTTCTGTTGGCTGAGATCTTTTGCACCGTTGTCGGAGAAATGTTCAACTCACGTGCAATCTTCCGAACAGACATACCTTCATCCAGCAGTTTGATCACTTTCTCTGGCGGTGTCTCGGATCTCCCCCACTTGCCACGTTCAGCGATTGCAGCCTGGACACCAGATTTCACGCGTTCCTTGATGAGCGCTCGCTCGAACTCAGCAAAACCAGCAAGCATTGTGACCATCAGTTTGCCCTGGGGCGTCGTCAGATCGAAATCCATGCCTGACTGCGCAATGACAGAAACTTTCCAGTCCGCCATTCGCTGTAGAGTCTCCAACAGATCCTCGGTGTTTCTTCCCCAACGTGACAGCTCGTGCACCAGCACCGCATCTATTTTTCGTTGACGTGCCAATTGCATAACCTTGTCTCGTTCCGGGCGATCATTCTTAGCTCCAGATGCATGCTCCTGGAGCACGGCAATCACCTGGTAACCACACCGCTCTGCATATAAAGTCAATTCAGAAATCTGTCTCTGGCAAGACTGGTCTTCAGTTGACACCCGCGCATAAATCGCTACGTTTTTCACTTCGACATTGCATCTTTTCATGTGTATCAACAAACCTCTTCGAAAATCGTGGAAATCGTCCAAACCAGTTCGGCATTTCAGAACATGATTCAACTGTACCAGATAACTTTAGATTGTTGTTACGGCGGGAAGATTAAATTTTGAACCCCGAAAGTCTCATGCCTAGGCGCTTTAGAAGATCTAAAAGTCAAAGTGATCTGATTGAGAACGAGAAAAGAAGCAGATCTTATATGAGAAGGGGGGGCACCCTTTGGGCCCAGGAGCGCTTGGGGGCGGGCGGAGGACCACGAATACGATAGTGGTAAGCTGTAATCCGCTCTGAAACTAGGTTTTCCTTGTTTTTTTTGAAAAACACAAAGGCTCAAAAAAATTTTTCGGGGAATACTAAAAGGGCGTTTTGTCCGAACGGAACGTATCCATGGGGCGTTCTCAGATAATTTTCAAACTTCGCTGCTAACCTACGCACGCTAGGGAGCGGGATAATGGGCGACAGGTTGGAACATAACGAGAATTTGCAAGCGCCCCGGCAAGAGCAGGTATGTGGTGCCAGCCGTGAATCTTGGGAGAATCTCAAACTGGCCAGCACTGGGAAGATGAAAGCATCTGACGATCAAGCGCTTGATTTCAGCAAGAACGATCCCTTCGATGCGTTAAATCAAAGCGCCCGTGTCGAGCGATTGAAGAGTGTGCAATCGAATTACCCGCGTGATCTTGCAGGACATATCAAGTCGGGTGACACAATAGCGCAGCCACCAACCGATCCGCCTTACACCGAGGGCAGAGGCTGGCTTACAACAGCTTGGCGTCCGACCCAAGGTTGGAACTTGAATGATTGGAACCCGTTTGCTGTGCTGAGCATGGCAAAGTATGCTGAGCAATCAGCAAAGGAGCATCAGATACCGCCAGAATTGCGAGATCCGTATCGCCATGCTCTTATGAGTGCATATGAGCAAAAGAAATACGGTAATTTCGTATCCCACGCACTGGGAGACGTCAGGGAATGGGGCGAGGAAAAGGCTACGCAATTGTTTGGTTGGATGACATCGACTCCAGCAAAAATAGCAAAGGATCTTGCAGAAAACGAGCTCGACTTTCATAATAACCGAGTGGGACGCAGACTGGGAAGCTGGTCAGGACACAACGGCCTCAGCGAAAAACAGATAGAAGATTTGCTTGCTGAGCGAGTAAGGCGCACTGGGACTGATCGCAAGATACCTTTGGATTGATTGAAGATGGAAATAATATTTGTAGCTTGGATGCTTTGTGTCTTTGTCTTGCCAGCGCCATTGGCATGGTTTTTCTATTTCAAGAAAGGCAGGAAACCGTGGGTGCTTGCCTTGGCTGTTGTGTTTACTTTGTTCAGTGGTGCTGCGTTATACATGGGCATGACACCAGATAGAGTGTTCAATAATCTGCACTGAACAGTATATTTCGCCTGGTCGAAAAAATCGCTAAACTCAAGTTGACTCCACAATGAGGAAATTAGATGAGTACGGTCTTTGAAGCGGGCGTCGTTATAACTTTGGTCGATCGCGTCTCTGGTGCACTGGGACGGATCGCTAAACAATTTGCGACGACAAACACGGCTGCAGCGGCTTTGCAGAACCGCATGAACCGTATAGGAAACATGTGGAATAGTGGATTGCTAATGGTGAGCACGGGAACGGCGATAGCAAGACCGATCATCGCTGCTACCAGAGAAGCAGAGAAATACCAGCATCAGATCAACCAGATGACTTCGGCAGGAATGAGTCACCTGGAGATGGTTCGTGCAATTGGAAGCGCATGGGAGACAACGAATAACATCACTACATCCGGCGCAGTGCAAAATTTGAAAATTATTTCTGACCTTCGAGGTGTTTTCGGACAGACTCAGGAAGCCATCGAATATATGCCAAAGTTCAGTAAGATGCAGGGTGCATATTCATCCATTCTTGACGGCAAGCTCGTGAAAAGAGCAGAGGAACAATCATTTGCTCTGGCGAAGGCTCTCGACATGGTGGGTAAAGTTTCAAACCGAGCCGAATTCAACAAAGCTGCGGATTCAATTTTTAAGGTCACAGAGGCGACTATCGGGCGTGTATTGCCGAGTGATTATCAGCAGTTTTACAAGTTTGCACGGCAGGCGCGTTATGGATTAAACGACGATTTCGCCTACAAGATCCTGCCAGAGCTTATTCTGGAAAACAAAGGCGGAAATTCTCTGGGTAATTCCATGGGCGGTCCTGGTGCTGCCGTCGCTGCGCTTTATCGTTTCGGCGTCCAGGGCATCATGAATAAGCGATCCGCTGAAATGCTAAGGCAAATGGGCATGGTCCCGGCCGCTTCCATTCTCAAAACCACGACAAGCGGCACGACTCTTAGCGGTGGAGTTCTCGGATCCGGCGTGCTGGCGAAGAACCCGTTCGAGTGGGTACAGACGGTGTTCCTGCCTCACCTGGAGAGTAGATTCAAGATCTCATCGACAGAAACGGACAAGCTCATCCAAACCAGCAACCAGGTGTTTAAGGGCAATCAGTTGGCCTCGAGTTTGGTGGCTGAATTTATTCGCAAGAAGATGCAGCTAACGCGATTTTCTGGACTCTGGGATAAGACGGATTCGATCGACCAGGCGTATGCCCGCGGCATGAAAAACGATCCCGCTGCAAACTGGGAGGCGTTCCATCGATCGATTGAAAATTTGAAGATCGCCTTGGGTGAAAGCGTTGTTCCGGTAATTATCCCGATCATCAATAAGCTGTCCAGCACGATTCAGCAGACGGCGAAGTATTTGCACGATCATCCAGGCATCGCTAAAGCCCTTGTCGGAATTACTGCGCTAACGTCGGCTGCGTTAATTCTCGGCGGTGTGTTCAATATTGCCAGTGCCGGCTTCATGGGTTTGAGGCTGATGGTCTTTGCCATTGGTGCCGGTGTCGGTGGATTGACGGGCGTTCTGTCTGGCGTCCTGAAAGCTGTTATGATGTTCGGGCGAATCCTGCCGATTCTTGGGGCCGCGTTGGTAAGCGTGGCGCTTCTGACCGACAACTGGGATCGGATTATGGGCTTTGTGCATCAACATTCGAGAGTGTTCGTCACGATTGCCGCTGAAGTTGTTCGTGCTATGAGCAATCTGGCTATCGGCGTTCGCTATCTCCTCAACAGCTTGCAGACAGCATTCGAACAAATTTCTTCCGTAGGTGGATTGCTGCGCCTGCCAGAGTCATGGAGCAGGAATATCGGCGGGTTCTTCAGCAAACTAATGCCGAAGATTGACGATGTGACTGCCAAGCGGAATGAAGAATATCTGAAAAAGCGCGGACTAGGCGGGCTGGTTGACTCGATCAAAGGCACTCCCGTCAATATGCGAGGAACAGCCGACTTTATTCGATCATCAGTGCCAAACAATATGACGAAGATCGAAGCGCCGATGAACATTACGATTAACGGTGCCGGTCTGGACGAAAAGAAGATCGTTGCACTCATTCAAGCGGAACGAGATGATTTCGGGAAATATATCGCGAAGAAGGCATCCAGAGCTGCGAGCGGTGGTAGTGGCAACAGTGTCAATCGTGGCATCAACCAGGGTGGAAACGTAAAACCGTAGTTCTAATTTGAATAGTGCCAGTAACCTGTTTCAGCCTGGTATCGACGAATCATTTTTTGAGCTACCATCTGATCGAGAACGCTGTCTAGTTCGAGGCTGGATATCCTCCCGATCTTGCTGTAGAACATTTTCTTTGAAGTTTTGCCTGCTTCAATCGCTTCGATGATTTTTCGCGCCATGTTTAGAAATCTCGGTGTGAGCGGTCTAGGCTCGCATTCTAGTTTTACGTTTCTTCGCGCTTGCCGCGTTTTCTCGATTTGCTCAGGCTCCGCTGTCCGACCGCTTATTGCTCGCGCCACCGCATCCAGTGACTTGCGTACAGCTTGGTCTTCTGCCAGGGCATAGACTTTCTGCGTAGTTTGCAGTGATCTATGCCCGAGAGATCTGCCGATAACAGTAAGCGTCGATCCCAGAGTCGCTTGCCACGTTGCATTAGTGCGCCTCAAATCGTGGAGCCTAAGGTTCTCGATTTTTGACGCCTTCAGTACCTTTCGCCAGCCGTTGTAGGGATAGTCGATGTGCTTGGTTTTGTCTCGCCTACTGGGGAAGACGTAATCATAGGAATTTCGGCGTGCCTTCAGAATTTCGATAGCTTCAGGTACAAGGGGGAGATCTAGAGCTTCGCCCGTCTTAAACTCACTGGCAGGAATGTGCCACGTTGCACTGTCCCAGTCAATGTTTTCCCATTTCATCGAACAAACATTGCGCAAACGCTGCCCGGTATAAAGGCAAAGCAGGAATATATCTTTCGTCCAGAATGTACCGTGCTCTTCTATCGCACGCAGGAGCCGAGGCATTTCTTTTGCATCGACAAATCGCCTTCGAGAATACTCCTTGTACCGTGCAACTGCCCTTACTGGATTTCTGCACTGGATCAAGTCAAGCTTATCGGCGTAATTATAGACAGCCTTCAGTAGTTGCAATTGCCGGTTCGCTGTTGGCTCACCTTTAGTATTCCCAAGTTCAATATGCCAATGTTGCACATCGAGTGGCTTTAAATCGTAAGCGTTCACGCCCTGTATGGTGCCAAAGTACCGGTCGAAATTGGCTTGCATCCAATCTGCTGTTCGGCAGTGCTCTTTCGCGTGTCCTTCGAAATAGTGAACAAACAAGTCTCTTACAGTCAGGGTGGTTTTTGGCTTCCAGGTGCCAACTTTCTCGGCTATCAGATCTGCAAACGCATGCATCATCGCTGTTTTATCAAGGGACTCGATCTCGTTGGCTGTCGTCGTGATCTCTTGCATCGTCATCTCTCCCTGCGTTCAAACGGGAGCACCATGCATTCAGTACCAGGTTCTTCAAGTGCTTTCATCTCGGCCAGGCGATAAAAGAACCTGCTTAAGCGGTTATTCGCGTGGCTGTCATGCTCTCTATCGGAACCGAGATTGATGTACATACACGCGTACGTGAGGCTTCGCTTCAAAGTATCCGGATCATCCAGAGGTTTTATTAACTCTTGCACTGTGTTTCTCCTTCGCATGCGGCCGCCGAGCTGAAAGTCATGCAGCCCGCTTAATTCCCTCGACACTCGATAAATATCAGATGCAATCACAGCCTACAAGCAGGGGAAGAGACTCTTAATCTCGGTAAATTCAAGTTTGCTGAATTGGTCAATGATTCCGGTTTGTTAAAGATCGCATCTTCCGAATAAGTCAGTAAATGCACAACTAACCCCAGAAAGCTGGGATTACTAATAATGTTCGTTTTTACTTAATCGCATTTTTCGCGCCGGAAATAACTTCGGGGTAGCGAGACTAATTATGTATAGATTTCTTGCCTCTGCCGTCCCCTGCAATACGTTCTATCACTCAAGTATGGGCCTGGACAACAGGACTCTCCTTCCCTGAGAGCCGGAAAACAAAGATAGGTAAGAGATCAATTGAAATGAAACAATGAGGCACGACAGAAAAGGAAACGCCCTGGTCACGGAAGGTCGAGCGTGACCAGGGCTAAGATTGATAGTATCAGATCATTTTCGAATCCAAATAAAAACAGAAAGAGCCCTCCGATGCGAAAGAGGGCTCTAATCTGTTACAAGCAAGGAGCGAGGAAAAGCTATGTCAGTTTGGGCGCGTGTATGGAGCCTGGTTCCCAGTGCCTCATCTCAAGGCGCGTTTCGAAATCGTCGATATGGCTAAGATCTGCTTTGAGGTTATCCTTTAGAGTTCTCTGTGGCGCAGCAGGTGCCAGAGACGGCTTGTATTCGATCTTCTCTTGAGGTGGGTATGACTGCTGCTTCAGGATCTCAGCACGCTTTACCGGTGAGAGATATTGACCTAGCAGTTTGGCTCTCCAGCTAGTCAGCTTGCATTGCGGGCACGTGGTGATGTCCTCAGGTTTCGCCAACGAGATTGGATACATGTTGCCTTCAAGCAGGTAACGGCAGTGCCAATAATCATCTATCAAATCATCTTTTTGTTTGATTATCACGGAACCGTTAAGGCTAAACCGGAAATCTGCATGGGCAACAAAAATCAGATCAGGAATTGGTGCCTCGCTGATTTTGAATTGATGTCCACACGAGCAAACCGCAGTGTCCATATCATCCAAATGCGCAACTGGCGCGTTTGTCTCCAGCAAATATTTTGCTTGATGTTCGTCGTCAATGATTTGCGTTTGGCGGAAGATCACAAACATGCCCAAATAGTTGCAGCCGAAATCTTTTAGAACCCGAACTGGACCGTATTTGACTGTTTGTGTTGATGGCTCGTTCGGGGGGCTGGACGATTTTGAAGAATCGGTCTTATATGCGCCCAGAACCAATGAAACGACTTCCAGCTCGAGCTCATCAAAAGTTCTGATGTTGTCTCTCAGCGCAAACTCAGCTTTGATGCAGCGAATGTTCTGCGGTCTCGCACCGGTGGCACGGCTATATTCTGCGCTTACAATACCAGCGTTGCAGAGCAATTCCAATGCTGCATTCACCTTCTCTTTGCCGTAGCGTTTGAACAGTGAAACTGATCTGTAGAGGTCGCTGACTACAAAAGGGAAGTGCCCAGGTGCATCCGTATGTTCGATCTCTTCGTTGTTCGTTGCTGCATATGCCCAGGCATACATGGCGTCAGTCAATCTGATTTTACTTTCGTCACTTAGCTCCGCTGATTCGATCAAAGCTGCAGCCGGATCTGATAATTGGTATTTGTTTTCCATAATGTCTCCTTGTCTTGCTTATAGCTCAAAGCTGATCGCTTATGACTCAGCATCGCTTATGTTGCTGAAGTTTATTTTCTTTGGATAACTTAGCTTGCCTGTCTGCGGTCTTGCTGTATTCGTTGTCTTTGTTCCGAGTTTGGAGTGCGTAACGGTGTTTTATCGGAATCTGCGGAAATCCTGCTCAAATTCTTCGTCCGACATGCTGGAAAAATCGCGCTGCTGGTTTGCATGTTGCGCTTGCCTTTGCTCTCGTTCTTGCCGAGAAACCTGCTTTTGGTATTTCACAAATTCGCGGAACTTCGCTTCAAACGCTGCGTTGGTCAATTTTGAAAGATCTTCTTTCTCGGGTGGTTCTTGATTGGACATGCTTAGCCTCCCATTCCCATTGAGTCGATCAGTTCTTTTGCAAATCTCAAGCGCAAATCTTCTCTTGTCCTGTCGCTTGCTGGCAGCCATCTAGGCTGAAGCAGCATTGTCTCGATGCCGAGAGACTGCATCGCGGCAAAGTTTTCCACTGCCGCATGAACGACTTCTTTTCGTTCATGCGATAGCGCGGAGCTGTTCAACAGTTCTTCAATTCGTTTTTCCATTTCGTTTTATCTCCTCTAGTGCTTTAAGCCATTCGGCTTCTAATGTGTTGTAATCCTGCTCGGTCTGTTTCCATGACATCCCGGAATCTGATCCTTTTGCGATGCGCAGCCAGAAACGATCCCATAACTCTCGCCCTGTGCCATAAAAATCGATGGCTTCTCGCGCTTCCTCTGTCGTTAATGGTGGATCGACTTTACGCTTCACTCGGTTTTAATGGATCATCCTCAACTACACCGAGGACTTTTCTTGCCATCCGTGCAAGTTCGCAATTTGAGGCATGGCGAAAGTGGATTTGAGAAGCGATACTTAATGTCTCAACCACATCCTTAGGCTGCGGGAGCTTTTCTTCGGAGGGGTGAATGTTTCGTTTGCATCCTTCGCAAACTACCGGCAGATTACGCCGCAGCTTTGAGAACGCATTGTGAAGAGCGTTGAGATCACCGCTACACTCCCCTGAAACTAGGGCGATCATCGCTTGCATTGGTGCTAAAACATGTTGTTGCATCAGGATGCCTCGGCGTTGGCTTCCCACTAGCTTCTGTCCGTGAAAAACTTGCCACCATTCCGGTGAATTGTCTGTTGTTTTGTCCATGTCGTTTCTCGCTTGCTTGCCTTGCTGACAAGAAGGAAGTGTAGAAGCATAAATTTCTGGGAAGAGATTTTTTTTTGATTTATTTGAGGCATGGATGAAATCGAACTGCGAGACATACCAGGTTTCCCTGGATACCTTGCCACCAGTAATGGTGAGATCATGTCGCTTAGGCGATTGACGCCAAAGATACTTAAGAAAGAAAAAAACGCAAACGGATACTACAGAGTCTCGCTGCAGCGCGGATATGATGGCAGCAAGCGCGGCGGCAGGACGATGAAAGTTATGGTTCACCAATTAGTAGCCCGGGCTTTCTTAGGCGATCCGCCGAACGACGGCAGGCATTATGTCGTTCGTCATCTCAATGATTGCGGAGTTGACAATCGCCCCTGCAATTTAGCCTGGGGGACCGACTATCACAATCACATGGACCGCGTTCGAAATGGTGGATTTAAGCTCAACAAAGCAAAAGTGCTGCGCATACGTCACATGATTATGGAAGGCGTTCCTTACAAAGAAATCGCTGAGTATTTCCAGGTGTCCGCTGAGACTGTGAAGAAGATCGCTAAAGGAAAAACCTGGCCGTTTGCGGGAATGACACCTAGCTTTCGGAAATGGATGCGAGAGCATGACGTCCGCCGAAACGCTAGACTCGATTTTGACATGGTTATCCGAATAAGAGATCTGCTCATGCAGGGTTTAACACCGACGCAGATCGCTAATGAGTTTGGAGTAAATCGCCAATTGATCGTTGATGTCGCCCGTGGTGGCTGGAAGCGCGTGCCGATGTCGCCAGAGTTCGCGGACTGGTCGGAGCGATATAGGAAAAGGAAATTGGCGTTCTAGAGTTTCGATGTTTCTGTCTGGACATCATCCAGTCATGCAAGAAGCTATCAACAAGAGTACGTAATGATTCTTTTTCCCGCTTAGAGCCCTCCAAGCTATTAGGACAATAGTTTATGAATCCATTGCGCCAAAAAGTAGCGATAGTATTTATCTCGGGATGTTCAGTCGGGATTGCGAAATCATCGAGCGCACAATCAAGTCTGACACAAAAGGCTGGCAGGGTATTAGGACTGATCCCGCATATATTGACATAAAATGTGGGCGCATTTCTATCCTTCACGACCTTCATGCCACCCCTCATTAGCTGCAATTCGACCAAGTTTGTTATGTCGGTTTTCGAGCCGATAAGTGATGACATGTCTTGATCCGGTTCCTCAACAAGAACACGAACTTGTTTTACCGTACTCAAATAATCGGAAGGTCCCGTCTGCCCAAAAGCAGGTGTGATGCACTGAATCATAACCATTAACAGAGCGATAATTCTCATGGGGTACCCACTTAATTGGTTGTTAGTGCATGCTTGTACCCAGGCCAATATCAACCGTCCCGCTTGCAGGGAACGACAGTGTTGAAAGATATGCCGCACGGGCGTCATCAATAATCTGTTGAACGTCATCAAAAGTGAATTTACTTGCCGCTATACCAGTCGAAATCATCGCTGCCAATTTCTCAGTACTCAAAGTCTTTTCGTATCGCTGTACTCTTTGTTTAATCTTCTCCGCTTTTTTCTCGGCTTCATCCAGCGCCAGTGTTAGAAACAACCTGTTGAGCTTGCTCGATTTTCTTCTATTGCAGTTATTGCATGACGCAGCTAAATTGCGCAATTCCTGAACCGAAAAATCCGACGGAATCAAACCTTCACTTTTCAATGCAGCAAAATCTTCTGCTGCGATTTTGTCGTTCACGATGTGATCAACATGCATCTGGCTAGGACTAGGAATGGACTGTAAGCATATATAGCACTTACGTGAGTATTCTTCCCAAATCGCCTCTCTCAAGTGAGGAGGCAGCTCAGCGACTCCCATTCAACCACCATTCATAAATGACAGGTCGTGTATCGCCCCTGTATCTCTGATTTCTCACTGATCCCGGAAAAGATTGGGCGGTAAGAGACTCGAACTCCTAACCCCCTCGGTGTAAACGAGGTGCTCCACCATTGAGCTAACCGCCCGGGATTGCTAATTCTAACATCTATCCCGCCTTCTGGTTAGTTGCCAGCAGCTCTTCTATTAACTTTGTGTACTTTCCTTCCCCATGGCTGCCCGGCTGAATCCGGGCTCAGGGTCAGTTAAACTCCGCGAGCCGGGCTGCCAAGCAGACCTGAGCCAGCAAGTTAAACCAGGGATTTGGAACTATGGCTAAAACGCGGCCATCAGTCGCATGCCTTTACCGCAACTTGCGATCAAAAGTAGACGAAACCTCAAGCATTGGCGAGAAGAGTCGAATTAGGTATCCTTAGATTCCCCTGTTTAAGCTCTACATCGGAACCCCAAATGTCTAAGAAAATTCTTTTAGTAGATGATGATTCGCGTTTTCAAGCGACCATTGCCCCGGTGCTGAAAAGCCGCGGCTATACCGTAGTAATTGCCACGAATGCCAGAGAAGCCGGGCTGGAATCTCAATCAACTCCAGATTTACTAATTGTAGATGGACAGCTTCCTGATGGTGACGGCATACTGGTCATCGAAGAATTCAGAAAACACAACAGCAACACGCCTGTAATCTTTGTTTCCGCCACATGGCGAGATACAGAGTCGTACCACAAACTTACAAAACAATTATTGTGCCGCAGCATCCTGCATAAACCGATACTACCTGCGGTGCTCGCACAAGAAGTGGATAAAATCCTGGATTACTCCAGTAATCTTCCGGTTCCACGCCCTGCGGCTGCCGTTGCATTGCAAGAGAAGCTTTCAGCTTTAAGCCAGGTTTTCGCCAAAGAATTACCCGCCGCTATATCAGAAATTGAAGAGCTCATTAAACTGGCGAAAAATGAAAAAGGCTTGACCAGTGCCGGAGAGGCAGGACGAAAAGCACATAAATTGCGCGGCACTGCGGCCTCGTATGGATTCCCTCGTGTGTCCAATCTAATGGCAAGCATAGAAGACACGTTAACCGGACTTTGCATGGGTGCAAACACTCGCAGCCCAGAAGCAATCTGGAAGGATATTCTTGACTGCTTAAAGGAATGCCGCGCCGAGGCAGCTAAGGCGCCAACGCCTTGCGCATCATTTCAGGCAGCAGGTCAAACGGCATCCATTGCAGCGCTCATAATATCTAATGACGACGCGATAGACTCGATGCTATCTCAATATGCCAGCGAAAAAGATACAGAGCTCCACCGCTGTTCAATGGAGTCCGCAGATAAACTTCTTAAGGAGAAACACTTTGACTTGTTGTTTATTGATGCGGCTACCGTGCAGGACAAAGTGTGGGACTTGATCAACACCTTTCGGAAAGACAGCAAGAACCAGAGAGTACCTATTGCTCTTATCAAAACTGACACAAGCAATACATGCACCGAAGAAATCTACCACGGAACAGATTTCACGCTAAATCGACCACTTTCTGCGCAAGCACTGCATGCAGCATTTCAACACTTGTTCGAGCTGCGCACGGAATTATCTTCAAAAGTGCTTGTAATAGATGACGATAGCTATTTTATACGCAGAGCCGAAAGCCTGCTCTCAGCTGAAGGCATAAAGGTCACCAGTTTCATGGATACAAATCGTCTATTTGAAATTCTGCCTGACCTTAAACCCGATCTGGTTCTTCTGGACATCGATATGCCCGGCATCAGCGGCTTTGATGTTTGCAGGAAATTACGCGAAAGCGAACAATGGCATTCGCTTCCTGTGATGTTCGTTTCCGCCAGAACAAATTGGGAAACAAGAGTAGCAGCGTATGACTGTGGTGGCGATGATTACTTATCTAAACCAGTAATAAATGTCGAACTCATGCAGAAAACTCGTCTTTGGTTAGAACGATCAAAACATCGAACACGTACACATGATCTTGATTCCCTCACTGGGCTATATAACCATTCTGCATTTGCAGAAAGAGCACAATCGTTACTCGAAAAAACTGCCGGCGTCGGGAAAGAATTCACTCTCGTGTTTTTCAAAATTACAAACGTGCATCAGGTGAATCAGGACCACAGCGCCAGAGCAGGAGACCAGCTGCTGCGAGCAACAGCAAATCTACTGAAGAGATACTTCCCGATGCATGCAGTCAGAGGCAGATGGAGCGGCACCATTTTGGCATTAGCAATAAATGCGCATAAAACTTTTGCCGAGCAAGCCGCGAAGCAATTTGTCGAGAGTTTGGCAAAGGAGCTTGAAGGCGCGAAACTCAAACCCGTGCTCGAATTATCTGTATTTAGCACTCGTGAAGAAAGTTGCCTGTACAAGTTGGTGAAGTAGTCAGCTTGCCGCCGCATCCTATCAGTCTGAGGGAAGCTTCAAAAGCAAACCGCTAAGAAAATTGCGCACTGTTTGCAGCAAAGTTTCTTCAGAGCTTACACTCTTCATCAAGAAAGCCACACGGCTGCCCTTAAAATGCGCCTCCTGCTCGGAATTTAATTCTTGCGAGCTATAAACAATAACTGGGACGCGACCGTTGCTTTCCTGTTTAAGTTGTTCCAGCACATGCATGCCGGACTCGGGATTTACCATATCCATGATTACAAGATCTGGCTTGTGCTGCCTGAAATTACTGATTATGTCTCCTGGCTCGGCCTCGACGTATGCAACGTTAATCAATTCAAGATGGTTCTTCAAGATTTCACGCATTGCTGGGTCACGTTCCACCAACAAAACGGTAGCTTGCTTCATTCTCTTACGCACTGCGCTCAGTGCTTGCTGCAATCGTTCGTCATCAAAAGGCTTGTTCAGCCAATCTACAAGTGCTGGATAATTGCAGTTCTTTTCGGTCTGAGCGAGACTGCCTGTGACAATTACAAAAAGAATTTCACGATCATCGATAGATTCATTTAACTGGCGAATCAGATCCATGCCGTCGCCATCCGGTAAAGTGAGGTCGAGCATTATCACGACAGGTTTTGTTTTGGACAGCACAGCCTGAGCCTCAGCGAGTGTGCTTGCTCTGATAACTTCAAAACCATGTTGAACCATTTCGCATCTAAGTATTTCCGCGAATGGATCATCATCCTCCACAATCAAAGCTGGATATGATGGATGCTGCCCAAGATGATCATCCTTGATCAACGGCACAGGAGCAAACGTCGCCGGCAATTCAAACCAGAACTCTGTTCCTTCACCAGGCTTGCTCTTGACGCCAATTCTACCCTTATGCTGCTCGACTATCTTCTTCGAAATCGCGAGTCCCAACCCGGTGCCTTCCTTGGGCCGCCCATCTGATTGGTCGATTTGCTGGAATTTGCCAAACAATTTATTCATTTGGTTTTCCGGAATACCGGCGCCTTTATCCTTCACCACGAATCTAAATGTGTTTCCTTCTCCTGGAATTAGCGCGATTGTCACCCGTCCATTCTTGGGAGAGAACTTGATCGCGTTTGAAACTAAGTTGGTGAGAACTTGAATAGTACGATCTTCATCACAATAAACAGGACCGCCAGTGTTCAACTCTGTGACCAGATCAATGTTAGATGCTTGTGCCATTCCTCTGATACCATTTACGGTGCGCTTTATCAGATGCTGTGCCTCAACATTATTTTCTCTGAGTTCCAGCATGCCTGCTTCAATTTTTCGCAGGTCGAGAATATCGTTAATAAGACGAACCAACCTCTCGCACTCATTACGCGCAATACCCAGCAGCTTTGTGGCTTTGGCTGTAATTGGTCCAGCAAGACCTCCTTCCATGAGGCCGAGTGATCCGCGAATTGAAGTTAGAGGTGTTCGCAACTCGTGAGATACTGTCGAGTAGAATTCATTGACCCTCTTTTCTGCTTCCTTTCTGTGCGAAATATCCTGCATCAAAACAAGCCCGCCGGCAAAGTCACCGGCTTCCGAACTTACAGGACGACCACTTACAGAGATCCAGCGACCGTGATTCAACCTTTCATTATGCACGAACATTTCGACATGGTCGCTGCTTTCACCGTTTAAAGCACGAGCAAGCGGAAGTTGTTGCTGAGGGAAAAGCTCTTCCTTGCGCTCATCTGTGAAGATGCCGAACACCTGAGACCACCTTTCAGGCTCGACGTGGAGCAATTCACCTATCAATTCCTCAGCTGCTGGATTTGACATAACAAACTTGCCTTCAGCATTTGCCACAACCAGCCCATCAGAAATATTATCAACGATGAGTTTTTGAAAAGCACGCTGCTGCAGCGTATCTAACTCCAGAGCTTTTCGATGCAAGTATTGGCCGATTTGCAATCCCATTGAGGTCATGGCGTCCAAAAAGTAATCCTCAAGCTTAATGCGCTCCTTTGAATATAGTTCGATTACGCCTGTCACCTTATTACCGGAGAGAATGGGAAATGCAAAAGCAGATTTTATTCCACAAGCCTTTGCCTCTTCTTTCCGAACGAAGTTATCGTCATCCTCGAGCGCAGGAATAGAACAGGCGCGCCCAGCGGCCCAAACCCTTCCAGGAAGCCCCTGCCCTTTTTTCAGTTCAAGGATTTTGCTTGCCTGTGCGAAGTTTTTGAGGACAGAATCCATTCGCGAATTGATCTCTACGCACTTGATTAACTCTTCTTGCGAGTCTACTTTCCAAACTGCAGCGAATGACCATGGCGAAAAATTATTCATTACATCCATGATGCCATCGAGCACTGCCGAAAGATCTTCCGATTCATTTAAGAGCTTCACTATGGAGAACTGGCTCAATAATTTAGTTTCAGCACTTTGAGTTGCGCGTATAAAGTGATAAAGCAAATACGCAGATATCAAAAGCGCGGCCATAGACAAGCAGCTGAAGAAAACGGAATAATTAGTCGCCTTATCGGTGTTGAGTTGCAGTTGAGCTGAACGCTCTTTCAGCAGCCTGTTCTCTAGATCTATCATTTCACTAACGATGCGGCGTATCTCATCCATCAAGCGTCTGCCTTCTTGCGATTTCACAAGAGCCAGCGCATCATCAAAGCCGGCAGTTCGTCGAAGTTTTATAGTCTGCTCCATGTTTGCAAATTTATCGCGAGCACGCAGCACTAATTCGTGAATGCGTACCTGCTGTTCCGCATTGTCGGCGGTCAGCACCCGCAGCTGCCTTACGCGATCATTGAAAACAGCCTTCGCATCAGTGTAAGGTTTCAAATACTGTTCATCACCAGTAAGCAAGAATCCACGTTGACCTGTTTCTGCATCTTTCATAAGCGATGAAACAATCTCAAGCAGATCCAGAACTTGATAGGTGTGTTCCACAAGCTTACGGCTAGCGATCTGATTTTCACGAGCCTCGAAACCAAGATAGGTCGACATCAGCACTGCCAGAAAAAGAACAGCCATGCCGATCATTGTTTTCGTAGCAAGTGACGTTTTCATTTAGCTTTTTGCAGAGTAAGACTCAGCAAGTTGAGTAATCTCGTTTGGCAGAGTCATCGGATCAAACGGCTTCATGATGACACCGCAAGCACCCAGGGTCTTGTATTTTTCGACTTCATGCAATTGCACTTTAGCAGTCATGAAAATAACGGGCGGGCATTCGCTACCGTATGTTGATTGCAGGTCTTTGTAGAAGGTAACGCCATCTGTATCAGGCATCATCATGTCCAGAAGTATGAGGTCCGGCATTTCGGCTTTGATGAGATCAAGCGCTTCCGCAGCAGAGGCTGCCAGCCGAACTTGCCAACTGGTGAGCCCCCCGAGACTCATCTCGGCAATCGTCCGTATGTTTACGTCATCGTCAACTAGCAAAACATTCTGAATCGGGCGCATTGCGTAATTCCAGCTTCTCTTTGAAACGCAGAGCAAAGTCGAAAACTGCTGTCATTATAACCAGAGAGGCGAAATTCGATGTGAACGCATGCATTGCTTGCAACCAAACTTGTCGCAAGGTCTGTGCCCGCAAGCGAAGCAGAGTATGGCTCAAGGCGTGCCGCTACCAGGCACAACTTAGGATTGTGGCGTTTTCAACAGTTTGATTTCTGCAGTCTTTCGCGGTTTTTCTTTGGCACTGCTCGTTGACTTCGTTTTTGAGTTACGCGAACGCGTTTTTTTCGGCAACTCTTTTGGTTCGAGTTTCATCACCGCATCCAAAACTGCCAGTGCTGCCTCCGGCAAAGCAAGGTGCAAATACTTGTGCAAATTAGTAAGTTTGATAAATTTCCGCGATTCATTAGGCGTCATATTGTACGTAGCAATGCGCTTCAATTCTAAATTGTAGCCTTCCACCACCTGTCCGCCGTTTACAAACATCTTGTAGAGATCGAGCAATTCGTCATACTCGAGTTGATCCATCGGCAAAATTTGCATGAGAGAACTTGCGGCGTCAACCACTTCTCGCATTGCTGCAAGTTCGCTATCTATCTCGTTCAAAATACTAGTAATTGATTTGGCTGGTTTGCCGTGTTTTATTTTGCTCGTTGCCAGTTCAAGTTCTGGCACAAAAGTTGGAGACGCTGCACCTTCAATCAACGTCAGGTGACGCAATTTTTTCATTCAATTCTCCTGACCGGAACGCCCATCAGCAAGAATACCTTCTGACAAGAATAAGCACCAGATCGGCTTTTCCGTTTCCGCATATGCAAGATAGTAAGTGGACATACTGTTGAGCTAAATCATTTTGAATAATTCAATTCAAACAAGTTTTTTGATTTAGTGGTGACTGAAACAGTGTTTTGTAAAGTAGATTTCAATTCGTGACAGCACGAGGCATAGATTGTTGGCTCTATGAGGATCTAACTGTAAATTGCAGATTGGGTTAGAGGCAGGGCGAGGCATGGCCTCGCCCCTACACATAGATTGATAGATCACGTATTTGGTAGGGACGCCTCACGGGCGTCCATTGAAAATAGGTGACCGCAAAATAAATAACAGCAAAAAAGTGACAAAAAAATGCCGGCGCAACACAGAAGGCTGTTGCGCCAGCAAGGCATCCAAGGAAAATTGAGGGGGTGGCAGGTTATTCGGAGCTTCGGCAAGTCCGGAGAGAGCTACAAGTAAATATTGGTACCGTCGTCGAGGCGAGAGCCATCTTAGCGATGACGTGACAAATGCACCAATACGCAACAAGCGATCTCATATTCCTGGCACACCCCCAATTGGTCTTACAGGGGGGTGGAAATTATTAGGGGGAATTCTTGGATTTAATTTTTGAATTTCCCGAAAGGCAATATGGCAGAATGAGAGCAGGCGAGGACAATGTTAAATGGGCAAATTATTGAAAGCTAAGCGCCGGGAGCGCCAGGAGCGCCGGGGGCGCCGGGAGCGCCGGCAGCCTGCCGGCTTATACTCCGGCAAGATCTGTCCGATCCTTCAGAAGCCCTCAGGAGTTTAAGCAAAGTGATTCCGATTGGCGCGATATTGTCCAGCTTGAGTGAGTGGGTTCGCCGGATGCGCGAAAAACGCCATCGCGACTCGCGGAACCCCTACATAAAATCGGATGCAAAAACCTTTGGCTTCCTTGATTTCGAGAATTTGCCGCTCGCAGAGAATGATGCAGTCGGGCTGGCCAAAGCCAAAATGGCAGAGAACGATTTTAGCGCAGCCAAACATATCCTTGTAAATGCTTGGCTCACAACGAAAAATTCCCCTCAAAACGAGCTGGCTTTTCTCCGATTGAAAGAGGGTTTTGTCGATCTTTACCAGACCCAGGGACAAACAGAGCGTGCCGCATATATCGCAGGTATGCCTGTTATGCTCATTGAAAAAGAGATGCAATGGATTGTCGAACACCCCGATGCCGATCTGGGCGCGGCTGTAAATCCCAGCCCAGACTAACGGAACAGCTGGCAACACTAATATGATAGAATCCAGACGGTTTCAAACAAAGGTCTATAAACTGATGGCTGCGCACGATCACGCAAAAGCACATCAAAAGCGCGCTGGTCTTACAAAAGGGGCACAGATTGTTCTGGATGCCCTTGAAGGCACTCATGAGCTGGCAAGTGCTCAGGATATATATGGCAGACTGCGTTCAGCGACTGAGAAGGCTCCTGGGCTGACAACAGTTTATCGAGCGCTGGAGTCACTGGTAGCGAAAGGCTTCGTTCAGTCGGTTGATCTTGGCGATGGCGAAAAACGGTACGAGGTAGTCACACCGGGCGAACACCACCACCACCTTGTTTGTGAAACCTGTGGGCAGAGCAATCATTTAGATCAATGTGTTGTCGAAGAAATCGAGGATACAATCAGAGCTAAATACGGCTTTCACATAAAATCGCATGTTCTGGAAATTTTCGGAATCTGCAAAGCCTGTATGCATAAAGCCAAGTAAGCCCAGCTTGCATAGAGCCAAGTAAGCCAGTTTGTATGCATAAAGCCAAATAAGCCCATTATTTCTGGCAGATTCTGCTTGCAGAGTTTGTCGAAGCAAGTGGATCTCTGGCAAACGCCTGAGTTATCTTCATGGTTTCCGGCAGGAATTTATCATCCAGCATGTCGACGTGCCCCATTTTATCAATCAAATAGAGCTTTTTCGGAGCATTGATCTTAGCAAATAGATCAACGCTATGCTTGTAGTGGATCGTTGCATCGTTGGTACCGTGAAGTATAGCCACGGGGCATTTCACTTTCGAAATCATCTCAAGGCTGTTGATGTCTTGCTCAGGGAATAAGAAATCAGGATAGAGCGCAAGATATTTCAAATTCTCTTTGCCAACTTTTCTGAGCGATGAGTAAGGGCAACCAAGGAAAAGCCCGGCACATTCGTTGTTTGCACTGACATAAGTTGCTGGTCCAGTGCCTAATGAAAGGCCGCAGTTCACCAATTTGTTTTTTGGAACTCCGTCATCATTAACCAGATAATTGTAGGCTGACTGTCCATCTTCTAGAACGCCTTTCCAACTGGGCGTTCCTTTGCTTTTCCCAAAGCCGCGATAGTCATATATGAATACTGAACTGCCACCATGAACAAAAACCAGGGTGTAGCCGAGAAATAGAGTAAGGTTCATTCCTGAGCCATGATGAATGAGAACAGTATTTTTCCCCTTCGGATTCTTGAAGTACAGGGCGTGCAGCATGCTTCCATCGGCAGTCTTGAAATTGACGTCCTTTGCTGTGACGCCGCACAATGAACGCACCTGGTAATCTCCCTTCGGATATTTCCAGGGCTGAAAGAGGACGAGTCTGTAAGTCTCTTGCTGAACGCAAGGCATCAGCGCAACGTAGAGTGAAAGAAGCAAGCTTACAAAGGCAAAGCCGAGCAAGCGCGAAACGTAAACCGCTCGTGGATTCTTCATATTGTTTGTTCCGGGATAGTAAGAGGGCGTTTACTCATCTTGCCATTTCAATTACAAGCCAGGCTTCGATTCAAACACTTAACGATCTGTCCGGCATTTTCAGGGAGCGAAAGCTCCACGCCTCGGGAGCTACCCGGGAGCTACCCGGGAGCTACCCGAGAGCGCCGGCGGCTCGCCGGCTTATGAATCGCCCGATCGATCCGTTAAAACCCGGTCCCCAGGAGCGCCGGCGGCTCGCCGGCTTATGAATCGCCCGATCGATCCGTTAA
>JBIKOL010000003.1:0-123894 GCA_044358055.1 Obscuribacteraceae bacterium (SeqCode)
CGCCGGCTTCTACACCGGACAGATCGATCCGCTATTTGAGAAGCCGGCGAGCCGCCGGCGCTCCCGGGCTTTAGATATCTTCCTGAAAGGTCAATTGTGTTGGGTTTCTACGTCGTTGAATTGGAATTTCTGGAATTTACTATCTGCAGATGTGAATACAGTTGCCTGTTGTGTGACAATCTGCCGCTTGGACCCGCGTGGATAGCGCAGCACCGGGTTCCCTTGCAAATTCATGATTGCTTGAAATACTGCTCGATCATAGTTCTGGTTACCTGACGATTGCAGAATACGCACATTTATTATTTGCTGATTCGGCAGAACATCACAGCTATACATTGAGCCGATACCCTGCGGATAGCGGCTCACCATCATACCTCTGCGCTGATCGAAAACGAAATTGATATCGTTGTGAATATTGATCAGATTGATTGTTCCAGCCTGAATTGACTGCGTCAATGTGTTACGCCAGCGGTCCCAATCAATTTGCAATTCAGATCCATCGGGATCATTTGCAGCGGATCCATTCAAGGGTCTGGCTTGTGATTGATCTGTCACTACACCTTGCATGGGATTCATGCTTCCATTCTGCCCGGCACCACCGTTTAGCATAGTATTCTTTGCCGAGCCTTCCAGCTCAAGCTTGTTTAATCTGTCCTGGAGACCTTCCATGAGATTCTGCTCGGCGCCCTGTTGGGTCTGCTGCACCCCTCCCTGCAAAGTCTCTGCAAAAGAGATCGACCCGCAGGCGAGAGCGGCCAGAGCGAGAACCGGCGGCAGAAACGAACGCTTTTCAGGGTGGTATTTTCTCATTTACTGGTCCGCAGCAGGGCACAAGAACCTTATACCCGCGCAGCCAGCGTCCCGCAATTAATTTTTGGGTTCAACCCAAACTGGCGCCGTCCACATCCGTGCAGGCTGCCGGGACTCATCCGTGCGCCGCTGAACCTCGACATAGTATGCACTCTTCTTACCGGCTGTGTGCTCCAATTCGTCAAAGTCAATTTTGCCCTTGCTTGCCAGCAGATCCTCGCCTGAGATATGCACAGTTTGCATTTTCTCGGCCAGCTCTCCATCACCAATATCGGGATCGCCCCAGAGAATTGCAGTGTATTTCGCATCAGGTTTCAGGTCACCACCTACGGTGACAGTAATATGAACATTTGGAGAATCATTTTCATCGACGATGCTGCCCATAAGATGCTGATCGTTCATCATGATGTAGCCGGCCAGAGCATCCTTATTGCTAGTGGCAATTGTGCGCCGCTCGCGCAAGGCATCCATGATCCCCTTTCTGCTTAAACCCTCTGCCAGGACACCAGTCGCTGCCGGTGTTCCATAAAGATCGCAATAGTGTGAATCGCGTCCAAAAGTTGGGCTTATGTGTAACCCCTTCTCGATGTAGCCTGCAAAATCTTTAGCGTGCACATGTTGAGAAGGGAACTCACCCGTTTGCTGCTCCTTCAATGCTTCGCCGCTCAAGATTTCCATTTGAGTCGCAAATTTTCCGAAGCGCTCTCGCCATTCATCCTGATCGTCGAATGACTTTTGCCCGAAGTCACGACCACGCACGTCGTCGTCCAGCTTCGGATCTTCATCCTGCGCCCAACGTGGATGGTTCAACTGGATTACCGCTCGTCCGCCAGTTGAATCTGTTGTTTGTTCAAGCCGCTCCACAAGAGCTTTGTAATCGCCGTCCTTGATTTTGAATACTTCCGGTTTTTCGAACTCTTCTTCCTCCGGTACATGCCCCGTTTCGATTGCGCGCTTCGGAACACGTCCTCCCTTCACTGATTCGATAAACTCCTTCATCTCAAAAATGTTGATGTGGTTGACACCTGCAAGCCCTGGCTTGCCTGGTTTGCCGATGGTACCCATTTCTACGCCGGTGATGGCAACAAATTTTCCATCTTCGCTTGCCTTATCTGCAGCGTCTCTTGTGGCATTATAAAGTTGAGGCGCCGTAGATATCAGCGGCACTTTAGCCTGTTCAGCGAATCTCGGGTTATCTGGCTTCACCCCCTGCCGCGCGGTATCGTGGCTGTGATCAGTAATCGAAGCAAAGTCTATGTTTTGCTCTTTTGCAGATTTGAAAAGTTCGGAAGGTTTGCACATTCCATCTGAATAAACCGAGTGTCCATGCAGAACGCCGAAAAATAATTTACCGTCAGGTTCTTTTGTTGAGCGGCTGGAATCGGCGCCTTTTTGCTTCCCTTCCGGCATTTCATCATCTTCGTCCTTTCCACCACGAGCTTGACGAGCGGCTAGAGCGTTCGTCTCATCCTCTTCGTGCTCGTCATCTTCAGTCACATCGTCATCATCATTTTCTTCTTCATTTCGTGGATGTCGGTTTTTACTGTGCTCTGACTGAGCGCGTGCGGCAGCCAGACTCAGTGGAGCAGGCAAATCTGCTTCTGTATCACGCCAGAGGTCGCTAAATAAGTTATGTGCAGTTTTGTTATCGGAGTCAGACTGCCGACGATTCGCCAGATCGTCAGATCCAGCATCTAGCCTATTCATTTGTTTTCCCCGCTCAAGAGCCAAGATACAAACGTAGCCAGTGCCTTACCAAAGAAGAGTCTATGTAAACAGTTGCGGTCTGTCGAGGGTGAGCATACGTAGCGAATAGCCCCCGCGGCTTCTTGCTTGATTAGCAGCCATTAACTGCACATTTGTGCGATGTGTGGAACTGTGAATCCTGTGCTTGGATGGAAATGTAGTAGTTTTTGCCCAGCTGTGGAAAAATATTCAGAGGTAATAAGAGGTTGCTTTATGTCCCGGGCGAAATTGATGCTCCTATTAGCACTCAGCTTGGGTTTGCTCGCGGCCCAGGTGCAAGCTGCAAAGCAATATCTCTTTCTCAAATCGAATAATCCGACCTACTCCAAACAACTTGGTGTTGTAGCCGTTCCTGTCTATGTGATTATTAATAACGCCAGGCACGAAGGCATTTATGTCAAGACGGCACCCAGCCTTGAGACGGGAAAGAAGATGGGACTTCGCGAAGGCATGGTAATTCTGACCATGGGCGGCTATTCCATAGCTTCATCGGACGCAGCTGACAATTGCATAATGCAAAGGTCGAATGGTGGCACAATACAATTCACTTATGTTGCATTAGCAAATGGCAATCCAACTATTCGCAGTTCGCAAAGCGAAGTTGTAAAAACTGAAACAAGTCCAAAAACATATTCGAGCCGCCCGTCGAGCAGTCAGTCCGCCGGTGATCTCGAAACGATATCGTTCTCTCTCGTAAACGAAAGCAGAAAATCGAACGGCTTAAATGAATTGCAAAACGATTCATCACTAGCCAACCTTGCCCGCAAGTATGCAGAATACATGGCGCAGCATCCTGAACCATATGATGTATTGAAAAGCAGACGCAGCCCGCATGACGACCTGCAAGGTAGAACCGCAGCAGACCGAGCGAATGAGGCTGGTATTTCCTATTTTGAATCGGAAAACATAGGACGAGCGGTGCTTAACTCATTTAATTCCGGAGCCAATTATTCGGTGAGAACAATTCATCAACAAATGATGGCTGAACCTCCAGGCATGCATAACCATCGTGGAAACATTCTGGATCCACAGGCGCATAAACTGGGAGTGGGTGTTTGCATTTCAGGCGATCGTCTCTACATGGCTCAAGAGTTCGGACAATAGCATTAATACTGGTGGAACCAGCGAATCATCTAAGCGTCTAAAGCGTGCTAGCAAATCAAAACAAGCTCGAGCTTTATGCAAGTCGAGGATGAATTATGTCCATGCAAGTCCCTGAAATAAATGAGATGGGTCCCGATACAAAATGTGGCAATCCGGACTGCGACTGTTTTTGCAAAACAGAAGAAGACTACTGTTGCGAATATTGCCGCATTAAAGCACCGGTCGGTCCTGAAGAGCGTTGCGAGTGCGGACATCCAGAATGCTCGGGTCCTGTTAGCTAAATCGCACTATCGAGCTTAAATCTTTTGGTCTTGAATGCAGATCAATCTGTCAAACAATTCGGCGGGGCAGGATTTGAACCTGCGTTGCTTTTAACGGTCCTGTTTTACAGACAGGTGCGATCGGCCTCTCCGCCACCCGCCGCTATCGATTGTTTGGCACAGATTTAGTTAACTGCCGGCGAGTGGACTCGAACCACCAGAACACTGCTTCTGAGGCAGTGATGTCTTCCAATTGCATCACACCGGCGATGGTGCCGATGAGTGGATTTGAACCACCAGAAACACTGCTTCTTAAGCAATGATGTCTTCCAGTTGCATCACATCGGCGTGGTGCCGACGAGTGGATTTGAACCACCAGAACACCAATTTTGAGTTGGTGATGTCTGCCAGTTGCATCACGTCGGCATATCCCGAACGTCAGATTCGAACTGACACTGTACTCGCCTTAAACGAGCTGCCTCCTGCCAATTGGGCTAGTTCGGGTAATATTCTATTTTCAAACGAAGCTGCTTGCTGGAGCAAAATTACCCCAGCAAAAATTTGATCACCTCCGGAAGAGGAAGCTCACAATAGGCTATTAATCCCGGACTTCGCCGTTCAGCTTAGCACTCGAACTGATATCTATTGTTCTAGATAGTCAAAATTAGATCACAAGCAAAACAAACGAAGTCTACTGCCTAGCCTAAATAATATAGGCGCAGTTGGAGACTTGATAGTAGTGTGATTTGCTTAGTCATAATAGTCAATCATAGCATCGCGCACTTGAAAATCAAGCCGTATCTTCACTGAGTAAACAAATAAAATGTGTTTGTCTTTGATGTATTAAAAGCGATAGCTCGAAGCCTGATCTTGCTTTTTGGCTAGCAATCTATCGTGCTGAGACTGCAAATATTGAATATTGTCGAATGAGTTTCCGATTGCGATTGCAGCAAGCTCTCCCTTTTCCGATTTCACTGCTGGTGCAGGTCTCGCGGCTAGCTTATCGACAAGGCTCTGGAGCTTCTCCTGATTCGATTCAACTTTTGTATCCGCAATGCTAATGTCGGACTGCTGCTTGTACCCTTTTGGAGAGAACTTGAATGTACCGTTCAGTCTTTCGAGATCAGTCTGATCGAACTTCGTGCCGCCCATCGAATATTTGGTCGCTCCATCAGAATCTTGCTGCCTGTAGATTGGAACGACCCCGTCAGTCGAGACATTCCCGATGCCAGAGAACTTATCCAATTTTCCGCTTTGTGGATCTACCGATTGCAATTCGTGATTGGCTTTCAGAAAGTTGATATCAACTCTGTCATTGCCATCATTACTTGCTGAGTGCACAACTTCGAGCCCAAGACCTTGCAATCGTTCAATTGCTTTGTTTGTGTCGAGAGCATTTTGTGCACGCGTCTGCCAGTCTTTATCACTGGGGTCTTTAGCAATCTCTCCCAGCCTTTCCATAATTTTGTCTTTGCTCTCGGCAAGGTTATTAGGGTTAAGTTCAAATCCCATTTTCTTGCTCAATTCTGCAAATGTGGGATCGCCTGTGCCAGGCTTAAAGTTACCCTTCTTGTCTTTCTCAGCGTTGTCACCCATGCTTACATTGAGCACATCTCCCTTGCCCATAGGAATATGACCTGATTCAATTTTGTCCGCGAATTCGTTCATCGCCGGAGCATATGGAGTTTCATTTCGCGCCTTACCCAGAATTTTTGCAGCACCAAGTAAATCTTTCTTGTCGAGTTTATCCAATCCAAGCTTATCGTCTCCCAGCTGCGCAGCAGTTTTTGCGATTGCTTGATCAGGATTTGTCTTGTATTCCTTGACGAAAGTATCGATCGCACTGCCTACTTTATCCTTGCTGGTATCAAGAACAATGGCGTTGAAACCACTTCTCTGTGCGGCCAGTGCGCTCGTATCTGCATGACTGAGTTTTTGCCCATCAAGTGGCATGAATTTATCCTTCTAATCAAGAAAAGCGACCGTAGGTTTCTTGGGATCAAGTTTGCTCAAGTCACCACTCACTGCAAAATGGTTAGTTGTGAAATCATTTTTGTTGATACCGAAATTGGTATCAAGAGCTCCCAGGGGAGCAAGTTTCTCTTTAGGAAACGTACCACCTTTATCCCGAAAGTCCGGTGAACTATTTCCCTTGCCGTCCGCATTAGGAGGATACGGATTGGAGAATTCAATTTTGTCGCCATTGATTGGGTTAGGCTTATCACTATTGCTGCCACCCAGAACACTTTTACTATCTGCCAGCAACCTATCCGCGCGCAAGTCCGGCGGAGAGCTCTCCCTTGGAGCTTCCGGAGCGTCGGCTGGCTTTGCTGCCTGCGCCTCATGGCGCTGCTCGTTGTTATGCTCGACCACGTGATACCCAAGTCCGAATAAGCTTGCCCTGTAAGCAATATACCCAGAATTTGTTAGTTTCTTATGATACGGAGCGGCTTAATGCCAGGTGGTGCCGGTGCTTCTGCCGACGCGGTCTTTAGGACCCCAGCTGTAATTTCTAACGTAGATTAGTTTCGGCTTTTCGTCAGGAGTAGCGGTAGCGACTTCCTCTTCCTCTTCGTCCTGGCTGACGTTTTGATGGTAATACAACTCAGGCAAGATTGAGGGCATATATGCCGGCGGGGGCGGAATCAGCTTGTGGGCGATATGGTGCGAGCCGCTTCTGTGTGAAGAACGCTTTTTCGTTTTTGTGGCAACTTGAGATTTGGCGGGTTTCTTCACTGTATTCGTCTTAGCAGCCTGCAAATCGGCAGCCCATGCGCCCTGACTCCAGGCAAAAGCTGAAACGGCAAGTAATATCAGTGATTTCCGCCCGAACATCCTTGTTCCCTCTAGTTGGCGTTGGGGATTCTACCACTTTATTTCATGCCAATAAGTTATCAAGAGCAAACTTGTTTATCGGTTCACTGAATCTTAGATATCTTTTATGCAGCCGAACCCATATCTCGTTCCTCAAATAACCTAGTAGCTCAAAGGGCGCCCGTGAGGCGCCCCCAACCAGGCGATATGCCCAAAGTCTTAATCGCGCAAAGTCTCAATTTGCCCAAAAGACTCAAGTTAAGCGGAAAGACTCCAGTTAAGCGGAGACGATGTGTGGTGTAAAGTCAACAGCGATAGGGCTTTCGGAGATTTTCTTCTCTTGAAGATTGATCTTGAGCTGGAAATCTGAGGGTGGATCGAAGCAATCGATGCAGCGGGCTTCATATTGGGCATCGCCAACCAGAATCTGCTCGCTCGACTGAACCGTGCGCTGTGTCCTGCAGGCGAAGTCGGAGCCGCACTTTCTGCAAACTGCCATGAGTTTATCGACGCGATCGGCAAGAGCCAGAAGCTCTGGCACCGGTCCGAAGGACTTACCGCGGTAATCCAGGTCCAATCCTGAGGCAATGATCTTCTTACGCTGGCGGAGCAGCGTTCCAATCACTTCCACAACGCTTTGATCGAAGAATTGAACTTCGTCAATTCCGATAACAACTGCTTGCGAAGAGTATTTGAGCATATCTTTTGCATGCTCAACCACTATAGCTTGCGACTGCAAACCGTTTCTCGACTCAACAAAATCGGGTTTCGAACGTGTATCGGTCGCTGGTCTGAAAATGACCGTCGGCAAATAAGCCAGACGTGCACGTTCAACTCGGCGAATGAGCTCACTGGACTTGCCGGCGCTCATGCAGCCGATGATCATTTCGAATCTATATCCACTCAACATTACAGCCAATATCTTTGCTCTGCGATTAGTGTTGCCGTTCCCTGACTCACTCATGGTAACCAACGAAAGCCTTTTGTGATCAGCGATTTTGGATTCAGATTTCTTTAGATGATGTTCGAGTAATAATCGTCAAATTTTAAAAGAAGACAAAATTGGTCAATCCGAAAGCATATAGAACCGCTAGCAAGATCCCCTAAAAGGCAAGCTGGCAAAGGGTTACCGTGCCGCCCCCAACGCTTTGCTATTTTGTAAAACAAGACTGAAATTCTTGTTGAATGGAATTTTTCGCATCGCCGTTGGGAAAATCTTGAAGCAGTTTCTGCACGACTGCCGCAGCTTGTTCATTTTTCCCAGACGCCATCAAGGCTTTAGCTCGGTAATACAAAACCTGCCGCACATTACAATGCAGCTCTTCGCATTTATCAAAAGCAGCAAGAGCTGATGAATAATCTGTTTTTGCAATATAGGCACGCCCCAAATTCAGCTCAGCAAGCCCATATTGCGGATTCACTTCGATCGCACGTTTGTATGAATCAATCGCTTGATCGATATCGTTCTGCTTCAAATAAACGTTCCCTAGATTCGTGCGCATTTCAGCAGAATCCATCGAATTCTGTTCTGCGCGAGTGATACCATCTCGATAGGCTTGAATTGCCACCGGATAATTGCTCATCTCATCGTAGCAAATACCAATCCAGAAATAGCCCGCAGGATCACCCGGGCGTTCACGTACATATTGCTGGAAGACAGCAAGCGCATCTTGAAGGCGGCCAGCATCTATCAGTTGAGTTCCTTTTCTCAAAGTTGCAAGAGAAGATGGAGGAGCTTGTGCTGGCAATTGCAATCCACCGCCGCCATTTTGTGCAAGCAATTCGGTTTGCACGAAGCAGAATGCCGCACCAGTGGTGAAGAAGAAAGTTCCAAGCATCAGAATTCGTTTTCGATTTATTCTGCGCAAATTCAATTGCATCCACAGCTACAGTTCAACCGTATAAGTATAGAAAAGTTCGCCGCGCGCAACAAACCATCGCCAGAAAGTACGCGAACGATATAATGTTGCCATGATCAATAACCCTTTAGCAGAAAAAGTAGGACTCCTTCCTGAGCCACCAGGCGAATGTGCCTCATGCTCGCAAACTGTTTGCTTGCGCCAGCAGCTCATCTCCATGGCACTTGGATACACGGAAAAAACTCTTTGCCTGATTTGCCTCTCCAACGAGATGGGCAGAACCCGCGAAGACATTCTCGAAACTGTCCTTCCTTTTATAGAGAAACGCGATTGCTTTGCCAAACCATGGAATCGCTACGAGAACGTCAACTACTGCCCGTTCCCGAAAGCCTGCATCCCGGATACCTGCTTTCAAAAAGAGTGAGAGCGTTTTAAGAATGGAACATAATTTAGACCTGCGCGGCGTCGGCTGTCCTATGAACTTTGTAAAGACCAAATTATTTTTGGATAAGCTTCCTGCTGGTGACCTGCTTCATATCTTGGTCGACGGGGGCGAGCCTGCCATCAATGTTTGCCAGAGCATTCAACAAGAAGGGCACGAAATATTGGCGGAAAACGAGCACGAAGATGGACACTTTCGGGTGACTATTCGCAAAGTATAAATCCCTGCTATTTGACAAAAAGACCAATTTCTTGGACCATACCAGAGTTTCCAATATAAGCGGAGAGAAACCAAGGGTCCCTCGGGACACCAGGACCTGGAAAGGAAATCACCCCGATCATGCGGAAATTCTCTACTACTTTTCTAGCAGCACTGCTTCTGGCATCTGTCACTTTGCCTGGTCTCGGCAAAGACGGTGACATTTCTGCTGCGCCCGATATTCCGAAAAACGATAGAGAAAAGACCAGGCGCGCTCCGATTGTTATCGCTCAAAGTCCTGACGAGATTAAGGCTGAACTGAAGCAGCTCAAGCAGGAAGTGGCGCTTAAGCCTCAAGATGCACAGCTAAGGTACAAGCTGGGTGAATCATATCGCAAGAATGGCGATATTCATTCGGCAGTGGCTGAGTACGTGAAGGCAACAAAAGTCGATCCGAATTTGTGGGTTGCTTATCACCAAATTTGTGCTTTCAGCGACGACGAGAAATTGTTGGATGATTCCATTGCATCTTTGTCCAAGCTAGAGCAAGAGAAGCCGAAAGAAATGCTGCTGCGCGTGGCGCTGTCTGAGCTCTACGAAAAGCGCGGCAACTACTATCAGGCTGCAAGAACTTTGATTGACTTGACTTACGCAAACGCTGTGCCTGAGAAATATCGCGTCAAGGTGAATGCGCGAATTCACAACATGCTGGTGCTGTCCAAGCGTGATAAGCAGCAGCAAGGCAGCAACGATGTTCCTGCCACCGCAAATGGTGGCGAGGAAGAACTTGATATCATGCCTGCTCCGCTTCCGACTCAAGGCACGAAGCGCAGCCTGGCTCAGGCCAAGTTGAAGGACTCGAAAGAAGTTCGCGGAATGGGTCATACTCCGCTTCTTCCGTAGGTTCAGGATATAAGTCATCGTAGGGGCGCCTCACGGGCGCCCTTTTGAGTTGAAGACTTGAAGAGTTGAAAACCCACACGAGTCAAAAATGACGATACAGACATTTCGATTACTGGTACTTGTCGCTTTTTGCCAAATCTGATTCCTCCCAGTTTTCAAAATGGCTGAATCGCCATTTTTGACTCCGAAAAAGTAATCAGGCAAACGGTCCAGAAAAGTAATCCGGCAAACGGTCTGAAAAGTAATCAGGCAAATCGGCTTGGCGGCAGAACTTACTTGCAATCGCCAATCACCAAGAGGCTACGATTACATGTGCAAAAGCTCTTCAAATCCACACAACAAGCGGTGAAAGTTTCCCTCATATACCTATAGAATAGGTATGCACAGCCACAGGAAAGAAGCTCATGAGCAGCACTATTCTCAACAACAAAACCACAAAGCCGATCTGGCTATCGCTCTTGAGTTCGAGCGCCTCATGCGTACTGCTTAGCATGCTTCTCTGCTCATGCGCAAGCCGCATCCAGACCCCCAACGGTTTAGCCACAGTCAACGTGGTGGACAAATCAGGCGATGCTGCCTCAATGATCGCAAGCGCGGGACCAGGCGAGAAGGTTGATCTCGCAACCGACGAAGTCATTTGCAAACGCACAATGGAAGCATGGAACGTCGCTCTTTCTCACGACAAGCACGAAAAAATGAGCGACGACGAATGGCAGGCAGCTCGAAAAACAGACGAAGCCGAGTCGATGAAGCTGTTGAATAAACTGGCTGAGCTCTATCCGAGAGTAAGTTACGTAAAGCTAATGATGGGGCAGGTACAGCAGCACTTCGGGCACAAAGAGGAAGCCGCAAAATACTATGAGGAGTCGACCCTGCTGAACAGGCCTGACCCAATCGTCGTTTTCAAAGCAGCCGAGATGCGCCGTCAGAGCGGGGACACGACAAGAGCCCTCAAATACTATCGCCGGGTGCAAGAACTCTCAAAAGATTTCCCGGGCGCACGGCTCGGAGAGGCGCTTTGCTTAAGCGAGGATAAGGCAACTGCTGAAGAAGGCAAAAAAATACTGCAAGATCTTCTTGCCGCAAATCCGAAGGATAAAGACGCGCAAGCCGCATTGGACAAGCTGAGCAGCAAGTAAAACGCAGTGTCTTGATTGCTGTAAAGTCGATCTCCAGCAAGAAATTGTTAGCGTTAGTTACTTGTAGGTCATCATCCTTTTGGATAGCGCACGTTGAGCTGTTTTCTGTCGTAAAATATTAATCGTTATATGGCAGGGCGTCGGCGTTAGAAATGCCGAGTTCAGCAGCATACGAGGGATGATAAATGACAAGAGAAACAGTTGAGAAATCGGCTCCAGCTCAGGCAGTAAGCGAGATTCCCATCGAAGGCTTTGACTTCGTTGAGTTCTACGTCGGCAACGCCAAGCAAGCCTGTTACTACTATCACAAAGGCTTCGGCTTTGATGTAGTTGCCTATAAAGGTCTCGAAACAGGCAGCCGTGATGTAGCTTCATACGTGCTTCGCCAGAAAAACGTCAACCTCGTATTGAGCACAGGTCTGCATCCCGACTCAGCCATCGGCAAGCATGTTCTTCAGCACGGAGATGGCGTGCGCAACATCGGCTTCCGCGTCAAGGACGCACAGAAAGCATATGAGACAGCCGTATCCCGCGGAGCCAAAAGCATCGAAGAACCGCACAGCGAAGAAGATGAAGATGGACGCTTCGTCTCTGCGACTGTCGCCACATACGGTGACACCGTGCACACATTCGTGCAGCGCCATGAGTACAAAGGCGCGTTCGCACCGGGCTTCAAGGAAGTAAATAAAAAAGCAGACAGCACTGGACTTCTCATTGTCGATCACATCGTCGGCAACGTCGAAGTAGATCGCATGGAACACTGGGTTAAGTTCTACCAGGATGTATTCGGCTTCTATGTTTATCAGGGCTTTGATGCCAACGACATCAGCACACAGTATTCCGCACTGGTATCAAAAGTCATGGCTAACAAAGCCGGCTCAATCAAGATGCCAATCAACGAGCCATATCCTGGCAAGCGTAAATCGCAAATTCAAGAATACGTCGACTACTATACCGCCGGTGGTGTACAGCACATCGCTATAAGCACGGCTGACATCATCAAGACAGTCGGCGAACTGCACAAGCGCGGCATCGAATTCTTGACCGTGCCGCGTGCATACTATGACTCGCTCACAGAGCGCGTCGGCAAGATTGACGAGGACATTGAAGAGCTCTACAAACTGGGCATCCTGGTCGACCGCGAATCGGACGGCTACTTGCTCCAGATTTTCACGAAACCAGTTGAAGACAGACCAACCCTCTTCTTCGAAATCATCCAACGCAAAGGCGCGAAAGGTTTCGGCAAAGGCAATTTCCAGGCGCTGTTCGAATCAATCGAAAGAGAGCAAGCCATCCGGGGCAACCTCTAGAATTTCGCAGGCGGGCCAACACCCGCCTGTTTTTTCGGCTTCTGCTGTGCGATGCGGAAGGATCCAATGGTAGGGGCACGCCTTGCGTGCCTGCCCCGCAAAAAAACAATCTATATAGATGTAGGACATAGATGTAGGCGGCAACGGAAATCAATAATGTAGGGGCGCCTCACGGGTGCCCATTAATCCTCAATCTACAAAGGAAAAACAATGTCGAGCAAATTGAACTACCTCACCGGTTTCGGCAACCACTTCGCCAGCGAGGCTCATGAAGGCATCCTACCCACAGGACAGAATTCCCCGCAAAAGGTAGCTCTAGGACTATTCGCAGAACAGCTAAGCGGCTCAGCCTTTACAGCAGCCCGACACGAGAACCTGCGCAGCTGGCTCTACCGCATCCGCCCGAGCGTATTGCATAGCGAATTCAAATTGGTCGACAGCGGTTTGATTCGCCATAAGCCATTCGGCGAAGTGCCAGCGAGCCCAAATCAAATGCGCTGGGATCCAGTTCCATTTCCCAGCCATCCCACTGATTTTCTTGAAGGCTTAATCACATTCGCGGGCAACGGTGGATATGGCAGCAGCAAAGGCAGCGCTGTTCACATCTATGTCTGCAACACATCAATGGACAACAAATATTTCTACAATGCAGACGGTGATTTCCTTTTTGTTCCAGAGAGAGGCAAACTACAGCTAATTACGGAAATGGGCGTGCTTGAACTTGGACCTGGCGACATCGCAGTAATTCCGCGCGGTGTTAAGTACCACGTTCAATTATTGGAAGATAACGCACGCGGCTACATCTGTGAAAACTATGGCGCACCATTTCGCCTTCCCGGGCTCGGACCAATCGGCGCCAACGGGCTTGCAAACCCGCGTGACTTCGAGCACCCCAGCGCATGGTACGAAGAAAAGAAACGAGATTGTAAATTGGTTTGCAAATTCCAGGGGCACATGTGGGAAGCCGACATGGATCACTCGCCACTAGATGTGGTGGCGTGGCATGGGAATTATGTTCCTTACAAATATGAACTCAGTCGCTTCAATGCCATCAATACGGTGAGCTTCGATCACCCGGATCCTTCAATATTCACGGTGCTCACCTCCCCCAGCGAATTTCCCGGCACCGCAAACATAGACTTCGTCATTTTCCCGCCGCGCTGGATGGTGGCAAAAGATACGTTCCGCCCACCGTATTATCACCGCAACACCATGAGCGAATACATGGGACTCATTTACGGTGTATACGATGCGAAGGAAGAAGGCTTCGTTCCAGGCGGCGGCAGCCTGCACAACCAGATGTCCGCACACGGTCCCGATACGACCACTTACACCAAAGCAGTGTCTGCTGATCTCAAACCCGTATACATGGACAACACTCTTGCATTCATGTTCGAGAGCTCACTTGTGTACGCTCCAACAAAATACGCGGCAGAGTCACCACTTTTGCAGAAGAACTATCTCGAATGCTGGAAGGATCTTCCAATCACATTCAAAGCTCCAGTCAAAGCCGGAGTTTAGCCTGATTACGGCGGGTCAATCAATCACCTGCAGTAAGCAAGTTGATCTCTTTGCCATTCGATTTCAAACTCAAGTAATCGAAATGCCATTTTCCATTTGTAGTTTGCCCTTTGAGATACACCCACCCATCTGCCTTTGGACCTTTAACCGGAATTCTCAGGTTCGCGTGATCCCAAGAGAGGCGCCCCATAACGTACCAATCGCCGCTGATGGGTTTTCCCAACAGTGAAATAGCATCCGAGTTTGCTCGAACTCTTTCGATTCCAATCATGTAAGGCACGGAGTTAGTCATCGTAGTAACTATAAAAAAGACGAGGCTTCCAGCAAACAAAACAGAAATCAATAGCGCAAGGGCGACGATAAGCAATTTACGTTGAGTCTGATTATTGCTTTGATCTACCATAACAGTCGCTTATAGAACCTTCAATCTCAGCGCAGACCAGTCGTCGTCTACAGAAACAATAGCAACGCCTTCCAACCCCAGCGTAAGCGCATATTCGGCAATCGAATCGCGATTAATATCACCTTTCTTGCTCGATGTGCCCTTCGGATAAGTGACCCAGATCATGCCCTTTTCCGCGACTTTAGATTTCAACTTCGGCAGTTCTTTTTCGAGCTGTTTTCGCGACTCCACGAATAATTGAACGACATCAATATCTTTTGCTGAAACGCTAACTACACTCACATCAGCCGGCAATTTGCCAAGAACTTTCGAATACTCATCCGGCTGGTTAATTATCAATACCTTCCGCCCCGACTTCATCTGCAGCTTTTCGGCAACGCTTTTATTTGAGATAGCAGGCATGGCTCACCTCCGTGAAGTCAAAAGATTATACTCCTGTTGCCAACTGATCGGCGTAATGGCTTTTCCCCTAGGTAAATCAGCCAGGCACAATTAATGAAAGCTTGCTATAAGCAGTGAAAATAGGTCCAGCTATTTACAAGAATTTTTCAATGCAAGAAAGCTCAGATAACAGAGCTACTTTATATTTAGAAAATCGGCAGCGGAGGGGCGTCATGATGCTCAAGAAAACAGCGTCTGTTAAAGTATCCGACGAGGAGATTAGACTCCGCGTTGGAGATGACTCAACCGGGAGCGCTCAACCCGGGAAGCCAGACAGCTTGTCCGATTGTAGCGAAACTTCCGCAGAATCAAACGCGCTGCTAATCCAGATCGAAGAAAATGACGAGCACGGGCAAGAACCTTGCGCTGACCCAGAGGATACCGATGCACTACGAGCAGTGGCAATGGATCCTCATGCCACAGAGTCTAATTGGCTCGAAGCCTGCGACAAATTAAATCAGTTAAGCAATCGGGAAACTAGCAAAGGCAAGGGCAAAGGATTAGCAGTAAAGCCTTTCGTTATATTGGCGGCAGCAGCTTCGATTCTGACTATTATATTTGCAAGCAGTTCCGGAAATTTCTCTACCAGATGGGCAGAGTTCAACCATGCATCTACCATTCAAGCAGACAACGAGAACAAACTCAGCTATGTTCAAGAGCATGCGCAATGGAGAAGTGATGAACTAAAAGAGCGATTAACCGTTCGACTTGCAGTTGAGCTGGAACGCAAGGAATGGAGCGCCGACAAAGCAGCTGGATATTTCAGCGTCGATAAAAATATGATGAACGATCTGCTCAGTGGTAAACACAAGCACGCGTTTAGCATCGACCAGCTAAACAAAATGCTGTTTGCCATTGGACTCAACCCAGTCCTGCCTGAAGAAATCAGCTCTGACGAGAAATCAGATTCAATTAGGCACTACACGCGAGCAATCAAGTTGAATCCAAAGAATCAACACGCATACTGGCGTCGAGGAGTCACGTACAGCAAGCTCGGAAATTACGATTCTGCAATTGCAGATATGACTCGGAGCATGGAACTTTATCCAAATCGCCCCTGGTTGATTGAAAAACGAGCACGAGTCTATGTGAAGGCTGGGAAATATAATTTAGCTCTTCGCGATGCTAATCAATTGGTTTCACAGTTTCCCCAATCAGACGGACAAGAGTTAAGGGCAGAAATCTGGCAGTCCATGAAGCAGTACGATAAAGCCTTGCTGGACTACAACAATTCCATAGCTAAAATGCCCAATGCAAGCCCAGATCGATACAGTAACAGAGCCAGAATTTATGAGCGATTGGGAATGTACCAGGAGGCAATTTGCGATCTGGAAACCGTCCTGCAAATTGACCCAAATGAGAGCGAGGCAGCTGACGCTATTGCTCGACTCAAAGTCTTGAACCGAAGCTAGTACGTTGCGGGATGCCTACAATCAGGAACTGTAGATAACCCTTGGATGTATATGGGCAATCGTGCAGTCTGCCTGGCAAGATGACTCCAAATTGTAATTGCGCAAATCTACAGTGCCCAAGCGCTAACCGACAGTTAAGCTAGTAAATGGCGTTCCATTTTATTGGCGATCGAGGGCATTTTAATGGCAGACAAAGAAATCATAGATAACAAAGAAAACAAACAGGACAAACAGGGCGAAGAGAATGCAGGCTTGTGTGCAGTACGAGAACTGTGGTTGGACAGCAAAACTTTCGCCGGACCACACCAGACCTACGATAAGCAAGCTGGGCACATGGAAATTTTCAAAGATCCGCAGCAAGTTTCGATCAACTCTCATATCTTCAAAGATGGAAAAGAAATCGCAAACCAGTCCATAATTTTCCATGCGAATGAAAAATTAGGAGTGTATACACAGCTTCTAGACGAAAAGGGAAATATCAAGACAGCTGTAAACAATCAACCTAACGAGAATTGGAAGATTGCAGCCACGCAGGACGACAAAGGAAATTGGGACTACAAGAAGCCTGGTTCCAGGGAATACAGAAAAATTATGGCAGAAGTTGAAAAACTCTCTGACTATAAAAAGATTCCCAATTGTAGTGAGATACCCGAAAAGAAATAAACAAATAGCTATTTGCTAAAACTCAAACTAGTTCTGCTGGTCAGGCGGGAGTTGGGCTGCGTTCCAATCTTTATTGAACGCAGTGACCATCTTTTGCATCGTCGGAGAGTCCTCAAAAATCAAACCAATTTCACGAGCAGCATATAACGAATTGGGAGTGAAATTTACAGAACCCAGGTAGGCTTCCTTATTCTCGTCAGCAACAAGCCATTTGGCATGCACATATGGCTGGTCTGGATTTGGCAATGATTGACCACCGTTTCCAATTGGAGGCATTTCTTTGATGTGAATACCTGGTAGTCCTTGTTTTTCTATATCGGCACTCGCAGCCTCTAGCTGGCTAACAGCCTGGGAATTTTTCGCAACGTTGCCGAGGCTGTTTCCAGGAATGACAAGATCAACTTCGACTCCGCGTTTAGCGGCATTTATAATTGAATTCAAAACATCTGGTGCTCCGATGTTTTCCGTTTCGCCCACTACTTTCGTTTGAGCGCGGTCAAAGATTCCAGCAATACGATCAATATTTTCGTCCTGCATCTTTTGCGCGAATAATTGCACAAGCTGATCACCGTTCTGCATTTGTGAGAGATCCCGCTCCGCGGCTAACTGCTGGTCAGGGCTAAACTCCTTACTTGCTTTGCCGAAATCAGCCTGAGCTGCGCTCTTCTGAATATCGGAATAGCCAGAAAGAGCCGCATCGATGTTCTGCTGATCCACGCTCAACGCACTGGCATCAGGCGCATCGACAATGGGGCTCACTAAAAGAAATGGGCTGACGGGAGCCGGTGTATCTTTAGTATTCCCTGCGGAATTTTTTAAATCCGCCTGAAATAAACGGTCGAGATCGTTAGCAATCATGGGATCGTCGGTGGAAATACCAAAGTCGCGAAAATGCGGCAGGGCCCTGGTAAGATTCATCGAGGTTATATACGACGTCTTGCCGTCAATTACAAATGTCTTTGGATGGGTAATAGTAAAAGCATCAGAGCTGGGCACGACCGTGATACCATCTGCTTTCATTTGATCTGCCAGCCTGCTTGCATTAGGATCTTTTGCAAGGTTGTTTTTATCAAGAATTACCTGCACATCGGCATGGTTTTGGTCGTGCGCTGCGATCAATGATTGAGCCGCGGATGGATCGGACAGATGAAACATCCACATATTCACTGACTGATGTGCATTCTCTATCGCATGCTTTACGATATTCTCTCCATTCCCAGGCTGCTCCATGTAGCCTGTAATGTGGGGCGCAGCATCGCTAATTTTAGGAATACCGGTGCTCGTGGAATTATCTGATGAAGCCGCCGACGCGCCAGTCATTGATCTTTGCGATGACAAGAATTCGTCGGTCAGTTTCTGTTTACTTGCGTCGCTTCCGTTGCTTACCGAAAGAGAGCTAGGTTCTTGAATTTCATTATTAGCCATCTGCTGCACCTGTGCACTGGAGAAAGTTTCGGGAAGCAGAGCTAATGTCGCCCTTTTTCCCTAAATTTTTCCGGACAGGTTTGTGTACAAATCGTGGCGCAAGTGGTAGGACTACGAACGCTGGGTCTAGTTAATCAAGCTAGAAGGGATTTCACTACAAGCTTCTGGAAATGGCCGCACAAGGCTTCACTTGTGGTGAGGAAGCGTCCCGCCGCAGGGATCCCTCCGATCAATCCTTTTTGTACAGAGTTGGTGAGCACGTCGTCCTCCAGCCCGACCTTGCAGTTGAATTCAATTAACTCCTCAGCCCATTTCTTATCTACGCCAGGCCCGAAATATTGCTCGGAGAATCCCTTAGCTCTATTCGGACCGTTGGGCAACCAGACATCAATGGATAGGTTGGGAAAACCAGGATTGATGTTGATAGTGAAATTCGGCCAGAGTAAATGATATTGTGCTTGCCTGACGGTTCCTTTGGCATCGTATATTTTGACTTTGCTCTTTCCTTCAAGCGCCGCTTCATTCACTTCCCCAAGCTGACTCGAGAACCACTCATACGGCGTCAGTTTATACGAGTCCTGATCCACATCTATTGCCGCACTGAATCCTGGATGAGCTACCGCGCAATGGTAGCACTCAAGATAATTCTCCAGCATCGTCTTCCAGTTCGCTTCCGACTCCCACTCGCCTCTGCCCCACAATTCGAGACTGCCGAGATCGATTCCACTTTGCTCGATGATTTCCATTACAGGACCAAAGTACGACTCCAGCGGCTTGCAGTTTGGGTCCACATTGGCAAAAACCCAGGGTCCAAGAGTTTCAACTTTTAATGAGATAAGCGGATAATCATCGGTGCAAAAATTAGGCTCGCGTTCTGATCTGGGAGCAGCTTTCAACTTGCCGTGGAGATCGTATGTCCACGCGTGATATTTGCACTGCATGATTTTTGAATTACCGCAGCCTTTCATTACCTCATGGCGCCGATGACGGCAGACATTAACGAAACCTTGCAGCCCCTGTTCATTGCGCACGACAACTACGGGAATCTCACCAACATAACCCGTGATGTAGTCACCGATGTTCTTGAGTTGTTGAACAGGACCAAGATACTGCCAATACTTCCTGAATATTTTCTCGATTTCCTCTTGAGTAACTGCGGCGTCTGTATACCAATAAGAAGGAAGCGTTTCGCCCCGGTCTAAGGCTGCCAGTAATTCGCTTTGCTTGTCTGTAGTCTGCATCCACGCCTCCTCGTTGCCAAATACGCCAGTTCAATTCCAAACTGCATGGGTACCAGATCGCTCCGGGCTCTGTTATGAAACCTATCACCAGGCTCTGCCAGGCCATTTCATGCATGCCCGACTTGCTTAACCTGATGCGCTTTCTTCCTGAACTCCCGAATCGCCTATTGTACCCTTTGTAATAACTTGAGAACTAGATCCAAGCGCTTTTATCACAAACGGAATTGAAAAAAGAAGCACGAGACTCATTGAGCAAAAGATCTGAAGCAATGACAATTTTTCAGAAGCAGCGGACGCAAATGCATCGACGCCAATCATACCCAACGAATAAGTGATGTTGTAGATTGCATAAACTGCCGCATAGCAGTTCAAGCCACGCCTATCAACCGCATTACCTAGCTCAGCGGAACTTGGGTTCAACATGAACGCATAAGATACATTTACTGCAGCCAGGCACAACGCGGTAACTATATAATCAGAAGACAATGCGAGCAGAGGAAGAACAACAGACATTGCTACTATGCCGAATACGATTGTGTTTTTTATGGAGAACTTTTCCGAAACCCACTCAACCAAGGGCGCGGACAATCCATAAACAATAGTCGAGCACGTAAACAAAACTCCGACCTGCGCAGGAGCAATGCCTGCCTGGCGTAAATGATTTGGCAGAATTGGCTCAACGATGCCAAAACCAGCAGCAGCTAAAGCAACGGCCAATCCTGCAACAAGGACTGATCTATCCGTGAGCAAAGGAATTAAATAATCGTTCTCAGCATGCGCTGATTCTGCCGGCTTACTATCCGCAGGCAGCAAACAAGTTCTCATCAACGCATCTAGCAGAACCATCGCTCCGGTTATGAGAAATGGAAACTGATACCCACCCAGCTCGTATAGCCAGCCTCCCGCCACGGGACCAAGAACGGATCCGGCAGTGCTGCCCACAAGAGCCAGTCCCATCATTTGCACGCGTTTATCCGAATAATTTCCTGCCACCAGCGCAAGACCCGCCGTCCAGGTACCAGCGGCAGCAGCTCCCTGTGACAATCTGGCTGCAAGTGCAAGAGGAAAACTGTTCGCGAAGCAAAACAAAAGCGTAGCAATTCCGCTCAGAATAACACCAATTATCATCGGGCGGCGGCATCCAAGCTTATCACCGAGATGCCCAAATACAGGCGTCGCCAGCAGAACTCCAAGCGCGTATGCCGCATAGAGCATACCCATCTGAGATTCGCTGGTAATCTTTGCTGGAGAATAGGGGCTTAGCGGAACAACTAATCCATAAATGAAGTAGTCCATAAAAAGTGCATAGGCGACAATTCCTAAGACAGTCCATTTGTGCTTCCGAATTGATTCCATGCCGTCTTACTAAGCCAACCTCACCGCAAATTCTCGAGTTTGATTTTCTTCGTTGGCGCGTAGAATCGCGCCTGCCCTGGTAATTGTGGCACAAAACGCCGGCAAACACGAACATTCTTAAATCCTAGCGAGTTGCCTTCTTAAAATATTGTGCAAGCCTCTACAAGAACTTCATCAAAACTCTACCAACTCAACAAAAGTGTTTCGTATTCTTGCCGCTACAAACTGGACCGTGAAAGAAGCAATTGTCGTTTCAATACGGTTCATTCTTTGAAAGGGTGGTTGCTTATGTTTAAAGAGCTCGTCGACATTCTGCAAAATAGAATCAGTTTTATCAAGAAGGTTTCACTTGCATTTCTTGCGTCAACAATTTGCGGAAATGCAGCTTTTGCTTATATTCCTACAGGAACGCCAGCCCCCGATCCTTTTTATATTCAAGAGTGGCACCTTGGTGCCATGAATGTTCCTCTAGCATGGAAACAAACGAAAGGGCGAGGACAGCACGTCGGTATGATCGGTAACTTCGGGAGGATATCTACTTTCTGTACTGATTTGCCACCGATTGACTCATTGAGCATTGGCTCAGGTTACACAGAACCAGCTGGCTTTTATCCAACCGAATATGCCACTGTTGGATTTGCTTTGGCAAATAATGGTATTAATACAGCCGGAATTGCACCAGAAGCACATATTACTCAATGCTGTATTACAGGTGCTGCCCTTGATGGCACCGGCAGCGGAGCCGTGCAATATGGCAACAACGTTATTGACGGACAACTTTCCGATGCTGTCGACGCACTCCTCAGTCATGATCGTAGAATCAAGATCATAATAGTCAATTTGGATCAGGATTTTGCCTATCCAGATAACAATACGTCTGGGGGCTGGGCTCTTGTGCATGGTGATTGCCAAAAGCTTTACGACCCGGCCGAATACCCAAGATTTCACAGAAAGGCGCAGGAATTCTACAATAGAGGTGGGCTTATTTTTGCAAATGTTGGTGACATATTAAATTCGTCGCAACAAGTGACAGATTATCACCACCAGGTACCTTATATTAATCTGGTAGCCTCAACAACCAGAGACAGCAGCGGTACTGGCTTCGGTAACCCTGCGACCAGGCGAAACTCTCCTGTTTTTCCTTCTAAGATTTCAACTGCTGTGACATTTTCTGCACCAGCAGAATCTATCCTTGTATCCGACGCACGCAACCAGGTCGTTGACGCGTTTGGCATTAGCTCGGTTGCTGCGACTGAGGTAGCTGCAGTGGCCTCATTGGTGTGGGCGGCAAATCCAAGATTATCAAACCGGCAAGTAAGACAAATAATGATAGACACAGCCTTCAAGCCAGCCGGACACGCCTGGGATGCTGTATATGGACACGGAGTACCAAATGCAGGGGAGGCGGTGTCTCGAGCAGTGAATCTTCGTTGAGTTGGAACAAGTCAACAAAAATTGCAAATGAGTTCGTCTAAGTGATGGACTCATTTGCCAGCTGCGTGGAATACTTTCGGCAGTAGCTCCACAAACGCAGGATCTTCACAAAGCTCACCGCAGATTCTCCAGTTTGATTTTTTGCGTTTCTTTGGTGACGCGAGGTATCGCACCTACTGTCTTATCTATGACAAGCATTCGCCTGATGATATTATCCATAATATTTTCAATGCGAACAACACCTTTCAATATTCTGTCGTTCTGATTGGAAACAATCGGCAGTGTCTTGAACCCATGCTCACGCATGGTAAGAACGGCAAGCGCAGCAGTTTCGGACGAGCTCAAGCAGATTGGTTCTTTAACCATAATGTCTTCTATTTTAATTCGCATTTCTGCCCCTTCCGGCAGTGCTGCGGCCACTTCAATTGCACGAAGTAAATCAGACCTGGAGACGATACCAACAAGCTGATTCTTCTCGTTGGTGACAAAAATGAAATCCAGGCGCTTCCTGTTTATCAAAGCGATGGCTTCTGCAACGTGAGTATGAGCTTTGATGGGCTCTTCTATGATCGGTTCGGTCACATGCTCAAGTGGAATGGCATCCAATACCACTCTAAGCTCGTTGAGATTTTTCCAGATGTTTGTTCGGCGCTTCGCCGCCTTAACCATTGCTTCTTTCAACGGTGCCAGCGATGAGGAAATCTGCGAGAAAACACTTGCACCTAAGACCGTGAGTTCTACATCGGTCCTTGCTTTGACGCTTGCGTTTCGCTTTCTATTTTCCAAAATCGCCCCTTCACCAAAGAAATCCCCGGGTCCAAGAACAGCGACAAGCTCTTCGACACCTTCGATTTTTTTGAGAACTTCAACGTTTCCTTCTTCTATGATGAAAAACTCGGAGCCAAATTCACCTTCCTCGATGATTGTATCCCCGGCAGAGCAAAAGGCCCGGCAGACTCTGCGAGATCTGTCCGCTTTGAGATAGGCAAGCGTCCTGGGAAAAACCAGATCGCACATCCATTCGATTCCTACCTTCATTTGTTGATCGAACGATGGAAGTTTCATCAAATAAATGCCGCGCCAGAGAAACCAGGCAACGAACCCCGATAGTTTCAAGCCCATCAGTTCGGCTACGGCCTTCTGACCGCCGATAGCACAGAGCTGTCCCATCATTTTGTACTTGAACTGCTCGGTTGCTCTTCCGTTCAATACTGCATGTATGTTCTTCGCGACTTGCGTGCCCTGCCGCTCGGCAAATTGCGCAGTCGTTGGGCTCGGTTTTCCGTCTTCGTAATTGATGATGGAAGCGCAATCCCCAATTGCCCAGATATTGGGATATCCGGGCAAGCTCATATTTGCTTCCGTGACAACACGACCATTTTGCTTATTCACATTCATTCGTTGAATCAAAGGCAGAGTGGTATTGCCAATGGTGCATACAATAGTGTTCCCCTTAATCAAGGCACCATTTTTCAATGTCACGCCGACAGTTGTTGCTTTTGCAGCGACCGCACCCAACCAGACAGTGACTCCAGCCTTTTCCATTTTTTCTTTGGCAAAATCACGCAGCGATGAACCGACCTCCATAAGAAGCTGATCGCGTCCCTGCAATACCGTCACAGTCACATGCTCTGGTTTGATATTGCGAAAATACTTCAAGCTGCGACGCACGAGATCGTTTATTTCCCCCGCCACTTCGACACCGCTGAAGCCACCACCAACAATGATGAATGAGAGGTACCATTTCTTCCATTCGAGATCATCGCAGACTTCAGCTTTCTCGAGTTGTTCGACGATATGCGCCTGCAGAGCCAGCGCATCACCAACGGTCTTCAAAGGAAATGCATGTTCTTCCATGCCGGGAACTATGCCCAGATTGACGCTATTCCCGCAGGCAATAACGAGCTGATCGTAGTTCAAAGTCTTTCGTGTGCCGTCATGTGCTTCATATTCAATTTCAGATTTTTCTGGAATTACATTCAAGACTTCTTCTGTTCTGCACCAGACGTTTTTCAATAGCTGCCGGAGCGGTACTGCTACGTCCTTGGGTTGGAGACCAGCTCCTGCGACTTCAGCAAGCAAAGGATGAAACACCATATGATTTTCGCGGTTGAAAATCACAATTTCATTGTCAGGATATGGCAATAACTTGCGAAGAAGTCTGGCACATTTCACGCCACCAAACCCGCCGCCGAGAATGACTATTCTTGCTTTTGACATGATCTATTCCGGCAAGAGAAGGCTAATTATACTAATATAGAGCACCCGGCAGTCTCTTTTATTAGATCAAGGTTTTATCCGAATGATCTTCTTGCTTACTCGCGCGCAAGCGCAATCTGTTAGTCGTGCCTTACGAGGGAAAAGCTCAAATTGCCAGAGGTGCCTCACGGGCGCTAAGCTCAAATTGCTATAGGTGCGCGCCTTTCTGAATCATATGGAAAGGGCGCCCGTGAGGCGCCCATACAATTATTTGCAAAGGAACTCAGTCCTTAGAATGCAGTATTCAGATCAACGGTGGAAGTTGAAGTTGGAGGAAGTGCAGGATAAAGCACACTGCCTCCACCGGCATTCCAGAAGCCGCCTGTACCTGCCTGTCCGCAGGCGGGTCCGGTGTAACCACCGGAAAGGGCTTGAAGTCCCTGTTGAACCACCGGCAAGCTTTGTCCGGACATCATGCTGCCCTTCAAGAAGTTGCCCATCGTTCCTTTGAAAGTTGAGATAGAACCTTGATTTGTGCGCATGATGGGAGCCTGAAAGTTACCCATCGGGGCATACTGATTTTGGACATAACCCATGTCTTGCCAGGCATTGTCCTGGGTTGTGTAGCCAAAATTTCCGGTGTCCGCTTTGCTGTTATTGGCGGGTCCCTGGGCAGCCTGGTTCATGCCAGCGTTGTATTGCTGGTCCATGCCGAATTGCTGCGCCATGGCGGGGCTGACAAAAGCTGAGCTGATTGCCAGAGAAAGCAAAAGACCAATGGACTTCATGGCGGAAAAACCCCCAAATAGTAAGCGGTTCTAATAGTAATCAAGATATATGAAAAACGCATGAAAAGCTAGCACTTATTTTACCCTGTATAAAATCCTGAACGCTTTGTGCAGCAATATTAGGCGGAATATTAAGCGGAGCTCAGAAGATTAATTCTAAGCGGCTGGGGCGGCGCGCCCGGGGTCTGAGGGTCAGGAGAACTTGAAATCTTGTGCAAGATGCACGTTCGACAAGGTCGAGGTGCCTTGTGAGCGTGCTGGTACGAATGGAATAATTGCGCAAAATCTGCTGTGACGCCACTGAGGCTGAGCTAAGACGAGCGTTCGCTGGGATAGTCGGCTCTCAGCATGCTGCGGGTTCGTCTGGGCAGCCAGCGGTGAATCATTCCCTTGAACTGGTCGATCGTACAGGGCTTTGACAAATAATCATCAAAGCCACTTGCGAGAACCTTTTCCTTTTCGCCCTTCATCGCATGGGCGCTGATGCAAATGAGCGGGGTCTTGCGTCCCAATTGCAAAAGCTTTCGTCGCATGAGGCGGAGCGCCTCAGAGCCGCTCATATCTTGCGTGTCCCAATCCAAAATCACCAGGTCATACGAGAGAGACTCAAGGGCTCTCAGCCCTTCCTGGCAGCTACTAACAAATTTTGTTTTGATTCCGATTTGCTGGCCCACTATTTCGTACAGGCGGATTTGCGTTGGAGTATTTTCGATAATCAACACAATCGGCTCAGCTGGCTGTTTGCTCATACTATGCTCTGTTCATTTGCTCAGCAGTTACATATTATAAGATAACACAACGAAGCTCGACAGAAGCCCACAGGCGCTGCGTTTCAGCATTTTTTAGATTTCGACTTTTTACAGCAAATCTCGAAAAGCTTGTGTGACAAATAAGCGCGAACGCGTTCACACAAGCCTTGAGATATTAAAAATTCGATCTCAGAATATTAGTGGCAGAACATCATAATGCCACCAATCACAGTGGCACCGAACGCACCAATCAGCAAGAAGACTTTGTGATGCTCAATTTCCTGCACCGCACTCGGTGACGTATAATTTCGGCTATTAGAAAAGCTTTCCCGCAAGGAAACCGCGTCTACCTGTTCCGAATTGCGTGCGTTGAGATACCAGTCTCTAAGTTTACTCATTTGCTTGGACTTTTCGTTTGCCACGTATTGTTCAACAGTGACAGCACGACGACCTGCAATATCTTCCGGAATTTGATGCTTGAAATTTGTCGAGCGATCGCTCGCGTAGTTGCTTCTTGTGTATTCCATGTTAGCCCGTTCTCCCCAGAAAGGCGTGATAAGACAAGCCAAAATAAATGTCCCGACGACATTCAAGTAGCTTTTATAACCGTAGTAAGAATCGACATGGTGGAAGGGAATAAATTTCCCTTGCCCTACTTTCTAATTTTGACGGCGATATGTCAAGTGAAATTCTTCGGGCTATACGACCCCTGCCCCCTGGAGCGCACGCTCAACTTCCTGAGCGCTAGCATAGCGTTCCCCCAGTTCGATGGCAGTGCAGGCGGCGATGGCGCGATCCAATGCTTCGGAAATTTCCGGCTTAAGTTTGCGCGGGTGTTGTTGACTGATCGGCTCAGGATCTTCTCCCGTGAGAATGTAAAACAAAGACGCACCCATTGAGTAAATATCGCTTTGTGGTGTGGGTTGACCTCTGAACTGTTCTGGCGGCAGGTAGGCATGTTTGCCCACAACGGTGCCGGTGGAAGTGGTTTCTTTCTGCTGTGCAACGTTGAAATCTACCAGCTTAAGCGTTCCATCTTTCCGAAGAATCAAATTGTCCGGAGTAAAATCGCGGTGCACCACTGGCGGGGTGAGCCCGTGCAAATAGCTGAGTATTTTGCACATCTGCAGAGCCAATTCGTGTGCTCGTTTTTCGGCTACCGGTCCCGAAGCATGAACAAGTTCTCTCAGAGATTGACCATCGATATGCTCAAGAACAAGATATCCGCGATGATCTTCAACGAAGAAATCAATGAGCCGGACCACTTGTTCATGCTGAAGCTGACGCAAAATACGCGCTTCCTTTTCGAAGCGTTCAAGACTCTGTCGACGCACATTAACATCAACGAAAACGGGCAGAATGAATTCCTTGAGCACGACAGTCTCGCCGAGTTCACGGTCGAAAGCCAGATAAGCAGTACCCTGCCCACCAACGCCAAGTGGCTTGTCGACCTTGTATCGGCCGTCACGTAGTAAAGCATTGTGTTCAATAGGAGTAAGGCGCTCGCGCTTTGGAGGCCCTGAAAGTGCTTGCAGCCACAATTCTGTGTAGCTGTAATCGGGAGGCAATTCCAGAGCTTGAACGGCGGCAGCATCACGATTTAATTCAGGAGAATAAGCTTCGACTGCTTCGAGCAATTTTGCCCGCTCTTCTGCGCTCGGGATGCAACCGAGCCGTAAGCGCATTGATTTATTCGTCCCAAAGTCAAAGCGAAGTATGTGGTCTAAGGGAGAAGTTTTTCCTTTCGGCAGTTCAAGACCGAGCCTCGAAATATTTTCCCAGGATACGGTTTCACCATCACGAGTATTGAGGCGATGACGCCATAACAAACGTACGCCCTTTTTGCTCAGCGCCAGGTGTGTCGGCTGAGCATTATAGACAGCGGCACCAACGGCAGCGAGTCCTGAGCTCAAGAGGAACGCGCTCATGAGGAGCATCTTGTTAGCGGCCTCAGCGGCACCACCGGCGGCTGCCAACGGGCCGCCCTGGCTAAACACAAATACCAGCCATGAAAGTACAATCAATACGATGGGAACAACAAATACAGTAAATACCACTGCCACTGTCGCAACATAAAGCGATTTCTTGGCGGTTCGATCTTCGACTCTTTGAGCAAGCCATTTCTCAAGTTCAACCAGAGGTCTATAGCGAACAATTATTTCTTCTGGAACTCTGGCTGGCATACTGCGCTGCTGTTGCGCCGGCAAATTCCGGCTTTTTGTTGCGGGTAAATTTGCCTTGCTGCCAGGCGCTCCCGAATTAGTCGGATCTGTCGGAGAAGAATCGTTGCTCATCAGGAGAGACCTCCCGCCAGAGCGCCTCTGCTGCCCAACTCCGAGTCGTCACGGTTTTGGTCTTTTTGTTGTATCGCTTTAAGTCTGTCGATTATCTCGTCCAGTTTAGACAATCTCTTATCGATATGGAAGGCAGTAAGCGCTGACACAAGGTCCTCTGTTTCAGCACTTACGCGGGGGTTGAACTGCGCCGGATGTGCCACTGCCAATGGTGTGGGATCTTCGCCAGTAAGGAGAAAATGGAGCGTTCCACCAAGTGAATAGATATCACTTGCAGTGCTCGCTTTTCCACGCAGTTGCTCTGGCGAGATGTAGGATTGTTTGCCTACCAGAGTACCCGTGGCAGTACCGACGAATTGATTGGCAGCACCGAAATCGATAAGAGTCAGTTTCCCTTCAGAATCGAGCACCAGGTTATCGGGCGTCAAGTCTCTATGAATAACAGGCGGAGTCTGTCCGTGCAAATATTTCAAGATCTCAGCAACTTCAATTGCCCACTGGATCACTTTGCTTTCGTCCTGTGCTCCTTTTTGCTTCACAAGCTGACGCAGGTCTTGTCCCTGAATATATTGCATCAACATGTAGTCACGACCTTCCTCGCTGAAATGCCCAAGCACTTTTGCGATTCGGGGATGGTCTAAAGTCATGAGAAAACGAGCTTCGCGGAAGAAGTGTTCGGCCGCCTTTTTGCGAGTTTCTTCGTCAGCATTTCCTGGCACGACGGCTTCTTTTACCACTACTAAATTCTTATTGTTATGCTGAGCAAGGTAAATTGCAGAGAGCCCGCCGAACGCGAGTTGTCGAACGATCTCCACGCTTCCGCCAAAGAGTTTTCGCCCCGGTTCAAGTGGCACAAAGGATGTTGCACTGAAACGCCTGGCGAGTTCTTCCTCCCACATCTCCACCTGACTCAGGCGGCCCAGACCTTTGTTTTCGTTGTGCAATTGATTTTGATAATCGACAAGTTCGGGAGTGCGAGACGCATTGCCGCTCCAGAGCTCCATAGCAAGCAGCATTTGCTCGAGTTGAACTTTGTCCAGGTTCTTGATTCGGAACTGCACGGGTAAGGTTTTGTCGAAGTTCAGGTAGAGCGAATCAGGATCGCTAGAACGTAAAGAGAGCGTTCGGCGCAGACCCGCATTGCGCAATTCAGCCCAGCTACGATTGCGGCGAAATCCGAGGAAAGGAACCATCGCCAGAGGAAATGCTATTCCACTTTTGCTGATGTAGAGTCGATTGTCTTCGAACAATGCGGTGAGGAAGACCCCTAGAACAGGCACCGACGCGAGTGAAACAAGAAGAGCAAGAGTCAGGTTCGGATTGGTGATGAATTCAGGGTGCTGGATCAATACTGAAATAAGGCTGCCCAGCAGGAACGGAAAGAAGAGAGACCAAACCGGGAAAAGCGCGGCCATCACATAGAAGCCGACGCGATTTGGAACTGTCTCGTATTTGACTGATAACTCTAATTCGGCCATTTAGACCGCCTGCCCCCCGAAAGGCTTTCTGTCTGGATTTCTACCCATTCCGCCAGGTTGTCAACATTTAACTTCTCTAAGCTGTTTGCCGATTTATTTATTCGTTCTCATCTAAGACGAAGCGCCGAATCAGCAGCGATAGTAAAAACGGGTTCAGCACTTCGGTGCTGCGTCTTTTCTCCGGGATCCATTTGTCCAACTGGCTTGCTGAAACAACTTGCTTCCTTTCTGCGTTCACAAGATGTGATTTGCGCTCAGTAAATGCCTCAAATTCTTGCTTTGCTGATTCCTTTCTGAGCGCAAGAGTTCATTTTGGAGCACTTGTGAACGCAGAAAGGGCCCATCCGTTTGGGCTTGCGCAGCATAGCTTTCCGGCTACGTTTTTACTGTGCATATCTATTCAACCCAACGAAAAGAGGGAGCTTTGGTAAAAAGCGATCCCTTGGGAAAAAACGATCCCTTGGGAAAAAAACGATCCCTTGGGAAAAAACGATCCCTTGGGAAACAACGATCTGGAGAAAAAAGCGATCCCGGGTTGGCGGGATCGCTTGTCGTCCCCTGTCGGGGAATTTTAAAAGGAGACTTGCTATCGCGAACAATAAAGCAGCAACGTCGTCTCCTGCGGAGTCACCTAATAGATTAGCAGAAACAGCATGGCGAGATAGTGCTTTTTTGAATTGCACCTCTTGCAAACCACAAGATTAGAATTACCGGATTTGGACAGATTTTGAAAGCCCGAGATCCCCTAAATACGTGCTTCGAATAAATTAGGAACCGGAACATTTAATCCAGAGAAAATGGACAATTGGAATAATCAAACAATCGCTCGACTTCTAAGCGATCAGGGCGCCCGAGAGGTGACCCCAACCTATTCAATTGTTAGCGCATACATTCGGCTGTGCATCCGGCTCCAGCACAGAAATTTCGGCAGACGCCGTTTTTGATTTGCGCGAAAGTAAACCTGCTCTGTATCGCACAGCGCCCAGTCCCATCGCGGTCTTCGCACCAACTCCGCAGTATTCGGAATAGAGCCCTGCCAGATGCATTAGCTGTCGAAGTTCCGTCTTTTGTATATTGAACGAAGCACTGCCTGTGGTACCGGCAAACATTACGCCATCCATAGCCACATTTTGAGAATGAATTTTCAAAAACTGCGGACTGACATACTGGCAAACATCTTCAAAAATTTGTTCGTCCTCAAATTTTGATAAATCGGAAAACTGATTCCATCGCGCAAAGACGCTCTGCATTATCATGCGAGCTTCAGGATATGGCCATGGTGCACGCACACCAGCTTTTTTGAAAATAAGAGGAGTTAGAAATTCGAAGCTGACATACTTGGGCGGCAGTTCGGAAAGAGCATCGGCAAGCAACTGTTCATAGCTCAATTTCTTTTTTGACTCCAGAGAGAGAACAGATAAATGGCTCTGATAATGCTCGACGAATAGCCTTTCGGGATGAGTTTCTAGCCAGGTTTTGATAGGCGCAGCCTGGACCTCGTGCAAGAGATTGATCGTCCAGATGTATTGCGATTCACCGCAGTTAATAAGGTTCTGGCTAAATGGTCTCAAGCCGGAAGAACTGTGTAACTCATTCGTATCGACAGAGTTCAGCAAGAGTCCGTGCATTAAGGCTCCGCGAGCTGGCGAGCGGAGAAAAGGATCTGCCTTATCCTCTACCAACAAATTTAATTCATATCGTTCAATCAGCATTAGTTCAAGCCTCCATCAGGCGAAGAATGCGGAGGCAAAGATTTTTCAATTTCATTATGTTCTTCGAGCTTTTTGGAAATTGCAATCCAGCCCAGCGGAATCCAGCTGGAAACATCCCCGGCCAGAGCAGAACGAGCAGAAAATGGATATGGGCTTCGCTGCTTTAATTCCGGGCGCCGGCGTGAATAAAGCAGCGAGTGACGAAGTGGATGATCAGCCGCCTGGGCATATTGCTTTTCGTAGAACTGCCGATAAGGCAAGAGGATGCTATGCGCCATTTGTCCGCCACCATAGCCAACCCGCAAAAGATAGTAATCGCCCGGCACTTTCATTTGTTCATTCCGGTAGAACTCAAACAAATCACGAACGCCTTTGTTATCTGCGGCAAGGATTTCCTGGTGCTCAAGTTCTGCAGCCCAGACTTTGCGGTAGAACCTATCGGCAATTTCGAGAAGCTCGCGAAGATCAGTCAGAGGCAGTGCATACTTGCGACAGGTGCGCAGAACAATTTCCAGTTTGAACTGCGCTCGAGCCAGCACGACCTCTGCATATTCATCGCTATCTTTTACCGGCTTCGACTTTCCATCGGCGGATTGCGACGGTCGTTTTCTTGAACCGAACAAGCTGATACTTGCCACTCCCAGCTTGCTGCTTTCAAGTGCCTGGCTGTCTCGCACAATTAAATTCTCGAACAAACGCGTATCATCGGCATTCGCCCGAAATGTTTTCTGAAGGCGCTCTCTTAACGCTCGCAGATTAGTAAAATCGTCAGCATTTGCCTCACGAGGAAGAAAATCTGATTGGTAATTCGAAGCAGCAATTTGTTCGGCAAGATAGGCTGAACGCAAAGCACCCTTTATGCTGCTTCCCGGAATGTAGCAATTGGGTGAGCCGATGAATAAACGCAGACGCCTGATCGTTCGGAACTCAGCTGGAACATCGCCAGCTGCAGACGGTAAGGTTCTCATACCACCAGCAGTGCACAATCGAGAAGGCAAATTGCTGTCATTCGGCTCAAAAACGCGCAGGAATTTCTGCAAACTTCCGGAAGGATCCTGTGCTGCCGCTTCTGTCAGTTGATCGATGAACTTTTCGTTTGTCAGTGCTTCCTTAGCCAGCTTGTCATAATCAAGGAATGAAAGCTGGCGTCCATCGGCACTGAAGAAATATTCCCAGCGCCCAATGTCACGCCCGCAACCAATATGTAAGTGTGTCCAGGTGTTGGCGTTCAATACAAACTTCTGGTGGTATCTTTGATATTCCGACATTTCAAATTGCCACCGTGAAAGGAATTCCATATCTATAACACAAGTAGCCTTCTCGGCTGAGATCGTCCAGGAGTCCTTCAGGCTTAACCGAGAATATGCTGCCTGTTTCGAAGAATCGGCTGACTGGCTTTTTCAATCCTGTATGTTTGCCGAATGAGTCGTAGATCCAGCCGCCGGCTTTACCGAGTGTATATTTGTTGCTTCCCGCTTCCGATGAGGACACAGCCTGCAGCATTGCCTGCGTAGGAATACATGGAGAAAGAATCAGATACTCTTTCTTTCCACTGCCTGAACTTTCTCTGCAGAATTTTTCAGATTCGGAGGAATTCAGAGCCAGGATTTCAACCGACGCTATTTGACCCAGACCAAAACTGCGCATGCCCCCGAAGCCTTCTTCTTTCATAAAGTTGAGAACGCGCGACATTGATTGCACGAAATCAACGTCGCCTGATTTCAGGAAGGAACAAAGGCTTGCTATCGAACTATTTTGTCCTTCGGTCAAATCTCCACTCACGATGCTCACTAGACTTCTATACGGGATTTCTCCTTCACGTCTTTCTTTTTCCTGGCGAGAAAGAGCCGAACTGACTAAAGCTTGTGTGCTCAGCTTGGGCGAAAGAGATTTTGAGAGTGCTTCATTTTCAGAAATCCAGCTGGTTCGAAAGACATTAACAAGCTGTTGGGGCAATTCAGAAGCCGGCAGGCTGCCGGCGCTCCCGGGGCTTCCGCTTTCGAATGAGTTATAGTGCTTAGCGTGAGAACGAGCGTAACCGCTTTTTGAAGACCTTTCGAAATTGCTTGGAAAATATGCAAGCCCGTTTTGAAATGGGAAATATGCAAGCCCGTTTTGAAATGGGAAGAGATCCGAAACGTGCCAGGTTTGCTCTCCGTTTAAAAAGGGATCGATGAGGTGTTTGTGCAGGGACTGCTCTCCGAATAAAACATTCCAGCCTATGGATAAGAAGGAGAAAAAGCGATCTGCGCCGACCGAGGCTGCGCATCTCAACCCCTGACGGCCCGCACTGGGCAGGCGCAAGGGACTGCTGAACTTCATCACAATACGATAAAGGCTCATGCTTTTTGGCCGCCGGTGGCTTCCATGATTTTCATTATTCTGCCAGCATCGTTAAACCAGGTTTTTCGAGAAGTGTCACACAAATCACCTTCCTGCCCCTGGCGATAATTATCAAGCGAAGTCCATTTCAGTTGCTCGAGAGTGAACTCGACTTTGCCGTATCCCCGAGATCCGCAGCCGCCGATGTATTCGTCCTCGACAAAACGCAAAGCCATTTCCAGGTTTTGCAAGTCATCGGATATTTTGGACTTGCCCCAGGCGTTGTAAACCATTTCCATATTCATAATGGCACCGGCAGGCAATCGTTCGCTCTGGCGCGGATGCTCAGCAACGCCCCTGGCCCGGTCTATTCTGTTTTCAGTTTTGATTTCCACATATAAAGATTCATTATCAACCGACTCGAGCGTCGCTGAAGATTCATCGCTCAAATGGGAATCGCGCAAGAGCAAGCGGCCAAAACTCCGTTTGTCGAAATTGTCCACATAACTTCCAAACAAACGAACAACATCGTCTGATTCATTTCCACAAATCACTTCAAGTGCATGCCGAAGCCGCCCTTTCAATGACGAGCCTGGAACAATAGGGCGTCGTGTCAACGGGTCGCGAATAACGGGATTATCGACAAGCCCGATACCACCCGAGCCACCGGTACCGATGTGCAACCCAGTAATAATAAGGATCTTTCCTTTGATAAAAAGTCGCCCGACAAAATCCATAGCTTAGTCTCCCTCTTAATCGGTGCAAAAGATTGCAAATCGAACTCTAAAAATTCTGCTTGTTTGTCTCCTCGTATCTATGATATGCAACAACTGCTGCCACAAATTCATAAAGGCGATCAAGATCAGAGCCGTTCTTAAATGCCTCCTTGTCTTTCAAGAGAAAATCCAGTTCAGATTGCAGAGAAACAAGCCCACGTTCTCTGGCAGCCATATAGGCCAGACGCGGGCGCATTACAGCAAGGCGGCCGCGCGAAGTGGAACTCAACGGATTTTCGCGCCGATCCTTGTGGCTTTGTTTAACCCTGATTACGAGATCAAGAAGCAATCTCAACTGATGGTGTTTAACTTGAATTTTTCCGTTCACGAGTTCTTGCGCAAACGATTGAGCAAGATCCATCAGCTCCGGTTGAGCATCCAATCCTTTCCGAAAAACTTCAAGCAACTTTCCTTTTTGTGTGGGTCGAGGAGAATAGCCTGGCGGCTTGCTTTTCTGCTGATAGCCTTGCTGCGGCTGCTGTGGCTTCTGTCCTGGTGGTCGGTTCATCGCTATAGTCTTCCTCTTCTTTCAGATTGATTTATCTGCGTTCAAGTAATACAGGTTCGTGCAAATGCTTCTGTTTTGTCGAGTGAATAGTTTTGAATAAGAGAAAACATGCAAGAGCTGCTTTCAACATTTTGCGTTTGTGCGCGGTTTCTTTTGTTTTGCCAGACAAAGACAGCAATAACTCTGCTTTGAACTTTTGCCAGCCGGCATCACGCCTCAAAGAACCATGGCTCTCCTCCCGTCGTGCAAGGCGATACATGAGAGGGTAAATCGAAATCGATTGCGAACGCGCGAAGTCGAGCAGATAATCCCAAAAACCAAAACCAAGAACACCGAGATGGTCAAAATGACGAATTTTCTCCACCACCGGTCTAATGTTCTGCCGCCAGTCCGACCAGCTGAAGCATCCACTCCCCACGCTGCTGTCGCCACCCAGGTTCACTGCCATGAATCCCGAAGCTTCTTCGCGCGCTTTTTGAGATAAGTTGACAGCATCGGCGATCAACCAGTTCAGCGGCAAATCGTACGCACTGTGTGCAAGCCCAGTGCAAAAGGATATGTAAGGCATCTGGCGATCCATCAAATCACTGAAGCTGAATGCCAGATCGAACAACGTAGAAATTTTGCCGGCAACAATAACATTGTCGTCGTTTGCTTCCAAAATGAAAAGTTGCTGTGCAGAAGATCTCGAAATAATCTTCTTGCATTCAGCAAGAAACGTTTTGCAGATTTCGTTTCTTTTATTGGGATCCCAGATACGCGCACCTTGCAGGTATACTTGCTCTGCATCATGCCAGAATGAGAAATGCAGAACTGCTTCCGGTGGCTCATCAAGCTTCTTGCAGAGCTTGATGAAACTCTGCAGCTGTTCTTCTGCAAGGGGGATCAACTTCGTTGGAACGGCCGCTGTAACGGGTAGCGCGGGAGCCCGAGTGAGGTTTTCTTTCTGCCGCGAGAGCTCCGGAAGCTCCGCAAGCGCCGGAAGCGCCGGAAGCTCCGGAAGCGCCGGAAGCTCCGGAAGCGCCGGGAGCGCCGGAAGCGCCGGCGGCTCGCCGGCTTCGATATTCACAGGCTCTATTTGTGAATCGCTTGTCGATTTCTCGAAGGCTCCCCTGGCCAATTCCGTAATCGAATCACACCAAAGACAAGCATGAGTTGAATGACCATCCAGCTCCATTGCTACCAGGTCCACATCTTCGCGTCCACAGAATAGGCACTCTTCAAATTTCATGGAAGGGCGACGGATGTCCGATGGGGCCCCACTGGCGAGCGAACGCGAGTCAACGGCATCGGGATCCGTACACATAGGAGGCACATTCTTGTCGGAAAGGTCCTGCAATCGATCAGTGCTGGAAAGGTCGTGCAATCGATCAGTGCTGGAAAGGTCGCGCAATTGATTTGTGCTGAAAAGGACCTGCAGTTGATCTTTGAACGCTTCAAGTTCACGCCTGCGCAGTAAGCTTTGAGCATCTTGAAGCGCACGTGCATACTGTGCAGAAACAGCACTTTTGTTTATCGACACAGTGCGTGCATCGAAGAGCAGGCAAAGTTCATCAGCGTGTTGAGATAAAAGCCATTCGTTCCATCGAGCTGCAAGTCTTTTCAGCTCATCAATAACTTTGCTTGAGCAGTTGCGCAAAATGAGATCGAATCGCCCGCTGCCTCTGCTGAAATAGGCAACGTGCTCTGAGCGGAATTGCCCCAAGAACTCGTTCAGCAAACCATCCATGATTTTTTGAGCATAAAAAAGGCGGGCACGAATTAACTCTGCTGAGTCATGCCTGCCAGCACGGTATGAGAAATTATGCGCGCCGTATAACTCGGCGGCGACCATTACGCATTCAGCCTTTTCCGTGGAACCCAATTGCTTCGCTCCAGACGTTAGAACAGGACAAATGCTCGCTTTTGCATCGACAAAGGTGGCGGAAGTTTAGCATCTATATATACGGTTCTTCAACGCTTGGCAGCGATCTCCAATTAGCCAGAGAGACTCATCTCCATCCTCTTACAGTTCCATCTAATTACCGAGCGGAAACGGGGCGCACATTGCGCCCCGTCCCAGGGGATTGTGGGATGTGAATGCAATCAAACCCACTTTAATACCAGCGATGGTCTCGTCCAGAGTAGTCGCGGTCATATAGTTGAGCTCTCAGTTCGTGTTCCAGCCCATTTAGCATCGATTGGAGTCGATTAGCCTGATTGCTGCTGAGATGAGCACGATAACTCAGCATTCTGTTTTCATGCATCGAAATGTCATCGAGATCTCGTCTCATGCTGTTGTACTCCCATGCAGATAATCGTCCAGACGCTCGTCCTTGTTCCATACGCGCGGAGATTCTGGCTTTCATGGCGTCGATTGCTGCAGCGTCGATGCGGGGTCCGCGTGGTGCCACAATTGCACGCTCATTGACCTGCAATGCCTGGTCGGATTGTATTTGAGCGTCAACACTGTTCAATTCAGCGAGCAAACTTTGCACATTTGCGTATGACAAACCATCAACTGAAAGCTTCCACTGCCGATGTTCGTTATTTGCAAGTTGTGCTTTCAGATCTGTCGCTTGCCGGAAGCTTATTTGACCAGCGTTTAATGCAGCATCGATTCGAGTTTGCAACTGGGATCGCTGCATATTTAAATTAGCAGCGCTGGCTGCCTGCGCAGCAAAAGTATTATTGTTGTACGTCGGAAGATCTCCCCAATCTCGGGCATTGGCAGTAACGCCCAAACTCAATAAAACGAGTAAAGAAAAAATTCCGGCAGTCGCAGTTTGTCTGAGATTCATAAGATTCCCCTCCGCGGGCGCCGATTAATAACGATTCCTGTCGAAAGCAGACGAATCTACTGACGACTTGTTCCTCGGCACCATTGGCGGTGCCACCTGGCGTCAAAGGCGCGGCGACAGACGTACTATGGATGCTGGTGCTGAACGTAAAACAGGCACCATGAGCAGCCTCTACAGAGTTCCGATCGGAGAAATCTTAATCGCGAAATTAATGTCCGGTGCCCTTATTGACTATTACAGTTTTCTTGGCGGAAATAATTTCTTGCATGTGCTTCAGCACATCGTCAGCTTCTTTCTGCTTTCCTGCAGCTTGCAGCATGTAACCATAATTACTGAGCGGCTCCAACAATTGTTGATCGCCTTTGCCAAATTTTTTCTGCAAACCTGAAATCGTTTTCTTAAACAACGGCTCTGCCTCAGCGTATTTCTTCTCGAGCGTGTAAATATCAGCGAGATACAGCTGTCCCTTCAGAGTTCGAAAGCCAGATGGTTCTTTTTTCTGCAGGACACTGAGCTGGTCCTTCACTTGTTTTTCGCTTTCTGCGATGTCGGCGAAGTCACAGGCAGGAATTATGTGCAATTTGGCTTGCGCTGGTTTAGCAGCCGCAGCAGCGGGCATTTCTTTTCCCAGTATCGGGCTGCAGTTTTCGCGCGCCATTACAGCAAACCCTTCATCTGCGGGATTACCGTCGTAAGTATCTGCGCTCAAAATTGCCAGGGATTCCCTACATTTTTTCGCGGCTTCCTCTTTACGCTCCAATTTGTTGTAGCAAATTGCAACCTTCGAAACCAACCAGGCACATTTTGCTGAATTGGGTCCTATTCCAGGATCACTTTTGTATATACCTGAAAGCTTGTTATAGCTTTCAATGGCTTTTTTATAATCACCTTTGGCTTCAGCAAGGTTCGCGACGAACAAAAGTGCCGAAGCATTCGACTGTGCACGCCTGGTTATTGTTGAAACTTGGTCCAGCTCTGTGCTGGTCTGACTGAATGCCGGCAAGGCGGGAAGCAGGCTGAGCCCAAGGCTCAATACAGCAAAACTTAACAGACTGCTGTTTTTCAGCTTATGCGAGATCAATTTCATACGGCGTTACAGCCCCTTAAAGCGCCAAAGACTGGTGAACGTGCACGTTATACCAGATAGGCAAGTACCAGCGCCTGAAGTGGACATAATCAGGAGATGCCTTTAAGTATTTGGTTGAGAATCTGGGGAATCGATTTGCTGGCGTCGCAAATGATGGCTTCGTCTGGTTCCGGCTCTTCAAGCGCTTTGAATTGACTTTCCAGCATCTCTGCGCTCATGAAATGCTTCTTTCGCCTTTGCAACCTGCTGTAAAAGAGGGGGTAACTGCCTTTGAGATATGCAATCTTCACCTGAGCGGGATCAACCATCAGCTGCTCCCGGTAACTCTTTTTAAGTGCAGAACATGCAAGTGCAACCGATCTTCCCGAGGCAATCCATTCTTGAATCGACTGCTGCAGTGAGTTCAACCACGGCTGCCTGTCTTCATCGGTGAGAGGCTGTCCGGAGCGCATTTTTTCCAAATTCTTAGCACTGTGAAATGAATCCGCATCTTCGTATTCCATTTCCACTTTGCGTGCAAGGGTTTTGGCAACAGTTGATTTGCCTGATCCTGCAACACCCATCACTACTACAATCATGCTATCTGCGTGTGCTTGCTACGCGGCTTGGAGATTCTTCCGATTCGTCGCGCTTTCCTTTTTTGAAGAAGCCCAACAACCAGTTCTGGAAATCATCGATGTAAGTGAAAACAACCGGAACTATAACCAGAGTGAGAACTGTTGATGTAATCAGACCGCCGATGACGGCGATGGCCATAGGCGCGCGTGCCTCAGAGCCGGCCCCCCACTTCAATGCGATCGGCACCATGCCTGCAATCATGGCGACGGTGGTCATAATAATCGGACGCATACGCACCGACCCGGCAGCACGAATCGCCTCATCCCGAGTCATTCCAGCCCGCATAGCCTTCAGGCAATATTCAACAAGGAGAATTGCGTTTTTCGTCACTAGACCCATCAACATGACGATGCCGATAAGACCGAACATACCCAGAGAATTTCCAGTAACGACAAGCCCCAGGAGCGCTCCGCAGAGAGACAACGGCAGAGACACCATGATGGTGATCGGATGAAGGAAGCCGCCGAACAACAAAACTAGAACCGCATAAATCAAAAGAATCGCATATGCGATTGCCGTACCAAATCCGGTGAAGACATCACGCTGAATTTCGGCATCGCCGACAGCCTGCTCCTTAACCCCTGGAGGCATCTCCTTGTACACTTTCAGCGCATGCACAGCCTTCATGGCCTCGCCAATGGTGGTATCAGCAGTAAGGCCTGCATCGACGGTGATTTGACGCGCGCGATTGTATCTTGTTATCGTTGCCGGTCCACTACCAAACTTGACCTTAGCGACGGAGCGCAAGGGAACCAGGTGCCCGTCGGCCCCTAAAACTTGCAAATTCTCCAGGGTTTGAAGATCTTCTCGATAGCTGGGATCAAGCTGCACGCGAATATTTATTTGCCTGTCTTTCAGGTTGAACTTGGCCATGTTGTATTCGGTATCACCCAAAGTGGCAATCAATGCAGTTCGAGCAATGGCCTGCACGGAAACGCCCTGCTCTGCGGCCCTGGCAAAATCAGGCATAACAACGATTTCCGGACGCAAGATAGCGGCGCTCGACGAGCAATCATAAAGTCCTTTTACCGACCTCATAGCCGTAAGTAATTGATCGGAGTATTTCGCAAGTAATCCAGGATCTTCAGAAGTTAGCGCAATTTGGAATGGTTTTGTAGCACCCGCCATTGAACGATACCAGGCGAACCTTGCACCCGGAATCTTGTCGAGCTCTTGAACGATTTCATCCTCGAACTGTTGCTGATTCAGCTTGCGCTTGCCTTTGGGCACCAGCTCGATAAACACAGTTGCCGAATTGATTGTGCCATCGTCTCCAGCTTTAGTGAAGACAGAATCAACCTCAGGTCGCCGCTTTAGCACCGAAGTGGCATCGCCGATTACTCTCTTCATATCACTTACAGTAACACCTGGCGGCAAAGTGACTTCCATTACAGACTCAGCTCTATCAATGTTTGCAACAAGCGATGTCGGCATTGTTTTGAATACGACAATGCTGGCAACAAATATCAAAAACGCAGCGATGCATGCGGTAAGCCGGTGTTTCAGCGCCCAATCAAGTGCCTGTGTGAATGCACGTGACACGACACTATTGTCTTCCTCATGCGGCATCTCCTTCAACATGTATGCAGACATCATTGGAGTCAACATACGAGCGACAAGCATTGAGAAAAACACAGCTACAGCAACAGTCAATCCAAATTGTTTGAAGAACTGTCCTGGTATGCCGCCCATGAATGCAACTGGAACGAAAACAACGATAATGGTCAAGGTAGTGGCGATTACTGCAAGAGCGATTTCGTCGGCTGCATCGCAAGACGCTTCAAATGGCTTCTTGCCCATGCGCAAATGACGAACGATATTTTCAATTTCGACAATCGCATCGTCAACGAGAATACCAATAACCAGTGAAAGCCCAAGCAGCGACATACCGTTCAAAGTGAAACCAGCCCACTTCATTACAGCAAATGTGGGGATCGCAGACAGAGGAATCGCAAGTGCAGAAATCAAAGTCGCCCGATTGTCACGCACGTATAGCCAGATAACCACAAGAGCAAGAAGTGCACCAATTACAAGCGAATCTATTGAAGCATTGTAAGACTCTCTGATGTGGTTTCCTTGCGAGCGAATCTTTTTGATCTCGACATCTGATGGCAGCGATTTGCGCAATTCATCAATCTTTTTGTCGACACCGTTTTCAACCTCAACCAGATTGCTTCCGCTTGCGCGCATAATCGAGAATGCGACAACTGGCTTGCCATCAAGAAAAGCCATGTTGCGTTCTTCAGAACTGCCGTCCACGACTCTTCCAAGCGAGTCCAGTCTTACATAATTTCCATTAGGCAGAGCGATTTGTGTCGCAGCCAGCCGAGCAACAGTAGGCGAACTTCCAAGAGTACGCACCGATTGCTCGGCACCGCCCACCATCCCTCGTCCGCCGGGCAGATCAATGTTCAGGGCACGTACTTGTGTGTTCACCATGTCTGCAGTGGCACCAACTGCTTGCATGCGTACAGGGTCAAGATTGATGCGCACTTCGCGATCTACTCCACCCATGCGCAAGACTTTGCCGACCCCCGGAACAGTACGCAAAGGTCGCCCTATTGTGTTATCAACGAGCCAGCTCAGCTCGTTCACAGTCATGTTTTTCGAAGATACGGTGTAAGTAGCAAGTTGCCCTCCGACAAAATCTACTCTTTTGATGATGGGTTCGTCGATTCCCTGAGGGAACTGCTGCCGTATTTTTGTGACGGCATCACGCACGTCATTAACTGCGCGGTCTGTATCCGTGCCGATTTCAAATTCAATGGTTGTACTGGCAAAGTTATCGGTATCTGCAGAAATGATGTGCCGAATATTGTTGATACCCGAAATTGCATCTTCGACCTTTTTGGTAACTTGCGTTTCAAGCTCAGTAGGCGAGGCACCTTTCTGAGTTATTTCCACCGTTACAATAGGTACATCTATATTCGGATTTTCATCGATGGCAAGCTGCGTAAACAGCATGAGCCCGACGACAGTCAGAAGCAAGAAGAACGCTGTGGTCGGCACAACATTTCTAATCGACCAGGAGGATAGATTCCATTGTTCTTGCATGGAACCTATCTCCGCGTTTCAGTTTTCTCCGGCACGCTTCGGACTTTATCGCCGTCTTTCATAAATCCTGCGCCGGACACGATTGCAAGCTCGCCTGGCTGTACTCCTTTGACGATTTCTACGAAGCCATCAGAAAGAGCTTCGCCAACTGAAACCGGGCACATACGCGCGAAGCCATTTTGCTCAGTAAACACAACATCTCTTTCATTTCGGTTTAGTACGGCCTTCGAAGGTACAACAATAGCTTTGTCTTTTCCAAGGTCAATATCAGCATGGAAGAATAATCCAGGCTTCATCCATGAGGCATCTGACGGCAGATCGATTCTTGCCATACCGAGCCTTGTCTTTTCATCAACAAATGGGCTCACTTCGCGCACTGTACCCATGACCGGGGCAGCACCATCACCGGTGGCAGTCATTTTGACAGCCATGCCAGGCTTGATGCGCGGCAGGTCAACTTCCGGCACTTGAGCGCGCAGCTCGAAGCGTGCATTACGAACCATGGTGAACATGGTCTTGCCTACGCTACTGATTTCTCCGAGGTGAACTTCACGCTTCACAATTTTGCCATCATCAGGAGCACGAATTACAGTTTGCTCGATTTGTGCTTCAAGCTGGGCGATTTTCGCTTTCGTTTCGTCAAGCGACGCACGTGAAATTAAGATGTCTTCTTTACGGCCGCCACGTTCTGCCATGGCGAGTTTTTCGTGTGCCTGGCGAAGCGCATATTTCATCGCCTCAACACGTTTTTCCGCAGCGGAAACATCGGCAGCAGTAGTTTTTGCATCCGTAGCCTTCGTGTCTGCATCCATCTGGCTCACGGCACCGAGTTTGCGCAACTCGACATATCGTCTGGCATTTTCAGCTACGTTTGCGGCATTAGCCTTAACACGACCGAGATTGGCCTCTTCCTGGGCTAGATTGGCCTCTGCCTGAGAAAGACCAGCGCGCCAGGAGTTGAGATCTTCGACTCGGTTCGGTTGAATTGCTTTTGTCAGTCCAGCCTCATCTGCAGCCAGATGTGCTTTTAATTGAGCCAACTGAGCTTTCAAAACTGCCGAATTTAAGGTGGCAAGAACTTGCCCCTTCTTCACTACGGCGCCCTCTTCAACTTCCACTGTGGCCACTCTCAGTTGCGAGACTTCTGCACCTATCTGAAGTGGATCCCAGGCGGAAACGGAACCGCTCACTGCAATGTGACGGTCAATAATCTTCTCTTGCACTGGCAATGTCGTGACTGTCAGGACCGCAGGCGCTTCTTCTGTTTGAGCCTTAGCTTGCTCTTTAGGGCGAGTCAGAAACCAGATGCCGGCAGCCAGAATGACAACAAGAGCAGCTGCAGCACAGAGCAGCATTTTGTTTTGAGCAATGCCCCCAAAACCATCTTTTACTGAGATGCCTACAATAGCATCATCCAGCGCCGCGCCCGCTTTCTGCTTGTGGCGTTCGTCAAAACTCATGATTTCCTTCGTCCTCTGCGCCAGAATTCGCAGTCTAGCGAGCAATGGCTGAACATTTCACCATGCATATTATAGCGAACAAACGTATGGCAAGCACATCTTGTAAAGATGAAGCTTTTCGAGGCTGAATGGGAAAAAACCGAGGATATCAAGCGGGCGCCTGTTCCATAAGTAATTTAGGTTTTTCTCAGTTTCGCCAATCTATTCTCAATAGATGAAAAAGCCTCTCAAGCAACGTGAGTACTGTGGTTTTGGACATCTAATCGTGACAATTCTGGCAGTCACTCGCTCGTGCTTTTCACCTCAATTTTCTCCTGCTCGATCAAAGACAGCGTCGAACACTCGCCAGACTTAGCAGAGTGTCCACACGCCTGCGCCGACACTGCAGCTAATAGTATTTAACTCTCGCTAGACCGGCAGAATTCAGAACAGCAAGAATTCGACAAGGTAATCGTACAATTCGCACACGCCAGCGCCGTTAGGGCAGCTAATCGGAAACTCTGGCTGCTCCGTCTACTCCATTCTCGTGACTTTCGATTTGAGCCCCGAATTTTTGGTTCAGGGTATGAACTCAAGCCATCGATTCCTTTTTGCAAACCAGCGTTGCCATAATTTTTGAAATTGATTGTTCATTTATGAACAAAACTTGGCTGGTTTGAACGCTTTTGTTCATATATGGCCAGAAGAGACCCAAGATTGTGTTCACATAATGGTCATTATTTCTTGACTTGTACATTATGTGAACACAAGACTCGCTCCTGCACAGTTGCGTTCTAGATTTGAGGTAAATTCAAATTTGCAGGCACCTTACGCAGTATCATATGCAGTATCAAGGAATAATTTTATTCGCCCGCTGTTTATCAGCTGCGGAAACAATGATGCCAAGCATATTAGATCTCTACTCAGCGGCAACCCATGGTCAAGAGGACCCGTTGGACAACCAAGCGAGTCAAGCGCATCTAGCGCAGCGGGCCCGCTAAATAATCGAATCCGCTAAATAATCGGGTCCGATAAATAATCCAATCCGATAAATAATCGAATCCGATAAATAATCCAATCCGATAAATAATCCAATCCGATAAATAATCGAATCCAAAAATAATAGAATCCGATAAATAATCGGGCCGCTAAATACAAAAATTACGGAGGTCAGTATGGCAACTTACAAAATGACGGAAATCGTTGGTACATCGAAAAACAGTTTTGCGGATGCAACAAGAGAAGCAGTGAAACGTGCATCAAAAACACTGCGCAATTTAAACTGGTTCCAGGTCGTGGAAGAACGCGGACTAATCAAAGATGGCGATGTCGCTGAATTTCAGGTAACAATCAAAATCGGTTTCAAGCTGGAAGACTAGGCCGGAGCCCATCCGCAGAGGGAGCTTCACGGGCGCCCAGAGGGACTGCGAACCCAAACATACAATATGGATTCCGCAGAGGGAGCTTCACGGGCGCCCAGAGGGACTACGAACCCAAACATACAATATGGATTCCGCAAAGGGCGCTTCACGGGCGCCCAGAGGGACTGCGAACCCAAACACGCAATATGGATTCCGTAAAGGGCGCTCCGGGAGTAGCCCTGGCTGCATGCCGTTCACATATCCGCATTAAGAAAGCTACAATAAGATTGGGCTGTCTGCAGGTATAGACAATGGCGAAGTTTTTTCGTGGAACCATTTTCAGCAAAGGTCTGATTCTAATAATCATTCCATTGCTATTCGAGCTTACATTTGGATTCACCATGTTCAGCTTGCAAAGTTATTACCGCCAGGTAATCGCGCAAGAAAGCAAAGCTAAGGCGATCATCTATCACTGCAACGAGATGTGGTTGAACACCTCTGATGCGATTGTTGAAAAAATCGAGAACCAAATTTTCGCAAAAGCAAACAACAGCACATTGGACGAAGAGAAAAATCTGCAAGAAGAATACAAGCAACTGAGAGTCCTTGTAGAAGCAGATCCTGCTCGCTTGCGACAACTCAAGAAGCTCAAACGCGTATCCGAAATGCTTATACACACCGGTACAGAGTTTCAGGGAAATAGTCAGGTACCTGTTGGTGGCAGCGATGAGGGTGGCATGGCGGCCTTGAAAGGCAGCTTCACTTCGTTTCAACATCTGCAAGTACAGATGAAGCAATTCGGCAGATTGATCAGACAGTTCCGCAAACCTGATGAGCTAAAGAGCATAGATGCAGAAAAGAACGTTGAGAAGATTCAATCAATGATTGATATCGTCATCGCTTTTGCCATTGTCTTCAGCGTTTTAATGAACAGTTTCCTCTTCCTTTACTTCATGAAAGGCATTAACCGAGGTATTTTAAATCTGCTCGAAAACACAAAACGTATGTCGCGAGCCGAACCCCTCTTGCCAGAGCTGACTACAGATGATGAGTTCGGACATCTCGATAGAGCCTTTCATCATATGGCGCGGGAGGTTGAAAGCGCAAAAGAAAGACAACGCGCTCTCGACAGAATGAAGAAAGAATTCTTCAATATGATCAGCCACGACATGCGCACGCCCTTAAGTTCAATTGTTTCTGCAGTTGATTGCCTGCTTGGCGGCATATGCGGAGAGCTTTCCGAGCGTGCCACCCAATATTTGCGCCTTGCAGATCAAGGTGCTCAATACTTGCTTGGCCTGGTTCAAGATTTGCTAGACATTGAACGACTGAGCACCGGCGCATTTCCTCTACAAAAAGAAGACTTTGATTTTGCGGCAGTATTCCGCCATGCCGCAGAAATGGTATCGCCACTTGCTTCCAAGTCCGACATTCAAATTAAAGTGCCAGAGGGTAGTTTTGAATGTCATGGTGACAAAGACGCTCTTACCAGAGTAATTGTCAATCTCGTTTCTAATGCCATTAAATTCTCACCTTCAGGCAGTTCTGTCGACCTTTCAGCTAAACAAGAAGAGGAAGCTATGCTTGTCGAAGTTGCTGATCATGGTCGTGGAATTCCCGAAGAATCAATCTCAGACGTGTTCGATCGATTCAAGCAGGTAGACATCGCAGATACTAAAATGAAAGGTGGAACAGGCCTGGGCCTTGCTATTTGCAAAGGATTTGTCGAAGCTCACGGCGGGACTATCGGCGTCAAGAGCAAGCCCGGTGAAGGTAGCACGTTCTGGTTCCGTATTCCTATGCAGGCAGCACTTGCCAGTGCCGCCGACTAAAACAGGCAAAAAGCTTTGATATCAAGCGGAATAGCGAGGTAGAATAACAACTATCTAGTTAGCATACAAGCGGATAAGCATGGGAATCAAGAAGTCATTTGCCGGACGAATTGCGTTAATAAATGTGCTCTGTCTCAGTGCAGCTCTCCCCGTATCGGCACGCCCCGATCAAGTTATTGCAGATGCGCAACCACTCGACGCGCCCACAGTCCATTCTTTTCCTGAAAGTGAAGTAGAAAGACTGACCGCGACGGGTCTGGGCAAGTTCTCCCAGGGTGATTTTGCCGGAGCTGTTGGAGAATACAGCAACGCCCTAAAGATAAATCCAAAGCGCGGTGCATTGTATTTGCAACGCGGGCTTACATATCTCGAGTTGGAAAAATACGAAGAAGCACTCAAAGATCTGAACGATGCTTACGATCTCGACAAGGGCAATCGAATAGCTGTGCTTGTCTGCCGGGGTCGAGCATATACCGGATTGAAAAAATACGATTTTGCCCTTGCGGATTTCAACGTTGCAATAAAGGAAGATCCAAAATTTGTTCTGGCTTTCATCAGTCGCGCAGATACTTACTTGTCTATGGGTGATGATGAAAAAGCGCTGGCTGATCTCGAAGAAGCACTGTCTCTAGACCCCAAGCAAGCTCGTGCATATTTCTTGCGAGCGCGCTATTACAAGCACAAAAACAAGAATGACCTTGCACTTAAAGACTTCAATACAGCAGTTTCTATCGACGCGAGCTTTCTCGACAAAGAGTACGGACCCCAATCCCAAGCGGAGAAAGATCTGCTTGATCATTTTGCAAAGTCGTTGAAGTTGGGCAAGAAAAAAGAAGTTTCGGCACAGCTAATCGAACGGGGAATGGCGCACGAGCGTTCCGGTGAGTACATGGAAGCAATTCGAGAATTTACCGACGCAATTAGCGACAGTCCAGACAGCCTCGAAGCATACAAGTGGCGCGCCTCAGTTTATTTGCATATGTCGGCATTCCAGAATGCCATCGACGATCTGAATAAAGCAATTGAGATAAGCCCGAACGATCCCAACTTACGTGCAGAACGTGCGAAAGCTCACTTAGAGAACGGTCAGGCCGAAAAAGCAATTGCCGATTACAGCAAAGCGATAGAGTTATCAACAAGCCCGCCAGCAAACTTATTTGAAGCAAGAGGTCTGGTTTATTCGCGTGAAGGAAAATCGCAGGAAGCAGTTTTGGATTTTGGAAAATCGATAGAGCTTGATCCAGCTGGTTCAACTGCATATGCAGATCGGGGCCTGGAGTACGTAGTGCACAAGCGCTACCAGGACGCCATTGCAGATTTCAATGAATCGATCAAGAATGGGCATGACCTGGCTGTTTGCTACAAGTTCCGCGGACAATGCAAGCACTATCTCGGCGATCAAAAAGGCTCCATTGACGATCTCGAAAAAGCTGCACAGTTATACAAAAACAAAAACGATTTGTTTGGCTGCAAACAAATTGAGAAGCTGATTGCTGAGTTCAAGAAAGATAATTCAACAGCTAACACTCCGCCACCTGCAAAACAAGCCAGCAAGAACTGAGCGCGCGCTCGCCGGACGCGATCGGAACGGAGTGGTTCAATTAGCGGGAGACGCGTTTTTTGCCTGCTCAAGTGGCAAGGCAATAGTTAACCAACAATCATCAACTTTTATGCTGCAGTATTTAAAGTAAAGAGGTTCCATCCATTCCGATGTAATCGCCAGTCCGATTTCCTTTTCCGGATCAACAAGGTGATACTGCGAAAGAGTCTTGCCTTCGTTGCGCAAATCAGCTTTGAACAAGGCTTCTTTGACGGTCCATAGTCTCAGCAGAGCATCCGGCTGATGTATGCACATCAAGTCGTTTATCCAGGCCTGCTCATCTTCGCTGAGGAAAAATTTAGAGCTTCCGAGCTGCATGGCTCGACCACCTTCCAGATCAACTCCAATTCCGAGAGAAGAATCGAGAGTTTGTGCCGCAACTGCCATCCTGTCGCTGTGCGTCAAGGATAGTTTCTCATTAGGCATTCTGATTGCGGCGGTATCAACTGATTGCAATTGCTCTTTTGAATATTGCAAGTCGTTTTGAGAATCTGGGTTAGCTTTTGCTGCGACTGCCCCTCGCGCCAGCTTCTGCCGGGCTGTGCGCAGAGACAATGCCTTTAAAGCGGCCCTCCCTTTCAACCACGAGCTTCTGCGACGTTCGTGCTTCAAGGTCATCAATGATACTCTCTCGTTGTCCGTGAGCGCAGCTTCCTCAATCTCCTTGCGGCAAATGCACAAAGCAATTCTGCAATTGAGTGCAGAAGAGAATGCATTCTCGAGCTCGGCTTCAGTTTGCATATTTGATTGCCTCCCACTCTATATGGACGAACGCAGCCATTAAGTCATCACAAAATTATATGGACTGCGCCAGTATAAGCCCTGGGTATACTCTGCGTGAGCACCACGATCACTCACTGTCTTAATTTCCATTGATTCTCGAATTTCTGGTGGCTCGAGGTGCTTAGCAAACATCATTGCTTCATCGATGTTGTCTGCAACTATGTCGTAGGTAACTCTGAATTTAGGCGGCGTTTTGCCCTGTTCCAGCGCGAAATACCAGTTTCCTTCAACTTCAAAGCGAAACCAGCGAGATTCAACGGACTTTCGTCCAATTAATTCGCGCACCAACCAGAGAGCGGTGGGCTCCGCGCGCTCCCATTCGAGCGCTTTCCACGCACTTTCAAACGCTGCCTGCTTGTTTCCTGCACCCAGGAAAAGCGCACGTCCCAGCTCAGCATAAACTTGAGCCAGATCTTTCATATCTTCATCGCCCAATTCTTCAAGCGACATGATTTCGCTTATTAACGTATTAGCCAGATACATAGCGTCTTCAAATCGTTTTAAATTATTCAGCAATGAAACTTTCAATGTATTGACGCGTACAGCCAGAAGAGGGTTGCTAATTTGCATTGCAATGCTCAAGGCCTGCTCAGGATTACCGGAATGCCTGAGCATGACGGCAAAGTTGTAGCTGATTGAAGCACTGTTGGAACCAGGGCAAGCCAGAGCGGTGACGTAAGCAGTCTCGGCTTTTTCGTATTCTCGTTCTTTAGAATAAAGATTTCCCAGAAGTTCCCACAATGGATATGCTTCAGGAACAACAGAGACACCTTTGCGAATCACGTCGATTGCTTCTTCCATGCGGTCTTGCTTTTCCAGTGCCATGGCGAGAATTTCAAAGCCGCGAGCATGTTTTAGCTGAATCAATTTTGTGGCAAGATCCATCGCTTGAGGAAGGTCATCATCATCAAGCGCGGCATAGCCCTCTTTGATCAAGTTCTCAGGATTCAGCGACGATGTCATTCTAATAACTCCTGAGCGACTCGCTGAGTTGCTTGAGCTTAATGTCAAATTTGCTTGGCATGTACTTCTCTCCGGCACATATTATAAATGGTGTCGATGCTTCAGGAAATACCGGAATTTACGGCAATAGACACAAGCGAGGTTTCCTGCTCTACACCTTATCCACAAACTTTGGAAGAAAGCGTCCTGTCCGACCCATATAGCGCTTATAGTCCTCTCCAAAATCGGACTGGCATAATCTTTTCTCTTCGCGGTCTGCGGTAAGGTTAAGTGCGATCAAACCGTAAATCAGACAGCAGATAGTCACCATTTGCGGTGCATAAATAAAAGCAGCGACAAAACCAATTAAAAAAGAAGAGTAGAAAGGGTGCCGAATCCAGCGGTAAGCTCCAAACGTGACAATGCTCTGAGGGGCATCATTGTCTTGATGCCATAGGGCAAGAGGAATCCTGTGAGTGCCGAGCGTAAACGATATTAATCCTATCGAAAGCAGGGAAAGGAGCACAGGGCAGATATCAGAGAAGTTGCTCCAGGGAGTATTCACGCCGGTCATTCTAGGTAAATAACCATAATACGATGCTATAAGCGAAACCGGGCAAATTGCAAAAGGCAGGGCCGTCAAAAGCCATTTGAGATTAAGCCCGCCGTCTTTCTTGAAAAAGACGACGGGCAACAATGCTATATATATGAAGTTGAGACATAAAAGAACAAGGACGCCCCTGTCCATCTAGTTTTGTTCTCCTGTGTTGTTTAACCATTCAAGGACAGCTTGACGCTTTACTTTTCGCGTTGCCGTTTTAGGAAAATCTTCATAGCAAACGGCAAGACGCGTTGGGCGCTTGTACGAAGCGAGATTTTCAGCAAGACTGTCGAGTTCTTTCTTAATTGCAGCGTGAACCGCGGCTTTGTCATCCTTGTGCTCATGCACGAGCGAATCGGCAGGAACAGCAACTACGTATACCTCTTCCTGACCTTCTTTGAAGCCATCCTTGGATTTCTTACCGAGGACGCATACTTCTTTGACAGTAGTTGCAGGACCAAAAGCGGCTTCAACTTCTTCCGGGAAAATCTTCTTGCCACCACCGAGGACAATCATATTCTTGATACGCCCGGTGATGAACAAGAAACCATCTTCATCGATGTGTCCAATGTCTCCAGTGTGCAACCAACCATCCTGATCGATAGTCTCTTTCGTGAGATCGTCACGTTTGTGATAGCCTTTCATCACGTGTGGACCGCGTGTGACGATTTCGCCTTCAGTGTCTTCAGGCGCTCTCTTCACGATCTTCAGTTCGACACCTGGCAAAGCCTGTCCTACACTGCCAAGTTTATTTGCTTTCAGGCTGTTGCCTGCAATGACCGGGCTTGTTTCTGTAAGCCCATACCCTTCAAGAACAGGTACGCCAAGCGATTGAAAAAATTGTCCAACTTCTACCTCAAGTGGCGCGCCACCACTGATGAGCACTCGCAATGCACCACCTAATTCTCCAAGAACAGGAGCAAACATTTGCCTGCGTACTTCCATCGGCTGCCCTTCAGCTTTTGCCAGTCCGGCTTTGAAGGCAGAAAGCGCTTCTTCACCCTTGCGCTTCATTTCTCTTTCGATGCCGCTGCGCAGCGATTTATAAAAAAGAGGAACGGCAATCATGCCGGTGATCTTTTCTTCCTTCATGGTGCGAATGATTTCCTGGGGGAAGAGAGAATGGCAGAAACATATGGTTCCACCCAGGTTCAAGATTCCGAGAAAACCGCCGGTTAATTCAAGCAGGTGATTAAGAGGAAGTATTGAAAGAAAGCGATCTTTCTCTGAGAGATCAACCATTTCCTGAAAGCGGCTTGTTTCGAACAAGAGGTTCGAGAACGTAGTCATGACGCCCTTCGGGCTGCCGGTCGTTCCAGATGTATAAACGAGAACAGCCACCTCGTCATTCCTTCGTTCAATTCCAGTATGCGTCTCTTTTGCTTGAAGCTGATCTATCGATGGGGCCTTCTCGTTGCCTTTTCCATTGTCAACGACATAAACATGTTTGATGGAAGGTACGAATTCTGGCAGCTTCAGCGCAAGCTCAAGGTGCTTGCTGTCTGTAAATAAAACTGTTGGGTTGCAATCAGAAAGAATCGACTTGAGTTCAGTTTCAGTGAGCTTTATGTCAAGCGGCACAATTGTTGCGCCTGCGCGAATAGAAGCAAAAAACGCAATTGCCCATTCCGGTTTTGCCTCGGATAAAATTGCAGCACGTTCACCATGCTTGAAACCCGTTTCGATGAGGTAAGAGCAAAGTTGTATCGAGCGCTCAGAAAGCTGCTTGTAAGTGAGAGAACGCATCTCGTTGCCGTCCTTCACCCGCAAGGCTTCTCGAGGGCCGAACTTCTGGACGCGCTCATGCATAACAGAAAGGACGCCTTCATGCTCTTGCGATTGGTTTGTTACGGAGCTGCTCATTACCTGTCCTCCAGCTTCTTGAGATCGTTTGCTCGAATCAACTGGATGATCATACCCGCTTGGAGAGCCTGACAAACGACTCGAGCGCCTGTATATAGGGTTGCTGGTTACATAAATTTTGTCTTTCATGGCAATTGCCTTCGTTCCCAAAGTGATACTGCATCTGGTGTCAAATTCTTCTGTTCGGCATATCAGATTTATGGAACCAGCATAGATCTAAGAAAGCAGCTCAGAGTGAACGACGCACAGTTCCACAAGTGTTGCGGAGCCGAGAATGCATTTCGAGCGCTGAAACGTTCGCGGCAGGGGCGTTTCACGGGCGCCCTTTCAGAAGTGGAGCTTAATGGGCGCCCCTGAGGCGCCCCTAACATAGGTTAAGTTCGGCTCCTGCTCAGCCAGCTGCTCAGCTAGCAGCGAAGCCAGCCACTTTAAAAAGGAACAAGCGGGCTAGCTAGAGCCTGCCCGCAAGAGGGAGGAACGTGTGTGTGTGTGATCCATTTCCCTATCTGATAGAATACCATACATACGATTGGTAAATCAACGGGGTTGACAGGGGATGCAGATTAAAGAAATCAGTTCCAAAACCATCCTAACCCCCCAGACTTACGGCTCCCTTGCGGAAGCCTATGACTTCTCTCTCAATCCCTATGCGGGTTGTGCGTTTTCCTGCTCCTATTGCTACGTCCCTAAGTTTCCAAATGAGAGGAGCCCCTGGGAATGGGGGCAATGGTTAAACGTAAAAATTAATGCGCCGGAGCTTATTCGCCGGGACAGATTAAAGGTTTTCGGCAGCCGAATCTTTTTCAGCTCCGCGACAGATCCCTACCAATATATAGAACTAAAATACCGCCTCAGCCGCCGCTGCCTCCAGGAGTTGAAGCTCTATCAGCCGGCAAAAATCACCATGCATACAAGAAGTCACCTTATCCTGCAAGATTTAGACCTGCTTCGCTCCTTTGGCGATAGGCTTCAGGTAGGGGTCAGCTTCACTACGGACAACGATGAGGTTCGCAAAGAGTTCGAGCCAAAAGCTCCGAGCATTCAGCGCCGCCTTGAGTTAATTCAGAAATTGAGCCAGGCCGGCATCAATGTTTACGTCTCCATGTCGCCCCTTCTCCCCTGCAATCCTGAACGGCTCTTCGAGCTGATTTCGCCCTGGACAAATCGAGCCTGGATCGATGAGATTCGCTGGCTTGAGGTGATGCAAAAACCTGAGTTGCTCGAAAAATATGCAGACTGGTTCAGAGAAGAGAATCATTCCGACTTGCGAAAACGCCTTAGGCAGATGTTTATGGAAAACCGCTGGGCAGGCGAGGAAGCAGCAGGTTGAACGCAATTGTTCACTGTTATGATTTAACTGGTAAGGCGAAATAAAAAAAGTACTTTCTTTTTGTGGAACCTTTTGGATTGTTTTGAATCTATTATCCACATAAAAGAATGGATAAAACCGTTCCCTGGCCAGAGAAACGAAAGTGGATCTGGCCAGTTCTTTTTTGATTTGAATGGTTCAGCAAAGTGCAATTTAAATTTGCTTCTAAAGAAAAAAACCTGGAACCTTTTGTAGTTCACCAGGTCTATCCTTACATAAAAGAATGGATAAAACCATTCCCCGGCTGGAAGAGCGAAAGCTAGTTCAGCCGGTTCTTTTTTTACTAAATCCGAAGTCTGCTCGGCACAAAATTCCGAATTCGTAGCCCGCAATATTGTCTGTTAAGCCATGCAAACTCAGTCAAGCTCAAGCCAACAAAATCTTTTGGCTCTGAGGCTGACACGCGGAATACTCCAGTGCGCACCTCTTCCTCGACCACAGAGTAAACAACGGGATGCCCTTTCTTTCGTGAATAACGCATGTTTGGATCGAAATACTGAAGTACTGAGTTTATTGCAACAGCAGCAAAAATATGGCTGAAGTAGTTATGCGAATAAATGTTGGAAGGAATCCGCATAGGCGCCTCGCTTTCCAGCGCCTCTCTTGAAATTTTTACCGTTATTCTCGATCGATCACGATCGAACTTAAACGGCTTGATTGCAAGTTCTTCCGTGTTTACCCTGCTGGCAGTCAGACAGGATAACAATAATTCTGCTGCACGATCTGGATAGGTGCTAAGCAACAAATGCTCGCACAATTCAAGATCAGTTAACTGAACATTTTGAACAGAAAGCGCGTTAGCAAGCTGCCTGATTAAGTGTTCCACAGCAAGATCTCTTCGTGCAGGTAAAACGGGCGCATCGTAAAGTCGATTGAGCTGCTCAAGTAATTTGGTGCTTGCTTCAGGAGTAAATCTATGACGCTCAGAAGCCCTGCAAATCTCAACGAAATCTTTGATCAATTCTGGATTCTTTTTGACCAGTTGTGCCATTCTCGGCGACAGCTCAAGCAATTCACGTCCAGCGTTCTTGATTGTAAGACTGTGCGCAAGTTTATCGAGCGTCATTCTCGCATCAAGATCGGAATCTACCTTTCGACGAACGAGTTCACCTGTTAGTTTGGCAAACTGTACGCTCTCTTCCTTCAGCGTTAGGCTGCTTACATCGTAATCAACTATGGCCTGCGCAAACGCGCTGCGGTTTGCTTCACTTTCTACATGATCCGGAACCGCATTCTTGCTCAGAATGCCCAGATGCTCTGAGGCTGAAATGGTCTCTGTTTGCTTGTCTTTCTCCACCAATTCATCAGGCCAGTACCAGCTCTTGGTGGGCCTGTTCTTTTTCTTTCTGATGATTGGAACTTGTGTTTCCGCAGTTCGAACTTGCTGTGCTTGCATTGGCATTCTTGCCGTTAGCACTGTCGGGTCTAATTGACCAGGCACCATTCCGGCTACTGGAATTATTGGGGACGGAGGCATCATTCCTTGCACCGGAACCGCTCCCACAGGCGCTGATGCAGCACCGGCTTGAGGCCAGCTTTGCTGACCCGGAATGTTTCCGCCTTGTGGTTTCGTAGCGGGTTGTCCCGGCATTACTCCCTGTTGAGGGACCATACCGGGCTGTCCGGGCATCAGTGGATAGGGTTTCATTCCTGGCTGCGCAGGCACCATATTTGGTTGCGGTCCCATTGCTGGCTGGCCGGGAATCATTTGTCCTTGCGGTCTCACTTCTGGCTGCCCAGGCATCATTTGTCCTTGCGGCCTCACTCCTGGCTGCCCGGGAATCATTTGTCCTTGCGGGCCCATTCCTGGCTGCACAGGCATCATTTGTCCTTGCGGTCCCATTCCTGGTTGCCCCGGAATCATTTGTCCTTGCGGGCCCCTTCCTGGCTGCCCGGGAATCATTTGTCCTTGCGGGCCCATTCCTGGCTGCCCCGGCATCATATATCCTTGCGGTCCCATTCCCGGCTGCCCGGGAATCATTTGCCCTTGCGGTCCCATTCCTGGCTGCCCGGGCATCATTTGTCCTTGCGGTCCCATTCCCGGCTGCCCGGGCATCATTTGTCCTTGCGGTCCCATTCCCGGCTGCCCGGGAATCATTTGTCCTTGCGGGCCCATTCCCGGCTGGCCGGGAATAATTTGCCCTTGCGGTCCCATTCCTGGCTGACCGGGTATCATTTGTCCTTGCGGTCCCATTCCTGGCTGCCCGGGCATCATTTGTCCTTGAGGTCCCATTCCTGGCTGACCGGGTATCATTTGTCCTTGAGGTCCCATTCCTGGCTGACCGGGTATCATTTGTCCTTGCGGTCCCATTCCTGGCTGCCCGGGCATCATTTGTCCTTGAGGTCCCATTCCCGGCTGGCCGGGCATCATTTGTCCTTGCGGACGCACGCCCGCCATCCCCGGATTCGGTTTCATTCCCGCTTGCTGCGGCATTCCTACCTGTCCCGGCACACCTTGCGGACCTGGCATTCCTGGCTGCTGCGGCAGGCCTTGTTGACCCGGCATTCCTGGCTGCAGCGGCAGCCCTTGCGGTCCCAGCAATCCCTGGGGTCCGGGCATCCCCGGCTGCTGCTGCGGCCAAGGCTGCGGAACTGGTCTTTGCTGTGCTGGAATTACACCTGGCTGCCCTTGTCCTACTTGCGGTCCGGGAATCCCCGGTTGCGGTGGCCACTGCAGCGGTCCTGGCATCCGCCCGCCCTGCGGCATCCCCGTCTGGGTCATGCGCCCAGAAGGCCCCACCTGGCCCTGGCCCAGCCCTGCTGGTTGCCCCTGCGTCATACCGGGCTGCTGCCCGGGCGCCACTCCTCCCCGAGGCAGCCCCGTTTGCGTGGCACGGCCCGCTTGACCCATCGGTCCCTGCACTGGAGCCTGTCCCTGTGGCAGCGAAGGCTTAGCAGGCGGAGCACCTGCCTGCGGCTTCTCAGAAGCCGGAAGATCATTTCTTGCTTTCGGTGGCGCCCCTATCCATGCATCTTGAACGGGAATATTGTCCGGAGCGACAAAGCGCTTACTCGCGCTTGTCCGCTTGCGCTTTCGCGCGTTGCGAGTGTCATCCTCCGACATAAATCCCCCAAGGGCTACCTGAGCCTATTATTCCCAGTTGCTCACCCGGCGACTCGCAAGCTTACATCACTTTCTTCAGCGCTTTCACGCAGGCTTCGTTTTCATCCGGAAGCCCGATCGTAATGCGGAAGCAATGCGGCAAACCGAAGGCTACAAGCGGACGAATTGCGACACCTTCACGCAAGAGAGCTTCGTGAATTCGTTTGACCTTCTCTGGGCTTTCAGTAGGCAGCATGATGAAATTTGTCGAAGATGGCACATATTCCCAGCCTTCATGCTCAAATTCATTCGTCAGATAGCGCATGCCCTCGTCATTATTCTCAAGCACGCCACCAAGATAAGTGGTGTCTTTGATTGCGGCGGTAGCAGCGACTTGAGCCAAACTATTGGGTTCGAACGGTAATTTCACCTTATTTACGTAATTGATCAAATATTCATGGCCCATGCCATATCCAACGCGCAAGCCAGCCATTGCGTAGGCTTTTGAAAACGAGCGCAATGTCAGCACATTGTCATAACGATAGGTCATTGAATCAGGGAATTCTGCAATTCCCATTGTGAATTCAAAATACGCTTCGTCGAGAATTACCAAAACATGGTCAGGAACTTTCTTGATGAATGATTCGAATTCTTCGCGAGAGAACATGGTGCCAGTGGGATTGTTTGGATTGCACAAATAGACCAGCTTGGTTTTTTCAGTAACAGCCTCAGCAATTCCATCGAGGTCGAACTTGTAATTTTTCAGCGGAACTTTCACAAGCTTCACGCCCTGCGAATTCACAAGTACATAAATTCCAATAAAGGTTCCTTCAGATGTAACGACTTCATCATCGCCATGCAAAAAGGCACGAACGATGTTTGCCATAATGCTCTCAGAACCGCTGCCGACAACAACATTCTCCGGCTTGACTCTATATACTTCAGCCAGCGTCTCACGCAGTTTGAAACCACCCGACTCCGGATAGCGATTAACCTCTTGCATGGCCGCACGCATGGCATCAAGCGCACTCTTCGGCGGACCAAGCGGGTTTTCATTTGACGCAAGATTGATGAATCGATCGATACCCAGCTCTGCTTTGAGCGCATCAGCAGGGCGTCCAGGCTGATATGCGTTAAGTGCCTCGATGTGCGGAGGCACCAATCTTTTTGGAACTGAGACTTGCTCAATTCTTGAGTTATTCGCACTGGAACTCGATTCGTTCATCCACTGAAGCCGCTGGATCGTGTTCATTACAAGGAAATCCTATACTATCATCTGCCTTGCGGAGCTGTTAACCAAAAGCTCATATTCTGTGATACAAGCCCCAAGTCCGTACGTTATCATCAATAACCGCTTCTTAACAAGCAGATTTGTGAAATTGACAACAGATATCAGAAAGGTCTAAACAAACTGTCAAGAATGTACACCTGAAGGCGTTCTCACGACTGCTTTTGGCTGAGTTGCGACAGCAATAGTTTGCATCGCAAATTCAAAGGAATTCCGCGCATATACTCTGGATCTTTTGGCGAGCTCAAGAAAATCTCGTGGGCTTTCAGAAGGCATTCTTTCGCCTGCCTGAACTTTCCGTCGCGCTCATAAACCTTCGCCAATTCGAACAAACATAAGGCTCTAGCTAGTCGCTCGTCGGCATGCTTGCTGGTTTCGATAGCCTCGACAGCTCTTTGAATATATCCATATTTCAAAAGTCCATCTACGAGAAAAACCAGACCAACTTTTGGTGGATCAGCAATTCTAACGGGATTGATAGATTCTTCAGGGGTATTTCCGAGGCGCCAGGAAAGCTCATTCAACTGATCGAAAGAAGCAAGTTCATGGGCTGAGTTCCATGCTCTGTCCCAATACGGCTTAGCTTCTTTTGGTCTGGACAATGCCTCAAGAGTTCTTGCAATAGCAAGCTGACTTTGTGTGTCCGTTAAGTTGTACACGCCATTGAGTTTTTGAGACTTAGCGAGCAACTCTTCGGCGTAATCTTTGTTTTTGCACTGAACGGAAATTTCGGCAAGTTCTGCGTAGAAACGCACATGATGAACCTTGGGGAAACTGTCCGCAGCATTCACCGCATTTTTGATCTCTAAAAGTGCTTCGTCAAATTTGCCATTTGAGGCATGGCACTTCGCAAGAGTTTTATAGGAAAGAAAGGATAAAAGCGGACGCCGCAGCTCGTTGGCCGCGCTTACGGCCTTAGTTGCCATAATTGCACAACGCTCAGCCAGCTGCGGAAGCTCCAGCTCGTCGCTTATGTTTGAAAGATTAATCCAGACAAGCGGCTTCAAACGTTGAGTTCTGTAGGCTCTGCTGATTTGCTCTTGTCCGTTGCGAACCGTGGCTTTTTGTTCTTCCTGGACCAGTTGTACTCCGGAGCTGAATAACTCCTTCCCTCGTGCCGGCTCAAGGTAGTACATGCGCTCACCCAGGAAAATGTAAGGCAATCCAATATCTTTACCAGCGCCAATGAATCGCCTATCAGTTAACTCTACACCGGTGAGGCGATGTATTTGTCCATCTTTTTCTTGGATTTCTGGAGCCAATCCAACAGCTTTTTCATAGTTCTTCTTCGCATCTTCAACAGCGCCCTGGCCGATTTGCAAATCAGCAAGGTTCATCAAAAAGCGAGTTTCCATCTGCCTGTCGGTGCCTAAATAAGGCTCAATTTTAGCCAGAAACTTAGTCGCCAGCTCGACGCCTTCTAAGTAATCACCGCAAAAAAGAAGAACTCGTAAATTGCCCTGAGTCTCCACCATTGGACGTTCCCCGTCCATCTTTAAGAACATTCGCAATCCTTTGACTGCTTGCTTAATGGCTCCGGAGTTATCGCCTTTTGCTGCGTGTGCCACAGCGAGGTTGTAAAACATTCTGTTTTTAAGCGCAGCCTGCTCGTAAATAGCCTCGTCCAGATCAGGCAAGAGCTCTTGAATCTTTTGCAAAAGATTCAAGGCGACTGTTCCATTTTTCAAAGCGATTTCAGTCCTGAAAAGGTCCTCCAAAATCATGATTTTTTCTTCAGCACTGGCGCTGGCATGTTTTGCCAGCCAATCTTCGGCGAGTCGTTTTCGCTCGAGCTCATCTTGCGTTTTAGCAAGAATCAAGAGCATGGCAGAAGCCTTTTTTGCCATATTCGTAGAACCGAGTTTGAACGAATTTTTTTCTGGATTGCGTTGCTTTACCTGCAATATAACGAAGCCAATACCCAGACCGGCAAGCACCGCTACAACGCCGACGGCAAGCGCAAGCTTACTTGTCTTGTTGAAAAGCACACGCGAGACTTTTACTGGAGCAAGCTCCATCGGATTTTCGCGCAGTTCCTGCAAATCCCGGGAAAGTTCTTTCATTGATTGATAACGCTGATCTGGATCTTTATGCAGCGTTCTGGCGAGCACGTCCAGAAGCTTTTTGGGTACAGCGGTTTTGATGACGGAAAATCGGGCACGGGCATCTTCGTTGCAATGTTTGTATACAACACCAACTGCGGTATCAGCGTCGAAGAGAAATTCGCCCGCAAGCATTTCAAATATCATGCAACCAAGTGAGTACACATCACTGCGTGCATCAGCTTTCTTGCTTATGAGCTCAGGGCTCATGTAATTTGCCGTACCTACGAGCTGCCCTGTTACCGTGATTTTTCTTGACTCTTCATAGTTATCAAAAAATATTCTCGATAAACCAAAGTCTACGATTTTGACAAAATCGGCCTCCGGTTTATCAAGCAACATGACGTTTTCAGGCTTGAGATCGCGATGAACTATGCCTGATTCATGCGCGTACTGCATTGCCTCACAAATTTGCAAAGCAATTTTAACCGTTCGCTGCCAGGACAAATGATTCTCTTTGGAAAGGACTTTTTTGAGATTAGTACCTTCGAGAAACTCACAAATCGCAAAGGGCACATCATCATCATCAAGCGCCATGCCGTAAATCGTGACAATGTTCGGATGAGAGACTCGCGACAGCAGCTTAAACTCCCGGAAGAAACGATTGATCGTCTCGTCGTCGTACTTTTCTTCGGCTTTTAAGAACTTCAAAGCAACTTCACGATCAGCATCAATTTGAAGAGCACGATAAACAGCGCCCATGCCCCCAGCACCAAGCTCAGCATGAATCAGATAACGTTCCTGAAAGGTATCGCCTACTTTAGGCCTCGGCATGAGTTTCCGGCTCCCGCTTGCCTGCTCACGTACCATACCAACATCATTCCACGCCACCTGCATCGCTTGACAGCATCCTGTCGGAAATAATTGAGCCTCCTTTCAGGCGCTCCCATCATGTGTAGGAGCCCCGATGCCGCTGACTCGCTCAGGCTCGCAAACAGATCCCCATCGACCGTGCGTCGCCCCTTTGCTGAGCCGCAAATTTAACGTTCCATAGAATTTTTCGAGGCCAATTTTAAGCATGAGATAGCGTTTTATTGGATCCTGCATATCCATGTGCTAACATGTAACTCAGTGCGGGTGTAGTTCAATGGTAGAACGACAGCCTTCCAAGCTGTACACGCGGGTTCGATTCCCGCTACCCGCTCCAATTTTGAAAAAAGCATAAGCTGGGCATAAGTAGCTTGTCTAACCCCGAGGGGAGGAGCTGCTTGCAGCTAGCGTCCATACGAGAAGCCGCTCAGCAGGGTAATCACGCTGCTCAATACCAACTGGCCGAAGCACTTTTTATAGGACGTGGCATCGCAGCAAATATTCAAGAAGCGGCACAGTGGTATGAACTCGCGGCTCGAGGCGGGCATCCCGACGCTCAGTTCAAATTTGCAATGATGAATTTTCATGGCAAAGGATTAGCGCAAAATCTTGCCGAGGCTGTGTTCTGGTATTTAAGAGCTGCAGAAGAAAAACATCTCGAAGCGATGTTTCGCTGTGGCTTGATGTACGAGAATGGCACGGGAGTACCGATTGATTTGATGAAAGCTGCTCAGTGGTACGCACAGGCAGCTTCAGCTGGGCACGTGGAAGCTGCATTCAATCTTGCGCTGCTTTATCATCAAGGACGTGGAATAGCTCAAGACCTCGGGCAGGCAGTCAATTTATATAATCTTGCTGCTGAAGCCGGTCACCTGCAATCGCAGTTCAATCTGGCATTAATGTACCACCAGGGCACAGGAGTATCGCGAGATCCGGGACGTGCAGCTCAGCTCTACAAAATGGCTGCTGATAATGGCTTTGTTACTGCCCAATTCAATTTAGCCTTGCTTTTGCATCAAGGTGACCTGAGCGTAAGTCCAAACATTGCAGACGCGTATCATTATTACAGAATGGCAGCCGAAAACGGCCACCCCACCGCGCAATTCGTAATCGGCAGAATGTACGCCAACGGTGAGGGCGTAGGCTTAGATCACCGAGAATCTGTTCGCTGGTTGCATCGTGCCGCAGAACAGGGACACATGAAAGCGCAATATGAATTAGCTTTGAAAATTTCAAGAGGTGAAGGCACGCCTAAGAATATGCAGGCAGTTGCAGCATGGCTGGGTAAATCCGCCGATCAGGGTTATTCCAAGGCATATTACAGCCTGGGAATGCTCTTCCGATTAGGAGATGATGTCGAGCCAAATTTTGCTTTTGCTTACGAATGCCTGCAACGATGTGCCAACGAAGGGCATGCCGATGCACAGTACTGGGTTGGCTATATGCTTGAACTTGGACAGGGTGTAGAGAAAAATACCGAGATGGCAGCCAAGTGGTATGCAAAGGCAATCAAACAGGGGCACGATAAAGCATTGCGGCGGCTTTCGGCTTTGCACGATTGAATTCAACCGTGAGATTTCGCAAGACCAGGTTTGCATCTTGAATTAGATGGCAGAACCTGCTCTGCAACACTAATTGCTACTGCTAAGGTTGAGCTTGCCGAAATAAGTTATCATTACTAAAGGCGTAGCCGAGTACCTAACAGTACAGCGAGGCAAAACTCATGTCTACTTTCTATACTTCTTTTGACACTGCAATTGGTCCACTGGGAATTGCCTGGACTGAAACAGGCATTTGTGCATTGCAGCTGAGCGAAGAAAGCGAAGGCAAAACGATCGCTGCACTCAAGAGACGTTTGCCCGATGCAATCCAGGCAGAAGCTCCTGCATTCGTGCAAAAAGCAATTAAGCTTTTGCAGTTGCATCTGGAAGGAAATAACCAGGACCTCAGCGGAATTCCACTTGATCTTTCACAATGCAGTGATTTCAGCAGAAAAGTATATGAAGAATCAAGAAAATTGGCTGCCGGAGAGCTCGTCACCTATTCCGAGCTTGCAAGAAGAATCGGTTCTGCAGCTGCAACACGAGCCGTCGGCAGAGCACTTGGCACAAACCCTGTGGCAATTATTGTTCCCTGCCATCGCATCATAGGAAAGAATGGCAGCATGACAGGTTTTTCTGCATACGGTGGTTGCAATACAAAATTGCGCTTGCTTTCTATTGAGAAAGCACTCTCCTCCGACAGAATTCCGGCTTCACTTTCATAGGAAAAAAGAAAAGATGGAAGTAGTCTGGTCTGTCGGGATTATTATGATGATAATCGTGGCTCTGCCGTGCCTTCTTGTGCGACCGCTTTTTCTTGCAATAGCCGATCGTATTGCTGGGAAGAAAAGCAATGCTCGTGAAATTCAAGAAATGAAAGAGCGCATCAACAGTCTGGAAGATGAGCTTCGCCACATGCGGGTGCAAGTAATCAGCATAGAATCCAACCAGGAATTTTCAACAAAACTTTTGGAAGATCTAAAAGAGAAATCCGGGAAAGCAAAAGCTGAGCAGCAATAACCCCAACCATCAGCAATCACTTATAGGCTGTGTTCTGGGCAGCCGTTTCAAGATTCTCGAAATAATTGGAGAAGGCAATTCTTGCACGATCTATAAAGCCAGTCACGAGGTCATCGGCACTCAGCTGGCAGTAAAAGTTCTACGAACAAAAGACGTACATAAGATTGAGCGCTTTCAGCAAGAAGCTAAGATTCTCTCGAGTTTGAAACATCCAAACATCATTTCCATTTCGGCATTTGGACGGCAAGATGATTTCTTCTACCTGGTGATGGACCTTCTTGAAGGACAATCGTTAAAGCAATTCATTCGTGGAGAGCCGCTAGACTACAATCAAGCTCTGTCGCTTGCATTGCAAATCTGCAATGCAATGGAATATGCACATTCACAAGGTGTTCTGCATCGCGATCTCAACGCCAACAATGTAATGATCATCAAAGACAACGATGCAGCAAGTGCAAAAATTATCGATTTTGGGCTTTCAAAAACTTTTGACGCAGATTTTTTTAACGGAGTAGAAACTATGACTCCGTCTGGAAGAATCGCGGGCACGCCTTCCTATATGAGCCCCGAACAGTGCAGGGGAGAAGCATTATCCAAAAGTTCAGACATTTATTCATTTGGCTGTTTGCTATTTGAAATGCTTGCAGGAAAAGCTCCCTTTGAAGGCAGCAATGCGCTGGAGACAATGCATATGCAGGTGAATGCCGAACTACCATCCTTAGCTCGGGCGTCCAGTTCAACAGCCTTCAAGAAAATACAAAAAATAATAGAGAAATGCCTGTCTAAGCAGAAAGAAAATAGATACCAGACGTTTAGCGAGCTGCAGAATGAGCTCAGTAAACTTGAGCCTTTCGAAGAGAGTCAGAGACCCGGCAAGAACTTAAACCCAAAACTAAACATCTGGGTTGCTGGAGCACTAAGCTCTATCGTTCTGCTCCTTGTAACAGCTGGCACATTCCTGTTTAAACAAAAACCAGACATCCTTAATCAATATACGAAGACTGAAGCAGAAACAGATACGAGCAAAATGACCTGGCACCAGTTGAACAGCCTGTGCAAACAATTAAAGGACCGAGGTAATGGGGACGAAATAGAAAAACACATAGCAAAATGGTTGGACAGCCACCACAACAGAGTCCAAATTGAAACAATAAACGACGTTGATGTTTATGCAGCCACTTTCGGGCGAAAGATGTTCTATCATTTGTTCGCCACTAGAAAAACAGGCGTGCAGAGAAGTCTCAAGTCAGCGGACGACTACCGTGAATTCTTGCACAAATTGATGCTCAGCGCAGCATTTCAAAATGACGACGCTAAAGCTTTCAATGCCGAGCTGAGTTCATTTTCACAGATTACCAAGGCTGAGCTGAACGCCGGGCATTTAGATTTTGTTCTTACTTATCTTCGCATGTGCAACGAATTGCTTGTATTTGATCATGTCGAGGATGCGAACAGAGCATTCGGCCTGATCAGGGATGATTTCAGGGAACTCTGCCGAACTAGGAGGATTATCTCGCTTGACTTAGTTTACTTAGAAAAACTATTTCGTTCTTACGAAGACGTTTGCATGGCACAGCTGAATCTTGATAATGCATTAGCGGTATCAGATCTGCGTGAAGAAATTGCGAATGCATATCCACCTTCTGAAGACCGAGACTTTGTAATGGAAGATATCTTGTACAGGCGGGCTTATATTGAGCAGTTCCGAAAACAAGCAGCTAAAGCAATTGAATGCTTTAATCAAGCGGAGAAATTAGATCAGAAGTGGAACAAAAACGGGTGGCTGCTGCTTCGTTCCCGATTGGTTGCATCGGCAGCGCTTAAAAAGAACAAAGAGTTCGAGGAAAGCTTCAACCTTCTCAAATGCAAATCTTGCAAACTTCCGTCCGATTTTCCCCTGGTAGACCAAGATTTGAAAAATACGGCATTACAGCTCTCCAACGCAGGCAAGCATGAAGCAGCGGAGTGGTGCTATAGAGAGCGAATGGAAATTGAAAAAATGTATTCGAGCAAACGCCGCTGGGATTATTCAACAGAAGTAGCAACAGAACTCGAAAAACAAGGAAAAATTGCTGAGGCAGACAAGCTCTATGAATCCGATACTGAAGGTCTGAAACAAATTCTGAAGACCGATGACGAAAGAGTTCTGTATATTGTCCAGATGCATCGTCTAGTCGAAAATGAGATGAGGCTCGGACAGCTGCAAAACTGCCACAAATATCTGGACAAAGCTTTCGAAATGTACAACTCGATAAAGGCTCCCGTTTACAAAAATACACTGGAATATGCCTTGATCGTTGCTGATGCCGGAATGCTGGCAAAGATAGAAAAACGCGATGATAAAGCATCTGAGCTGTTTCTCGAAGCAGCAAGAATTCACAAGCAAAGGACGGGAAATAATCAGGCTTCGGTGGCAGCCTATTTGCAAGTAGCTGAAATTTACGCTCGGGCCAACGACAAAAAAAATGCTGAAAAATACATCGAAATCGGCGCAAAAATGCTCGGTCAAATTGCTCCTGTCGCTGATGTACCTTTCGTCGATGTCCGAGACAGATTGGCGGTCTCTTATTTATTTCTGAATGAATTTACCAAGAGCCTGGATTCATTCAAACAAGCGGCTAGAGCATTTGCAAAGATGTCTTCAACAAATGCTCCAGAACAAAAAATCAATGCCTACAGGTCTTGCATTTTCACCCTCCACACTATACTGGGCGCAGCAAACTCACCCGAAAGAGCCAGAAGCTTGAAGGAAACACTAATTGAACTAAGAAAGGATTTGTCTCGAGAAAGCAGCGGTATTCCGAGAACTCTTAATCTTATTTTCGCTTGTTACGCTGCCAGCGCCGATCGAATTGACAAGAATCCGGGAACAGCACAAATCCAGCACAAGCAAGTTCTGGAGCAATGCAAACAAATGCAGGCGGATGAACGTGATTTGTGCGTAAGCTGCCTGCAATTTGAACTGGGCATCGATGCACTGGCAATGAACAATCCACGGGAAGCCATCAGGAGTTTCGAGGATTGCAAGCGAAACAGCACTGGGGCCATAGCTGGCTTTTATCACGATGCAGCTGTAAATCAGCTTGCCAGCTTGAAAGCAAGAAATCCATAAAAAAGCAAGAAGCAAACACCCACTTCTTAGTCTCATTTTGCTGCCAAAAGAACACATATAAAGGAATGGCCTTTTGCAGAATTATGTCTCCGCTCGAAAAGGCGAGCACGCAAAACGCACATCCAGAGTGCTATCGAAGAAACCGACGGCAGATCACTTACTATTCATTTGAATAGATACATTGCTCAAAAAAAACAAAGATAAATTCAATGAGAAAAATTCAGGAGCAAAATCTGCTGTTATAGCCAGTCTTGTTAAGCAGATTTACGTCAAGAATTGAAATCAATAAATCTTCTTTCCCATGCGCTAGTTAATTCGGGCGGCTTGTTGAGCGGATCTAAGGCTAAACCAGAGATCTAATTTGGAGAGATGATGTAGAATAAGTGCTCAACGTTTCACACCGCCGCCAAGAGGATCTCACCATGCCCAACACCGTTGTTGAGCCAGAAACTAGCTTAGACCGTACAATGCTGAATGAAATTGTTTACTGGGTAAAAACACTCAAAGAAGTGGGTGTTTCTCCCGATGTTGCCGCCAAAGTTGCTACAAAGTTCTTCGTCGCAGCCTGCAATGCATCTGAAGACGAAGGAGACAACTGGGACGAATACTCAGACGACGAAGAGTAATCATTAGAAAATTAGCTGTTCGATAGAAATCGGCAATTAGTAAACGGGAGACTAAGGTCTTCCGTTTTGCTTTTGTTTGAGTTAATTGAACGTCTCAACGGCAGCAGGTGGGTGTGGGTGTCGGTCTGGCTGTCGGGTCTGTGTGGATCTGGGTGTGGAGTCTGGATGCGGCTAAAGGTCTGCGGCTCCTCCAGGCGTCAATGCCAGACACGGCCTCTGCACGCAAATACAGGCATTCAGAAGGGTGAGAGATTTTAATCTTTTTCTTGCAGAAAATTTTGAACTTTTTTCCATGCTCTGACGTTAAGTAATTCAGATAACGAAATTCGCGGCCGCAAGTTTCGGGCAGAGCTTCCAATAAGTAAAGGATTTGTCCATATGAAGAAATTATTTTCCAGTCTTACCGTTATTAGCGCTTTGACTTGCCCCGTGTTCGCACAAGAATTGGGTGACACTACAGACAGTGCTACCGCTCCGACACAAACAATGGATGCGACAGACAACCTGGCATTGATTGCGCCGGGCATCGCAGCTCCAGAAGAATCTATTGCAGTTGGAGTTGGAAGCGGAGCGCAAGCTGGACTTTCACTAAGTGATGATCAGCTGGAAAAAATAGCTAAACTGCGCAACGAGTTCAGTGATGCGGCGGGAAGCAAGGTTGTGCAATTGCGCTCGCTGATGCGTCAACAGAAAGATCTCATGACTCAAGAAAAAGTAGATAAATCGCAAGTTCTGGATATTCAAAACAAGATCAACAGCATCAAAACAGATTTGTCCAATGCAAAACTGAACATGAGGCTTGATACTCTGGCACTATTGACACCAGATCAAAAGCAAAAAATTCGCCATAAAGCATTGCAACGCGAAGTGTTTGGTGCTGGTGGCTTCAAAGGAAAGCACGGTCATCATCGCCGTCATTGCGGTCCAGCTCCGGTCGGACCAGCAGGTGGCACACCGCCAGCTCCTCCAGCATAATCGAGTTTTAACAGAGCCAACGAAAGGAGTGCTGAATAGGCACTCCTTTCGTTTTAAATTGACACCGGGAGCTCACGCGCGATCTTCGTCAGGCGAAACTAGCTCTGCTGTGAAGATTCAGCCGAGTTAATTGCAGAATAGCCAAAAAAGAGATAACCCAGACTCAACGGAATAGACACAAGGAACCACAAGGCTACTACTATGCCAAGATGAGCAGCATGGAAAAGCGCATCGAGCACTATAGATGGTGTCATCGCCACAGCAGCGACTCGCATAGCAGTGCCAAAGCCCAGCTTACTTTTATCCATAATCAACCCAACCAGAGCGTAAATCATAAGAACGAAAATATGCCCGAGATAGATGAATGGGATAGCCAAAATACCCAGCCCGAAAAACCAGGGAATGGCTTTCGCCAGCAAGTCCTGAAAGCTAGACGGACCTGTCTTAAAATCATTTCCCATAAAGGGAATAAGTGACTTCCAGCGGAGCATACCCTCTTCTTTACCATCAGTCATAAGTCCATCTTCTCGGAAAAGAAATTGACCTTCCGACCATGAACTCTTACCCTCTGGATCAAAAACCAGATTCACTTTGTCCGAACTACCGGCCTGATCAAGCGTGAGCACATACGGACTCGGCTTATCCATACTCAGATGCCCATCTTTGATCCTTATTTCTGGAATCAGTTTTGCAATTTCAGTAACGCGAGGAGACTTGATGTCCATATAGAGATAGACACAGGCGAAACAAGTACTGAGAAGCGAGGCCGCCGCCACTATGACGAACAGATAGAGCAAACCAGTGCCATTCTTTTCTCGCCCGATTGATTTGTAAAAGTCCTTATTAAAAAACGAGAGTGCCGGTGCCTGGAACATGGAATAACTCATCGGCAAATGTCCTTTCTTTTATGCCGGCTTATGCGGCGAGAAACTTGCTTGGGTCAGAACTCGAAACCATGCGCTATTATTTCAAATTTTGCATTTTGACAAGCAGGTCCATTAGATAATTTCCCAACAAAAGTAAACCTGCTATTGAGTCGGGTGAGTTGGAAAACTCAGCACTGGCGCTGCGCATATCCAGACAGGGGCTATCAATATGAACCTTCAAGCCTGCAAGTACAGGAAAAATCTTGCTAACTTTGGCAAGCGCTTCCTGCAATAGCATACGCACTTCAACCTTGCCGTAGAGCTGTCCCATATTAGTAGTCATGCCATTTAGCGAGTTGATTACTCTTACCAACTCGAAAGGGCTTTCCAGGGAAGAAGTTTGTTTTACCTTGCCTTCAGCGAACGCTTTCAGATCTTGCAGGCTCGGCTTTGTAAACTGCCCCGTGCGTCTGCGAAGCTCTTCAGTTACACTTGGACCGGCTTCTTTGTTAATCCATTTTTGATTGATCATCTCATCAAGAATCGTGCAAACAGCATAGCGATCATATGGAAGCTGCCTGCATATGGAGTTGCAATTACAGCCCATTTCAATGAGGTTCCACAACTTTCGCACCAAATCACGCCGTTCTGGACCAAACGCATTAAGATCGGGAACGGTTTTTTGCTGTGAATATAGAGAACTTGGCCAACCCACGTTTTTCAAAAGTTTAGGCAATTCATCAGCTCTACGCGCGCCTTCGATTAAAAGCATATGCGGTGGGCGACGAGCGAGTTCTGCATCAACTTGCGACTCGTCAGTCTCGACGGGCTCAAAGGTAAAGTCCAGTGGATCTGAGCTGTTCATCAACTCATATAGAGCATATTCACCGCGGAGATGATCGAAATTTGCTGAGGCGATCATTGATTTACGCAGCACCACGCGGCCAACTGTTCGCCCCTGTCCGAAGAGCGAAAGTATTCCGTCTTGCCGTGAACCGGCGACAGTTTGAATGACGGTAGGCAAATCAAAGAAGGCGAGATTGCCCTGCAATCCTGGAGGTTTGAACTTTGTGCTGGCAGCCTCACGTCGGTTGATTATGTCCGCAATTTTGTCTGTAATTGCTGGAAACTTACGTGTAATTTCACGCAATGCGGCTGTAGGCAAGCGCAATACTGTGGCTTCTTCCGGAACGCGAATTGTGGCGGTTCTTCCGGTTTCATTCAGCTCGGCCATTTCTCCGAAGCACTCACCGGCGGTTAAGTAAGCCAGCACTTTCGAGGGGCCTGATTCGCTGCTTTTGAGAACGGCCACGCTTCCGGATTTGACCACATACATTCCATCGGACTTGTCGCCTTCCTTGAATATCAGATGTCCGGGTCCACAAACTATCTCGTTAAACAAAGCACTCAAGCTTTCAAGCACAGGCATTTCCAGAACCTGAAAAATCGAATGATTTTTCAGGAACTCTGCGATATGGCGATTTTGCTCTGCAGTCGTGCTCATTGTCCCCTACCTTCCTGGTTCACTGGCTTTGAGAAGCCCTGATGCTCTTAGCTCGCGTCTCGAGCTTGCTTGCCTCGTCAGCTTTGTCTGCTTTGCGCATGGTTGCAGCTAATCGCTCAAGCGCTCCCGCCACCTCCAAATGTTGGGCGCCAAAGTTACTTTCGTAGATTTCTAATGACAGAGAGTATGGGTCGATCGCATTTACATGATCGCCACGTTTATCGTAAAGCCGCCCCAATTTATCCAAGAGCTTTGCGACTTCGACGGTCTGCTTGTCTCCCATATTTTGTTTCATCCGCACAAGGCGAACATAATATGGAATAGAATCTTCCGGCCTGCCTAGTTGTGCGTAAATGTCCGCGGCTCTTTCCAGCACACTCATCAGTTTTGGGCTATCTTTTCCGAAAAGTTTCTCTTTTATGCCAAGAGCGGAACGGAAAAACATTTCGGCTTGTTCGAAACTAGCTTGCTTTCCTTTAAGATCAGCCAGAAGTTCAAGCGTCAGTGCTACTTCTATATGATCGCTGCCCAGCCCTTGCTGCTGAATCTCAAGGGTGCGCCAGATGTATTGCTCAGCTTCTGCAAATTTACCTTGCTTGAAATACAGATCGCAAAGTTTGAAGAGACAAGCAGCAACTTCCACGTCTTTGGGTCCAAAGAACTTTTCGAGAATGCCGAGTGCGCGTTTGAAGTTCATTTCGGCTTCCGCATAGCGCTTCTGGCTCATATAGTTTTCGCCGAGCTTCATGCAAACGACAGCAACTCCACAGTGATCTGAACCAAGTGTTCGCTCTGCCGTGATCAGCGAGTCGGCATCCCCAATGAGCGTTTTCAACTCCGTTGTACTGAGCTTTTCTGGCTGCCAGCCGATGTACTCCAGGGCCTCGTCAAGCGCAATATTCTGTTTAGCGCAAATGCGAAGCGCCTTAATTGCAAGTTCTGCAGGCACAACTCCATCGCCAATGAGCAGTTGTGCTTGCAGTCCGGCACGCACCACTTCTGGTGACACTGTATCAATAGTAAGAAGATATTGTCCAAGAGGAATTCCGGATTTCTGCGCTTGCTGAGCAGCCTCCTGCAACTGTGCCTGAGTAAGCAAGCCCGCTTCGCAAAGGATATCTCCAATACGCTTCTTTTCACTTTTACGTCCCTGCTTGCTCCAGAAAGAAGCCATTTGCCGCAGATGATCAACAAGTTCCGGATGGTCAGGTCCAAATTTCTTTTCTTTGATGCGAAGTGCAGACAGATAGAATTGCTCAGCTTCAACAAGCCGGCCCTGATATTCAAGAACTTTTGCCAGCCTTTGGAAGGCATGAGCTGTCTCTATGTGTTCGGCCCCAAGATGTTCCTGCGTAATCTGCATAAGGCGCCAGGCCAGCGGCTCTGCGTCTGAATATCGCTTTTTCGGAATGTAAATGTCGATAAGTCGGCTTAAATTGACGCTAAGTTTGAGGTTGCTTTTGCCGAAAGAGTTTTCGCTTATCACCAGCCCTCTAAGAAAAGCTTTCTCGGCCTCATCGTCCTGGAAAAGCTGCATATAGGTATCGCCCAACTCGAGCAGCGGCCCCGTGATTTCTCTGTGCGACGGCCCAAAAGCTTTCTCAATTTCGGCAATTGATTCAATCAGCTTCTGCACGCGAGCTTTCTTCGCATCAAGGGAACTCGCCTCTAGTTCTTTGACTCTATCGATGGCGTCTTCGAACTCGAGCTTATCGACCATGGCCTGCCGGAGCGCGGCGATGGCCATATCCTCGTCAATCTGCCCGTTATCCAGCATTTGTTGGGCTTGCAGAACGTTGGTCAAATCTTCAGTAGACATGAATCGCAACATGACAAGCATTTCGCCCAGGCGAAGTTGGAATTTATCAGCCTCTGCCAGCCCGGTAGGAAGATGCTCGGGCTTAATCACCCCGGCAGCCAGGAGCAAATCGCCAATTCGTTTCTTAATTCCAGTGCTTGTTTCGGCCATCTAGTCTGAAGTCACCCCATTGTCAGGGGCGTAAAGCGGAGCCCCCACATACCTTCTACCACGGTGCCGGGCATACAACGCTGCTTTAATTTGCTTCATTAACTTGAAGCTCCCCGGGCTGCCGATGCTTGCACAGCAATGATGCAGAGCTCTTGCCCGGCTCGACAGACCGACGGGCACCTGTTCTCAATTCTGCGATTGGTTATAAACTTGACCATCATCAGCGTCCGGTTGGCGAGGTCTTCCTCTCAAGACCGCCAGTCTGGGCTCGCTGGGTCTGATAAAAATAGTCGAGTATTTTAGAAATGGAGATTTGGCATGCTGGCAAGAAAAATTCATAAGGCCGCTTTACGAATAACTGCAGCAGCCTGCCTGGCGGCAAGCTTTTGCATAAACTTGCCTTCCACTCAAGCCGCAGTTGGCGCCACCGGCGGTAATGATCTTCAGCATGCACAAGATGAAGCGATAAGCCTTCTTAAAGAGTATCTGAAAATTGACACTACAAATCCTCCAGGAAATGAGGCAAAAGGCGCGGCATACCTGGCCAAAATACTAAACGACAATGGCATCGAGGCAAAATTGTTGGAAACGGCTCCAGGCAGAGCTTGCGTATACGCACGTTTGAAAGGCAACGGCAAAAAGAAGGCAGTTGTTCTTTTAAATCACATTGACGTTGTGCCGGCCCAGGCATCCGATTGGAAGCACAATCCATTTGGCGGCGAAGAAGTAGATGGAGAAATATGGGGTCGTGGAACTATTGATATGAAAGGCATGGGCATTACAGAGCTCGAGTCCATGCTGATGTTCAAACGTTCCGGAAAAATACTTGATCGCGATATCATTTTTGTAGCGACTCCAGACGAGGAAGTTGGCGGTAACGCCGGCGCCAACTGGTTCGTGAAGAACCATGCAGATCTTGTAAAAGATGCAGAATTTTTATTCAATGAAGGTGCTTTCATTGATACTGCGGAAGATGGCAAACCGCGTTACTGTGGAGTTGCTATTTCTGAGAAATCAGTGCTCTGGCTCAGCCTAACTGCAAAGGGTGATGCAGGACACGCCTCCATGCCAATGCCTGATTCGTCGGTTAACAGATTGGTGAAATCACTCAATCGAATTGTAGAGAATCCACCAAAGCCCATGATACTGCCAGCGGTGCGAGAATATTTCAAGCGAATCAGTCCGACCGTTGGCGAGCCCTACAAATCTGCCTTTGCAAACATCGACGAATCCGTCAAGAAGCCTGATTTGTACCAGGACATTCTCAAGGATAAATTCACATCGGCAATGCTGCGCAATACGATATCCCCAACTGTTTTGAAGTCAGGATACAAAACGAACGTAATCCCAGCGGAAGCTTATGCTGAACTTGATTGCCGCATTCTTCCCGGCGTCTCCAAGGATACATTCATTAGCAGTGTTAAGGAAACAATGAAGGATCCGTCTGTTGAAGTCGGAGTACTGGACTGGGTGCATACAGATGCATCACCTTATGATACCGACTGTTTCCGCGCCATCACAAAGGTAATAGGCAAGAATCTGCCGGGTGTTCCAGTGGTGCCTATGGTAATGCCATGGTTCACTGACTCACACTGGTTCCGCGATATTGGCATTATCTCTTACGGCTTCGTCCCGTTTCGCGCCGACCCCACGCACCTTGCCACAATGCACGGAAAAGACGAGCGGATACAGACTGCTTATTACAAAGAAAGCATCAAGCTGATGCACGAAGTTTTAGAAGAACTCTGCGCTGAAAAGAAATAAGCCGAAAGATTGACTCCCGGGCGACGCATGGCGTCGCCCCTACACAAAGTCCCCAAAGTGGCTCACCTGTAATTCACAGAACTACTTCAATCGAACCGGTGACTCCATCCGCTTCGGTGCCATGAGGGTAGAGTCTCCTTTCTCTCTACTGTTTGAGAATTCTCTTTCTCTTCTTTGGAATCCAATAGATTTCCATTCTTACCATAGAGCCTGTGTTCGTTTCGAAGTTTACGTTCCCTTGTACCATCAGGATTGTAGGTTTCGACCAGGTCATCACCATTAAAGCAAGAATCTATTGTTCCATTTTCATACCCTATTTGTAGCACTCCGTCTTTCGACACTTTGATCTGTGCACCTGACTGGAAATAGCCTGAAATGCCAATGGGACCTCCGCTGAAGCTCACACTTGTTGTCGACGGCACATCGTGTCCGTCAATAAAGAGATTGTATCCACCCGAAGATTTTTTATACAACACCTCTTTGTTTTCAGTTGCAGGTCCGTTGAAAGTCACGCTTTTAGGCTTTTCAGGATCTATATTTTCTTCATCCCAAGTGTATTGAAATGTGTTGCCGCTCGCATCGTGCATGAGAGTGGGAACCTCAACGATATTGGTCGTTCGGGCGCGCCCCCCTAATCTTGTGCCGTCAATTTCACAGGCAGGCAGACAAATCCAGATACCTTTGCCATCGAGATTAACTTTTATCATGTGTGGATCGTAGCTGAAGCGCTTTGATTCAAGATAACTGCCATCTGGATTGAGTCTTATGATATCTGGGGTTTCTGGATGGAGTTTTTTGAATTCATCACTAGGTTCTAACGTAATAACGCCACTTCTCTCGTCAAGACTGGCTTTCTTCAAGGGTATGTGGTCCCAATCATTTTTATCGGCTTTGAGATTACTCTTATTTGGTCGTGAAAATATCAACTCTCCCTTGTCGCTTGACTCAATTGTACAAACAGGTGATTTCAGCTCACCGCTCTTAATGTCAGGACCTTTTACTGTCAGATGCCCGTTTTCTGTCAGTTTACCCAATTCTTTGGGAATCATCGATATTGTGACATCTTGCGTCCGGTCATCTCTTTTCTTCGAAGTTTCCAGCTTCCAATGAGTGAGTTGATCAATTTTATGGCCAGCTCCGGTTCGAACTAGGCTTCCGTCAGGATGCTCGAGCTTTTCAAACATGTCTTCATGCTTGAGCAGCATTTCTTGGATCTCAGCGGCGAGCAGTTTCGGCTTTGGTGGCTGCGGAACGTCTCCTTTGTTTTCATCGCCCTTTTGATTGCACTCTTGCGTAACAGATAGAACTGGCAACGGCTTTCGGATATTTTGCTCAGCAGTTTTGACTGAATCTCCGCATCGTGCGCCGACTTGCGCAATCGAGTAGACATCATGAGCAAGAATGTCTCCTGGTTTAAGGGCTTCCTGCGTAGTTTCAAAAACTCCAGTTACATTTTCCAATCCCATCACCACTCTCCCCAAAGAATCCTTGCTTGGGATAAAGGCTAAAGCAAGAATCTAAACAAAGTTCGAACGTCGCCATTTTTTTTCGAATATGGGTTAACCATTGGAAAGCGCGGCTAAATATCGCTGAAAAAAACCGGACAAATGTCCCTGAAAGCTGCAAGCTCAGAGCAATGAAGCAAGGGGCGCCCATGAGACGCCCCTAAATTTAGCGCCAGTTCCATAGGGCTTCTCAGCTTGGTGCTTTCTGGAGTTCTTTGACAATGCGCATTGCTTCAGTTACGTGCTTTGCTCCGTCAAGCATCGAGTTAAACACATAACGAACAACACCTTCTTTATCAATAACGTATGTCACTCTGCCAGGTAAAAGACCAGCAGTGTTTGGCACGCCAAATGCTTTTCTAGCCATGTTTCCCGAGTCAGACAAAATTGGGAAAGGAAGCTGGTGCTTGGAGGAAAAATCCTTGTGTGATTTCACTGAGTCTCCGCTGACACCGATAACCTCGGCACCCAGTTCTTTGAACGATTCATAGCTATCTCTGAACGTGCAGGCTTCAGCTGTACAAACCGAAGTGTTGTCTTTTGGATAGAAGTAGAGAACGACGACCTGCTTCCCACGGAATTCTTTCAATGAAATAGTTTTTCCATTTTGGTCCGGAAGAGCAACATCCGGTGCGTGATCGTTTACGCCAATTCTTTCCGCCATATTAGCTTTACCTTTGTCGCCTTTCGTTGGTTCGTTCGTTTCGGTTTGCTTCGCAGCGCCTGAGTCGTCAGCAGCCTGTGGTTTACTTTCTGCCGACTTATTCTCAGCAGCAGTGCTTGCTTGCGACTGATTGTCTTTCTTGGCCAGCGGATGGGGCATTTTCGGGCGCGGAACTTTCCACGCGGCTGCGGATTGCTCACCGCTAGCCAAGAATACGGAGAGCGCCAATATCGAAACCAACGCCAGAGAATTCAAGCGACGCATTTGTTTTCCTCAGAATACGAATGACATTATAGAACTTTGGCATGGCAAGCTCACCGAGAACGGCATCCTGTTTCAAAAAGCTAAGCTTGGTCTTAAAGGGACTTCATAGATCATCCGTTCCGCTAGCCGGTCCATTAGCTTCTTCTTCAGAACCATCCACTTTTTTATTGCGAACCGCGCTCGCCATGAAGCGCAATACAACAGAGGTGGATAATACTGAAGCCGCAATCGCGAACCCGACACAAGCTCCAATTTTGGGAATAATCGCAACAGGCGAGCTCATCAGATTTCCCTCATCTACCGGAAGAGGAGCTTCATACAACGAATCTCCGGCAATCCATCCTTGAAGCTGTGTCACCACCGGCGGTGTTCCATATAAATGAGCTGCATAAGCGAGCCCAAGAAAAAATCCAATCATAGTTCCAATCGCCAGAAAAACAGCGGCTTTGAACAAAGCGAACGCTATTTTTCCAGCATCAGATTGAAACATGGTTCAGCTATTTCTTAATTGAACCATCGGGTCCAAAGTCAATTTCAAGACTGGGCCACTCGGACGAAAGCCACTTAGATTGAGTCATCTCAGTGAGCATTTGATCGACTTGCAAAAGAAGATTCTGCAAATCGAGATCGTCATTTTCAAGAACCGCACTGCTCGCTGCATTTTTAGCAAGCGCCGCAGCAGTCTTTCCTGCGGACACCTTTGTGCTTCTTTTACGAGTTTTGGGAGGATCCGCGGCTTGCTTTTGAACTCCGGCATCTGCAGACACCGTTTCATTGCTCATTTGTTCAGAAGATGTCGAATTGATATCCTTCTTCGTTCGTTTGGGCATACAAGCACTCCTCAGTCCTTTTCGTCTCCTAATTTACTCTGAAAAAAGGAGTAGATTGAACACCAAAACCAGCCAAAACGGTGATTTCTTTTAAATTGTCTGGAGTCTATAGACAGCGCACATGCGTTGCTCCTAGAACAGCATATTGAATTCACATCGAGTTTAATATTAAATCCTCTCGAAAGCGGCCATGACTGCAGATTCACGCATTTCCAACTAATCCCGCATGTCTTATTTTGGAGCAAATGGGATATATGCAGGCGGGGTTTTCGGGGGCTGCATGGCTGATTTTGAACGTGGCGCGGACAATTCCGAGCGGGCAGTACAGCACCGCTTTCCTTCGCCTTTTGGTTCGGACGGAGCAAATGCTCCAGATCACCGTCCAGGCAGCAGCACTGCGGACCAGGGCTCTACTGATAGCAACACAGGTGTTCCGCAACGAACTCCTTCATTTACGCCCGAGCCGTGGAATAGCTCGAGGTCTGAGACGGGAATTCATAAATACCATTCTCCCTTCGAAACTCCAGGTTCATTACCTGAGATGCCAGTGCCGCAGGATCAAGGAAAGGACGATCCGTCGATTCCGCCTTTCGTTATGCCCAGGCCGGACGATGTCAGCCCGGATAACACTTTGCCTCCGATCGTCGTTCCAGAATTACCTCCAGGCTTCCCGAATTTTCCTAAACCAGGTGATTTGCCGACACATGCGCCCGATCATCTACCGCCTTTCCGCGTTCCGGGCGATCGTGCCAATCCAGTCCCGCCCGGCAATACAGGACCAGACGGCGGGCGCGTTTTCGAATTGCGACAGCTAAACAATCGAGCAGCAGATCATATGGGTCCGGATGCAGTGGTTCGCCTGCCGGCGGATTTCGATCCGTCAAAACCAATAAACCTCGTAATCTACAACCATGGCTGGGGCAGCACCGTACAAACGGCCTACCGCGACAATAAACTTGGCCAGCAAATGAACAATGCGCCACCGAATACGGTGCTCATCGTTCCTGAATGGCAAAGAACTGCGGGTGCAAACAACGGTGACCAGGGCAACTTCAGAAACTCGGGTGTCTTCGCAAACATGCTTCAAGAAGTATTCGATAAAACCCCCGGGCTGGCAGGAAAGAGCTTGAATGATGTCGCCAGCATCGGCATTTTCGCCCACTCAGCGGGTTACGGACCGGCAGAAACTGAGATCTACAAGAATGGACTCGGCAAGATGGTTACAAGCATTACCCTGCTCGATTCGTTGTACGACAACACCGGCTTCGACTCATGGATTCGTGACAACGCAAGCGATCTTGCCGCAGGACGAAAGCAGTTCTACAACTTTTTCCAGGGTACGTCCAATTACTCGATGCAACTCGCAAATCGCATGCGCGCGTTAATCCCCTCATCATCTATCCTGACCGATTACGATAATCCAAAAGCAATAATGGACGCATCAACGCTCGCAAGATACCCGGTTGTATTTAAGTACAGCACAGCAAACGATGGCGACGCAACTCCTCACTATGCAATGCCGCACCTATATGTAGGACCTGTTGAAGCCGCCGCAAGAATGCGTAAACCAGGAGCATTACCAACCCGAATCCCTGGTGAAAGCTTGCCACCGTTCCGTTTCTGAGGCTGAGCCGCCTCAGATTAACAAGTAACTATTTGACGTTGTCAGGGGTTTCTGAAATCCTTTCATACGTAGGCCGCTGTCCGACGTCCATGCAGGGTGGGAGATGTCCAAAGACACAAGCCTGGCTGAATCGTTGAAAGTCTTTCTGAATGTGCAGAAAGGCGAGAGACTTGTCACGGTTCTATTATTCGCCTGGCAATTTTTATTCATCTGCACATATTATGTTTTGCGCCCGATTCGCCGAGGACTCTTTCTCGATGGATTAGGAAACGAATGGATGCCTCTGGTTTATATCGGCACCGCGCTTATTACAGGCGTCGTGGTCTGCATATATTCGAAGTTCAGCCATTATCCACGGAAACAATTGATCGGTTCGGTCTACGGATTCTTCTGTGTGAACCTGCTCATCTGGTGGGCCGTGTTCCAAAAAGAATCGAAGATTGCATCGGGTGTTTTCTGGGTCTGGCTCGATGTCTTCTCCATCATGGGCGTAACTCTGTTCTGGATGTACGCCAACGACGTGTTCAATTCCGAAAGAGCGAAACGACTGTTCGGAATTCTTGCCGCCGGCGGTGGGCTCGGAGCAGTTCTGGGAGCTTCGTTGACAGCTTCACTCGTGCACATTCTTGGTGCAGCCAATATGCTCTTGGTCGCGGCCGGGTTGATCGCCGCAACGCTGGGAATCTTTCTGGTCCTTGAAAGCAAGTGCCAGGGAATCTCTGCAGAACGCAAATCATCTAAGATGAACACTGCTGACATGAGCAATGTTGGCGGTGTTATAAAAACTATTTTTTCTAATCGATTGTTATTGCTCTTAACCTGTCTTGTCACCTTTGAAAGAGTGACACCAGATTTGGTGCAGTTCTTATACAACGATGTACTGAAGCATATGGCCAGCGGAAGCAATGCCATTGCCGCCCTGGATGCCAATCTCGAACGCTGGCGCGCCATTATAGAATTCTTCGTCGAGCTATTCTTGGTCTCTGCAATATTGAAGAAATTCGGCAATGCATTTGCACTCACATCGAACGCAACTGTAATCTTCGCTGGATTGATCTCCTATGCCTTGATTCCCCATCCCGCAATTTTGATAGCCGTCTTCCACCTGGACGAAGGCTGCCGCCACGCCTGGTTCAAGGCCGCCAAAGAATTGATGTACACCCTTACTCCACGAGAAGTGCTGTATTCAGTTAAACCGGTTATCGAAATGTTCTTCTACCGCTTTGCCCGCGGAATCGCCGGCGTTCTTATATATATAGTGAACTCCCTCTTCCACTTCGGTTCGACCGGAGTACTGGTTACCGGTGCCGCCGCAGCCGCCGTCTGGTTCGCCTGCGCGATGAAACTGAGCAGCGAGTACAAACAACTCGAAGAACGCGAAGCCGCAGAATCAAAATCCGCCTCGAACCCAACAGAAAACAAGAAAGAACTCGTTCATTCATAAACCGCAAATCGACGAGGAGATGACTAGGGTGCCCGTTATCGACCGGTCATGCCTAAAATTCGTGCCTGCATCGTAATATCTAAGGATGCACTGGAGAGTTCAATGCCATGGATGAAACTTACGACTTTTTCTATGAGAACTGTGGTCCGGTGTTAAAGACCGTTCCAGTGCCTGACTCCATGATCAGTAAATATGAAGAGCGGCTACCGGAGCGCCTTTTGAAATATTGGAAAGAATATGGCTGGGCTCAATATTCTTGCGGTTTTTGGACGGTTAACCCGGACGACTATGCAGAAATTCTGAAGTCTTGCTTGTCGGGCACAGAATACGCAGGATATGACGAATACAGCGTCATTGCACGCACATCATTTGGCGACTTGTATGTCTGGGGGAAACGCGGCGGAGTTGCCATGCAAGTTTCAACCCCACACGCAATTTTATTTCCCCGCCACGGAGATGAGAAGCAGGTTGCAAAAGGAAAAGCAGACCTATGCATAAGCGTATTCTTCGAACTTATTGAGAAAAAAACCTGCGATTTTGCAGACGAGAACGAGAAATATCTTTTTGATCGCGCCGTAAAGAGGCTTGGATCGCTGGATTACGATGAGATGTACGGATTCGTGCCCGCCCTGCCTTTAGGCGGACATGCGAAATTAGAGAATCTTAAGAGGGTAAAAGCACTTGAGCATCTAATTTTCTTGTCCCAACTGGACACTTTCAAATGCATGGAGAATCCCTTTATTAGCAGGTCTTAGGGTCCCCAGTTCTGTATCTACCCCGCAATTTCTTTTGGAGGACTTCAATTCCATGGATGAAACTTACGCCTATTTCTTTAAGAAGTGTGGTCCAGTTCTGAACACTGTTGAAGTGCCACAGCAATCCATTAGCAAATATGAGGAGCGGCTACCGGCGCGGCTTCTGGAATACTGGAAAGCATACGGATGGACCCAATATTCTTGCGGCTTCTGGACAGTAAATCCAGACGACTATGCGGAAATTCTTGTCTCATGTCTGTCCGGCACCCCATACGAAAATCATGACGACTATTCTGTTATTGCGCGCTCGGCATTTGGTGCTCTTTTTGTCTGGGGCAAACAGAGTGGTATTGCGATGAAGATTTCAATGCCGCATGCAATAATTTTTCCGAGCCACGGTGACAAGAAATCAGTCGCCGACGGCAAGGAAGACCTCTGCATACGAGTGTTTTTTCAATTGACGAGCAAAGACAAATGCGATTTTCCAGATCAAAATGAAAAAGATCTCTTCGATCGCGCTCTAAATAAGCTTGGACCGCTGGACTACGATGAGATGTACGGATTCGTGCCTGCCCTGCCTTTGGGCGGCCAAGCGAAGTTGGAAAATTTGAGAAAAGTAAAAGCTCTCGAACATCTGCTTTTCCTATCCCAGCTGGACACCTTTCGATGCATGGAAAATCCGTACATCCAGAGGACTTAGGAGGCATTTAGTGCGTGTCTGAAAACCGGACAAAATCTGGGATTCGGTTAAACACCTTAATCTATGGAGAATCTTTCTAATCGAGCGCCCGGCATTTCGCCCGGGTATAATTGACAGAATTACACCCGGGTGATATCCTGGGTCTATGATTGAACAAACATACGTTGCTTTCGTTGCCGACCAGCTAATTAAGAGCGGTCCGCTGACCGACGTGCTTGCGGCAATAAAACTCACAGTGAGCACTGGAGACCAGCAACAGGTTCTTATCTTCGATAACTCCAGCGGACAGCAGCTTGACTTCGATATACGCGGCTCGCTTGAAGAGGTATTAGCGCGCATTAGTTCAAAAGCCGGCGCCAGTCGCGGGCGTCCGCGATTGGGGGTGGAGAGCAGAGAGATCGGCCTATTACCCCCATTGGGAATGGCTTCAAAACCAGCCCGGTGGAATTTCTAGCACGCTAAGAAAAATCGTAGAAGCAGAAATGAAGCGCGACACCGGACCGGACAACCGTCTCAAACGCGATGCAATTTATAAGATAATGTCTGCAATGGCGGGAAATCGGATCAATTTCGAAGAAGCCTCACGTGCCCTTTATGCAAATGATCACACGAAATTTTTCAAATTGATAAAACCGTGGCCCACAGATCTGCAAAGCCATTTGAAGGAACTCCTGGCGGGATAAAAGAAGATTCCTTATCGCAGCCGTACACTGCAGTTCAGTCAATTTTGCAAAGCTTTGTAATATAGTTCACGCAATCCTCACATTCAAGGTGAAAGATAGAGAATACAAGAGCTGTGGCAACAGCAGAGCATTTAAGGGGTGGAGTGAGCGATGGAACTTTCATTTAATACAGCGAATCGTGAAGGCGGCGTAGGCTTAAAAGCCTTCCAACAATACAATTCAAAGCAATATTCGGAAGCAATTTCATCATTCAATTTAATTCTGGATTTCGAGCCGAAAAACTGGGATGCACGACTGCTTCTCGGTGCATGCTACTACAAGACAAAGCAATATATGACGGCTCTGCGCATTTTTACGAACATCGCCGAGAATTGCGACAATCTGGAAATTCGTTCGAAAGCCCGCCAGGCGCTTCGTTCAACTCAAATGCAAATCGAGCATGGCACAACAGATCTCCCACCCGAGTTTGGTTGCTATAACAACCCTGGCATGAAATCAGTTGTTTCAAGTTGGCTCGACGAGTGCGCCTAAAGACAATCGAATAAGCGCTGTGTGTTGTGCAAGGAAACACAGTTAGAGTTGAACGCAAAATTCACGGTCGATGCGCTAGTTTTTTCGGAAGGAAAACAAACCGCATCGACCCACCCATATGAGGTAATAGTGATGAGCGTATTCGACAGAGCTTCTTCCGCAGGACAGCACGAACAGCTAAGAGATGCCTCCGAGGCTTTTCGGGAGGTTTCATACAAAGGTCACGGCTCTGAACCACCGCATGATTCCCACAAATTCGTTCAACACATGCAACAGGCAGTCAGAAAAGAACATGGCTGGTTACCTGAAATTACCTGGAAAGGCAACGATTGGTACATGCAAACTGAATACAATCAGAACGGCTATTGCGTGCCTTACCTCGTCGATGGAAAACCAGTAAAGGACTGCCATCCGTATCGGTGATCAGGCGAAAGGCCACCATCCGATCATTTTGGGCAGCCAGAATTGCCAGCTGTGGCTTTGCTTATGACACTATGGACGAATCTTCAATTTTGGCGATCACTCGGCCGTGAAAATCGACAATAAATCCAGCCACATTGCCACCTATATCATGTGTATAGATGCGGTATTTGTCGCCCGATCTTTTGTCCTTCAAATGCAGTAAATAAATATTTGAATTTGCCGACATTAGAAATCTCGTTATCGAATCTGCTGGAGTCCCCTTCTGCGCAATCAGATCGGCGAACAGATGCAATACTTCTTTTCTTACGTCTGGTGTGCAGCTCAAATCCCCTTGAATTTCGGTCTCTTCAATGATTTCAAAATGCTCCAGTTCGCTAAGCAAATGAAAAGAATCGCCAAATGTTTCCTTGATATTCATTTTCGTTCCGCTAATTTTTCAAGTGCTTTAGTTGTTTTCGCCCCGCTGCTTCCTCTGCTGGAGGCCACAAGTTGTACTGACAGGATAAAAACTCAAGTTTGGGCATTTTGGAAAGAATCTCAACTGGGAAATGTTCTATTCGGTTGCCGTCGATGAATAACTGTTCAATTTGAGAATCAGCCATCGAGGCTGGAAGTTCTTTGATTTTATTTTTTGATACATTGAGGAAGCTCAAATTTGGAAGGCGCCCTATAGATGTGGGCAAACTGCTTAGTTCGTTATTGTTCAGGATCAACATCTTCAGATTAACCAGTCCAGATAGGTCAGGCAATGCGCTCAATTTGTTATTTTCGAGATAACAGTCAGTAAGCTTGGCTAGCTGACCGAAATTTGCAGGCAGTTTAACGAGACTATTGTTTGATAAGGCGCAATGCCTTAGTTCTTTTAACTCGCCAAAATTATCCGGCAATTCGACCAGTCCGTCTGAGATCGCTCGAAAATAGCCAAGCTTTTTCAGCTTGCCAAATCCTGATGGCAGATAGGATATTTTATTTTTTGAAATAACCAGATGCTGTAATGACTCCATATACATTATCGATGGTGGCAGACTCTCCAGTTGGCAATCGTCAACTTCGAAGAATTTCAAATTGGTAAAATAGCCAAAACGCGGCGGCAATTCTTTCAGCTGCGTTCGGCGTAGTTGAAGATGTTCCAAACTGCGGCAGTCGCATATTTTATCGGAGAAATTAGTCAATGGATTTACAGCAGCTTGAATTTCACGAAGTGCTGGCAGCTTGCCCAGGGACTCAGGGAGAGCCGCAAGGTTGTTGAATGCGCACGTCAAATTTTCCAGTTTTTTGCATTGCCCGATTTCCTCGGGTATGGTTTTTAACTCATTGCTCAATACATTCAATTCGATCAGATTCTTGAATCTGCCGATTTCAGCAGGAAGACTCTTTAGTCGCTGGTATGATAAATCAAGCCTTTCAACAGCTTCCGGATTTTGCAGAGCCTTTTCAAGCGAACGCTCTTGCGCAACAGCCTCATGAGAAATCGCACTGCAAAAGAAGAGAACAGTGAGACAAGCCAACGCATACCAATTGAGTTGGCACATGCAAAATTCCTCGCGACAGCCAGCTGAGTCCATATATTTTATACGTTGTTTGCTTAAAAAGCTTCGCAGACTTTAGCTCATAAAGAGTACAAAAGCGATAACTCAAGCAACTTACCGAAACAAATCAGTTCGCGGAGCGAGTTTGCGGTGCAGTGGCAATCAATCAGGTGGCAATTGATAAACGAATCACTACACTTACGTTTAGTGCTAGTATTTTCCGAACAAATTTACTCATGAACAAATGAGTGCGCCTTTGCAATTGAAATATCTCAACAAACAGACCATTCAGAAACTTGCAGCATCTTTGCTGCTTATCATCGCACTGTGGGTAATTGCGTTCAATTCATTGCCGTTACTGCTTGCGAATTTGCCGGCGGAGACGTGGAACCTAAAGCACTCGGATGTGATCGTGGTGCTTGGAGCTTCTGCGAACAAGGACGGCACTCCTGGTTCGTTTATGAGAGAGAGAGTGCTTGCAGGAGTGAAGCTTTTCAAAGAGGGAATGGCACAATACATCATGTTTACGGGTGCGGCAGCGCATACGAAATTTGTCGAAGCTGAAGTTATGGCGGATCTGGCGAAGGCGAACGGAGTTCCGGCTGATCGAATTGTGCTTGAGGAGCAGGCGCACAACACAGCGCAAAATGCTTTTTTCTCGTATCAACAGATGAAAGAGCATGGGTGGCATTCGGCAATTGTGGTGACTTCGCCGGAGCATTTGCTTAGATCGAACGTGTTTTTTTCACACTATCCGATTAACTATTGCATGTATCCTTCAGGGGAGCCGCCCGAGCTTTCGCTGTGGGATAGATTCAATTTTGATCAGAGGGAAAAACAGTTTGTGTTGAACGACCTCTATTCGCCGAAGGGGAATGCATTGGGGTTGAAGCCGGAGCAGGCTGTGCAAATGCGCGAGATTGCTAAGGAAACGGAGGCGCTGAGATCGGCTGCGCGCTAGTTTACTCATTCTCGTTTCTTTTGATTTCAGCCCCGGATTTTTGGTTCAGGGTATGAAATTAAGCCATTCAATTTTTTTTGCAAACCAGCATTTCCATAAATTTTGAAATCGATTGTTCATATATGAACAAAACTTGGTTGGTTTGAGCGCTTTTGTTCATATATGGCCAGAAGACACCCCAGATTTTGTTCACATATTGGTCATTATTTCTTGACTTGTACATTGTGTGACCACAAGACTCGCTCCCGCTCAGTAGCCTCCCAGATTTGAACTAGTTCTGTAAGGTAGACGAGAAAATTTCGCTACCTATATATAGAGGAACGGTATATAGAGGAACGGGAATTTGCACCCGCAGCTTTGGAATTCGATCAGGGACAAAGATGGTCCAGGGTATGGTGCAAAATTCGCGGGTATTGACTCTAACGTACTACACAAGAGTCAATGCAAGATCACGCTTGAGCTGTTGACTGTTAAGAAGCTTGTATAACGAACGTTTTCAAGCCGGCATAATCTTTTTGAGTCACGAAAGCCACATGGGGTGGCGTATTCGCGGGCTGACGTCAAGCAGAGTTAGTAGAATGTAATCCCGGAAACATTTAGCTGAAATAAATTTTTCCGTTTTGCCCCTAGCCAAACGTATAGAATATCTCTCCTGTTTGTTCCAAATCCGTCATCCCATGGCGCGTTCGGAAATAAGAGCGGCTTAAGAAAGCGGCTCGATTCCGCAAGGGCGCATGGTGACAGTTTTATCGGGCAAGCAAGGCGGGACGTGAAGTCAGCCTCGCAGCAGATTCCCTTCTGTTGAAAAGGCAAAGCTCTACGAATGACAGTAAGACTCAAGCAGAGTCGACAAGGAGTAAACGCGATAATGGCACGCGCCAAAACAAACAAAACCGAAGGAGCCGCTGGCGGCCCGAAAGTTCAGCGTATTCGCATTCGTCTGAAGTCCTACGATCACAGACTTCTGGATAAGTCAGCTGAACAGATTGTCGACACGGCCAAGCGCACCGGCGCAGCTGTGTTGGGTCCGGTTCCGCTGCCAACACGCAAGCGCGTTTATTGCGTGCTTCGTTCTCCACACGTTGATAAGAAATCACGCGAGCACTTTGAAATTCGCATTCACAAACGTCTTATCGACATCAACGATCCAACACCAACCACTGCCGATGCGCTCATGCGCCTTGATTTGCCGGCTGGCGTTGATATCGAAGTAAAACTCTAATCGTTGCGAGGCGGCGCATAGCGTCGCCTTTCTTGCGTGCTGCGGCGCAAGCCAAAGCGCGAAACGGTCCAAACAAATGGACCAAACAAAAAAGAAGAGATGGTCTCCAGACCAGATCAATATAAGAAGACCGGCTGAGCCGATCGATATAAATAACGGTCTGAAAGACCACATCAAATAACCGGAATAAGATTCAGGTCAGAACAATGAAAAACTCAATGGGATTGCTGGGACGAAAAGTAGGAATGACTCAAATCTTCGATAACGAAGGTGCAGCCGTTCCTGTCACCGTTGTACAGCTTGGCGAAAACATCGTTACCCAAACGATGAGCAAAGAAAAGAATGGTTATACCGCCGTGCAAATCGGTGGTTTCTCCGTAAAGGAAAGCAAGCTGAACAAGCCTGAACAAGGCCAGCTGAAAAAGCATAATCTTCCTATCTTGAAGCCTCTAAAAGAATTTCGCGTTAGCGACACATCCTCTTTCAAAGTCGGCGATGCTGTCAAAGCTGACACCGTATTGAAAGAAGGAATGCTCGTTGATGTGCAGGGCGAAACCATCGGTAAAGGTTTCCAGGGCACAATCAAGCGCTATAACGCAGGCCGCGGACCAATGGCTCACGGCTCCAAATTCCACAGAAGCATGGGTTCAATCGGACCCGGCACAACTCCAGGTCGCGTCTTCAAAGGACTGCACATGCCTGGTCATATGGGCAACGTCACTGCCACGGTTCGTCACCTCAAGGTAGTGAAAGTCGATGCCGACAAGAAGATTTTGCTTGTCAGAGGAACGGTTCCTGGCTGGGATGGCGGCTTGCTCGTTATTACTCCGTCAGTGACCAAATGGAATGGATAAAAAGGCCGGTGGTATCACCAGCGGTTCGCACTCATAAGGGACATGGAAAATGACTTCCGTTCTAGTAAAAGATTTGAAAGGCAAAGAGGTCGGCAAAAAAGAGCTGGCAGCTGAAGTATTTGGCATCGAGCCGAATTTGCACCTGGTGCACTCAGCACTCATTCGTCAGCTCGCCAACGCTCGCCACGGATCTGCAAATTCAAAAACCAGATCTGAAGTACGCGGCGGCGGCAAGAAGCCGTGGAGACAAAAAGGCACCGGACGCGCTCGCGCTGGTTCCATCCGTTCGCCATTGTGGAATGGTGGCGGCGTCACCTTCGGGCCCAAGCCCCGTGATTATTCAATCAGCATGCCGAAGAAGGCTCGTCAAGCCGCTCTCAAGTCAGCACTTGCTGCCAGAGCAAACGAACTGGTTATCGTGCAGAGCTTTGATGGACTCTTCAAGAGTGCTCCGAAAGCCGGCGAAGAAGTAAAAGAACAACCGAAAACCAAAGCATTCAACGAAGCTCTCAAAGCTCTTGGGGTTGCTGACAAAGTTGTTCTCGTAGTTGTCGACTCGATGGTTGCAGGCTCAGCTCAAGTTCAAAGAGCTGCTCGCAATATCCGCAATGTCAAAGTTGTCGATATGAGCAACCTCAACGTCAAAGATCTCGCTCACTGCGGCGCATTGCTCACCACAGAGCAAGTTCTTGCAGAGCTCGAGAATCGTTTCAAGAACTGTGGTGGCCATGGTCACTGCAGCGAGCATGTTGCCGACGGCAAAACAGTCGAAATCAAAAAGCCGGCTGTTGATGTAAAACCGAAAGCAGAAAAAGCAGCGGCTGAAGAAAAACCAGCCAAGAAAGCTACAAGCAAGAAGTCCGCTCCTGCGGAAGCCGAAGAAAAGCCGGCTCCAAAGAAGACTTCTAAGAAGAAATCCGAAGAAGCCTAGGAGCGAGGAAAACGAAAATGAATAACCGCCAATCACAGGTAATTGTTCGACCAATCATTAATGAGAAGACTGTCCAACTGGCAGCTACAAATCAGTACACGTTTGAAGTCGCAAAAGACGCAAACAAAACTGAAATTGCAGATGCTCTTGAACAAATTCTCAAAGAGCTCTATCCAAAGGGCAAATTCACAGTGTTGCGCGTCAACACTTCTGCAATCCGCGATCGCTTCCGCCGTTCCAAGAGACACGGCAGAGCACCGAAGGATGGCAAGAAAGCAATCGTGACGATCGCTGGCGATCAGATCGAATTCTTCAGCGCTTAATTCGAGAACTGAGAAGCCGGCGAGCCGCCGGCGCTCCCGGACCTCGAAATCACCGGATCGAAAAAACGAAACGGAATTGATAAATAAGCAAAACTGCAAAAACAAAAAGCAGAGCTGAAAGAGATAACAAGGCAGATAAAGAAGGGTACAAGTTAATGCCTATCAGAAAAGTAAACCCAACCTCCCCCGGACGCCGCGGCATGACGCTGGCTGATTTTTCCGACATCACAAAAAGTAAGCCGGAAAAATCGCTCGTCACACATCTGAAAAGACACGGCGGTCGCAATAATCAGGGCAGGCTCACCGTTCGCCACCACGGCGGCGGTCATAAGCGCGCTTATCGATTCATCGATTTCAAGCGCGACAAGCATGGTGTTCCGTGCGAAGTGAAGAGCATCGAATACGATCCTAATCGCAGTGCACGCATCGCGCTTGTTCAGTACACAGACGGCGAAAAGCGCTACATCCTGGCTCCACTCACTTTGAGAGTCGGCGACAAATTGATGTCCGGACCTCAAGCTGAAATCCGCGATGGAAACGCATTGCCACTGCGCAATATCCCTCTGGGTACAATTCTCCACAACGTGGAACTCACCATCGGCAAGGGCGGCCAACTTGGTCGCGCGGCTGGAACTCAAATTCAGCTTCTTGCTAAAGAAGGTAAATATGCAACTCTGCGCTTGCCCTCGGGCGAAATGCGCATGGTGCACGTTGACTGCATGGCCTCAATCGGTCCGCTCAGCAACCCCGACAACAAGAACGTGGCGCTGGGTAAAGCAGGACGTAGCCGCTGGCTCGGTATCAAGCCGACCAACCGCGGTGTCGTCATGAACGCAGTCGACCACCCGCACGGTGGTGGCGAAGGCAAATCTCCAATCGGCGGCAAGCCACAAACACCATGGGGCAAGCCGGCAATGGGTTACAAGACTCGCCGAGCCAAATACAAACCATCAACTCGTTTCATCGTCAAGCGTCGTCCTAAGTAAGGGGAGTTCACCGTGTCTCGTTCACTAAAAAAAGGACCTTTCGTTCACCCAAGTCTCCACAAGAAAATTGAGGAGATGAATCGGAAAAGCGAGAAAAAGGTAGTTAAGTGCTGGTCACGCGCCTCGATGATTGTGCCCGAAATGATTGGTCACACCATCGCCATCTACAACGGCCGCAAGCACGTTCCCGTATATGTCACCGAACAAATGATCGGCCACAGGCTGGGCGAATTCGCTCCAACAAGACTTTTCAAAGGTCATGCCGGTGGTGAAAAAACCGCTAAGAGAGGCTAAGCCATGCATACAAGAGCTCAAGCTAAATGGGTAAGAATGTCACCGTTGAAGGTGCGCCGCATTATGAATGTGGTGCGCGGCAAGACGGCCGGCGAAGCCTACACAATGCTCAAGTTCATGCCGCATGCGGCTGCTCGTGAGATTGAAAAGGTTCTCTGGTCTGCAATGCACAACCTTATCAATGGCAAAGATCCGGTTTCGGAAGAAGACGTTCAAAACTTCAAAGTTTCAAAAATCTATGCTGACCAGGGTCCAACTCTGAAACGCAGCCAGCCTCACGCAAGAGGCCGCGCTTTCCCCATCAAAAAACGTATAACACACATCACCGTCGAACTCGACGATCTTCAATAAGTAGAAAGGAGAAGGACCTTGGGTCAGAAAGTACATCCACGCGGCTTCCGAGTTGGCATCCATCAAGGATGGTCATCCAACTGGTTTTTCAGCACCAAAGAAATTCCAGCCTACATTGAAGAAGACAATCGAATTCGCAAATTCCTGAAAAAGGAACTGCAGAATGCCGGAGTTTCGAAAATCGAAATCAACCGCAAAGCTGATCAAATCGGCATCGACATCTACACAGCTCGTCCTGGCGTAGTCGTCGGCAAAGGCGGAGCTGGTCTTGAAACTCTTCACATCAAAGTGCGCGCTCTTGTCGGCCGCCCTGTAGAAGTGAAAATCAATATTCTCGAAATCAACCGTGTTGATCTCGAAGCACAACTGGTTGCCGAATCAATCGGTCAACAATTAGAAAAGCGCGTTGCATTCCGCCGCGCCATGAAGCAAGCCATGCAACGTTGCATGCGCACAGGAGCAGTCGGAGTCAAAATCATGGTTTCCGGACGCCTGGGCGGTGCAGAAATTGCACGCAGCGAGTGGAGCAAGGAAGGACGCATTCCTCTGCAAACCCTGAGAGCAGACATCGATTACGGATTCACTGAAGCTCATACAACAATGGGCCTCATCGGAATCAAAGTCTGGGTCTTCAGAGGCGAGCTTACACGTGGACAGTGGTCACCTCCGAATGTCAAATCACCAACTGAGCGTTCTGGCGAAGAAGGTGGCGGAAGACGTCCGGATCGCAGACCAGACAGAGAAGGTGGTCGCGGCGATAAAGGCAACCGCAGACCGAAGAAGGCGGGGTAAAAAGCCATGTTGTTTCCAAAGAGAACTAAATTCCGCAAACACCAGCGGGGCCGCATGAACGGCACCGAGACGCGCGGCAGCCAACTTGACTTCGGTGATATCGGACTGCAAGCACTCGAGCCAGCCTGGGTTACAAGCCGTCAAATTGAATCGGCTCGTAAAGCCATGAGCCGCAGCGTTCGTCGCGGCGGACAAATGTGGATTCGTGTGTTCCCGGATAAATCAGTAAGTAAGAAGCCCGCCGAAACTCGTATGGGATCAGGTAAGGGCAATCCGGAATTCTGGGTAGCAGTGGTCAGACCAGGCCGCATGCTTTTCGAAATTTCCGGTGTTGGTGCCAAGGAAGCCAAAGAAGCAATGGAAATTGCAGCTCAAAAGCTTCCGATCAAATGCCGCATTGTCGAAAGACAAGCAGGAGGCTAAGAGATGAGAGTAAAAGAAATACGTGAGCTCTCTGACGAAGAGATTGTCGGCAAGGTTACCGATACACGCAAAGAAATCGTTTCGCTGCGTTTCGAACTTGCTACCCGCAAGCTGCGTAACACAGCCAGTCTTGGTGAGGCCCGCAAGCGTCTCTCCAGGCTGCTCACGATTCAGCAAGAGCGCAAGCTAGGAGTTAAGAGGTAAGAGCGATGCCCAAGAAAGAACTTGTCGGTAAAGTAGTCTCCAACAAGATGCAGAAGACCGTGGTCGTCGCTGTAGCCAACGACATGCAGCACCGTAAATATGAAAAGCAAATGGTGCGCACCAGCAAATTCAAAGCTCACGACGAAGACAATAAGTGCCAAATTGGCGATCGCGTTCGCATTCAAGAATGCCCGCCTATCTCCAAGGACAAGCACTTCAAAGTAGTAGCCATTCTTGCTCATGAACTGGGCGATAAGGTTGAGGAGTAAGCCAAATGATTCAGCAACAAACAAGATTGACTGTCGCTGACAACACCGGTGCACGTGAGCTCATGTGCATCCGCGTACTGGGCAGCTCCGGTCGCCGCTACGCAACAGTCGGCGATGTAATCGTGGCAGTCGTAAAAGATGCACTCCCCAACATGCCGGTCAAGAAGTCGGAAGTTGTAAAAGCAGTTGTGGTTCGCGTTCGCAACAACGTAAAACGCACTGACGGCACAACAATCAGATTCGACGACAACGCCGCAGTCATCATCAATAAAGACGGAAACCCGAGAGGAACCCGCGTGTTCGGACCAATCGCCCGTGAATTGAGAGACAAGAACTACACCAAAATCATGTCGCTTGCTCCGGAGGTCCTCTAAAAATGGAAAGCAAGAAACACAGAACCGTGCGCTATACCAAAGCGCCGAAGAAGCTAAAAATCAAAGAAGGCGGAGTCGCCATTCTTTCTGAAGCCCTGCACAAGAAAGGCGTAAGCAACCTGGTACCGAAGATCCACGTGAAGCGCGGTGACATGGTCATGCTTATGAACGGACCGAAGAAGCAGGACAAAAAACGTGATGCTGAAGAGACCAAGCGCTTGAACGAGCGCAATGCCTACAAGGGCACCATCGGCAAAGTTCTTGCCGTATTCCCTAAAGAAGGCAAGGTTTTGATTGAAGGCGTCAACCTGATGAGCCACTTCGTCAAAAACAGAGGAATGGGTGGCGAGTCTGGCATCATCCGCAAGGAAGTACCGGTGTTTGCAAGCAGAGTCATGATTTATGACCCGACAGCAAAGCGTCCGGTTCGCGCCAGCAAGCGCAATACTTTAGAAAAATAGGGCAATCGATAATCGATCGCCAGGACGACAAAGACCGTCCGAACTAACCACGCTGGAGCAGCAAGAAAATGAAACTAAGAGATAAGTACTTACAAGAAGTAGTTCCTCACCTCAAAAAGGAATTCAATTACTCAAACGATTTGCAAGTGCCTCGCATTGAGAAAGTTGTGATCAACATGGGTATCGGCGAAGCCGCCGCATCTGCCAAAGCCATCGACGGCGGTGTCAAAGATCTCACCGCTATCGCCGGTCAAAAGCCAGTTGTGAACCGCGCTCGCAAATCAATCGCTACATTCAAAGTCCGTAAGGGCATGCCCGTCGGTGTCTCAGTCACACTGCGCGGCGCTCGCATGTACGACTTTCTTGCCAAGCTCATTCATATTGCTTTGCCCCGTATCAGAGACTTCCGTGGTCTGTCCACAAAGTCTTTCGACGGACGCGGCAACTATTCACTGGGTGTAAAAGAGCAGCTCATTTTCCCCGAAATCAATTACGAAGCAGTTGATGCAGTGCGAGGCATGGATATTTCCATCGTCACCAGCGCTCGCACCGACAACGAATCCAGAGCAATGCTGCAAGCACTGGGTATGCCGTTCAAACGGTAAGAGGAAGAAGGAAGGCGCAAGCTGACCTGTCAAATAAATGTAGGACGGCATCAAGCCATCCAAGAGAGTAGGGAAGACGCAAGTCATCCACAAAATAAAGGGAGAGATTTTCAGTCGTGGCTAAAACATCCATGATCGATAAAGAAAATAAGCGCCGGGTATTGGCCGCCAAAGGCAAATATCCAGTCGTGCGCCTGCACAATCGCTGCCGCATTTGCGGAAGGCCGAGAGGCTATTACCGCGACCTCGGCTTGTGCCGTTGCTGCTTGCGTAAGATGGCCCACGAGGGTCTTATCCCTGGTATGACCAAGTCAAGTTGGTAGGAGAAAGTAAATGCCGGTCACAGATCCAATTGCCGACATGTTTGCGCGTATTCGTAACGCCACCCGCGTTCATGCGCCTTATGTTGAAATGCCTGCATCCAAACTTAAAGTAGCGCTTGCAGAAGTGCTGCGTAACGAAGGATTCATTTCGTCCTTCGAAACTAAAGGACTTGGTTCGCCAGATCAAAAGATGCGCATAGTCCTTAAATATGGTCCCCGCGGCGAGCAAGTCATACAAGGCTTGAAGCGCATATCCAAGCCGGGATTGAGAGTTCATAGACCAGCCAAACGAGTGCCACGCGTGCTCGGTGGACTGGGAGTTGCCATCGTCTCCACATCAGGCGGTCTCATGACAGATCGTCAAGCTCGCAAGAGCAATGTCGGCGGCGAAGTGGTCGGTTTTGTTTGGTAAAAGAGGAAACGAACCATGTCTCGTATCGGTAAAGCGCCGATTCCCATACCGCAGGGAGTTACCGTCACCATCAATGGTGACACCATCAAAGTAAAGGGACCGAAGGGTGAATTAACACGCACCGTCCGCCCTGAGCTCAAACTCAGCCAGGAAGATGGCAAAATCGTGCTCACGCGCGAATCTGAAGATCGTCAGGTGCGTGCATTGCACGGACTCAGCCGAACCCTGGTAGCAAATATGGTGCACGGCGTAACGCAGCAGTTCACCAAAAATCTGGACATCATCGGCGTCGGTTATCGTGCTGCTGTTGAAGGCAAGAACCTTGTGATGGCACTGGGATATTCGCACCCGGTTGAAATTCCGATTCCGGAAGGCGTAACCGTTACCGTGACGAAGAACGTCGCGCTCACCATCAGCAGTGCCGACAAGCAACAGCTTGGCGATTTCTGCTCATTCGTGCGCGGCAGACGTCCTCCTGAAGTTTACAAAGGCAAGGGCGTCAAATACTCGACAGAGAAGATTCGTCGCAAAGCCGGTAAAGCAGCCAGTAAGAAGAAATAAGGTAAGTGGCGCCTGCCCGGCGCCCGGTAGAAGCCCGGGGCAAATATCTCGGGCTCGCAAATACAAGAGGTCAAAACAATGCTCAAGAAAGCAGACAAAAACGAACAAAGACGTAAAAGACATATGCGCATCCGCCAGCGTCTGGTGGGTACGGAAGAGCGTCCGCGCCTTTGCGTTTTCCGTTCGAACAAGCATATTTATGCTCAAATCATCGACGATGTCTCAGGCAACACTCTGGTTCAGGCAAGCACACTCGATGATGATGCCAAACTGGAAAAGACCTGGGATTGCGATGCCGGCAAAGCCGTTGGTGCTCTGATCGCAAAGCGCGCCAAAACAAAAGGCATCGAATCTGTTGTATTTGACAGAGGTGGCTACATTTATCATGGAAGGGTTGCAGCCGTAGCAGATGCCGCCCGTGAAGCAGGACTTAATTTCTAAGAGCTAAGAAGACAGACAGGAGTTTTCCATAAAATGGTGGACAAAGAAGACAAAACCGGCACACCTGGTGGTGAAGAAGGAGAAGGCGGACGCAAAGGACGTCGCACTTCGAGCCGTGAATCAAATCGCAAGATGATGGAAGAGCGTCCCCGTGAGCAATCAGAATGGGAAGAGAAAATCATCCAGGTCCGCCGCGTAACCAAAGTGGTCAAGGGTGGTAAGAAGCTCTCCTTCCGAGCAGTTGTCGCAGTTGGCAACGGCAAGGGTCAAGTCGGAGTGGGCGTAGGCAAATCGGCTGAAGTCATCGGCGCCATTCAAAAGGGCGTTGTTGATGCGAAGAAGAGCCTGGTCACCGTACCGATGACCGGAACGACGATACCGCATCCAGTGACAGGCAGACAGGGCTCCAGCAACGTGCTGATCAAGCCGGCTGCCAAAGGTACCGGTATCATCGCCGGTGGCGCAGTCCGCGCCGTATTGGAACTCGCCGGTGTCGGCGACGTTCTCTCGAAGTGTTTGGGTTCGCGCTCACCACTCAACGTGGCACGCGGCACCATCAATGGACTTCAGCAACTGCGTCCTTTCGAGGAAGCAGCTCGTCTGCGCGGCATCAATATCCGCCAGATGCTTTCGTAAGAGAGCAGGCGATGCGGTGCTGAACCGCAAGCGCCAATTTACAGGGACTCCCAGGCAGGGCATCGCCCCTGGTGCAAGTTAAGGAATAAGCCATGTTGAAGATTACACTTAAAGCCGGGCTGGTTGGCACCACCGAAAAGCAACGCAAAGTAGTGCGCGCTCTCGGACTGGGCAAATATGGTTCATGCGCTTTTCATGCTGATTCTCCGACCATCAGAGGAATGATCAACAAAGTCGGTCATCTTCTCTGCGTCAAAGAAGCAGAAGGTCAGGGCAAGAACAAGGAAGCCGTGGCTCCAGCAGCTGCCCCGAAGAAAGCTGCAGCTAAAGCTAAATAGTGAAATTTCCCTTAGCCTCTGAGACTCGCAAGAGCTCAGGGGCTATGCTTTTGGAAGTGTCGAGCCAGGCTCGACTGAAGTCGCCGAATGGCGATAGCGATCTGGGAGGTCGCGAATAATCGAAACGGATCGAAAAGGTTCGGAGTAGGAGCCGGCGAGCCGCCGGCGCTCCCAGGGCTCCGCGATCCTAACCGATCGACTTGGATCCCACGGATCTTCGGATCCGAAATTGGTATGGGCACGCAAAGCGTGCCCGCGTAAAACAAGAAGCCGAGTCTGTGAAAACGGGCGCAAGGCAAGGAGAAAAGATGAAACTCAATACACTTAAACCAGCAGATGGTTCAAAACGCAAACCCAAAAGAGTAGGCCGCGGTCGCGCAAGCGGACATGGAAAAACATCTACTCGCGGTCATAACGGACAGGGTCAACGTTCAGGTTATGGTGAGCGCTTCGGTTTTGAAGGCGGTCAGACACCATTGTTCCGCCGTCTGCCAAAAATCCACAACTTCGACGGACAAGTACCGCGTCGCGAATGGGTAATTATTAACGTCGGCGATCTCAACGAATTCGCCAAAGGCGCAGAAGTCAATGCTCAAACATTGGTAGAGCACGGCTATTTCCGCAAAGAAACAGACAGCCTTCGCGTTCTCGGAAACGGTGAGTTGACAGTAGCTCTTAAAGTTAGCGCCCATCATATCTCCGAAGGTGCTAAAAATAAGATCGAGCAAGCCGGTGGTACCGCAACCGTAATCGGACCTGCCGAGGAAACTCGCGGAAGACGCCAACCGAAGAAGAAATAGTCTCGATTTTGAGGAAAACTAAATGACGCAAGCAGCTGCTGCCAAAAGAAAGGATCCCATTGGAGGTCCTGGCGACTTCTTCACTATGCTGTCGGCAGCCGGACTGAAAGAGCGCATACTCTTCACTGCTTGCATGATCGCCATTTACCGCATCGGTGTCCACATTCCACTTCCGGGTGTGGACCCAATGGCGATGTCCAAACACCCTGAACTCGCACAAAACTTGCTGGGCATGATCGACCTATTCACAGGCGGCGCGCTCGGCAAGTTGTCTATTTTCTCGATGGGTATCGGTCCCTATATCACTGCCTCAATCATTATGCAGTTGATGGCAGTTGTGATACCAAAGCTCGAGGACATGCAAAAGAACTCGGGCGAGCAGGGCAGAAGACAGCTTTCCCAATACACTCGCTATCTCACGGTTGGTCTTGCCGGCATGCAGTCATACATGCTGGCTCGATTGCTAACTCAAATTCATGGACCTGATGTAGTTATTGTGGCGGGTCCGCTTTTCTTGTTCTCCGCAACAGTTATTCTTACTGCCTCCGCCTTGTTCATCATGTGGCTGGGTGAAGTAATCACCGAGCGTGGTGTCGGCAACGGTGCATCGCTACTCATCTTCCTGGGTATCGCTTCACGCCTTCCGACAATGGTTTCACAGACGGTAGAAGCAGTGAACTCAGGACAGGTGCCAGGCTTTGGCGTTGCCATTCTGGGCGCTGTATTCCTTCTATTGATTGCGCTGGTCGTTTGCTTGCAACAAGGCGTGCGCAAAATTCGCGTGCTTGGTGCTCGCCGCACAGGCAGACAACAGGGCATAGTCGCGCCAGATGACTACATGTATTTGCCGGTGAATCCTTCAGGCGTTATGGCGATTATCTTCGCTTCATCGCTCTTGATGTTCCCGACAACACTCATGCAGTTTTTCGGAAAGCGCGGTGGTTTTGACCCTATGGCGCAGCTCTATTCTTCGCTTATTGCCGCACCAGGAATTGGTCCGGCGTTCAAATCATTTGCTGAACAAGCCTGGGCGCAGCAAGTCTGGACATTCATTTCGCGAGAGTTCATCGCATTCACAAACTACTCCTCGGTGGAGCACTCGCTCGTTTACTTCTTGCTCATCATCTTTTTCGCGTTCTTTTACGCTTCAATCGTTCTGCCCACAAAAGATATGGCGGAGAACCTGCGCAGAAGCGGGCGTGCAATTCAGGGCGTCAAGCCTGGTCGTCCCACATCAGAATTTCTGGAAGCGACACTCAGCCGCCTTATCTTCATCGGCGCAACTGCAATTGCAATTGTCGCCATCGTACCGATTCACGTTGAACACGCAACTGGCGTCGTCACTATGCAAGGACTGGGCAGCACCTCGCTCATCATCCTTGTCGGTGTCGCAATTGACACGCAAAGACAAATTATTACTCACGCTTTATCTGCGCGCTATCAGGCACGCGGTTTGTTCAAAACTACAGGGTCTTCTTCTCAGCAAATTAAGAGGGATTCGTAATCATGCAAATTCTGTTTCTTGGCGCTCCCGGAGCAGGCAAAGGCACCCAATGCAAGCGCGTGGCTGCGCAGTTGAACCTGCCACACCTTTCATCCGGAGATCTGCTCAGAGAAGCGGTAAAGCAAGGCACCGCAGCTGGTGCTACCGCCAAGGGTTATATGGATAAAGGTCAGCTTGTTCCAGACAATGTGCTCATCGACATGTTCCGCGACAAGCTCTCAAGTCCAGAATGCAAGCAAGGGTTTATCCTCGATGGTTTCCCGCGCAACGTTGCTCAGGCTGAAGCTCTGGACAAACTGCTGGCTGAAATCAAGAAGGATCTAAGCTGCGTCATCGACCTCACCGTCGATTTCGGCAAATTGAAAGAGCGCATCACTGGTCGCAGACTTTGTTCGAACAAGGACTGCAACAACCCGTATCACATGAAGTTCCACCCGCCCAAGAAAGATAACGTCTGCGATCTTTGCGGATCTGAGTTGTACCAGCGCAGCGACGACAAAGAAGAACTTGTTGATGCTCGCTTGAAGACTTACACGGAGCAGACCGAACCACTTATTGACTATTACGGCAAAAGAAATGTCCTCAAGTCAGTAGATGGCAATGGTGAAGCGGATGATATTTATCGCCGTATAATGGAAGTTCTGCAAGCCTGCAAAAAGGTTCATGCATGATTGATCGGAAACGGGCGACGCATGGCGTCGCCCCTACGTATAAGAGCTGCGTTGACCGTTTTCAAAAAGGTCCCAGATATAAGAGCTGCATCCGTTTTCAAAAGATCCCAGATAAGAGAAAATATGTGTAGGGCCGATGGGGATCCGTTGGCGAGCATAAGCGAGTCAATGGCATCGGGGCCATGCGTCGCCCTTTAACCAAAAAACCGGAACCACAATGATCGTAACTGAACAAGAAGACATAGAGCTATTTCGCAAAGCCGGCAAACTCGCCGGTGAAGTTCTCGAGGCGATTAGCAAAATGGTGGCGCCCGGCATGACCACCTGGGAAATCGATGAGCACGCCGAAAAGCTCATTCGCGCCCAGGGCGCCATTCCTACATTCAAGGGCTACCGCGGTTTCCCCGCCACCGTCTGCGCATCCGTCAACGAAGAAGTAGTGCATGGAATTCCAAGCAAGCACAAGAAATTGAAAGAAGGCGATGTGATCAGTCTCGACCTGGGTGTCACCTTCAACAAAAACGGAAACAAGAACCAGAGCTTCATCGGCGACACCGCAGTGACCGTTCCTGTTGGCAAAGTCTCCGAGCGAGTTGCCAAACTTCTGGAAGATACAAAAGCTTCACTTTATGCCGGTATCAATGCAGCCATTGCTGGAGCCACTCTTGACGAGCTTGCCGGCCCTATCGAAGACATCGCCAAATCAAATGCTTATGGCATTGTCAGGGAGTACGGCGGGCACGGCATCGGCTACAAATATCATGAAGAGCCATTCATTCTGAACTACAGAACCGGTAGTAAGGAACGGCTTAAACCTGGTATGGTTATAGCGATCGAACCCATGTTCAATCTTGGTGGCGATCGGGTGAAAGTCAAACCGGACAAATGGACGGTTGTAACGCAAGATTACAAGCCATCTGCCCACTTTGAACATTCACTTTTGATAATGGAAAACGGTACTCCAGAGATATTGACAAGGCGACCTAGCGAAGAAATATGACCAAACAGGGTGTAATCGAATTTGAAGGTACGATCCGCGAAAGCCTTCCCAATGCTATGTTTCGAGTGGTCCTCGACAACGGACACGTAGTGCTGGCGCATATTTCTGGAAAAATTCGCAAAAACTTCATTAAGATTCTGCCAGGTGATCGGGTGCGTGTGGAGCTCACACCATACGATTTGACCCGTGGACGCATTACTTACAGAATCAAAGATTGATGTAAAATACATACTTCGTTCGCGGCTGTTATTGGCTGGACCTCACCAGTCAACTTTTTTCGGTCCACTTTGGGTCTTTCGGGATAGCCCCCGGAGGATTCTTATCGTCAGTTAAGGAGCCTGCAGCGGAACTATTGAGGGTTGAAGCCCAAGAGAATTCCAAAGCAGCACAAGCAAGAAGCAATTGCCTCGCTGCTTGCGCACTAAGAGAAAGCAATCATGAAAGTAAGAGCTTCCGTCAAGAAAATTTGCGAAAAGTGCAAAGTAATTCGCCGTAAGGGCCGTGTCGCCATTATTTGCGAAAACCCCAAGCACAAGCAACGCCAGGGCTAAGCACCACAGGCGGTGAGTACTGCCAGTGATGATGTCCTGTAAGCGGCTGAGACGGGCCGCAGTAGAAGAACCGATTGAATGCCCCGGGAAAGGGATGGAGGATAGATGGCTCGCATAGCGGGTGTTGACCTGCCAAGAAACAAGAAAGTTTATGTTGCTCTGCGCTACTTGTATGGCGTCGGACCAACAGGCGCTGCAAAGATTTGCGAAAAGCTGAGCATTGCAGAGCATAAGCGTGTGCAAGACCTCACCGAAGATGAAGTCAACCGCATCCGTGAAGAAATCGACAAAAACTGGCAGGTAGAGGGTGACCTCAGAAGAGTAGAAGGTCTCAATGTGAAGAGACTTATCGAAATCAACTGCTTCCGTGGACAGCGCCACCGCAAGGGCTTGCCTACACGCGGTCAACGCACCAAGACCAATGCCCGCACAAGGCGTGGTCGCAAGCGCGTCACCGTCGCCGGCAAGAAAGTTGCTCCATCCAAGGGCTAAAAAACTGACGGGCAGATCACCACAGGTGATCAATATAAGAAGATCGGCATAGCTGATCTCCGAAAAGGACCAGGGCAATGATCCTCATTGCTGCAGGGAAATGAAAAGCTGAAGCTGCCATCTCCAGGGCAATCAAAGAGATGACGCCAGGCAAAATAAAGAGAGCTAATAAAAGGACCACTTAAGGAAATGGCTAAAGCACCAAAGGCAAGAGCTAAGAAAAAAGAACGCCGCACAGTTCTGGAGGGGGTTGTACACATTCAATCTACCTTCAATAACACAATTGTCAGTGCCACTGACCCCACAGGCGGTGTCATCGCCTGGGCATCGGCCGGAACGGTCGGTTTCAAGGGCGCCAAGAAAGGTACTCCATTTGCTGCTCAGCAAGCAGCAGAATCCGTCGCCAAGCGTTCGATGGACCAGGGCATGCGCAAGTGCGAAGTTCTGGTAAAGGGACCAGGCGCCGGCAGAGAAACGGCGATTCGGGCTCTGCAAGCAGCAGGTCTCGAAATTACGCTCATCAGAGACTGCACACCGATCCCCCATAACGGTTGCCGTCCACCGAAGCGTCGTCGCGTATAAGCAAGTTTTCTGATAGGAGATACGGCATTGGCCAGGTATTGTGATTCAGTATGCAAATTGTGCCGCAATGAAGGCACCAAACTCTTTTTGAAGGGATCGCGTTGCTACAGCAGCAAATGCGCCATCGAGCGCAGACGCTACCCTTCAGGTCAACACGGACAAGAGCGCAAGAAGCAGTCCGAATTCGCAGTTCAACTGCGTGAAAAGCAAAAAGTACGCCGTTACTACGGCTTGCTCGAAAAGCAATTCTCACGCTATTTCGAATCTGCAACCCGTCAGAAGGCAGTTCCGACAGGCTTGCGCTTGTTGCAATTGCTCGAGACACGTCTCGACAACATCGTGCACCGCGCGGGTCTCGTGCCATCACGCGCCCAAGCCAGACAGCTCATCAAGCACGGTCATATCACCGTCAACGATAAAGTGGTGCAAATTCCGTCTTACAGACTCGCTGTCGGTGAAGTCGTGAGCACAACTGATAAGAGCAAGGCTCTTGTCAAAAAGCTCATTGCAGAAAATCCGTCAGCAGGCGCACCACGTTGGGTCGCAGCAGATCTCGATAATCTGAAAGTCTCCGTTCAGCAGCTACCTGCTCGCGAAGATCTCGACCAAACAATCAAAGAAGCGCTCATCGTCGAATTCTACTCACGTTAATTGTAGGGGCTGCGGACGCGCAGCCTAGTTCAAACCGGAAATCCTCCAAGGAGAAGTGCATCTAATGTACGGAGTAAGCATCGAACCTCTAAAGATCAAGTGCCTGGAAAACAAAACCGGCACCGACGGATCCATCTACGGCAAGTTCGTTATCGAGCCGCTGGAGAAGGGTTATGGCACAACTGTAGGAAACTCGCTTCGCCGGGTTTTGCTTTCATCACTTGAAGGCGCTGCAGTAACCGCAGTCCGCATCGAAGGGGTTACCCACGAATTCACCACCATTCCCGGTGTCGTCGAAGACGTCATCGACATCATGCTCAATCTGAAAGGATTGGTCGTGAAGTCGTTCAGCAACGATCCGCAATACTTGCACCTCGACCTGCAGCGCTCCGGCCCCGTCACCGGCCGCGATATCATCTGCCCGGCTGACGTAACCATTATCAATCCGGACTGGCAGCTCTGCACGCTGTCCGAAGATGGAAGAGTTCGCGCCGAAATCACAGTAGAGCGTGGACGTGGATATGTACCGGCTGACACACACAGCCACTACAAGCAAGCGATCGACGTGCTTCCGATCGACGCAGTTTTCATGCCTATACGCAAAGTCAGTTACAACGTTGAGCCGACCCGCGTAGGCGAATCAACAGATTATGACAAACTGACAATCGACCTCTGGTCAAACGGTTCAATCGATGCAACCGAAGCGATCAGCCAGGCTGCACGTCAGCTTATCGATCACCTCGTTCCAATTGCGGAACTGTCCGGACGTCCAGTTGTGCCGGTTGCACCACAACCAACACAAACAGACGGCAAACATCATTCAATTTCCATCGAGGAATTGGAGCTCTCCGTCAGAGCATACAACTGCTTGAAGAGAGCAAATATTCACTCGTTGGGCGAGCTTCTCAAGCTGACCTACGATGATTTGATGAATATCAAAAACTTCGGTAAGAAGTCAGCCGACGAAGTCATCGAGCGTTTGAGACAATTTGGTCTCAACCTCTCGGATACAGCCAAATAACTAATAAGGTAGGGGCGATGCATCAGCTATCGCCCCTTACTTGCACTTGATCATTTGAAGGATTGGAATTATGCGTCACCGTAAACCAGGAAATCGTCTCAGCCGCCCCAAAGACCAGCGCGATGCGTTGCTGCGGGCGCTTGCCACAGAGCTTCTGCGCCATGATGAAATCGTCACCACACTGTCGAAAGCTAAAGCGGTGCGCAGCCACGCCGAAAAAATGATCACGCTGGCTAAGCATGGTCGCATTGCCGATGCTGATGTGTACAACAAGGCAAAGAGCAATGATGCCAATGTCGCAAGCGAAGCTTCTCGCGTTATCGCCAAGCACGTGCACATTCGCCGTCAAATGCAAGCCTTCCTCTACGACAAAGAAGTCGTGAAGCGCGCATTCGACGAGTTGGCACCACGCTACGAAACACGCCAGGGTGGCTATACTCGTATCGTCAAGACCCACTTCCGCCGTGGCGATGCTGCTCCGATGGCTGTAATCCAGCTCGTCGAATCCAGCAAATAATTTTCTCGATTGCGGCTTATCCGGTCCCGACGGTCCGCAAGGATCACGAGCGGAAACGATCCGAAAGGGTCTCGAGCTTCGAAGACGATCCGAAAGGGTCTCGAGCTTCGAAGACGATCCGAAAGGGTCTCGAGCCCGGGAGCGCCGGCGGCTCGCCGGCTTCTGAATCAGCAATCGAAAACAGAATCGCGGTTAAATAGAAGGCGACGCATTACTGCGTCGCCTCTACGCGTTTAAGGAGCAAGCGAATCACACCAAATAATGCCTTCGTACATTCCAAGCAATAACAAAAACGATTCAAAACTGCCAATCCTTGCAATTTTGATAATAGAAACGATTTGAATTCAGCAGCGCGTGGATTCAGAAAGGTTATACAATTCCACGTTTCGCGTAGATTTATATCTGCTCCATTATTGCTTGAATTCTTGCCCTGCCTTGTCGCAAAATCAAAGGAAGGAGCAAATCACCAGGCGAATGTCCAAAACCCACCGCATCGCAATAAAAATCGAATACGACGGAGCCAAATTCCACGGCTCCCAGATGCAGGCAGGCGTCCGCACCGTCCAGGAAGACCTCGAGCGAGCCTTAGCCGCGTTCTTCCGCAGCCATGAAGAACGTTCCATCAAAGCCCATTTCAGCGGCCGTACCGACACCGGAGTGCACGCTAATGGGCAGGTCGCCCACTTCGAAATTGGTCAGGCTAATCTCGCCGCTGCCTTCAAAACCGACGAGATTGATCTGAATCGTGAAGCTCTTGCAAGAATTTGTTGGGCTCTTAACGGTATTTTATCTAACGACGTCTCTATCAGCGCAGCTCAGCTGGTCCCGGAGCGCTTCAATGCCCGATTTAGCGCCATTCGCCGCACTTACGTGTATCGCATTCTTAACAGGCCGCAAAGATCAGCCTTGAGACATAATAAGCAATATTTCGTCCCGGCCGAGCTGGACGTCGACGCCATGAGATTCTCTGCTGAAGCCATTCTCGGGCAACACGACTTCAGAGCATTTAAGTCTTCTAATTCAGATAAATCGAGCACGATTTGCCTGGTCGAACGCGCCGAAATCTTGAATAAAGGTGAAGGTGAGCTTGAGTTCTGGATTTCAGCCAATCACTTCGTTTACAATATGGTTCGCATTATTGTCGGTACACTTATCGAAGTGGGACTCGGCAAACGCACTCCGTCGGCTCTGGCTGAAGCGCTGGCGGGACAAGACAGGCATCTCGCCGGACCCACCGCGCCGCCCTGGGGGCTCTGTCTCTATTCAGTAGATTATCCGGCTGAATATAGTTTGTTTCAGAGAGATTCGATGATGAGTCTCATAAGTAGTCAGGAGAATGAGTCGTGAAAACGTTTGTGCCCAAACAAGAAGAAGTGCAACGCGACTGGTATGTCGTTGATGCCGAAGGCCAGACTTTGGGCAGACTGGCAGTAAGAATTGCCGAGGTTTTGCGCGGCAAGCACAAGCCCATCTTTACCCCTCACATGGATTGCGGCGATTTCGTCGTTGTTGTGAACGCAGAGAAGATTCATCTCTCTGGCCAGAAGGAAGAGCAAAAGCTCTACCGCCATCACTCAGGCTATCCGGGTGGTTTTAAGACAGAGACTGCACGTGCACTTCGTGGACGTAAGCCAGAAGCTCTGATTGAGAAAGCAGTCGAAGGCATGCTGCCACACAGCCGCCTCGGCGCCCGTCAGTTCCACAAGCTGAAAGTTTATACAGGCGCTGAGCATCCGCATGCTGCTCAGAACCCCAAGAAACTCGAAATTAAGTAGTATTAGCGGCGGTGGCAGGAACCCGCCAGAGCAAGTAAAGGAAAAAGATTGCGATGACTAGCGTAATTCAATATTACGGAACAGGCAGAAGAAAAACAGCGACCGCACGCGTTCGCCTCGTACCTGGTACCGGCAAGGTCACCATCAACAACCGCACCATCGAAGATTACGTAGGCAACCGTCCAGGTCTGGCTCGCGAAATCGCTCTCCCATTCGAAACAGCTGATGCACAAGGACGCTTCGACGTTCTCGTCAATGTCTGCGGCGGTGGTATCACCGGTCAGGTCGGCGCCATTCGTCACGGCATCTCCCGTGCACTCGCCGAAGCAGCACCGCAAAATCGCCCGCTGCTCCGCACACAAGACCTGCTCACCCGCGACCCCCGCGTCAAAGAGCGCAAAAAATACGGTCGCAAGCGCGCCCGCAAACGCTTCCAATTCAGCAAGCGCTAATTATCAGTCCAGCCCATTGGACTCATCGGATACAAGGTCCAGCCTTATGGCTGGACTTTTTTACTGCAAGCACGCGAATCTGCAAGAAGCTACAATGGATTTTGTAGAGCTTGAGTGGCGGCATGCTTAAAAAATTCCTGAAAGCAACCCTGCGAATTAGTTTGGCAACTTTGCTTGTTTTAATTGTTGTCGCAGCAGCGATTGCTGCAGATTATTACCTTTACCCTCTCCTCATACATCCATCGTCCACGGACAAGTTCCAAAAGCAACGAAACGGGCTCTGGCTAGGTTCCAAATGGTACATGGGGAAGGTAACTGACGCCGAGATCAAAGCAATTGCAGAGGTCTTGAACAAGGAGCAAATCAAGTATGCATACTTTCACTGCCGCGATATAAATGCATCGGGTAATTTGCGAATTCCCTCAGAAAAGAGTGCAAAACATTTCGTCAGTATGCTGCATGAGCAGTGTCCGGATACAAAGATAATGATTTGGGAAGGTGCTGTTAGCACCATAACTGGTGGCGAAGTAGATCTGTCGAAAAAGGCAGTCCGAGAGAATATGGCTAATGCTGTAGCAAATTTAGCTGATAGCGCGAATTTCGATGGCGTACAATGGGATGTTGAGGCAGTGCCAAACGAATCGCATGATTTTGTCGATCTGTTGGATAGAACTCGCGCGAAACTTCCAGAGGGAAAAATGCTTTCAATTTGCGCACCATCTGGCTCTTTCAATCTGGAATGGAGCCCGCAATATATATCAGAAACAAGCAAGCATTGTGACCAGATATCTTTGATGGCATACGACACCGCCATGTGGCTGCCCAGAATGTATGTATCCACGATGGAGAAGCTCGTAAAAAAATTCGCAAATGCAATGTCTGATTCAGGAACCCATTGCAAGCTGCTTGTAGGAGTGCCGACATACGAAGACGCAACACTTGCACATCATAAACAAGCAGAATCATTAGAAATGGGAATTCTTGGCGTAAAGAATGCACTAAAAGATCCATCAGTAAAATCCGAAATTGTCGAGGGCATAGCACCATATGCAGAATACACAACGGACAAGGCGGAGTGGAGCACTTACGAAAAATTTTGGCTAATACCAATCAGTGACGAATGTGATCGACGAAAATAGTGCCAGATGCATTATCAATTTCTCAAACACAGCTTTGAGTGGGAGAAACAACATTTGCGCCGGGCGCGGATAGTGGAATCATGATATTGGCTGATAACGGGTTATGGGCGGCAGCGTGCTAAGGCAACGGCGTGTCCGGGGAGGCCCATTGGGAACGTTATGGCAGATGATCCGACTTATACAGAAAATATTCGCAAGCTAACAAGTGCAGTAGAGCAAGATGATGCTGTAACCGCAGGAAGAATTCTAAGCGATTTTGGTCCTGAACAGTGGAGCAAAGCCACGAAGGACATGATGTCCTTGAACAGAAAGGACTGGGGTTCGCATCTCGATATAAACATACCGATAATCTCAGTTGAGATGGTGACAAACGGCACGAAGGAAACGATAAAGCTGGTGCAGCAACCAACACGTGATGGGCAGGGCGTGCAGCCAATCACAGAAGTTAGTGCCGACACAAAAGGAAAGAAAATAGACAGCCCAATTGATCCGAAAGAAGATCTCGTCAGGCAACTCACCACAGCGGCAGAGAAAGGTGATGCCGTTTCCACTGCGCGCATCATTAAAGAAATTGGCTCTGACAAGTGGGAGACCATAAGCAGAGACATGATCAAAATGAACCGGGAGGATCGCAAAAAGGTGCTAGACGATCCCAATTCAATGCAAAAGATACCAGCACGTCTGTCTATCTGGTATAAGAAAGACGCTGGCGAAGAGACCCTGAAGGTCTACCAGGAAGCTGAACTGCAACTGCAAATTCCACTCGCCAGAGTTACTGACAAACACTGAAGAGCTTACAGAGGAACAAGGTTTCGCCCAAGCTAGCTCTGCACCATAGTTCCACCCAGCCTGTTGCGATTGTTATGAGCGGAGAAGGGAATATCATTTTCAGCCCTCTTTACGCAACGCAATAGCGCATAGGATTGAACTGGCAATAAGGATGCTAGGAAAAGGACTCGCAGGAACAATTCTTGATGGTCGATTTCAGCTTACTTCTGAAATCGGCGCCGGTGGATTTGGTGTTGTATACCGTGGCTGGGATATTCAGCTAAATCGCGAAGTCGCGATCAAAATACTGCAGAAGACTGCAAGCGAGGAAGAACTGCAGCGTTTTGGCCGCGAAGCACAGATATTAGCCAGGCTCTCGCACCCGAACATCATCAAGCTATACTCGTTTGGTTCCACCGCAGAATCTACTCCGTATCTAGTAATGGAGTATTTGAAAGGAGTCAGTCTCCGCGCTTATTTGAACGAGAAAGGCAAGCTAAGCGACTTTAGCTTTTTCAAGCAGTTGATCTCTCAAACTTGCAGCGGTCTCGGTTTCGCACATGCAGAAGGAGCGATACACAGAGATATAAGCAGTTCAAATATTTTTTTGTGCGAGAGAGAGAACACGACTGAAATCAAAATTCTAGACTTCGGGCTTTCTCGAAGCGTTTTGCTCGAAGAGGGCAGAACAATAACAGAGACGGGAATGCTCATCGGCAACCCCCTGTATATGAGCCCTGAACAATGCAGAGGTGAAAAAATTGACGCGCGCTCTGACATTTACTCGCTCGGCTGTGTTATGTACGAGTCAATCACTGGCTCTCCGCCATTCGAAGCAGACAACGCCATTGGGCTGCTTTACCAGCAACAGAGTTCTCTACCCGTAGAGCCGCAGATAAACTTTGGCAATGAGTTCTACAATGCTAAAGTGAATTCAATAATTTTGAAATGCTTGCAAAAGGATCCCGCTAAAAGATTTCAATCCTGCGCCGAGCTAAGAGAATCTCTTGTATCGGAAGTAAACACGATTGAGCTTACAAATTGCAAGCATTGGCAAAAGAAAGACAGACAGAATCTTAGTGCGGACAGATCACCGAAAAACGCAATTGCATTGAGCCTCGTAGCAGTGCTGGCCTCAGCATCGTTATTTCTACTGGGCGACAACATAATCGGTCTGACAGTAAGCACAATAAACGCATGCGACACCGACTTCCTGAATGACTCAAAAGTCTCAATTGCAGAATTCCTGGCACAAAATCATCAACAAAAAAAAGCCAGATCCATTCTCCAGACCCTGTCCAAGAAATTTGAAAAACAGGGGAAATTATTCGAAGCAGCGAAGATCCAGCTCCTTTGCCTGAAGCTGCCGACAGCCATGTCGGACCGAGCGGCATACCAAAAATCGCTGCAGGAATTATTGCGCTTATCACAGAAGATACCGGATAGCGAGGCAAAAGCCACTTTGCTGGCAAAACTACGGTTTGCTAATGCAATCGCATTATCGCAAATCAAAGAACCTGATTTCACAATTTTAGAGCAAGCAGAACTTCTAAAGCAGCTATCAAACTCTCAATACTCAACGACAACAGATTGTCTTGCACAATTTGGCTTTTTGCTAGAAAGAATAACTCCTGCATTTGAGAGTAAACCGGGCTCCGATAAGATTCTCGTGGGGCAAGCCTTGCTTGAGTATGTTATGCGCATTCATAAATACACAAAATCAAGCAGAAATTCGTTGGATAATTTCCAAATCCTCTTAGAAAATGGCGGCGAATATTCGCTGTCCAAGCAGATCTGGGAGCAAAGAATCAAACATGCGTCACAGAATGGAGAGAAAGATCTTGTTACCCTCGAAGTCGATTCGTTAAGGAGCCTGGTAAAGTGCGATCGCCCACAGGCCGAAGAGTTGATTAATAAGATTTTGCACGACAAGAATTCAGACTTCATTGCTATTGCCAGGTGCTGGTATTTATTGGCGGACTCGGCGTACAAAGCAGGACATTATCAAGACGCGAAAAATTACTGCGATAAAGCTTTAAAGACAGGTCCTATCTTGACGGACAATGACGAACAGTTCGAACTCTTGGAATTGAAATACTTGGCTCTTTACCAGCTAAAGGATGACGCAAGAATTAGCGAGCTATCTAAAATGCTCGTCGACTTGTTAATCGCTTTCATTGAGCGAAATGGGCCTACCGTAATCATAAAATCGAAAGGACAAGCAGTGTCAATTCGAGAGGCAAGAGCGAATGGCGAGCAATCCCGCTGCGTTATTGCAATAAAGTTGCTGAGTCAGGCAAAACAGTATGCACAACTGCGCAGACTATTGACGGCGGTACAGGTACAGATTGAATCAAACGACTGGCCTTCATTTACAAAATTATTCAAGAAAGTAATGCATGAAACTACTCCATGCGAAGATTCTTCGTGCAGCGCCTTGGCAAAAAAAATCCTTGCTGAGATAGCGTCTAGAGAAACGATTAGCAGCACGAACTCTAGAGAAAGGAATAGCAGCACGAAACGTTGAATTAGCAACACTAAACCTTGAATAACGCTGCGTGACCTTTGATTATCTCAGCTTCCTTATCCTTGTCTGGATCTAGTGAGGTCGTTCTTTCATACGTTCCACCCAGAAGTATTCCATCTGCTCTGGGAAACATGTATAAAGACCCGGAAAATGCACAATAATTCACATCGGCTTGCGGCTCGAGGAAGGTCAGTTGTCCTCGAATTGGCGTTATCTGATCATCACCAGTGAGAGCGCCAGCACCTAAGCCAGTGCAATTAAATACAAATTTTTCCGGTAGCTTCTTCCATTCGTTCTGCGATTCAAATTTACGCACTGCGATTTTGCCGCCACGCAGCAAGAAGTCACGCATCAGCGCGGGGAGATAAGTATTTGGTTCAATGAGCATTGTTGAGAATCGCCTGACCTGATCAAACGCAAATGGTGTGCTTGCAGGATCTATCTCTTGCACATCAACATATAAATCATCATAGCCCAGCTCTTTGGCATGATCGATTTTGTCAGTTTCTTTTTCAGCTGAGTTGCGCAAAGTATAAACGTCGATCCACTTTATTCCATACGTGTTACCAACCATCAACTGCAACGATTTGAACGAATCCCGCGTAGCCTTCTGCATGGATTTTTTGAAATCCGCAGTGATCTCGTCATCGTGAAACAAAATCGTTGGCGACCAGAGCGCACCGGCAATATTTGATGTGGTATCAGGAGGCAGATGCTCAGCATAGATTTGGACGTTCCATCCTCGATCTTGCAAGACTCGTGCAGTTGAAAGTCCGACAACACCACATCCGATTACTGCAGCATTCGAAGGCTGAACATCCTTCACAAGGTCCACGGCCTGCGCCGCGCAGCCCCAGGACAGAGTGACACCACAGCCGCCGTGTCCATAATTATGCACAAGCGTCTTAGTGCCAAGTTTATCCTTTCGGATTAAATAGCCTGAGGGTCTGAATGGGCGCAAGCCTACAACCGTTCTGATCACTCTGCCTGGCTGCGCTGCGACAGGAGTGAGCGGCTTCGCAAGCTTGAGCAAGTTTCCTTGAGCCCTTGCAGCTGGCACAAAACCAAGAGACAAAGCCAACGCGGCTTTCAGAAACTGAGATCGGCTTAGCCCGCGAGACTCACTTATTTCGGATTCCACGTTGTCTCCCTTTCAGCACTATTATGTATAATGCAAGACTATTTGTTTTCAGAACCACCGCTGCGTCCCGATGGATGTGCAAACTCGATGTTGAGTGTACGCATGTATGTTTGCAGTCCGGCATCCTGAATAGGAATCAAATGCGCATCCTCGCCAGATTCATTGTGGTGCGAGTGCCAGTAATACGGCGGAGTGATGAACGCGGAATACGGCTTCCAGTCCTGGCGCAGAGGGTTGATCAGCTTGCCGTTGCTATCAATATGACGGGACACAAGTGTGTAGCACCCAGGTTTGCAATCGAGAATAAGATCAAGCGCAACGGAATTATGTCTGTGCGGAGGCTGCACCGTGTCTTTTTTCAAAAGACCGAACATCGCCCACAAGGTATGCGTAACCGTCATGGTTTGCGGAAAGTTTTTGTTGCCCAGCAATACAGATATGCGATTTCTATCGCTACTGTTAGGATCGTTGGCAACTTTGTTCAACTGTTCCAGACAATCTTCAGCTTTATACAGAGTTGGCTGAAAGCGTTCTTCGGAAATACTTGCCCCCAGATAGGCCAGCAATGGTTGATCGTTCACCCAATAGAATGCTGAATCTGCATTTGCCTGGTGAATGACCTTTGCTCCACCGGGAACGACAAAGAAGTCACCTTGCTTCCATTCGATTACGCAATCTTTTCTACTCGTGACACCTTTTCCTCTGATGACGTAGAACAATTCAGAAGTCGCATTTATTTCAGTCTCAATTTTTTCACCGGATACAATTCTTATGAAAGAAGCAGAAAGATTCGGGCTTGTCGAAGTCGATGTATTTTCCAATTTGTCACTGAGATCAAATGGAATAACTCGCGTGGCACCGGTTTCGTGCAGCTCGCTTTTCAGCTCAGCGTAGGGCACTGGCGTTATGCTTCCTCGAGACTGGGGGTCTGCCGCGCTTGTGTATTCGAAATACTGGACGTCCTGTTGCAAGTCATTTTTTGTTGGAGTGGTTTTCATTTTGCCCTCTGATCACGCCGCTGCTGCGGGTGCTTTGAAACGTCATTGCCGGACCGCGAAACAGACCAGCAAGCTTAATCGATGCGCGAGTCGTCATATCATATCAACAAGAGCACGGAAATATGAGCCCCCTTATTAATCCGCGGGGCTCTGGCTCCAGGGATTAATTGTGTGCACAGAAAGAGCTGTAAACGGGCTTGTATCCCTGGTTGCGACGCTGAACTTATGCAGACTTGCAATGGCTCCAATTTGTCCATCGGTAACGGAGATGGCTCGTCCGGCTTTGCGCGCAACCGCTATGAGCTTGCCGTAGATAAGCGCAGACTCCTTGTCGAATGGAAGTATTCGTACTCCGAAGAATGTACGCAGCAGATTGTCGAGATCATTCCTGAGTGCTTCTTTGCGCTTGCCATCCGGCAGAGATTCGGTCCCAAGGGCAAGTTCGGAGAGACCGGGAGAAGTTAAATAGAGCGTCTCAACTACCTGTGCATCGAGCCAGGCTATAACTGCAGGTTCACGGACAGGCTTTAGTGCTTCTGATATCACATTTGTATCGACAATAATCATTCCAAAGAAATAACTCGCCCTGAAGATTGATCTCTAACAATTTGCAATTCAAGTTTATGCTTGTCTCCCAGAGCCGCAAGAGCCGAACCAAGTTTCAAGCGTTTGCTCGGCTTTACAGCCGCTTCAAGTATTTCTCTTATCTCTGCCTCAGTGCTTCGTCCATTCCTTGCTGCCCGTGCCCGAAGAGCCCGATGAACTTCGTCTGGTAGATTTCTGACGGTGATGGATGCCATGATTGCACCTCGCAATTGTGCAATCAATGATAGCATATTTGCGAGATGCAATCACGATTAAAACCCCGCCGTAGCTGTTGGTTCGAGTTCTGCACCGTCGTTTTATTGATCTGGCAAAGCCCAAGGCGGCGAATGGTATTGACAACGGTATATCAATTCTGATATGTCTATATCATAACTTATATAAAGCAGAGGACTCAATGGCAAAGCGCCCGACCAAGCGCGGCTCCAGAGCCGCTAAATCTAGTTCACCGGGTAAACACCCTGCCACAGGTCGAGAAGAGCCGGGCTGGATTTATCATCTGGATCAGGCTCGTTGGCATTGTATGAAGCTACGCGAGAAGGCGATGGTGATGGTCGCCAGCGAAATCAAAGCCAGAGAATGGACACAGCAAAAGGCGGCTGAATTTCTTGGTTTGACTCAACCTCGCGTGTCCGATCTTATCTGCGGAAAGAAGCATAAATTCACGCTGGATGCTTTAATCGAAATGCTCTATGCGATGGACAAGCCAGTTACTTTATCAATCGATGAAGAAAGGGAATGGAGTGTATCAAATTACTCGCCAGGTTCTGAAAAAGATCTCGAGGATACAATCGAGTTTTACTCAAACGCCATTAAACTTCAGCCTGCCGACATAGTGGCTCTAAGCGAGAGAGCAAACGCTTATTCCCGGCTGGGCAAGCACGATCTTGCTATTGGCGATTACTCTCGCTGTATTGAATTGGAACCAGATAATCCCGTTTATCGAAGTTGTCGAGCGATGGAATACGCTGAAATCCGGGAATTTAAAGCTGCATTGCTGGACTTCGACAAAATAATCGCGAATGATCCCGAATTCAATGTCTTTCAAAATCGAGGAATAGTTTATTTCATGATGGGCGACAAAGAAAAAACACTGGAGGATTACACAAGAGCCATTGAAATGGATCCTCAAAGGCCCGGGCCTCATTGGAATCGAGCTAGCCTCTACGAACAACTTGGAAGAATCGAAGAAGCGATTATCGATTACGAGAATACACTGAAGGCAGATCCGACCTATTCACGAGCACGAAGCAAGCTTGACGAGCTCAAAAACAAAAAAAACAATTAGCTATTCTTTATCGCAGAAGCAGTTATTAAGCAAAGGTGGTGGCAGAATGGACCTTAACAAAAGAAAGATGAATACTGCGTCTTCCCATAGCTTCAAAGCAGCCGAAGATTTGCCACAGCTTAAAATAGCGGAGCAAGAGACCAACACAAACGAGATGCTAGTGGCTCTGGCAATGCATCCTGACACGCCTGAGCAAGAATGGCTGGCAGCCTGCGACGAGCTAAACAAAAGAAACATTGTTCTTCCCTGCAATCCACCCAAACGCGTAAACAAGAAATTTCAACGAATCGCCTTTTCTGCAATTGTCGGCTTATTTGCAATCATCGGCTCGGCTGGAGGTTATCTTGCTCAGCATTATATAGACACACCGGCAAAAGCAAACGATTTGCCGTACAACCGCTCCGCTTCCAGATGGCAAACCAGTGCTATGGAACAGCAGCTTGCAAGCAGGGTCGCCAATGCAATAAGCGAAAAAGGATGGAACGCCAAACAAGCCGCTGAACAAACAGGCATGGATGTGAAAAAGGTGAAAGATTTGCTTGAAGGCAGAGATACCTTAAGCATGCACGAGAAAGTACAGATGTTATTTGCAATGGACAAACCGGTAAAGCTTACAACGGCTTCGCCCAAGTGGACTAGATCGAGCCCCGGGGACTACGAAAAAAGCGATTGGCAAAATGAAATAAATTACTGCACGAGAGTTCTCAGCAGTGACCCGGACAATAAGGCGATATTGTTTAAGCGCGCCTGCGCCTACGAATCGATGGAACAAGAGGAAATGGCTCTGGCAGATTACAATCGCTGCCTTGAACTAGATCCCAACTATGAAGGCGCGCTGAATAACCGAGCGAATGTTCACCGCAGCCTGCGGAATTATCAACTTGCCTTGAACGACATAGACATGCTCATCAAGAAAGATCCCAGCGATTGGGGAGCATATATGAATCGAGGCTTGACTTTCCTATCTATGAATCAACCGGACAAAGCCTTGCTCGATTTCAATAAAGCTGTTTCGATGGCACCGGAAAGACCTGGCCCGCTGTGCAACAGAGCGAACACCTATGAAATCCTCGGCAGATACAACGAGGCTATTTCGGATTGGAAAAAATGCATGGAAAAGGACCCGACCTACACACATGCGGATAAGAAAATCGAAGAGCTGAGGCTTCTAGCTCAACAAAAATGAACCTTACAGGCTAATCACCAGACTCCATGAGAGTCAAAACATTTCCATCAGGATCAAGAAAATCTACGAGCGTTCCACCCCATGCTTGCTTCTCTGGCTTACCGATAAACTCAACATTTTTTGTAAGCAAAGCCTGATGGGTTTCCTGAATATCATCAACCACCATCGTCACGCCAACGAACCTGCCGACCAGCCTTGAACCACATTCAACGCGATCAGGATCCGATTTTTCGATGGCAAGACTTATGTCTTCGCCTGCATGGAACTGCGCCCATACTTGATTGTCGGTATAGTCGATTGGCAATCCGAGAGCGTCTTGATAAAAGCGAAACGCGCGCTCAAAATCAGAAACAAATACTCGCACAAAACCAATTTTCATATAAGCTGACTCGCGCTCAGAGAAACCCTGTCTAGTTTAACCCAGAACCGGGCCGAAGGCGAAACCGAGAACAGGTTCGGGATAAACAGACACGCAGGCCCGGATTAATACTGTGGGCTTCACCGACTTATATGGGTACAATCCCGATATGGGTGACGGAAATGATAAGATTAAGAACTCTGGTGCGTCCGTAAGGGCTCGCCCTTGCATGCTTTGCGGTCAGCCCCATGCTTCGGGCTCTCCTTGCAGCAGCAACGGCGCCGACGGAGCCCCGAACCAAACTGGCTACGGGGATGGCGAACTCAACGACGATGGCTTTCCCGCCGCAGAGAATGAATGTTATGACATGAGTGAAATCCTCGAGAGCATAAGCGCGCCGATCGGCACAATTATCGGCGGCAAATACCAGATCATTGATTACGTCGGACACGGCGGTATGAGTACTGTGTATAAAGCTCGACAGCAACCAATCGACAAAATTGTTGCGCTCAAGCTTTTGCTTTCGCACCTTTCTAGAGATGAGGAAAGCGTGCAGCGATTCTTTCGCGAAGCCAAAGCAGCCGGACAGATTTCTCATCCAAATGTGGTGAACGTTTTCGACTTTGGTATCACCTCAGAGCAGCGGCCATATCTGGTGATGGACTTCGTGGAAGGAAAGAACCTGGAGGACATTCTCGACGAAAGAGAGAAACTGCCCTACCAGGAGGCTATCCCTATCTTCATTGAAGTTTGCTCAGGTCTTGCTGCGGCGCACGAGTGCGGTATTGTGCATCGCGACATTAAGCCGAGTAATATTGTAATTCAGAATGTAAACGGTGGCGGACAAAAGGTGCGAATTGTGGATTTCGGCATCGCAAAGATGATAGATGCCGAGTCTCAACATCTCACAAAAACTGGCGAAGTTTTCGGCAGCCCTCTATACATGAGTCCAGAACAATGCGAAGGGCGAACGCTTGATGGGCGCAGTGATATTTACGGTTTAGGTGTCGTCTTCTACCAGACTCTTTGCGGCAAAGCACCTCTTGTTGGCCAAACAGCTCTTGAAACAATGAGAAAGCACATGACGGAACTACCGGAGAGTCTGCAAAAGAACCCGGAAGCGGGGCCTATTCCATTAGAGCTGGAAAACGTCATCTTCAAAATGATGGCGAAAGATCGCGATAAGAGATACGCATCTACGCTGGAAATAAAGCATGATCTTCAGCGCATCGTGGACGGCGATAGCAGAGCTTTCTCCAGCAAGATGCAATACATGGGACGCGAAATTTCGCGCAAATCCAAAATTATAATTGCAGCCAGCGTAAGTTCTGTCCTTCTTGCGGCGGCAGCAGTGTTTGCTTATCCGAGCATTTGTGATGAACTGGGCAAACAGAAGTATTCAGAAGGAATGCAAAAATTTTCTCAACCCTCGTTGCAGAACGAAAAGGATGCGCAGTCCTTACTCGAATCTGCAGTAGAACTAAGCAGCCAAGCCGGCGACGTTGGATTGGAAAGCAAGAGTCTTGCTTCACTAATTCGAATTTACCGAAAACAGAACAACCCCAAACTTGAGGCCGCTCGGCGCCGCAGACAGGAATTGATCAGGCAGGAACTGGAAAAACTGGAAATAGGCAGTCTTAATATCGGCGAAGTTTTGTCCAACACTGAGAAAGAGATCCGAGACGTAGAAAGAAAGTTCTTGCCTAAGAATGGTTCCGCAAACCGGTCCACGGATGGCGAAACGAGCGATCATGTCAGCGTTACGGATTCATTATCGAACGGCGAGCCTGGAATAACGGATTCACGCCAATCAACTAAAGACAGCAGAAACGAACGAAAGGCGAAGCGAGAGATTGGCTCGGCATACTCGGATGCGCTGATTGCCTCGGGAAATCTTCCTGAGGAAGAACGCGGATACAGTCTCCAGCGTTCAATGCGCAAAGCAGCACCTGCTGCTGGAACTGCTGGTGCTGGTGGTGGTGGTGCTGCTGCTGCCGTAGCACCACGTCTGGCAGGAGCTGCCAACGCTCCCATAGCACCCGGGCGGAATGAAGAAGGGGGAGAATCCTCGCTTAGAAGTTCGGCACACGCACAGTCAATAAAACAGCAGCATGTTACTTACGAAAATCTTGATCGCATGGAAGTCCTTGCAAGCCTCTGCGCGGAACGCGGAAATTATACCAAGGCTAAAGAATCTGCTGTTCACGGCATAGCAATATACCAACAGTTGAACTGCCATGAAAGCGATGAGCTGGCAGGACTGTACGCAGTAGAGGCTTTAGGATCTGCTAAGTTGCAAAAGTGGGATGAGACAGCTGCATCCGTACAAGAACTTGAACGCTTATCCAATTTGTCAGCGTCCAGACAAGCAGAGTTGTTCAGCTTGAAAGCGCTCTTGAGTCTTCACCTGAATAACAAGAATGAAGCGAAGGCATATTTCGACAAAGCTATCAAAGCAGATGCAGCGTCCCTTGTGGCATCGAAAGCCATCGATATGTATAAAACGTGGCAGAAATAGCGCCAGTCGCCCCCCAGTCGATCCGATCTAGTGTGTTGAGGAAGGAAGACCAGACATGCGGCGATAATTGCCGCGGCCCTGAGTAATCATGTTTACGGCGACAGTCGATTTCATCAAATCACTCACAAGCAGTCTATCCGATGCTGCCGGGCTCTTGTAGAGCTTACGCATAAGTGGACTGTACTGCATCAATGAGGCGAGATCGATTTCCGATTTGTTGACGAACAAATTGCCACCCTCAACTTCGATGGTGTGAACATTCCGTCTACCAACCCCGTCACGTTTCATTTCTGCGAAAACTTGAGGTGCTGTTGGACCGACGATTAGTTCAGAACCAATTTCACACTCAAATATTCGATTTTTCAGGCGCAACTTTACGCTGCCCACTTCAGCCTCAGCAAGATTTTTCAACGCAACTACATTCTTGTCAGCTTTGACGTGAACAATGGCGCCCTTGCGCAGGAAAATCTGCGAATCGCCTGAAGCAATCTGCAATGGCTGCTCCGCAACGAAGACACCTTCTCCTTCAGTAATAACCGTCTTGCCGCGTTCGTCGGTCTTCAATTCAACATTAGAAAGACATTTGACGAGTCCATTTCTGAGTTTGTCGGTCTTCAGTTGCTCCGATGCATTTGGAAATTTTACAGGCTCGCCTTCAGAACCTGGTGTTGAAGGCACATAGTAACGAGCCTCAATTGCCGCTTTCTGCACCGCGGGTTTGCTGGCAAGATTGTATTTCTGCAGATTTTGCTTCTGAAGTTCTTCACGTCTATCTGCAGGAGTAATTCCATAATCTTTAAACATGCGCTCAAAGCCAGATGAAATTTTGAGGCTGCTGAAAGGCGGTGTCACAGCCTTGAGCTCTGAAAGCAAATCGCAGCTGCTTGAATCGACATCTTTGACGCTGAGTTTGAGATCTGGAAGTTCTTCCGACGCTTTCGTAAGCTCGGCATTCTTATTGGCTCCATCTGCGCTGTTCTGAGCAACGAAATCGGATGTTCCTTTTGCAGCCACTGCAGCGCCGGCAATTGCAATTTCCTTGCCTTTCTCAATTGTCACCTTTGAGGTCTTCTGCTGCGAGTTTAGTTGTATTTCTAGAGGCTGCCCATACAAGCACGCGACCCTGACATTGTTGAACCAGGTTTGCTCCACAGCTGCAATTGAATAAGGCTTAACACAAACGGCACCGTGCTTGGTGAGAATCGCCGCTGGGCGAGCGCCTGTGAAGACCCACATCATGCCGCAGCGCAGCAACATAGTGCGCTGCAAGCTTGCTCCAAACATCGTACTGGACGAAACAAGAACAATTGCATCGGGATCGCCCGGCATTGCGAAAGCCTGCCCCCCTTGATGTGCCACCATCCACGGTATCTCATCTTTAGCCCGCTTATCACGTATTGCAAATTTTATGGCATTCTTCTGATCCAAATTTCGATTGGGAATAGGAACACTCATTCGGATCAAATCCGTTGCAGGCAATGAGATTGATGGCATGTTTGTTTGCGTCGGATAGTTGACCAGTGGCATTCCGTTGATATTCGCGTTATTCAAGAATTCCTTGAGCTGAGGAGACGCCTGGTAGTACGGAAAAACTGTCATACCGGCCAGCCCATATGTAAATGTATCTTTGGGCATAGCAAAATGTTGCTGCACCATGCTGGCGATTCCCGAATTAAGAACTACAAATCTGTGATCAGCATCCGGGTAGCCAGGAACGTTTTTGTATTGATCAGTGAAATAGTGCCCTTGTTGCTGTGCAAAAGCAGCTGAGTAGAGGTTACTCAAGCAAGCCAGAAATACCGTGCCACCAAGTAATACCGGTATTTTTAAAGACAATTTCATATCACACACCTGCTGGTATTTTTCAGGATGACAAGGTTAGCATCTTGAAATCCATCTATCCAGACAAATGCTCACATCTACTTCGTTTCAGGCGAAATCCGTAGTTTCCATCAAAATTTAAGCGAATTGGCAAAAACAGGTTTTGAGATCGGTCAGCAGCTGGGTACATAGATAGCCGGACGTGAGTGTCGATTGATTGAACTCGGGCGTCCAGAGGCAGATTCCTGTGGAGAAATCGAAGCGATGACTACAACTCCGGAAGCGAGCACAAGCTCTTCGACACCAACGGCCACTAAATTCAGGCTGGTAACACGCAGCGATTTCGACGGACTGGTCTGTGCCGTGCTACTGAAGCACCTGAACATGATTGACGACATCTTGTTCGTACACCCGAAAGACATGCAAGACGGCAAAGTTGCCATTACCGATCGCGACATTACGACTAACCTGCCTTATGTGGATGGCGTTCACCTTGCTTTCGACCACCACCTCAGCGAAACGATTAGAAACAAGGATCAGAAAGACAATCACATAATTGACCCGAAAGCACTCTCAGCAGCCCGGGTTGTCTACGATCACTACGGCGGGCTGAACACATTTCCAGCTCGCTGGAACGACATGATGGTCGAGGTCGATAAAGCAGATGCTGCGCAGTTTACCAAAGAAGAAATTCTGGACCCTCAGGGTTGGGTCTTATTGAATTACTTGATGGATCCACGAACAGGGCTCGGTCGTTTTCGAAATTTTAGAATTTCAAACTACAATCTGATGATGGATCTCATCGATTACTGCAAAGACCACGACATTGATGACATCATGAAAATGCCAGATGTGGTTGAACGAGTTACCCTGTACAACGAGCAAACCGAGTTGTTCAAGGAGCAAGTAAGAAGGTGCACTACTGTGCACAAGAATTTGATTGTGCTTAATCTCAAAGATGAAGATCCCATCTACGCCGGGAACCGCTTCATGATTTACGCTATGTATCCGGACACGAATATTTCCATTCACATTTTGTGGGGATTGCGCAAACAAAACACAGTTTACGCAATTGGAAAATCAATCGTCAATCGCTCCTCAAAAACAAATGTCGGCGAGCTTTGCCTTAGCTATGGCGGCGGCGGGCACGAAAAGGCAGGAACCTGTCAAATCGAAACTGAAAAAGCCGACGCCGTACTTGAAGAACTGATTGCCAAAATTACGGCAGATGGCTAACTACAAATACTGCTGAGCAGCTTTCTTAAACGAGTCAAACAGGGATCTTAAGCTGCTGCCATATCCGAAAAGCTGCTCGTGTGCATTTGCTTTGCCGGCTTTCTCAAGGTCCGCAGCACAAGATTGCATCGCCTCTGCAAAAATCATTCCTGACGAGCCTTTAATTCCGTGAGCCAATTTGGCAACAGCATCGCAGTCTTTCTTTTCAATGAGAGTTGTTAACTCGGCGAGCTTTTTTTCCGTATCAGCAAGATATACGGTCAGTAGTTGCTTAGCTTGAACTTCATTAAACTTTGCGCGGAATTTCTCATAGTCAAGCTCGATAA
>JBIKOL010000083.1:0-37520 GCA_044358055.1 Obscuribacteraceae bacterium (SeqCode)
CCTCAGACAAAGCTTGCGAGGATTCTTCAGTTGCAAATTGCGCAGAGGTCTCAGAATTCCGATCAAGATACTTGCCTACCAGAGCTTCCAACTTTTCGCTTTCAAACGGCTTACTTATGTAGTCGTCCATGCCTGCTTCAAGACACCGCTCTCGATCGCCTTCCATTGCATTGGCGGTCATCGCAATAATGGGAACACGCTTGCCCGTCTTAGTTTCTCTTTTCCTGATTTCGCCCGTGCACTCATATCCGTCCATTACCGGCATCTGGCAATCCATAAACACGATCGAAAAATTATGCTGTGCCAACAGGCTTAAGGCTTCTCGTCCATTTGAGGCGATGATTACCTCCAGATTTAGATTTCGCAATTCTATGCTTGCAACAATCTGGTTTGTAGGATTGTCCTCTACCAGAAGTATTTTTTGTTGCTGTGCATTATTTGAATTGCTTGCACTGCTGGAACCGGTCACAGTCGCTGTGCTTGCAGAGATGTCTGTGGCAATAGCCGGCAAAGGACGCGACGGAGTTTTGCGCAAGAGCGATTGCGTCATCGCCATTGGTGAACCTGATTTTATTGAACTCAAACAATTCAGCAATAACTCCTGTCTGATCGGTTTGGTCAAAAAAGCATCGCAACCGGCAGCAATGGCTCGCTCGCCGAGTCCGTTTTCCTGCAACGCTGTGAATAAAATGATGTGTGAGTTCTTGCAAGAGTCTAGCTTTTTCAGCTCCGCCGCCAGTGCTAAACCATCCTTTTCAGGCATCAAATAATCCAGCAAGAATAGATCATAAGTTCGATTTTGAACCATCTGCAGTGCTTCGCCCGCAGAAGCAGCGGTATCACTCTTAACATTCCATGCAGCAAGCAAGTCCCGTGCCATGTCCCGCATAGGGGCATGATCATCGACCACAAGCGCTCGTTCGAATTGGAAATGGAGATTGTCTGAAAGTAATTCTCGATTTCCTGCAAGCACAAAAGGAAGTTCGAACCAGAATGTTGAGCCGCTTCCAAGCACGCTGTCCACCCCGATACTGCCTTGCATGAGCTCTACCAGATGCTTGCAAATGCTCAATCCCAATCCAGTTCCGCCATATTTGCGGGTCGTTGAGCCATCAGCTTGTACAAACGGCTGGAAGAGCTTTTGGGTTTGCTCTGGAGACAAACCAATACCGTTGTCTGTAACTTCGAATCGCAAACGAATATCATGCTCGTTGTCATCAACCAGAAGTACATTCACCAGAACTTCGCCACCGCTGGCGGTGAACTTAACGGCGTTGTTGATCAAATTTACGAGAATTTGTCTGATTCTCGAACTGTCGCCGAAAAGCCTGTGAGGAATCTTTGGCTCGATGAAACATAAAAGAGCTAGCCCTTTTGTCTGCGCATTAGATGAAAGCAACTCGCAGCAAGTTTCAACAGTATCGAACAGCTCAAACTCGATATTCTCAATATTCAGCTTTCCTGCTTCAATTTTGGAAAAGTCCAGAATATCGTTTATGATTTGCAGAAGTGAGTTACCAGCCTCCTTTATCAAATGCAGATAACGTCTCTGCTCATCTGTTAGTTCCGTGCGATCCAGGATGTTGCTCATGCCGATGACGGCGTTCATGGGTGTGCGGATTTCATGGCTCATGTTCGCGAGAAATTCTGCTTTATATTTATTGGCTTGATTGAGCTGCTCGGTGCGCTCTTCTAAGCGGTTTCGGTACTTCTCAACCTCAACCAGAGTATCTATCAACTGCTTATTTTGTTGCTCGAGATCTTCAACAATAGAGAATGGAGAATCCCTCTTTAGCTGCTCAACCCAGGACGCGACATGTTCTGACGTGATCCATTTCTGCGCACTGCCCACAGCCTTCATTAAGACAAGCTTGCTGCCGTCGCTTCCTGATTCCATTTCAAGATCATCAAGCAGAGTTTTAGCAACCCAGAGCCCACCGGTATTTCGTTGCGTTTCATTGGCAACGTCGAATCCTCGTCCATTATCCAGCACGATCACTTGGATGAACTGCTTGTCCTTAACTGTTTTGATATTGAACTCAATTCTCGCTTCACCTGCATACGCAAGAGCATTGCGAACAATCTCAGAAACCGCGGTCACAATGCGTGTGCGTTCAATGGGCGACATTCCAGATAGCTCTGCCAACTGGCGCGTGCGATATTTCGCGACAATCATATCGCTTTCTGCTTTGGCGACCAGTTTTAGAATTGGAATGATCACTAACTCGACTCCCTTTTATTTGTTGCGATCAAAACTGTAGCATCATCATTTTGACGAGAAAAACCACGATAGACCTGAGCCGCCAACATTACTGGAGAGAGTCCTCTGGACAGATCAATTTTCAGAGAAGACTTTATGCCATCTGAATACATCAGCAAAGCTGAATTAGAATCCCAATCATGCGTGTGCTCGGTATAGCTTGCCATTTGCCCTCCGACGATTCCGCAGCTCGAGGCGCATCCTTTGCTCGTGTAACGTGACAAGATTTGGGCACTGATGTTTCCTACACCGAGAAATTTCAACTGTCCGTCTCGCGGAAAAATTTGAGCAAGTGCCAGAACTGCACCGCGTGTTCCATTCAACGCTTTGTGGATTCTTTCGAGAAGCGTTTTCGAACTGTCAAACGGACTGTCTTGAAATGTTCGGGAAGCAAGTTCGCTCACGTCTGCGGCCTCACAGCCATGCCCAAGCGCATCAACCACTAGAATGCTGGAAACATCTTTTGATTCTGCAAAGCTGACAGAGTCTCCGCACCGCATCTCCTTAGGATGGGGAACAGACAAATAGCCAATGCCGAGCAGCCCGTCTCTGCACCCAATTTTTTTCTTATTGCATTGATAAACTGTACAGACGATTATCGTGCCTTGCCCAGGAACTGAGTTCAGCTCAAACGCATCCGATAAGCGCCGCAAAGCACCAAATCCACAACCAAGAGTTTGAGTCTCAGAAACACCGTCTTTGAGGGCTGCATCGATATCGGCAATTCCCGGACCGCGATCAACTGAAATTAATTGAACTGCTTTGTTTTCAGCTGCAGAAATATTGTTTACTATGATTTCTCCGCCGTCTGCAGCGTGCTTGGCTAAATTAGTGGCCAGCTCGCTTGCCAGAATACCCAGCTTTTCCAGAGGCTCGCCGGTCAATCCCGATTCTTCTGCAAATTGTTTTACGGCACGCCTTGCCGTTCCCACGTAGCTGAGATCGTTTACAAATATACGCATTGTGCAGATGTTAGAGATCAACACCATTTTTGTATTTCCACGCGTGTACCTTTGCCCGGCTCGGAAAGCAACTCGAAAAAATTCACCATGTTTCTGCAAGCAGCCAGACCGTGTCCGAGGCTGTTTCCGGTTGTGAATCCATTTTGCATCGCCAGTTCTATATCTGGTATGCCAGGACCTTCATCCTCAAAAATCACGCGAAGCCCACGAGGGGAGTCGATTGGAAGCAGCTCAATATGCACGACCCCCTTGCCTGCGTAGCGGGCCATGTTGCTCAACAGTTCCGTTGCAGCTGTCCGCAATTCAGCTTGTTTCATCGCGCTCATCCCCAGCGTCTCGGCGAAAGCAATTATGCGCTTGCGCACGTCAACTATGTGTTTGCGAGTTTCAACAAGATGCTTTTCAGCGCTCAGTGAAGTCATTTCCTTTTCCGCTGTTTCAACTTTTGCAAGCCGTGCTCAAGGCACAGCGCCGTTTCGATGTTGAGGGTAGTCAACCCCATCTCAACGAGAGTCAACGCAAGTTCAGGTTTCAGGCCTACAAGAACGGAATCTAGATCCATCAATGCAAGCTTTTTAGTCAAATTGAACAACATTCGTGCTGAAAACAGGTCTATGCACTCGAACCCTGATACATCAAGAATGACTCCTGTAAGATCGTTGTTTCCAGCGCTTCTTTCCAGGAGATCAGCTTCGATTTGTCTCAGCGTAGAGTCATTGAATCGGCCAGGCAAAGGCACGACCATTATGTCCTTATTCTTCAGAAGTGGAACGTCATTCTGCACAGATTCACCGTCTTAATTTTGTTGAGTAGAAACCACTTTCAAATTGAGCGAAGTGAATGCATCTTGCAAGGCTCTGCTCATAGTTGATTTTGTTTTCACCCGCGACAGATCAAGACCTAGACTGACGATTGTGTTGGCAATTTCTGGTCGAATACCGCTGACAATACACTCAGCGCCCATAAGGCGTGAAGCATCTATAGCCTTCATCAAATGCTGGGCAACAAGCGTATCCACAGTCGGCACACCGGAAATGTCGATAATCGCAATGAAACATCCGGAGCTCGAGAGTGCGCGCAAGAGTTGCTCAACCATGATGCGGCTGCGTTCGCTATCAAGCGTGCCTACGATCGGAAGAACGAGAATTCCTTCCCAGAGCTGTATGACTGGAGTCGAAAGCTCCATCAAGTCTTGCTGCTGACGTTTAATCAGCTCCTCAAGGCGCAGCCTTTCAGTGATATCAACTATGGTAGCAAGTGCGACGATGCCGTTATCAGTTTTAAGCGGCTTGAGTCCAATTTCGATGCGGAACTCAGTACCATTCTTGCGCAGTCCGGTGAGATCTCTCCCAGCTCCCATTTCTCTGGCGCGCGGGTCGTCAAAAAATCCATTGCGGTGATGTTTATGCTTCCCTCTATAGCGCTCAGGAACGAGGGTTTCTATGTCCTGCCCAATCAGTTCCTCTTGAGCATATCCAAACAGCTCCAGCAGATTGTCGTTTGCCGCAATAATCTTTCCGCTCTGACTCATTACCAGCGCAGCCTGCGGTATAACTTCCAGGGCCGCCGCCATACGATCAAGGCAGACAGTCGCAATTGGTTTCTTTGCTTCCGTAGTCATAGTTTCCTCTCAGTTATATCTTGGACAAATGCTCACGAACGATGCTGGCCGTTTGGGGGCGATGGTTCGGATCTTTTTTCGTTAACAACATTATCAATTCGATCAGTTTAGTCGGCAATTTCGCATCTTCTAGCGGAAGAGTTGAAGGTTCTTCCTTTATGTGCTTCATCAGTACTTCCATTACCGAATAAGCCTCAAAAATTGTGTAACCGCTGAATGCTTCATACATCATGCAGCCCAATGCATAAAGATCGCTGCGATGGTCGATTGCCATTTTTCCGCTGCCCCAGCATTGCTCAGGACTCATGTATAATGGCGAACCCATGCACTCTCCCGCTTGTGTAATATTCGGCTTGTTTCCTTGAACTATTTTGGCAATGCCAAAATCCACAAGCTTTACCAGATAGCGGTCATTACTTTGTTTCAAAAGCATTATGTTGCCTGGTTTGAGATCTCTATGAACAATGCCGCGGGAATGTACCGCTTGAAGCCCATCGCAAATTTGCATGAATATGTCTATGCCCTGCGCAAGATCGACCTGCCCGTCGCTTTGCAGCAAGTCATCAAAAGTGATTCCGTCAAGGTATTCCATTACAATGTAGGGAACCTTGCCATCAATCAAGCCGAAATCATATCCGGTGACCAGATTCTGGTGAACGACGGCAGCATGCGATTCTGCCTCGACTTTAAATCGGGCGAGCGTATCATCCGAAATCAAACTTTCGTTCAGTGTTTTAATTGCCACGGTTCGGTCAATGAACGTGTGCTGCGCCTTATAGACGGAGCCCATCCCTCCCGCTCCGATGCGAGAGACGACTTTATAATGCTGCGCAATAATATCGCCTGCTCTGATTAATATCCGCCCCGTTTCTTCATCATAAACAGGCGCATCCGTTTTCTTCGTCAAACCTCTCTCGTCCGGTCGTTGAACTTTGTCGCCCTTTAGTTGGACCAACAATTCGTTTAAGAGACCTTTGACCAGACTGTCACTCACTTTCAATTCAATTGCAATTTCTTCGAAACTTTTGCCTTTTTCCACAAGTGAAAGCAGCTGCAATTTGCTTTCGGAAAGATTGGCTGGCGCGGAACTTTCTCCTTGCGCTTGCTGCTGCTGCTCCATCGCTTGCTGCTGAGCTCTCAATACTCTATTTGCGATGCCTGGGTCTAACCACGCGGCGCCATTTAAAACAGACTCAATTGCAATAGAAAGCATTTCACCGGAAATTGTTTTCAAACAATACCCATCTGCGCCGGCTTTTAGTGCCGAAAAAATATTTGAATCATCCGAAGCGGTGGTGAATATAAGAACTTTAGTGTCAGGCAAAGCTTTCTTCACTTGAGCGGTTGCTTCAATGCCACTCAGTTTTGGCAGCCCGAGATCCATCATTACGACCTCAGGCTTTGTTTCCAGAATTTTTTCAACGGCGGTCTGGCCGTCTTCAGCTTCGCCGATGACATCGAAATGCTTGGTTTGCTCAAGAAGCATCTTGAGCCCCATGCGCGCGATCAACTGATCTTCAGCAAGAAAGATGCGAACCAACTTTGTACTCGTCATTTTTTTTACCTGTCTTGCTGAATTTAGTTGTGCAGGAGAAGAGTACTACTTCTTCTCTGCTTGCATTTTTTCCCATGGCTTATCGCCAGGCTTGCGTGTCTGCAAAAGTTCTTTGAATTTTGCGCGATCGCCGGCGGCCATAGCTTCGTAAATCGACGCACGCAACTCATAGTTGGAAGCATGTTTTGGATCTAGCTTAATTGCTTCGTTGCAATCGCGAAGTGCCTCATCATAGCGCTTCAATTGCTTGTAAGCGAATGCCCGATCTGAAAAGCAAAGGGATGCATGCGGTGAAAGAGCGAGAGCCTCATCGCAGGCTTTTACCGCATCAGAGTAGGAGCCCAGGGCATTCTGCGCACCGGCGCTCATCATTAATGCTTGCCGTTTAATCACTTCGTGCACGCCATTATGCCCGGACACTTCCTTACAGTCGTCAAGCACTTTCTGGTAGTTACCCAGATGGTAATTGCAAAGGGCACGATCTAGATAAGCGTCAGAATGCTTGGGATCCGCTTGAATCGCTTTATCAAAATAAGGAATAGCATCCTGATAAGCTCTTTTCTCGATCAACTCCGCGCCTTTCTTGTATTCCTCACTTTGGACAGCAGCGAATGCCGTGCTTCCAGTGATTGAAAGGATAAGAGTGCAAAGCATAGCGCCGGTAAATTTGTCTTTCATTCCCAACCTCGATCGCAGCCAAATCAGCCTATATTATACAGAACTCAGCCCTTTGCGTTGCGGATTGCCGCCAAAAGTCCGTCGTACAAAAGGACATTTGCATCCAAAACGCCCAACAACCCATGTTTGACTGACGCAAGCCCGTGCGCATTGTTGGAAAAATAAAGTGCAAGTGCAACAGATTCATCAGAATGTTCAAGTTCGATGCTTACATGGTGGAACCATATGTGGTGCTTTTGTCCCAGCCTGGAAAACGCTTTTTGCATGAATGCGAATTCTTTGATAGCAAGAAGCTCAGTGGCAGTTATAGCACCAGCAGTAACAGCAGGCCGCTTGAGAGTGCCTGCTGCGGCTCCGCCTCTTTTGTAGTAGCGCACGGCTTCTTTGACGAACTGCTTTATGCCTCGTTCAATTTTTACAGACATGAACTCGTCGTACGGAACTCCACAAACCTCTGCAAGGCTCGTCAATTGCAGTTGATGATTGCGCGCATAATTTCCATTGCCATATTCGTTGCGGACGTTTTCGAGCACGAATGGAACAGCGGGCTCAGGCATTATCGACGCCGCATGCAAGAGAAGGCGCCTGAGCACTGACGCGTGTGCATCATAGTTTCGCAAAAGCGCCGCAACCTGTTTTCGATTTAGGTGTTCGGTTGCGAGCGAATCAAACAGCTCGTGCCGGGTGCACGGATGTTCCTCCGCAAGACTCATCAGCTGAGCGCGCGCAAGAGCCAGCTCATCTGTTTGCGCAGCAGTAGATGCTTCAGGCATTTAGAATTGGACCTGCGATTACTCGTGCACGCCAGCAGCCGCTTTTTGCTGGCTGTTGGATTCTACTTGCTCATTTTTTTTTTGCTCTTGAGCTTCCATGCGCTCGAGATACCACTGAGCTTCAAGTGCTGCAGCACAACCGGTACCGGCGGCGGTGACAGCTTGTTTGTAGGTTTCGTCTTGAACGTCACCTGCAGCAAATACTCCAGGAACACTGGTTCTCACGCCGTCAGTCACAATATAGCCATTTTCGTTTAAGTTGAGCTGGCCTTTGAAGAGGTCGGAATTCGGATGGTGACCAATTGCAATGAACACACCATCAGCCGGCATCACTTCAGATTCGCCCGTATTCATGTTCTTGATTCTCACCGAAGTCACTTCGCCCTTCGAAACGTCGTAGATGTCTTCGACTACCGAATTAAGAAGGAATTTGATTTTCGGATTAGCTTTAGCTCTGTCAGCCATGATTTTAGATGCTCGGAAGCTATCCCGTCTGTGCACCAGATAAACAACTGAAGCAAAGCGTGTCAGGAAGTTAGCTTCTTCAAGTGCTGTGTCGCCGCCACCGACGACAAAAACGACCTTCTCTTTGAAGAAAAAGGCATCGCACGTGGCACAAGCTGAAACACCGTGTCCCATGAGTTTTTGTTCTGACTCGAGACCCAGCCATTTTGCCGATGCGCCGGTGCAAACAATGAGCGTATCGGTATGAATTTCTTCACCGCTGGTTTGAATAACAAAAGGACGCTTCGATAAATCTACGAGCTCCGCGTTGTCGTAGATGAACTGAGTGCCAAATCGCTCAGCTTGCTTGTGCATTTCTTCCATTAAGGTTGGACCGAGAATGCCATTTGGGAAACCGGGAAAATTCTCTACATCGGTTGTTATAGTCAGCTGCCCGCCGGCTTGCAAGCCCTGGATGACCAAAGGCTCCAGGTCTGCTCTGGCGGCATATATCGCCGCAGTCAGTCCAGCGGCACCAGAACCGAGAATCGTCAGTTTCTTGCGTATGGCCATTTCTTTTTCCTTCTCCCTTTACGACTCGCTGATGAGCCGGTAATTCAGTAGTGCCCGCTTTGCATGGCAACTAAATCAACTGGGCTTGATAGCAGATGCGGATTCCAAAAATTTTTGCATCGTTCTTCTCATTTTATTGTCTCAACCGACTAACGATGAGCAAATCGACATGTGAATTAAATCATTTAAGAATTTGAATTCTTTTCAAGTCGCTCAGACTTCCTCTTGATCACTCTCATTTTCTCCAGATTTTAGCCAAGCCTTATAGGACCTGTGCCCAGGGCGCAGCCCGTAAGGCAAATCGTCCTTCAATTCTTCGAATTTCTGGACAAGCAGCTTACGTTCCTTTCGCAATAGCTGAATAGCTGGAGATTCTTTACCCTCTTCTTCAATTAATAGCGGCTCCAGCCGATCGAAATCATGAATCTCACCAAGCAGGGTTTGTGCGTTGACAAGCTCTGCATTTGTAACGCCCATGCATTCAGTCAATAAATAGCGCCATTTCTTTATAGCGAGTCTCAATTTGTGCAGCGATTCGGGCGTCGCCTCTTTTAACGACAACTTTTTTACTTGCTCTTCGTGCGCCGTTAAATAGCGATCGAAATGCGCAAAGGCGCTGTGGTCTTGAACATCGAATTGGATGTCGGAGATTAATCGTCCGGCCTTAGCCTGAAGATATTTTTCAATGTTTTCTGAGAGCTTGTCGGGATTTAGCTCATGCAGGCTTTTTTGAATTCTACGCTTGAGTTTCTTTCTTATGTCCTTTAAGTCATCCAGCGTGTGATCCACACAATGCAACTTGCTTGCGGTTTCAATATTGACATCGCAATCGCGCAAATCGCCGAGCTCTTTTAGAAAAGAGCGTAAGGGTTTTACGATTTTCTTGCGGAAACGCTTTTCTTCCCAACCATCGTCGGTCAGAAAGGACCAGATTGAAAACCAGCGCCGCAATGAGACACGTGACTTGTGCACCCGCTCTGTAGTTATGCGCAATTTGAGCTTTTTCAGCTCATCTTCCATCGCACGCAAGAGATTGAGGGCCGCACGAAGCTCGAAATCCACCCAGGATTCCGAAGATAAATGCAGGGGGCTGCTGTAGGTTCCTTCGTCGTTCACAATTGTCATCTACGCTCACCACAATTCTATGGAAGCGCAGCTTGCACCCTCGTATATACGTTGGTTCTTCTTAATAATTCGAAATACCACGTTTAGGGTAAGCATGCCAAGGGAGTTTGGCGGGAATGATATTGGATGGTTGGTCCGAATTTGGCGGGGCGGGGTATAGCGGCGTATGGATCAGAAAATCTTACTGGCAGTGGCATTTGGGCTTATTGCGCAGACCGGTGGTCAGCTGTGCTCTGCTGCAGAGGCGGTGGGCAACGCGGTTGAGCCTTCGAAGTTTGACCGCATGAAGTTGGCGCAGAATTCGGCGAGCAAGCCGGCAGCCAAGACTGTGGCGGCGGTGGGTCCGGCGACAGGAGCGCCTGCGGCGGTTAAGCCGGCGGGTGGAGCGACAGCAGTTACACCAGCGACCACACCGGCAGACAAGCCGGCGGCAGATGCAACGAAACCGGCGGATAAGGTAGTAAAAGAAGATAAAGATCCTGGCTATATTGCCGCGTTCAACAAAGGCGTTGAGCTGTTCAATAAGAGCAAATATCAGGAAGCTGCTGATGAGTTTTTGAAGGCAATTGAAATAAACCAGTTCAACGTTGGATGCAGAAACTGGCTGGCGATTACTTATCAGCGCATGAATAAGCATAAGGAAGCAGCTGAAGTTTTGGAAAAGGTCGTGGACATGGATCCGGATTATGCGGATTATCACAATAACCTTGGTTTCAGCTACCAGATGTTGGAGGATTACGAGAAGGCAGATTCTGAATATCGGCGCGCATTAGAGCTAAAGCCTGGTTTGGAGGAAACTAAATACAACCTTGCTTATATTTTGCAATTTGAAAAGGAGAGAGAAGGCGCAACTGCTGAATCCATCAAATTATTCGAAGAAATTTTGAAAGGCAAGCCATCACAAGAACGTCAGCTTGAGGTCTATTTACGAATTGGAGACATGGCTAAAGATAGCGGTGATACTGCCAAGGCGCTGGAGTACTACAAGAAAGCTCTGGCATTGAACGCGAAAGATCCGAACGTGAAGTGCAAGCTTGCTTTGCTGGAGCCAGACAAATCGAAGCGAAAGGAAGCACTAGAAGGGGTGCTTGATCTTGATCCGGCGAATTATGCGGCACACTTGAACCTCGGAATAATTGCATATGAGGAAAAAGATTTCACTACTGCACTAGCAAAGCTAGGGGAAGCGTTGAAGCGCAACCCTTATGATGCAGCCGTTCACTATTGGTTAGGAAGATACTACTATTCGCTAGATGCTGCCAAAAGCGCGATAAAGCAATTTGAAGACGCCATCAAATGCGATCAAGTAGAGCACAAATTTCCCGATTTAGAAGAGTGGCTGAAAAAAGCAAAAGACAAGCAAGCGAACTTCTAGCTGTAAGGTCGAAAGAGCGGGTGCCGCAAGTATGTGTAGGGGCGACGCCATGCGTCGCCCGAGTTACCGATCTATACTTAATTTCTTTCGGAGGGAGCCACAACCGCCTCATACTCTGTCTTGTAATGTGTATTAGCAATCGATCTAGCCCTCTCGCCGGGTTCATGATTCTGCATGTAGTCGAGATTTTTCAGCGCGTTGCCGAATTTGGGTTGTATCTTCAAGGCCGCTTGAACATCGGCGAGCGCAGAGGCTTTGTCTCCCTCTGACCAATTAATCATGGCGCGATTATTCAGTGCGTCATAGTTATGCGCATCAAAACGAATAGCGGCATCAAGGTCAGCCCGTGCAGACTTCAAATCACCCAAGGTCTTCTTCAGGTAGCCCCGATTTCCTAGGGCTCTGGAGAAAGTCGGGTTAAGCTTAATTGCTGTGTCGAAGTCTTTTCCAGCTGATTCGTAATAATGCTCCTGGACATTGAGCAGTCCACGCCCATCCCAGAGAGAGCATTCATCAGGGTCGCGGCGAATGCCTTCATCAAAATCAGCTCTTGCTTCTTTCCACTGACCTTTTTGTATCTCCATGAACGCTTTGTTGTTCCAGGCTAATCCAAGATCGGGACAAACTGCAATCGCTTCCTGAAATTTCGCAAGGGCGGCTTCTCTGTCGCCTTTGTTGTATATGAGCATTCCTTCGTTGTTTATCCCTACAGCTTTGTAAAACTGCGCATCGGCACGAGAGGCATCCGACGCATTGACAGGCAGTGTGATTACTGACGAAAAAAGCACGGATAGAATGAAGAACGATTTTGTTTTTCTGCTCTGCTTATACATATGACCGCCTCCCAATTTTTCGCAAATCACTCTTTTGGCAAATCAACAACTACATAATTACGATTCGCGTTCGTTTTGCATGCGGAGATAATAAGCTGCCATCAGTTAATGCAACGTTAATGCAGCGACTGGTTTGAAACGGTTCGAAGGTGAACCTTCGAAATGGTAAGGGTGCATCACGGACGCCCTTTAAGGACGAACCTTTATGTGCGGCCGCGTGAGGCGCTCCTACCGAGGCGCAAGTGCAATTTCATCGGTGCTGGCAATTAATTTATACGGGCCATGGCTATTTGATGTAACTATCGAAATGCACGCCGCTGTCTTCAAAATTCTACTTTTAGCTGTCGCATCAGATTTAACTGCTTTATAGCTAAGCGGCGAACTTATGAGTGCAGAAATAGGCTCGCACTCCGAGAATAAGCACATACTTCCATCATTAAGGGTGTTAAGAGCAATTCGGCGTCTCGGAATCTGTCTGCTCGCAACTAATTTGTCGAGTATGGCTTTTGACGGTGCAAGAATAAGTTCGTTAGACGCAGAGAGCGACCATGAGTGTTTTCCACTGCTCACTTTTATTGATTCGAGTTTGTTCTCTGACAGGTTAATCACTCGCACACACTTTACGCCAAATATCATTAGAGCATCAGAGTTTTTGTCCATCTCAACTGATACATGGCCAAAGTCAATATGAGTAATTCGCTTAGATTGAACAAGGACCTCTCCATAATGTGCTATTAAATGCCCCGGGCTTTGCTCCTCGATCATCGCGCCAGCTTTTTTGTGAACAATAGCCGTCGACCTCACATCAGTCCTTGCAGAAAAATCTGACTCCGCAAAGCATTGACTTGGCGCTAATCCGGCTAACACTGCAAGAGAGAAAATAATTTTGATAAAGTTTTTCATTTTATTCCTTTGATAAAAAAGCAATTTTCAGATTGAAACTTAAGGGTTTGGAGATTGCGAAGATGACGGTAAAATGAGCGCATAATTGAACTCCTGTCCTGGTGTAATTCTGTCGAGCATTCCTCCGTTTACATAGTCTGCCGAATATTTACCAAAAGCCTGAACCTTATTAGTCTCGACTACGGTGGGTTGCTTCACATAACTCGCGGGTTGTCCACTGTCCACACCTACCAAAGTGGCTATAGGGACTTTGTCTGAGACAAGGCTCGGCACTCTGCCATTTTCCAGATGGTTAGCGCCCACCAGAAATAAGGTTTTGCCTTCTTCACCAGTGCCAACCAAACCCAGCAAGGACTGTGCCATCTTCTGATCTCGAAGAGAATCTTTAGGCCCATCCACTGCATGAAACTGAAAACCGTTTTGGGCAAAAGAATCGATCAAATTCTTGAATTCCGGAGTTTTGAACGAGTCGGCAAGACCCGATACTGCGAATTCAATGTCCGCCTTCGTCACAGTCTGCTTATTTGCTACCTTCGAGTTTATTCCGTCCAAATATGATTGTTTCTCAGTCGGTATTTCCAAAGCCAGCTGCGAAAAGCCAGCGTCCTTGAAGACTTTTACGTTATCCGCAAGAAAGTTGCGCACAGAGGCAGCTTCCACGCCAGCGAGACCATGTTTTTCTCCGATGCCAACTATCACGTTGTTTTGAGCAATGGCGGCTAGTTGGTCACTTGCATTTCTTCCGTGAATGTTCAGGTCTGAGCCAAGAGTTTCCATGCTGGGTGCGGAATTTTGCATTAAGGGTTGTGCCGATGAAGCGGGCGAGTCCCCTTTCAAGATTCCGAGCCTTGCAAGACTGGCAAAGGGATCGTCTTGTGCTTTAGCATCCGGACCAGATGATGACTTGCGAGGGATGCCCAAAGACGATTGAAGAGCGCTATTGGTGGAAGCCGTCGTCGATGAAGGGTCGCCCGCAAGAAACTGCCTGATTATGTTTGTCCGATCAGCGATTGCTTGTTGAACCCTTTGAGCGCTCGGTGCTCTGCCAAGATTGTTTTCTACAGCGCTTAACTGGCTACTCAATTGGCTTAACTGCTGAGGAGAAAGCTGACTAATTTTTTCGATGTCAGACTGTTGTAGATTAAGTCCGGTTTTTTGGTTAAATGCATCGATAGACTGTGGCGGGCCAGAAAACCAAGACAAGATCGAACGTAAGATGCCACCAGAACTAGTGGCAGGAGCTTGCTCGAGAACTTGAGCCAGGGCTTGTCTTGAATCAATCGCGTCAAATTTTGAGAAAACTTTATTGACGAGAGTATTGTACAGATCCTCAATTCCCCCGGCAAAGTCTTTCGATAGCAGCGCTTCAGAGCGCCTGGGGTCTATATTTCTAGTACTTGCCTCTACAAGCTGGCTGAATGTCAGGTCCTTTCCCTGAGCAGTTTTGCTATAGTCATAAATCGCCCCCATTTCTGCGAAGAGTTCTGGGAAGCAAAGAAAGTATGCGTTTAGACTTACATCGTTACTTACGTACTTTCCTGCCAAAAAATCAGACAAAGCGGCTCTATTGTTGAGAATGCCCAATTTTTTATAAAGTGCATTTTTTGTACTATAGTCTAAGTTTTCAAAAATACTTTTGAATGTGCTGAGAACTGATTGTTTAGTTTCTGCCGGGAGTTTATCGAAATACGCGACTTGCAAATTGTGCGTATTCTCATGCTTAACATTGAACGCAGACAAAACAGAATTTGTATCAGCTACGGGCAGGGCAAGCTGTTGATTATTGCTTACGGTCACCTCACCGGTCATAAAGTTGTGGGTGGCGTTTGCCTGATTCTCAACAGTGCCTACTGTCAAGGAAGTGGGCTTATTCCCACTAGCAGCTAACACATCCAAATATTTTTCTACTAAAGCCAGGGAAACCCCGCTGTCGTTTGCACGAAACGGCAAATTATCTTGTGGTCCGGTCAATGATTCTCTACCAACCACGGCCTTATTCATTGGTTCGCCAACGTCCCTTAAGCGGAAAGACCCTGGTCCTTCTATTTCTGGCAAAATACCAACGGTAACTTGCCTTCCAATGTCGATGGACCTTCTGAGGTCGCTCAACTCTCCTTTAGCTACAGGATCTGTCGTCTTTGCTATTTGATTGTCTATCTCGGCCAGGCGTCCAGTGACTTCTTTATAAGTTTGCATGGTCTTTTCAATCTCTTGTTGCCTGGCATTTAATTGAGCGCCCTGCTCGGCTGTGACAGAAGATTTTGCAAGCGTATCTGATATTGCACGATGCTCAGATTCTAGACTAGCCACGGCTAAGTTGATTTCAAGTTCGCGCTTTTGGCTGCTGAGTGCCTGTTGTTTTTGGACGTCTGCAGCGGGCACTCCGCCTAGCTGTTGGGAAACGTCATTAATTTGTCGCGTTAGCCTCTCCAGTTCAGGACTCAGGTTCGAACCCAAGTTTGTGCCGACTGGTGGTTGTGCCGTTAAACCCAAGAGCGGCGGTTCGACCTGCGCAATTACCGCACGACTTGCATCGATGGATAAGGGCTCGTAACTGTTCAATGCTTGCGCCTGCTCCTTGCTGTATATCTTTGCAATTACGGAACCATCAGGTCCGATCAATCCAGACAATTGCGGTGTATTTACCAGCCGGAGAGGCTGCTCTTGGGTATTAGCTGCATTGCTGCGAGCTCTCTCTAGTGATACAGGCTCATATAATTTAGCAACCACGGTTCCATCTGGTGCCACTAATGACTTCCCGGTTGAAGTGTCAATCGAGCGCAATGACGAGCCGCTTCCAGATATGGAGGGAATCTGAAAACCAGGTGCATGAAATGCTGAAAGCAAGGCAACGTTTTGCAAGTTGCTCGTGACACTATCTGTGATACCTTGAAGTGCATTTTTCGAATAATCAATTCCCTGGAACTGATAGCCTGTTAGCCCTGTGAATGAGCGACCCAAGACCTCAGAACTGGCTGAATACAAACCGGCATTGAGCAATTCCTGCGGGGCCTTACCCAAGAAGAAATTCAGATCCGACATGAATCCAGGCATTGATTTCGCCGCAGTTCCCTGGATTCCTCCGACGAGTCCGCCGCTGACTGACCCGGCCAATTGATCAAGCGCTCCCTGCATAAAATTTCCGGAAATCGACTGTGCAATCTGCGCCCCGTTCAACTGACCTGTGCTTACATAATTGTCGGCAGCCGTGCCTAAACCACCAAGAACTGCACGCGTCTCGCCGGCAGCAATCATCGAGGCTCCCACGCGAGGAAGAAGACCTACAGTACTTTCAAGCGCGGAGTTGACATAGCCGCCGGCTCCCATCGAGGCAACCATAAGACTTGCGTCAGCAGTCTGTTTTCCAATTTCGGTGTAGTTATTGTTCGCCACATTCTGTACATAGGTATATTTCTGAGTGAGATCGTATGCCTGCATATTGAGTCCCAAAGCCTGGTTATAGTTCTGCACTACCGTTGCAACGTAATAATCAGGATTGAGAGGAATTGGATTCAAATTATTGACGGTGTTAGCGGTCCTGCGCAGTGCGTCCTGAGCAGTGCCATATCTATCTTCAATCAGAGCATTCATCCAACCCACTGCGCTTGAAGTTGTTGGACCAGTGGTCAATCTTCCAAGCGTGTTGTCGAGAAGCCAACCACCCTTCGCGTAAAGACCGGCATTTGCATTCGCTTCTTTTTTCGCCGCCTCTAAGCCGCCGTTGAGATTATCACGTATGCGAAGTATGTCGGTGGCAATAGTCTTTTGATTTGCAAGCATCAGATTGGGCATTGCTGCACTCAAATCGGCTATTTGCTGATCTGTAAGGCTGGCTGTCGAGAGTGCACTCATGAAGGTTTTATCTGCCAACTGTGGGAAAGCAGTCGTATCGCCTTTTGATGATATCAATCCAAGAACTACGCTTGCCGAATTTATTTTCTGCCAATTCTGCTGTGTTACGCCATCTTTCACAAGGTCTTGCGCTTGCTGGTAGTTGTTCATGGCTGTCTGAATTTTTGCATCTCTTTGCGCGGGAGTATCAGTCGGCAACACCAGCTTCGGATCGTAAGCGCCGCTGACCCTGTACTCTACCAGTTTCAAATAATCATCCGACAAGACCAATTTTTGATAAGCGTCGTCTGGATTTTGGAATTGAATAGGAATTCCTTCGCCATCGACAGAAACGACAACGTTATTCAATTTGCCTTCGAAGCGCAACATCTGTTGAAACTGCATGCGCGGAGAATCGCTGTTCATCTGCGCAGTATCGACGCCCATTGAATTGAGCTTCGCAGCAATTTGATTATCCCGGTTCAGCCTGGTCTGAGGAATTAGTTCTTTCCCAAATTGATTGTTGCCTGTTATCTGTGCAAAATCCAGCATTTGTGATCTAAGCGAGTCTGAGAGACCATCATACTTTCCGGAATCTCCGAGCAGAGCAGCGAGATTCTCTATGTTTGCAAAGCCTGCAGCTTTCGCCGCCGAATTAAGATAATCTATGGCGGCAACTCGTTTGCCGTCGTCGTCGGAATTAAGCATGTTTTGAATATCCGCAGGCATCGGCAGATTTTTCAACTTCGACAAATTATCGGCAGTCTGCAGCTGCTGCGGCGGCGCATTTGGAGCAGGGGGTTGCGCATTAGCAAGCTTCATCACCTGCATGTACTCAGCCAACAGCTCGGAAGGCAACGCACCCAGATCAGCAGGCAGAAGATCTTTGAATTGATGAAAGAACGCACCAAAGTCAACGGTCTGCGATTGATACATATCACTAGTAAACGTTTTTGTTCCTGAGGCAAGACTATAGGAGTCAGTGGGGTGTTCCTTCCTAAACATAGCTATTGTGTGGGTTGCACTGACAAAGCCACCGAACGACTGACCAGGAGGAGCCTTGAGTTCCATTGTATAGGGGTTAGAAACAGAAACTCCGTCCAGTCGTTTATAGGTGTGGTCGTAGTAATAGCTAGGCGGGTTCTTCAGAACAGACACAAGATAATCAAGGTCCGTTTTGATCTGTGATACCTGATCGGCGCTAACACTCTTTTGAAGCTTGTCCAGCTTGACCTGGTCATCATCACGCTGTTGAGCGAGCGAGGCTTTGGTTTGATCAAAATTGTTTTGATTATCTAAGAATTGCTTGATCAGATCAGTTCTTTGGGTATTGAGCTTTTGTTCTGCCTGAACAATGCTGTTCTGGGCTGACTGAATTCTGGAAAGAGCCTCCCTAATCTGCGATTGCCTCTCTGCTAGAACCTGCTTATCGAGGTTCTGATACTGAGCTTGCAGTTCTTTTGACTGATCATTGAGGCTCTGCAGAGCAGCTTTGATAATGGGAATTTGTTTGTCCCTTTGTTGCTGCTGCTGGCTCATCTGCAATTGAAATTGTTCAATTTGCTTCGATTGCTGATCAATTTGTGACTGAAGATTCTTGACTTTATCTGGATCGGCTGCTGGGTCTTTCTGCAAATCTTCCAATGATTTCTTCATTGAATTCAGCGCATCCCACCATTCCTGTGGGACAATCGGCAGCGGCAGTTGCATCTGGTTAAGAGCATCGCTTAAATTGTTTTGGGAAATTGCAATTGTTTTTAGCTGCTCATTCAGAGCAGAGTTGATTTGATCTACGGTGGCGTCAGGCGACTTAAGAAGGTCTGTCAATTTTTGTGCCTGCGACTTGAGACTATCGGCTTGTTTAGCGAGATTGTTTTCTGCCTCGGTCATTCCCTTCATTTGGTTAGCAAACTGCAGAGCTTGCTCTGCCTTTTGGTGGTCTATTTTTTGCATTTGTGAGTCAAGCGAAGAGATTTGGCTTTTCAGTTGGTTCGGATCTGTATATTTGCTGTCTATATTCGAGACAACTTCACCCGTAACCTTTGCAAACAAAGGAAGAAACGTATTGGCGTAAACTATGATTCCGACTTCGGACGGAAATGTCTTCGGTGCTCCGCCGACAACAATCTTTGATTCATAAGTGAATACACCATCTGCCAAACCCGCGTTTTTGACCCAGAGGTTGAATTCCTCTCCCGTGTGAACAGAAGTCAAAGAATCTTTTGAAATTGCTGCAGAATTTAGTTCCTGCATATCAGAATAATTTTTAGTATTGATCAGCGGCGAAAAATTTCTTGGGTCGTTTGGGTCCCATCCTTTACTCTGGTCGTAACCGAACCCAGCGTAATGAAGGATGGTCGTCTGGGCAAAACCATTCTTGGGTACTTGAATTGAATCCGCGTGCGCGTAAACCATATCGTATGGAGCGGCTTTGTAAGGGTCTGCTACAGGCAAATTCTGCGAAGGGGGGTCCTGAGGATAGGGAGGAGCCACGGGTGCATGCGCCGCCGTTTGGTTGTTGGAATTGCCTGCCACCAAACTAAAGTTAGACGCGTTGCTGCTCCCACTCGTTATCTGAACAGCATTACTATTCAAGAAGCTAGACATCGAAAGCTTGTCGGCTTGAGTTACGGTGCCACCGGCGCTGATACCGCTCGAAAACGAAGCTACCCCGTTCTGTACAGTTCCTGATGGCGTGAGCATGGTATCAGCCGCGGCACTAGAAGTATTGGTATTTGTTGGATTCGAACTTGCTGGCGAAAGAGGACTTGTATTAGCCTCAGCAGAGGTAACAAGGCTCAAATCCGTTCCCTTTATAGTGAATCCATTCGCTGTGGTGAACACAATGGCACCGTTACCCTGTTGGTCCAGCTTCGCAGAATTTGCAATATTAATTCCGCCACCTTTGTTGTTATAGACCACGGCATTCCATGCACCCGCTCCACCTAGGTTCGGTACGAGAGATGCATTGTTGACCGTTGGCAAAATGAGCGATTTTCCACTACCTGCCTGAGTTGGTGGTAACACGGTGACCTTGTTTTGCAGCAGGGAGCTTAGATTATCAGCAAAAGCTACGCCAGCCCCTAATTCAATTCCACCAGAAAGTGCTCCTTTACCTAGAATCGGATCTGAACTAGCACTCAGGAAAAGATATGTCCCAACGTCTAAATCGCCTGAACTAGCAAAGACTCTTATATTTCCACCACTAGCCTCCCACAAGCCATTCTTAGAACTTACTTGTGGTGCCTTGATGATTATGTCTTTATCGTTCGAATTCAAATATGTCTCTGTTTTGAAACCACCAGGGTTACCAGTTAGCAGCCCACCCCCACCAAGGTTAATCGTTCCGTCACTTGTGATCATCACCGTTCCTGGAAGTACTCCGGCACCGCCTGCAGTGATTCGCAGTGCTTGAAAATTAGCGTTTACCAGCATGGGATTGCTCGTGACCACAACACTATCAATGCCATAAATTTTGACATCACCAGTGGTGGTAAGGCTCGGAGGGTCCGAGAAATTCGTCTGTGGATTGTTTGCTAGTTCAGCAACGTTAACATTACGCCCCTGCATGAATATGCCACCGCCGGCATCCTTGCCGCTAGCAGTTGAGCTGATTATAGTAGGACTGTCAATATTCCCAGCGAGCCAGCCGGTCGAATTCAACGTCCCCCAGGTTCCCCAATAGAAGGGAGTGTTCGCGAGAATGACTTTGCCTGCCGCATCAAGTGCAGGTGCGAAGCCACCGTTCATTGTGCCATTAGAGAAGCTGACAACACCAACCATTTGTGGATCGCAAGCAAAGATTCTTACCGCACCAGGTGCACCACCATTGCCATCGGTGGTGATTTGCAACCCGTTTAGACTAATGGCTCCGGCAATTGCGGTGAAAGGTCCGTTGGGTGTATTTACAGTGCCATTAACATTGGTTCCAGTGTGATTTGCAGCACTCGCGATGATGGTCACATCACCACCTGGTCCGAAACCTCCCGACGTGTTGATCACTGACGCGGCGGTATTGCTTGTAATGGTTATGACACCGTTATTTGGACTCGGCGTCAGCGCCGAATTGCCCTGATGAGCAATTAAGGTCACACTGCCTCCCTTACCTGTCGCTGAGGATGTATTGATGTTCACGTCGCCCAGCAATATGCTTCCACCACTCGTGGAGGGCCCAGTTATGGTATATGTTGTCGCCGGTGTTGTATCAGGAAAAGTTTGCTGCCCGGCCGTTGCGGGAGTGAAATCATACCCAGCCACCATCGTTAAATTGCCACCACTACCGGTGCCTGCGTCCGACAAGTCGATGGTGTTTTGCGATGAGTTTGATCCCTCGGTGATATTTCCTGAAGCAAGAACAGCCAAATCCTGCCCATTAAACACCAGGTTTGAAGGCAGGTTGACATCGCCATTTGAATTCGCAATAATCGGATCGCCGCTCAATGACAGTTTAGCGATTTGCAATGTCCCGCTAGACACAAAAATACTGGCGCATCCACCACTCACCGAGAGCGGTCCGCTGGCTGAGTGAACATCCATTTCTATAACACCGTTTGGGCTGCTCAAACTAATGCCTTTGCCGGAGATATCGCCTCCACTGACCTTCAGTTGCCCCTTAATGGATGGCACTGACGCTGTCTCAAAAGACAGCAGCTTAGTTGCCGAGATAGCTCCGTTGGTGTTGTTGATCGATAGAAGACTCGTAGGGCTTACGAATGAAATATTTCCAGCCTGCGAGGCAATCAAGCCACTGTTTGAAACATTGCAAATTGACGAAATGATGTCGCCACTTAATGAGCGAACCAGTCCTGAGTTGATCAGTTGAGCATTAGCCAATGCTGCTACCGACGAATTGATGTTGATATTCTGGTTTGCTCCAATCAGCCCAAAATTCTGGATTAAATTACCAGAGAGATTTAAATTCCCTGCTGTTTGCATTGAAGCATTAGCATTGTTCGCAGCTCCATTGATTATTGATGCCGCATTCAAATTCAAATTTCCCGAGCTGAGAATGGAACCCTGGTTCACAATGGACTGAACCGCGGAAATGTTCATGTGAATGGCAACGTTGACAGGACCGTATGCCGCCAGGTTCGAAGGCAAGACAGAACTAATAAGGGCACCATGAAGGTTGCTTACGTTATGGGCTGATATAGCGGCCAGATTGGCGCAAGCATTGCTGGTGAAAAACTGCAAGGTGCCGGCATTTGTGAGAGCCTGAGACACATTCAAATTGGGCAGCTGCGCCACATTAACTAACGCGGTAACACCCGTTGGAATGTTCAAAATGCTGGCTCCATTATGCGCAGCATAACTCAGATTAAGCGTGCCACCAATCGCGTTGCCCCCGGCTCCGATAGTAATGGCTTGCCCACCCGGTCGATGAAGTACCTGAGCAAGAGCTACTGCTTCAGCTGGAGTTATGCTCATGCCGGCCGAGATAGACTTGCTTTGCCCGGCCACAGTGATAACGCCGTTCCCTGCAGCGGCAACATTCGCGGTTTGAGATGCGAGATCCAAATTTCGCGGGGGCGCCTGCTGCGCCATTACTGGGGCAAGTAACGAAACCGCTTGAGCAAGAGCAAGCGCAGAGCAAAGAACAATTTTCGAACGCTTGCTCCCTGCCCAAATTTTTCCAAATATGTGCCAAACACTAAGCCTGTCTTTCATTTAACTACCTGATCCCTGTGATTAGCTGCCTGACTGAAAGAAAGTTGCTTTGATAAACGCGACTTCCCGCCCCACCGTAACTTATAACGTTCCCCCTCAGCCAGTAAAACGAAAGCGGGGACATTGGCGATTGACCTTAATCTTCAAGCTACGAACGCGATGACCTTCCGACAGGTATCGTGCAAGCCACGGATGGCAGTATTCATCAAATTTAGTTCCGGCTTAACCGAATTGCGAAGCGAGTGAATTTCAGCCGTTGTCATTTTCTTGCAGCAATTTGCAAGCTGCTTGTGGCAAACCGAAATAGTCGCTATAGAATTGGTGCTCATCGTTAATACCTGCGGTATTGGCTAACGAATATAAGTTATTACTTCAGAGTTAATTCAACGTTAATGCCTTAGCCATTTCTACTTCTTAGCTTTTGGCACCCAGGTATAGCTGTCGAAAGTCAAAGGGGCAGACCTTTTCACCAGCTCGTAGCTATCCTTGCCGACCTTCGCCTCGACGGAATTACCGACTTTATAAACTGAGGCGGTGCCACCAGGCTTGAGTCCGGGGAATTCCGGAAGAGTGACGTTTTTACCATCAAGTGCAATAGTTGCCTGTGGCTGGGAGGGCATACCCAGATTGAGAATCGATTGTTCTGCACGCTTCACTGAAGCCAGAGGCTGCGGCTCGGAGCTACTGGACGAGCCTCCATTTTCAAAGGCTCCTGACACTTTGCCGACAGGTGAGTTAATAAGCTTATCGTGAACAGCTTGCACTTCTGAGACCGGATCGGTCACTGTGGCAACGGCTTTTAGTCCCTCTCCGACTCCTGGCGTATAGCCGAGCATGCCGTTTACTGATGGATTCACCGGAAGATTTTTCAGCGTGTTGTCCTTGGCTGAGTTAACGACCGTTTTTGCGATATTATAACCGGTTCGAGCATCTGATACCACCTTTGGTGCGTTGGATCCAGGCGATCCGGAGTCGGCTGTCGCAGTATCAAAGTCATAAGCACTGCTTTGCTCTTCACCCTTTCCACGCCCTGGCTGTTCACCCTCCTCGGGAGAGGTCTTAGCACCAGAGCTTTCATTTTCTGCCGTCGGGCCAGGTTTCGACTGGGACGGATCAGCGGTTAAGTCCGTGGCGCTAGCTTTTGAATCGGACTGCGAAGTAGTGGTTTCAACTTGAGTGTCAATTTTAGAATCAGACTGCGAAGTAGTGGCTGCAGCTTGAGTGCCAAGTTTAGAATCAGATTGCGAAGTAGTGGTTGCAGCTTTGGTTGTCTCGAGTTTTGAGCTAGTTGCCTGACTTGCAAGCTGTAAATCAGCCGGCGAACTGGAAGATTGAGCCATGTAAGACGAATCAGCCTGCATACTGCTCGCCAGTTGGGAGTCAGATTGTGATGCAGGGGTTTTTGATACGCCTGATTTGGAATCAAATAAGTCGAATCCGTTGAGCATGGAAGCCGCGCTGGAATTGCTAGAGCTTTGCGAATCACTAGCTGATTTTGCGCTGAAGTAATCGGCATTACTGTTGCTCGAAAACGAATCGAAATTAGGCGATTCCGAACCAGCATTGCCAATATTGTTTGATTCAGTTCTTTCTGGTGTTTGAAAATCATCTTCAGCCATACGCTCACCCCGCAATCAATCTTGATGGTCTGAGTTTATGGAATGACTGTTAATCGAACGTTAATGCCCCAAATTTTTGCGGAATCAAAGATTGAGCTTGTACCCATGCCCTTTTACGTTTTCAATGATGGACTTTTCGCCATCGCGATCAATCTTTTGTCTGAGTTTGTTGATATAAACCCTTACTGAAAGTGAGGTTGTATCAGAATCAGAGGTCCAGACTCTCTCGATTATCGCGTCTGCGCTGAACACAGTACTCGGATGGCGCAAAAAGAATTCCAGGAGCTGAAACTCTTTTGGCGAGAGATCTATACTCTTCCCGGCGCGAATTGCTTTCATTTCTTTACTGTCCAGTTCAAGGTCACCTACCTTAAGCAGTGTCGGACTCACAGCCACCGACCGCCGTGTAAGCGCCCGGACTCTTGCTAAAAGCTCTCGAGGGTGAAACGGCTTGGACAAATAATCATCAGAACCGGAATCAAGCCCTTCTTCCTTAGCCTCGATCGCCGAGCGTCCGGTAAGCATTATTATCGGCGTGCTTCCCCCGCGGGCACGAAAGGCCTTACAAAGCTCGATACCCGGCATACCGGGTAAGTCCCAGTCCAGAATGATAACGTCATAGGTATACTGAAGGAGATACTCGAGCGCAAGCTTGCCGTCCAGAACCGCCTCAGCTTGAAAATGATTTTCCTCCAAAAGGCTGCTAATAGCCTCTGAGACAGATTTATCGTCCTCAACCAGCAAAACCTTTGCCATTTTTCAATCCTGTTAAACTAGCCCTGCTTTCTATCTTCCCAGCAGTCGCTTTCTCCGGATTAAATTCGTTGTTAAGTTAAACGGTTCAGGAAATGGCGGGCGGCTCAGCTACGGCCGGCACTTCAAACCAGAAGCTGCTGCCTTTCCCTGGCTCGCTATCAACGCCTATGGCACCATGATGTTCAAGAATTATTGATTTGCAAATTGCCAATCCGAGACCAGTGCCTAGTTTTGTCTTACCTTGTGATTCAATCTGTTTATATCGATCAAAAACAGATTCACGATATTCAGCAGGAATGCCGGGTCCCTCGTCTTTTACGGATATACGAATCATGCGGTCCCGCTTTTCAGCGCTGACAGTTATCTTTCCTCCCGGAGGCGAAAACTTAATGGCGTTAGAAAGGAAATTCACGAGCACTTGAATGATTCGTTCGGGATCTATTTGAACTGTAAAGTCGTTTTCCTGAATGAGAAGCTCAAGATTATTTTCTTGAGCATAAGAAAGAACCGCATCCTCGGCATCCTCAAATACGGCTTGCAGCGGTACTTCTTGCAGTTTCAATTGCAAGGCACCTGTCTCCATTTTTTCCAGATCAAGCAAATCTACAATCAATCGAATTAGCCTGTTCACTTCTCGCTGCGTTTTGCTCAGCAGAGAAGAAGCTTTCTCCGAGAGAGGCTCTGACTGAAGTCCTTCCATAGCTGATAAATTCAGCTTTATAGCAGTAAGTGGAGTTCGCAAATCATGACTAACAAGAGAGATCAGCTCTCTTCGAAGCCGTGCAGCCTCATGCATTGTTCGTGCAGAGTCATGAAAGACTCTGTCTAGATGTGCTATTTCGTCGTTGCCCGGGAGTTCCTGATTAAGGACCTGACCTGAAGCCAATTTTCGCGTATTGTCAACGACAACCATCAATCTATTTGCAATTTGTTTGCTGAAAAAATTAGCAAGAACAATCGCTGCCACAATATTGCAGAAGACTCCTATCAGAACAAACGACTGCACTGCTTGCCTGAAATTGCCCCGAGTAGAACTTTGCTTATTTAAAACGCTTATCTCATAGCGTTCGAGTTTGCGTAATGCTTCTCCCATTCCGGCCGAAGCACTGGCCATTTCATCAGCAAGTGTTTTAACGTGAGGCAACGAGGCAGTATCAGCGCCTTCATCAAGAGTTTTCTTGATTTCAGTCGTTACTTCGTAAGTGCGATCTGAATAGGCTTTTACTTGAGACAAGAGCTCGCGTTCACGCTCACCTTTGCCTATGAGGGAGTCAAGCTGTTTTACCTGTTGCCTGATCTCGCTGAAAGCTTCAACAAAGCGTGAAGACAATCGATCATCCTGCAGTCGGATGTACATGAGCACTGAGGCTCCCCCACTGTACGCAAGATGACTGATACGATTACAGAGCAATTCAATGCGTTTTGCCCGATTTTCGATACGCTCGCCGTACTCAGCTTGTTTGTAGAGAAAGAAAACAGCCAGAAGAAAAGTGAACTGAATAGCCAGCGGTGCCAGCACCATTAAAAGTCCTTTTTGTCTGATAGTAAGTGTGAAATTCGATTTCACTGAGTGCCGCCCCGCTCACATTCATTGATTTGTATTCGCAACCAATCAGCTTGCCCTTTACTCAAATTTGAATGAGCAAGTTCAAGGCAATTCTTGAAGTAAGAATCTCTTGCTGCCTTTTCGCCCAACATATCTGCAGTGATTCCCAGTTCTTTCAGCGCCTCGCAGATAAGCTCGTAAGCTTCCAGATCTTTGGCGAAACGCAACGCTTCGGTAAAGGAGGCATTAGCATCTTTAAGTTTCCCCGCTTTTCGTTGGGCCAAACCCAAGCGCATGAGCGCCCCGTGCGCATGTTCTTTGTTATGCGATTTTCCAGCGGAGTCGAGAGCCTTTTCAGCAGAAAGTTCTGACTCTTTCAGCTTGCCCAGCTTTAATTGGGCTTCACTCAAGTAGATAAGCTGCAACCAGTAGTCTCCGCCACGAGTTCCCATTATATCTGCTCGGGTTTTTATCAGCTTAAGCAGAATCTCTTCCACATCTGAATATTTCTGCTCACGTGCAAAAACCTGAGCAAGTTTCCATTTAAATTGCCAGACAAGTGGTCCGTCCGGTTGTCCATTCTCTAGTTTGATTGCTTCTTTCAAGTACTTTTCGGCGTCCACAAACTTATCTTCGTCTTGCAAAACAAATGCCAGACGGAAATAGGTAGTGGCGAGTCTCAATCTTGAATCTGCATTAGCTTCTGCAACTTTAGCTGCGGCCCTGAAGTTTGATTCGGCCAATTTAAGTTCGTGATTGTTGTAAGCTGCTTCTGCAGCAATTGTTAATTTTGTCCATTCAGATTGCTTTGCAGCAATGGCGGTACTGCAAGTGCATACACAAAGAATTGCCAGTAGAATGAATCGTCTGATTTTGCCCATGCCTGAGCGCTCTGATGTTTAGAACAACCACGCCTATACTAGCACCGTTTTACAAAAGTAATGTATTTATCGAAGTAAAGACCGCAGCTCGGCTTATTATTTAGCCCAGCGCCACCATAATGTACCCGCACTGAAAAAAGAGAACAACGCCACCATAATGTGTGAAACTATTGCTCTTAAATTTGACAGATAGGAGGGTTGGTTCCCACGGGCACTAATCTAGACAACACTTAGACCTGCGCATCAGGCAGCAAGTTTAGGCACTTCAATTTTCAACAGCTTGAAGCAGTTGCTCAGGCGTCTCGAAGGAATCAGCACCAGAACGATGTCTCCTTTCACACTGTTCGGCTCAGCACAAATGGAAATATTACTCCCGCAGAGTTGGAGCGTTCTGTTCATGCTGTTTATGAGTGCGGATTCCTCCCCGCTTGCTCGTGCCATCTGATACACCTGAATAAGTATTTCAGTACTGGTAGCATTCAGCTTTCCGTTCTCAGCAAGCCTCAATGTAAAATTTGAGGCTAGGTCGAGCATTGCTGAGAATGGTATATTCAGGCTCATTGTTTTATCTCCTTCGGCTAACGGATAAACAATAATCGGTTGGTGTTAATGCAACGTTATCGTCCCGAAGGCAGTTCGATTAAGGGGAAGCCAAATAGCAAAGAGTCTTCTATTGCCTGGCTTTACGCTCCAATTCGAAAGCCCTGGCTTTAGACCTGTTGAGGCAGGCGCTGATTAGCTCTCTCTCTCTGCCGGTCATATTGCATTTAGCGTCCTCTATATATTTTGTCGCGCCCTCCCTGTTCAGAATACAGCCCATTGTGAATAGTCCCTCCGTAATATTGATATTGCCGTCCCTCTTAAATTGCTCGATCCCTCGTTCAGCGAATGCCTCAGCTTCAGCTGTGGCGGGGTTGATGTCGTGCTTGCGCAGCAGCTGGCTGTGAGCTCCTAATATAAGTGCATCGTCTTCTGCATCCCTGGAGCTAGCAGCACTTCGAATTTTTCTTTCGCCCTGAATCTTCAGCGATGGATCAGATAGATTCTTTCCAGCTTGATAAAGAAAAATGCCATACTCGCAAATGAGTCTTGCCTGATCACGCCCCGAGCTTGAGTTAATAGAAACATCATAGTCATTGCAGGCACCCTTGAATGCCTGGCTGTTTTTCCAATCATAAGATCCCCCGATTAGCTTGTTCCAATTGGAAGAAAGACGTTCGTTTCGCTCTACTGCAAAACGGTCCTCAATTAGAGGCGAAAAGGTGACTGCCTCGCCTTCTGCCAGAGCTACTAAGCTTTTGTCATGGATGATTGATTCTGTCCGTGATGGGACAGATTGGCTGTTGAGATTGAGAGTTCTTGTGCTCTGCAGAACGTCTTGAAATATATGAGTAACTTTATCGTCGGGATGTTCATCAGCGCTACCTGCTCTTCCACCAATTTCAAATTTGGATTCCATCATTTTGTTCTCCGAAAAGCCATCCTGCTCAGAACTCTTGCTGGAAGGTCCTCAGCATGATATTTCTGGAAACAGTGCAAGCAAATATCGCCGCTTACTGTTAATTTAGCGTTAATAGTTTGAAACTTGCCGTTGAATTAAGTTTGGTACTACAGTCGTGGAACAGTCAGGGCGCCGTCAATTACGATTGTTTGACCTGTGAGGTATGCTGCTGTGGGCATGCACAGAAATGCGGCCATGCCTGAGATTTCGTGCGGATCGCCGACTCGTTTTAGAGGAATGCAGGGGAGAACTTTATTCATGAAGCTTTCACTTGCAAGAAGTGGTTCAGTAAGTGGAGTGCGAATAAATCCTGGTGCGATGCAATTCACGCGTATTTGATCTTCAGCCCACTCAACGGAAAGATTTCGCGTTAACTGTGTAAGTGCGGCTTTTGTCATTGCGTAAGGAGAGCCTGTTGGTAAGGCTACCAGGCCGGCAATGGATCCCAGATTCACAATACTGCCTTTGCCGCTTGCTTTTAAATGCGGATGACACAAGCGGCAGAGATCAAAGGCAGAAGTGAGGTTTATCGCCAACAATTGCTCGTATTCTTCAAGCGTGTAATCGAGCGTTTTCTTGCGGTTGTTTGTTCCTACATTATTGATCAGTGAATCGATACCACCCATCTTCTCAGCGGCAAACTTTACCGCTTCTTTCCGAGCTTTTTCTTCAGACATATCTGCTGATATTCCATGCGCCTTGTGGCCGGATTTTTTCCAATCTTCAATCAGAATTTTTACTTCAACTTCATTGCGCGCGACGATTGTTACTTCAGCACCAAAGTGCAAGAACTCTTCTGCGATAGCAAGCCCTATGCCTTTGGTTCCGCCGGTGATGAGGGCTTTGTTTCCTGTCAGATCGAATCTATTATTCAAGCGTTTCCCCCTTGCTGTAGATTATTGAGATTTTGGATCGGTTGATAGCAGAAGCGGGCGGGACGCCCGCGATCCCAGGCTTTTTTGACCGGCGCAGCTCACAAGTTTTTTTTTCATCCGCGCAACACATCTTTTATAATCTCTTGCGACCGTTTGACGATCAGTTCCTTTCCGCCGCGTTCGTAAACTGCGCGCGCACGTTCGACCAAACCCGGCATTTTGATTCTCTTAAAGCTGGGCGGGTGGTACGGATCATTGCAGAAGTTCATCAATGGTTCTACAGCCTTGCTCCAGTGATAATTCGATGCAAGTCTTCTTGATGCTTCTGCACATTGATTGCGATGAGAGTCGTGGGTAATCATTTTTTCGATTGCTTCGGCCCAGCGTTCTACATTTTGATATGGAAGCGCGATACCTGCGCCTTCGCGTTCGATTTGTTCGGCGAGCTGATCTCCTGTTGTAGTGAGAATAGGCAAGCCAGCCCAGAGATAATCTAGTATGCGAGTGCGGAAAGAAAAACGTGTTTCCGGCAAATCAAAATGTGCAGAAACTGCAAGGTCAGCATCAAGCAAACAATTGATGCGGTCTTCATAAGCAGTCCATGAATCGGAGAAGAACACATGCTTATCAAGGACACCCAGTTGCTCAGCTAGATCTTTGGCTTTTGTCGCCATTTGCATCAATCCTACCTGCGGATTTGGCGATTGATAGCCCATGAAATATAGTTTCAGCTGTGGGAATTTCTTGCACACCTGCGCGACCGCTTCAATGATTGTGAGCGGATCGAACCATTCCCAAATGCCGCCGCCCCAGAGCATCACGAAATCATCTCTCGATATTCCGGGCACTTTGCCTTTGATACCATCTCCAGTCTTTTGAGGTGGAGTATCCGGCAGACCGAATGGAACAACGTCTATTAGTTTGCGGAAGCTTCGATCGAATCCGTACATTTCAGGAGTAAGACGACCAATCGAACAATACCTACCGAGCCAGTAATCAAGCTGCTTTTCAGATGCACATACGGAAAAATCAGCGTGTATCATGTGTTTTTTCAAAACTTGATGCATCAAGCGGTAACTTGCAGAAGCACTTGTGCTGTCTACTGCAAATTGCGCAAGAACAGCAAGCAAAAATGGATCGTACAAATCAACCACTAGATATTTACCCAGGTCCACGAGCCCGGGATAAGGCTTGAGCACATTCGCCTGAACAAAAATGATGTCCTGGTTTTGCGCCAATCTATATAATTCAGCCTTACTTGCCTGGCAAAACAATTTAAAATTCCCGTCCGGGCACAGTTCGGAACCGTTTTTGTAATCGCTTGCCTGCGGAGAGAAAACAGTTACTTCATGTTCCCGAGCGAGCTGCTTTCCTATTTCAACGCAACGAATGGCGGGTCCAGCCATTTTCTTAGAAATGGGCTCAAGTGTAATCAGCAAAACTCGACGAGTGAATTTAGACAAACGACACGGTTCTCTCAGCAAAATCAGAATAGAACATTTTTGCACCGGCAGGAGCACGCCCCGGGTGCCCGATTCTTGATTTTGCCGCAAATGCAAAGTTCAAGAATATATTATGATGACAGCTCAGCTCAGTGAATGAGAGTCAATCCGGCAGGCTTGTTGCAATTTCTCACATCCCACCTTCACGATACCTTCAAGAGATCTTATAGGCGCATAATCTGTTGCCATGAACTGTGAGGTACCATTCTCTTGTGTACTTCCAGAATGCGTGGATAAATGCATAACTCGACACAATTAAGCAGCGCTAAGCCGGTAACCGCATGCTGCGAGCACGGGCAAAGCAAGGTTGAGAAGGGGCTGGTCAGTGTAATCATCCCCAACTGGAACGGCAAGAAGTTCCTCAAAGGCTGCCTCGATTCATTGCTGGGCAGCAATTACCCGCAAACTGAAGTAGTTATTGTAGATAACGGCTCGAAAGACGGCTCTGTAGAGTTTTTGCAAGAGCATTATCCCAGCGTCAAGCTGGTTACCTTCCCACACAACACAGGCTTCAGCGTAGCGGTGAACGCAGGTATCACAAACTCATCAGGAGAGTTTGTGGCGCTCTTGAACAACGATACTGTTGTTGAGCCGGACTGGATTACGCAAATGGTTTCAGCGATGCGAGAGCATGCAGAAATCGGATCGACCGGATGCAAGATGCTTGCATATGACGATCACAAATTGCTGGACGGCGCGGGCGATGGCTATCGCCGCGGAGGTCTGCCCGGAAGAATTGGGCACAGAGAGATTGACCGCGGGCAATTCGACAAGCAGCGCTATATTCTGGGACCTTGCGGCGGTGCAGCGCTTTACAGACGAAGCATGCTTGATGATATTGGTCTTTTTGATGACGACTATTTTGCTTATCTCGAAGACGTAGATATTGGCTTGCGTGCTCAGAGCGCCGGATACAAGTGCTTGTATGTGCCAACGGCTGTGATGTATCACCTCGGCTGCGGCACCACGGGTAGTGGCTACCATCCACTGGTTGTAAAACTTTCGGCACAGAATAATTGGAATACAATCGTAAAAAATATTCCAATCCAGCTTCTACTCAAGTTCGCCCCACAAATTCTTTACTGGCAGGCGTACTACTTTGCTGTTGTAATCGTGCGCGGCGGTCAAGTTATCCCCTGGCTGCATGGAACATGGAATGCAATCAAGCTATTGCCAAAAATGCTTCGCAAGCGCGCCGAGATCAATCGCAAGCGGAAAGTTTCGCTTGATTATCTCGAAGAAATTATCGTTCGTTCTGAAGAGGAGCTTTACGAGTCTCGTCAAAGGCTGATCAGTCAGAACGCATAAAAGGTTGTCCCGCAATCGGAGCCCGGAGTCTTGCATTGTGCAACTCCGGGCTCTTTGATTAGCATTGTTTTAGCAGTCAAGTTTGTGAAAGCACAGGAAGCTATAAGGAACTTTATTTCACTGGCAAATGTCTAATAACTAGACTAAGCTGGTGGCAATCTCGCTTGGCATCACCTCGAAACGAGTTTGTAAAAAGGCCAACCTTCCCAGCTGTCTTTTCCCCTCTCGTCTAATTCGCTTGTGAATCTTTAAAAGCTGCAGGAGCTTAGACATGTAGGCAATCAATGCCATAGTAGGAATTACCAAATGTTCATTTTGCAACTCGGCGGCTGGTTCATTTTTTCATGCATCTTGATGTCGTTTATCGAGCACCAGGTACACAGCAAGCTAATGCACAAGCGCAGCTTGCCTCGCTTTAACAAAACGTTTGAAGCACATGCAATTACACATCACAGAGATCACTACGGCGAGATTTTCAGCGACGCTCCCGTACCTGTTGGCGAGGATAAAGAAATACGCCTTACAGTGCGGAAAGCGCCTATAAAAGCACTTCCTGTGGTGCTGCTTATCGCTCCGTTTTCTTGGCAAGGTGCAATCATTTTCGTGATTACAGCAACACTTCATCATTGGATTTGGAATAAAATTCATCTGGAGATGCATAAGCCGGAACAGCGCTACTTTAGCCGCTGGCCGGTCTACAAGTTTTTAGCTCGCTATCATTGGTTGCATCATAAATACCCAAACAAAAACTTTAATGTGGTATTTCCATTTGCTGATTACCTGCTTGGAACGAATGCTACAGCGACTCCTGAGGATAGAAGACAAATGGAGAATCTGGATCGGTACTTACCATCAGCCAATCTAGCTAAGCCTGATTTGATTGGGTGCAATAAAAAATGAAGCAGAAATGCTTGGTAGTTCAAGCGTCTTCGGCGGATTCGAGGTGACGTTGCAGTTCTGCGCAGGCGTCTTGCAAATGCGAAAGCGCGGTTTCCATGATTTCGCGCCCGCGGGCAACTTTACGCAGTTGAAGTTGTTCGAGCGCGAGATCAAGTTCTTGCGCCGCCGAGTCGCAGCTTGCCATGGCTTTTTCGGCGCATTGAAAGGCAGTCTCGATGCGATGCTCTTCGCCTTGCGAGCGACAGGGTTGGCATAAGCCAAGAATGTCAAATCTGCTGTGTTTGTATTCATAGCCTTTTCGATCGGCAACAGATTTGCCGAAACCGCGGATGAGTTCATCCTCAAATTCAATTGTGAGACCGCACTTAACACAAATAAGATGATCGTGATCATGATCGCCATCCGAGGCTTCATAGCGGCGACCGTGCTCACCAGCCAGAGCCTGGACTTGTCCTTGCGCCGAAAGAGTGTTGAGAGTGCGGTAGACAGTTGAAAGACTTACTTTCAGACCGTGTTCCTTGGCAAGCTTGTAAACCTCGGGAGCGGTGAGGTGCATACCGCGAGGCAATCCTTTAATAAAGGATTCCAGTGAATCTTGCACCTGGCTGAATCTTCCTTTTGTTGCGTCTTCTTCCATTTCGGTTTGGTCTCTTTTATTTGCGGGCGACGCATGGCGTCTAAGCTCCTGGCGGCAATTCACGAGGTCGCAGCATATGTTTAGAGGCACCCCTTGCCATCTGATATCGAGATTGCCATTGTTCCATATATAAGGAATGGATCGTCAACAGGCTCACCCTTCCTATTTTAGAGAATAAATTGTCGCATAATCCAAAGTCTATTTGAGAAGATTGCGACCCTTATTGAGAATATTCGCATCATTCCAGAGGATGAACGCAGACAAAATCTAGATTTCAAAGAGCTCTAGAGAAAGCCAATTGTTGCGAACCTTTCACGAAGTTTTTCAGTACTGCAGAGCTTTCTGAGAGAGTCTCAAAAGCCTTGCTTAACATGAAATAGCGATCATTGACACCTGAAGCTCAGAGATATACTCTTACTCTCATCTTGTTGAGAATCATTCGCAATTAACAAATTTCCGAATGAGTAACGGTGTCGTAAGTCAATAAGACTTTTCGCAGGCAATTCGTAAAAAACAGTTCTATTAGTAGGGGCGCCTCACGCGCGCCAATAGCAAGGAGACACACAATGCGTCGTAGAAGCAGAAAAGGTCAAAGCATGGTTGAGTATGCACTCGGACTCGGCTGTGTAGCCGCCGTTTGCATGGTAGTGCTTGGAGCCCTTGGTCACATTTGTGGAGACATGATCTTCAACGTACAAAAGGCTGTAAAGAATTCACCAGATACAGTGCAAAATGAGCCTCAATCACCAATCAACACAGCTGCAACTCCATGGGTCTTCAACTAGATCTAAAAAAGCTGCTCTTCGCAAAACACCCCGTCTTTTTATTACATCAGGAGATAAGTTGATGCATCGCAGAAGCAGAAAAGGTCAAAGCATGGTCGAGTATGCTCTTGGACTCGGCTGCGTGGCCGCAGTGTGTATGGTGGTCCTAGGCGCTCTCGGTCACATTTGTGGAGACATGATCTTCAACGTGCAACAAGCCGTGAAGAACTCGCCCGATACCGTCCAGAGCGAACCTCAATCACCGATCAACACAGCCGCAACACCCTGGGTCTTTAACTAGGACACGGGCAGCAATGAACTGCATTGCAACTGCAGTTCATTTGAAGCTTGTCAATCCAATTTAGCCCATGAATGTTAGCCCGTGAATGAATAGAATGCGCAGAGCAAAACCAATCAAAAATCCAGGTCGACAATCTCGAACCGCAGGTCAAGCACTTGTAGAGATGGCCCTGGCTTTGCCTTTTTTGCTTATCGCACTTGTGGCAATAATTTACTTTGGTCGCGCATTCTATGCGAAACAAATGCTCTCATATGCGGCTCAAGAAGGTGCACGGGCGGCGGCTCGAATTCCGAATCTCGCCGATCCCTCAGTTCGGGATACGATAAGAGGATTCACCACAGATGGTGCGCTGGTTGGAACTGATGATCCCAGCGTGAATCCTTCGCCAATTTACCGTGCACTTTCTGCCGCGCATATGCTCAGCGGCACCGACCGCGCACACGGCGATCTTCCGCCAGGAGCGAGCATTGAAATTTTGCCCTGGGACGAAGGCGGCAGCAGTTCAACTGATACAGTGACCGTTCAGATCAAATATCCATTCGGATTGATGACTGATTCGCAGACGGGAAAAGGTCCGGACACATTCGGTGATAGCGTCGATATTTCGCTTGGTGGCAGCTCCACAGATGGAGCTGTCTCTTTTGCGAATGGCACCCTTACTGAATCCGCCTCAGCTGCTCAGGAAATATACCAACAATAGGAGACTGAAAAGTGGCGCTAGCTGCACCGGAAATGAAAAATGTTCTGAATAAAGAACGAGGTCTTGCAGCAACCCCAGCTCGGGGAAACGCAATGCGCAATTTGATGCTGGGCACTTTGCTCATTCTTCTAGTTGTCGGCGCATTCAAAATGATGAGCGGGCGCAAGAACAACGGCACTGAGACAGTGCAGGTTGTTGCTGCCAAGCAAGACATCGCTCCGGGGACGCGACTGAGCCTGACCTCACTTCATTATTTAATCATCCCCAAAGCATATCTAACTAGCTCCATGTTTAGCTCCTACACGCAACTGGCAGGAAAGACAACATCTAATTTCGTACAGAAGGGTGAACCGTTTTCAAAATCGGATCTTCTTCCAGCAAACTCGCTTTCAGATATGCTGAACGCAGACGAACGCGCCATCACACTTAAGCTTGATCCGGAAATGTTGCTCGATCATGAACTTGGAACAGGCGATCGCGTCGATGTGCTCGTTTCCAGCACAAGCGACAACAAGCGATATACAAGAACGATTTGTCAAAACCTGCGAGTTCTTTTGGCAGTGCCAAAAGCGATGATGCAGAGCCATGCCGGACGCAGCAATGATGCCAATAAGGTGACTCTGGCGGCCAATGCATCCGAATGCGAGAAATTGAATCAGGCTGCAGACACAGGCAAACTGCGCCTGCTCCTTCGCAGCCTTGCCGCAAAACCTACAGAGACTTATCTAACGGGTGCCGACCAGCGTGACATTCTTCCTCCTTTTGCATTGAAAGAACTGGCTGAAAAGAATATGCCGCCGCTTGCAAAAGCAGACATTCCAGCAGCACCTCCGCTGGCGGCTCAAGCAAGCGCATTCCCGCCTCCGCCTCCAATTGAAGAAGCTTCAAGTGTGGAGGCAAGACCTGTGCAATGGTTGGTAGAGATGTTCTCAGGTTCAAAGAGAGAAGCATATGCAGTCCCGACTCGCCAGTAGAAGAAGCGCAAAAGGCTCAGTATTACCAGTAGTGGCATTCTCACTGCTGGTGATTTTTGCTTTTCTGGCTTTTACTGTCGATGTGATGCGCGGGTTTTTGCAAGCTGGTCAATTGCATTTTGCCGCACGCTCTGCCGCACTCGATTTGCTTCCTTTTGCCTGCCTTGATGCAAATGGACAGATTCAGAACGATCCGATTTGCAGCGCTAGTGGAGCATTCACAAGTTCCGCCATGAGCAATTTGACGCAAGCCCTTAACCGCGCCAACGGCAGTACTGGCGATGTGTGGAATACGGCCACAGGCAATAGCGGCTCTGGCGATAAGAACTGGATGCAAGGTGTCACATTTAGCGCAGACGACCTAATAAGCGGCGCCGCAGTTGGCAGCGTGCAAGATAAACAAGACCCATTACTTGAATTGCAAGTAAACCGCAGTGGTGAAAACGGCTTACAACTTTTTTTCATGCCGCTTGTTTTTGCCTTCAATTCGTCAATGGGTATTCCAGTTCCACAATCTGCATCAAGTGCGGATCAAAGTCATTTAGTTGAAGTAGCAGCGCAGCCGGCAACGCGTATTGGCGCTGCCGCTCCGCTTGATGCAAGTTCCAGCAAAGCTCAGGCAATGGCAACGGCAAGATGCGCTGGCTTTCCTCTTG
>JBIKOL010000253.1:0-6724 GCA_044358055.1 Obscuribacteraceae bacterium (SeqCode)
GCCAGCAAAGCCTCAGGCAGCAGCCCCTTCTCTTGTACAGCACATCTAAGTGCTCCGCAGGCGGCGCAAGGGAGTTCTTCCAGCGACCTGCGCGGCTACTTTGTCAATCTCAGCAGCGGCACCCAGGTGAATTCGTTTTACAACGATGCGCAAAATCCCGCTCGCGTGAACGATCTTATCGGCACGCTCCTCTATTTCGACGGTTCAGCCAGCCAGCCGGTGTCGGCGACTTTGAAGCTGCCCGCAGCCATCGAGCAAGGAGTACAGCTTGATCGTTTTGCACCGTCTGTGGTGAAAGCAAGCAGCGACGCCGCTATTGTTATTTCGCAACTAGCGCTGAACAAATGCTACATCCTTCCTGTTGTGCAAGAAGCAGTCAGTCCGGCGACACAATGCCAGGTCGTCGGCTTTGCGCTCTTGCGCTTGAACGGAGTGACAGCAAGCAGCAGCGGCTGGGATTTCAACTTTGTTCTCGGCGAATCACTGCCCGTGTTGAACGCAAGCTGCAGCGGATTACAAACGATTCCGCTTTTTACTGGAAGCAAGTTAGCTTCTATATATGATGCGCAAAACAGCCCATTCCGGCTCCGCTCATATGACATTGAAAATAACGTCATCGCACCGCGCCCGCGCGGGGTAGTTATGGCGCCAGTAGTTTCGCCGCGCCGCATTTCAGATGATGCAAGTTAGTAAAGGAAACCCAAGATGCTAAGCCTCAATGCACTCAGCAAATTCGCTTCTATATTGCAGCCTCGCAAGCAGGCTCTTGCTGTTTCTGCAATTGAGAGTGGAAGCGTATTTGCCGATGAGATGCTGGCAGGTCAGCGCGAGAAAACAGAGCGGCACTTTGCCAGCAAAACAGAATCAAAATTTTATGCGAACAAAAAACAAATCAGCACTGATGCAGCAGAACTGATTTCAGAAAAGGAAACCGATAGAAGCTTTTATAGCATTGGAGTTCTTGGTGCAAAAGGCGGCACCGGAAGCAGCACCGTTGCCTTGAATCTCTCACTGGCACTGAGTAAAAATGGATTGCGCAGCACGATAGTCGATGCGAACTTGCAGCAACCAGATATCGCAGTAATGCTCGGAAGACAACCAGATCATTCAATTAGTGAATTTGTTACACGCCGAGGGGAAATGGACGAGCAGCTCTGGAATGCCTGTCGTATGCCCATTATGCAAGAAGACAGACAATCGGCGGTTTGCAGTTTGCTTTCAGGACCAGCTAGCGGAGAAGCCGCAAGACAAACTAGCTTATCGCAAATTGCTCAATGCTTCCTCGGAATACAAATGTATAGCGATGTGCTGCTTGTAGATTTGCCCAAGAATCTGGATAAGCATCTGGTAACGGCGCTCGACAGCCTGGATTTTATCGTGCTTGTTTTTGACGCAACGCTGGCTTCGATTGCGGCAGCACGGCGATGGAAGAACATCTTTGCCGAACTTTCCTACCCGGCAGACAAGATTATCTATGTAGAGAATCGCAGCGGAGCGAGATCGCAACTGGGCGGTGGCAGCGTCCTTGCGCTAGAACCGGCAGCAAAATTACCGAATGCATACGCGTTCTTAGAAGAATGTTGCAACTCGGCAGAACCGGCGATGCTGAAAAATCCGCGGCAGGCTTTTTCAAAAGCCATCGCCAATTTCGCAGAACAAATCGACCGACTTGCCAAAACTCGTTCGATGAGCGGGAGGACAGAAGCATGAGTAATCTGCGCGATATCTTATTTAAGGAAGAGAATGAGGAAAGCCCGCTTATTGAAAAAAGCAACACTCCAGCTCGCGTGAGCAGCAAAGCGAAAAAAATCCCCGGACTTTCATTAACTGGCTCCGTTGCCCGCTCCGCTACAGCCTCTTCCGGGGCTGAAGCCTCCGCATATGATTTGCTCAAACGCCGCATTCATCATCGCTTGATTGAAAGCATCGATATCTCTCGCTTGATGCAAATGGAAGGCAACCAGGCACTCGAGCAGGCAATTGAAGAAATAGTCAGGCTAATTTTAGAAGAAGAGAATCTGCCACTTACAGCAGGCGAGAGAGAAACGCTGGCACGTGATGTAATGCACGAGACTCTGGGTCTGGGTCCGCTGGAGCCGCTGCTTGCCGATCCTGAGATCAACGATATTCTGGTTAACGGTTTTAACAGCGTCTGGGTAGATCGCAACGGGCGTTTGCAAGAAACGTCAATACGTTTTAGCAGCGAAGAGCACCTCTTGCACGTTATCAATCGAATCGTCGCAAGAGTTGGACGAAGGGTCGATGAGTCATCTCCAATCGTCGACGCTCGCCTTCCTGACGGCTCACGCATAAATGCAATCATTCCACCTCTTTCGCTTGAAGGTCCGGTTCTTTCCATACGACGCTTCCGCCCCACTCCTTTTCACATGGAGGATCTTGTGGCGCGCGGGGCCTTCAGCACACAGATCTCGGAGTTCCTCCGCTATGCAGTCGCAGCCAGGCTCAACATTCTTATTTCTGGTGGAACATCCGCCGGAAAAACCACGCTTCTAAATGTTCTATCCGAAAACATCAGTGATTCCGAGCGTATCGTCACTATCGAAGATACTGCGGAATTGCGTTTGCAACAGAGGCACGTTATCAGGCTCGAATCTCGCCCGGCAAACATCGAAGGACGAGGAGCAATAAATCAGCGAGAGCTTGTGAAGAATGCATTGCGTATGCGCCCTGACAGAATTGTTGTCGGCGAGGTTCGCGGTGCCGAAGCACTCGATATGTTGCAGGCCATGAACACAGGGCACGAAGGCTCGCTCACGACTGTGCACGCGAATTCCGCCAGAGATGCTCTTTCTAGAATTGAGACTCTGGTTTTGCTTGCAGGTGTTGAACTCAGCCAGCGAAGCATAAGAGAACAAATTGGTTCTGCATTCGATTTGATCATTCAAATCAAACGCCTCCCGGATGGAGCGCGTAGAGTAGTTTCTGTTTCAGAGGTTACAGGCGTACAAGATGGCTTGATAAGCTTGCAAGAGCTCTATACTTTCAAGCACAGTGAAACAGACGCGAGCAACAATAAAATTGCAGGCAAGCATCTGCCCTGTGGACTGCGCCCAAGCTGCCTGGAGAAATTCAAGGAAGCAGGCATCGAGCTTCCGGTAAGCCTTTTTCAAACAGAAGAGGAGCTTGAGATAGCACGTGCATAATGAATTGACATTAGTGATTCTTCTTGCGCTAAGCGTCGTCGTCGGCGGCGGAATTTTTGTCACGCGCGCAGCACACGTGCAAAGAAGACGTGCAGAAGTAAGAGACCGGCTTGAAGCGTTGATAGGCTCTCCGGAAACAGCGGCCCCGCTGCCAATCAAAATAAGAAACGCTCAAACGGAAGGACAGAAAGGCTTTCCTTTCCTGGGAAATGCGCTGAAGAGTTCAGGTATATACCGGCACATTCAACAGCTGCACGAAATGTCTGGAATCAAAACAGCCCTTGACGATCTTCTCAGCATAATGGTGACGCTAGTCGCACTTGCAATCGCACTGCCAGTGCTGCTTGATCTTCCTGCGCTTCCCTGTTTCGCTGCAGCAATTGCAATCGGGCTTGTACCTTATATTGTTATACGGCAGAAAGCTGAGCGCCGCCGCAACAAATTCCTTTTGCAATTACCCAACGCGATTGACCTGATGGTGTCAATTCTTCGCAGCGGGCATAGCATCCCACAATCAGTACGCTCTGTTGCAGACGAGAGCCCTGCACCGTGCGGTGAAGAATTCAATCACGTTTTCCATCGCATGAATCTTGGTCAGTCGCTGCCGGTAGCATTGCGTTATTCGGTACATAAATATGATTCTTTCGAGCTTGATTTGATCGCGCGAGCCACTTCCATTCAACAAGAAGTCGGAGGAAGTCTGGCTGAGCTGCTTGAAAAGACGAATGACACATTGCGCCAGCGCATCAAATTAAAAAATCAAGTAGCAACGATGACTGCGCAGGGGCGCTTATCTGCGCTGATTTGCGGCTTGCTTCCAATAGTAATCGGGTTTGCGTTCACCCAGATAAATCCGAATTACATGCGTCCACTTTTTGAAAACAGCACAGGGCAAATGCTGCTTGCCGCAGCACTTGGACTGGAGCTGCTCGGTTTTGTCATCATGCGTAAACTGTCGACATTCAGGATTTAAGAAGATGCAATTGATTTTTCAAAATATGGAATTCGCAATTGCAGGTCTTCTTGCTCTCATTGTCTTTTTCTGGAAAGGTGAGAACAACTCACACACGCACGGAGTACGCAGTAACTTACTTGATGAAATGGCATCAGCAGTTACGGCGGCGCTGCCTTCCAGCTATCAAGACTGGCTCCAGCTGCAACTGAGTTATGCAGGTATGCAATCAGCAGCAGCAGTGGCAAGGCTGGCATCTTTCAAGGTCTATCCCGCATTGTTTTCTTTTGCACTTTCGCTTGTTCTTCCTTTTATTTGGACCGTCCCGCTGGGAATCGCTGCGTTTTTCCTGGCGGATCTTGTTTTGATCAGCCGAGTTAAAGCAAGGCAAGCAGAGATCGCTGCATCATTACCACAGGCAATTGATCTCATGCTGTTATGTGTGGACGCAGGGCTCGGATTGGACGCAACAATGCAGCGAATCGCCAGCGACAGATCAGCGGTAAAGAATGCCTTGAATGAAGAGCTCGCCAAACTTGGGCGCGACATTTTGCTGGGTATGGATCGGGAGCGGGCCTATCACGAGCTTTATCGCAGAACAGGTGTGGAAGAACTGAAATCATTTGCCGCAGCTCTCAATCAGAGCAGCAAAATGGGATTGAGCGTAAGTAAGATTTTGCGTGCGCAAAGCCAGTTTATTCGCATGCGCCAGAATCAAAAGGCTGAAGAAAAAGCAGCAAGATTGCCAATCTGGATGGCGTTTCCGCTCTGGTTTTGCATCATGCCGTCCCTTTTGTTGATCCTGCTGGGACCATCGGTTCTCTCCTTCCTTGAGAAACTGGCCCGCTAATCGTAAGCAATTGGCTACATAAAAAAGAGATACGCTCTTGGGACGTCCCGATCGCTTTGCTTGCCTGCTTTCAAAGTTGATTGAGAAAAGCTCAGATGAATTCAAGGAGCGCTGCGGCGCGAGGACCAGGACGAGCGGTGATAAAGGCTGACAGCGACCTGCGCTTTCCAGGATAGACAGTAGGAAACGAAAAATAATCCCGGCCAATAAAATGTAACGAGCGTAAAGATTTGGAAAACAGGGCAGATTATCGAGGGGGGATGGTTAAATTCGACTTTAAGTAAGGAATAATAAAATCAGGTTTCGATAGTAATTACGGGGTAGCTGTGTCGAATCACCCAAATTTCGCTGGGCCAGGGGGCGCGGTTGCGGAAGAAGAGAAATTAATGTCCTATCCAAACAGAGAGAAGATAGGAAAAATCGAGCAGGATCTTGAAAAGGCTGAACAAGAGTTCCGCCGGGCATCCGAGGCGAAAGATCTCGATGCAATGGTTCAGGCTCATAGCCGCATTTGTCAGCTGGTTTCAAACTTAAGTGCCGCCTGGTCAGGTGGACAGCCTACGGTATTTTCAAATTATTTTGTCGCGCCCTCTGATGCTGGGTCTGCGGTGAAAAGTAGCCCAGAACCAATCCCCAGTCCGCCCACTCAAGCTGCACCAGATAACGGTGCGGCTGAATTGAGTATTGCTGAGCTAGAAAAACAGCTTGCCGAGCTGGCTTCTCAGATGCAGAAATGCCTTGAGGCTGGAGATATGGACGGCATGCTTGCCGCAAACGAACAAATGGGCAAGCTCAGCGATATGATGGCGAAGGTTGAATTGAAGCAGCGCAGGACAGCTGAGCATTCAAAACCGAACCTGGCTGCTAAGACTCCCGGTTCGGCAGGCAAGCCGGCAGCTCCTCCACAGGACGCAGAAGCTGCATCGGCCGCGGCTAAACCTTCGGGATGGTCGGCCGGAGATACTCTTGCCCTAGCAAAGCAGCGTGCAGGAGAACGTAAAAAGCAAAGGAAACTTACTGACTCCTTTGAGACGGTGGTGACGGAAGTAGTTGATCCTTCCAGCAGCACGGCATCGCCCTCAAGCTCTGCTTCGAGTGCCTTTTTCAGCGCCAAGATGAAAGACAAGCTGAAGCAATCGGGCGAGACCAGTCCGTCAAAAAAATCATCAATAACTCAAGATGAGCTTGCTATGAGGCTTGAGCAATTGAGTTTTTATGAAATCATGGGCGCGACTTCAACAGCATCTTTCGAAGAACTGCATAAAAATTTCCTGCGTAAAATAAAGAAGCTGAACAAGAAACTGAGCACAAAAGATTTGGAAATCTGGCAATTTCAGGAATTTGTTGCCGCACTTTGTCTTGCTCACGATGTTTTGAAAAATCCAAATGCACGCTTGCAATACGATCTTGTCATTTTAGAAACTGATACCGCCGCTAGTGCAGAATCTACGGCCAAAAAGAAATTGATGCCGCTAAAAGAAATGATCAAGTTCTCTACGCTGGTCAACAGCAAAGATTTGAACGAAGCAGTAGAGCAGCATGGCAGCAATCCAAATGAACGAGACCTCGGATTTTATTTGATTGAAAAAGGATTGCTCTCGCAAGAAGAGCTCGACTCTATTCTATTTGGTCAAAAACTCGTATCCATGGGCAAACTTACCGTTGCTCAGTTTGAGCTTGCCATGCAGGAGTTGCGAGAGAATTCAATACCTGTTCTGGACACACTAGTGGCATCAGAATGGATTCAGCCGCAAGACG
>JBIKOL010000243.1:0-8344 GCA_044358055.1 Obscuribacteraceae bacterium (SeqCode)
CCGGTCTCGGCGGTTCCGGATGTGGCGGATGAGGACGCGGCGGCTCCGGATGCGGTGGCTGCGGACGCGGAGGTTCCGGTCTTGGAGGCTGCGGTCGCGGAGGCTCCGGATGCGGAGGCTGCGGTCGCGGCGGCTCCGGTCTTGGAGGCTGCGGTCGCGGAGGCTCGGGATGCGGAGGCTGTGGTCGCGGTGGCTCTGGTCTTGGAGGCTGCGGACGAGGAGGCTCCGGATGTGGTTGCGGACGCGGTGGCTCCGGCCTTGGCGGCTGCGGACGCGGCGGCTCCGGTCTTGGCGGTTGTGGTCGCGGCGGCTCCGGATGTGGCTGCGGACGCGGTGGTTCCGGTCTTGGCGGCTGCGGGCGCGGCGGCTCCGGATGTGGCTGCGGACGCGGTGGCACCGGCCGTGGTGGCTCCGGTCTCGGCATGGGAGCTGGACGTGGCGGCGGAGGAGCTGGTCTGGGTGGTTCCGGCCGCGGTGGCGCTGGATGTGGCATTCCACCACCGCCAGGAGGTCCACCCGGTCTTGCGTGCTCCTCAAGCTGCAAGGCAGCTAGATTCAAGATCGATTTGGTATCTTTGTCTTTTGCATCCGTTCTGGCAGCAAACAATTCATTGCGAAAAGCATCTGAGCCAGTGATATTGTCTGTGGATGCAGGCTTCGCTGAATCCTCGACATGTGTTCCTGTCTGGTCTGTCATTTTGACTTACTCCCCGAAGGCTTCCGCCACAATCACCCGATCTGATGTATACAGGTTCGTCGATTGATGACCACAAAAAGATCTAAAAGACCTCTCATAGTCCGGCGCTTATTCATCCAACGCAAAACAGCCAATACCGAATCCGGTGCCTTTCGACACCGTTCTATCCAATTGCCCTGACCCGCAACTAAACTAGGCTCTTTGTGACATAGCAACAATGCGGTATTTACGCGAAAGAACTAAAACCGCTCTAAGGCAGCATAAATGCGCTTCACCTGAATGACACCATATCTGGTATCAGTGTTTTCAGGAAGCTACAGTGCCGGAGACACAATCTTTCTTGCTATTCTGCAAATGCAGCTTTGCATCTTCGTATCCCTGTTGAATAAGCGCTCTCGATCTGTCCGGATCAATTTCCAGCAAATTGACATCAACCGGTCTGTTCGGTTGTATTACTTCTATGCGGACAGAGCGCATTCCGGCAGCTTCTGCTGCACCTTCTTTGATAAGCCTGTTATACAACTGAGCAAGTTCCAGTTCTTTCCGTGCAGATGCATCAAGAACAACATCAAGGCAACGCGCAATCAACTGCCACATATTTGCAGGGCAGACGTTAACAGTCTCCGGATGCAAAAGCACCATATAGATTTCATCAGCGCCATTATCAATAGCCGCTCTCAGCGGAGTGTTTTTCACAAGGCCACCGTCAACCCATAATCCATGCCCATGAATTTGTCGAGGTGGAAATGCAATTGGAACAGCCGATGTTGCCATTAGGCTATCGATCAGTTCAGCAGTGGTGCTCAGATCTTCCAAATTGATCATGCGTGTTTCAAGACTGCACAGGTCTGTAGCAACCACGCGAACTTTCATGGACGATTGCTTGATTCGCCGGAGGTCGGCCTCCCGCCGCAAGATTTCTTCCATCGGACTTGTATCTAGCATGCCAAGCTTTCGCCCGAGAATCATGCGACCTAACTGTTGCGCGCCGGGCAGTTTGAAAATGTCCCAGGGGCGCAGACTGCACCAAATTTCCTCAAGTCGCCTAATTTCCCCCTGAGCAAGAAATGTCGCATTCAAAGCGCCGATTGAAGTTCCGAATGCCAGATCAAATTTCAGCCCCGATTCGAAGAGCGCCTTAGCAACCCCGACTTGATATGCGCCTCGGCCGCCACCGCCAGGCATAACCAGTGCTCGCTTTATCGGAGCTTGACCGTTATTGTCTTGAGAACCGTTGTTTTCCATTGGGGGGCTCCCGGGGATTCCATGCAGGCACGGGGCCTACTTCATAGAGTCTAATACAAGATTCCCTATATTTGAAGAATACTTATGGTTTACCCGAAAAGCAGCAGGACTCCTCACGCTTAGAGAGGAAGACCTGAGGATGAAAAGACAGCTAAAGGCGATATGGCTAGCCTTTACGCCAATTTCGCGTTCTGGCCAGCCGAACCTTTCAAGCTTTGGCTGGTTTGAATATGAGCATTGCCAGTGGCGGAATCCTCAACTCAATTGACTCGTGATGACCATGTTTGGCCCAATCATCAGTCCAGACACCGCCGAAGTTGCCCATACCGCTGCCACCATAATCAGTGGCGTCGCTATTCAAGACCTCTTTCCAGAATCCGCGGCGTGGAACACCAACTCGATAATTGTGGCGCGGAATCGGTGTAAAGTTCGCAACAACAAGCAAGACATCGTCTTCGTGCGAGCCTTTGCGCACGAAAGACACCACACTCTGGTCGCTGTCCTGGCAATCAATCCACTCAAAACCGGCTGCCTTGCAGTCTTGTTCGTAAAGAGCAGGCTCATTCTTCATCAGATGATTTAGATCTCTAACCCATCGGCGCACGCCCTCGTGCAGGGGATATTCAAGCAGGTGCCAATCCAGGCTCTTGTCGAAATCCCACTCGATCCACTGCCCGAACTCACCGCCCATGAAGAGTAATTTCTTGCCAGGCTGTGTCCACTGATTGCCCAGAAGCAAGCGCAAATTGGCAAATTTTTGCCAGTGATCGCCAGGCATTTTCGAGAGAAGCGAAGCTTTACCGTGCACAACCTCATCATGCGAAAGCGGCATCATGAAGTTTTCCGATGTCGCGTAAAGACCTCTAAAAGTCAGCTTGTCGTGATGGAATTTTCTGTGCACAGGATCGTGGCTCATAAACTTGAGCGTATCATTCATCCAGCCCATATCCCACTTAAAGCCAAAGCCCAGACCACCAAGATAAGTTGGTCTGGTGACACTTGGCCAGGCAGTTGATTCTTCAGCAATCATCATTGCGTATGGATACTCGGAATAGATTCGCTCATTCAATTTGCGCAAGAAATTAATGGCATCAATATTTTCTCTGCCGCCGTATTGATTGGCGATCCATTCGCCATCCTTGCGCGCATAATCAAGATAAAGCATGGAAGCCACCGCATCCACCCTGAGTCCATCGATGTGATATTTATCGAACCAGAACATGGCATTACTGATCAGAAAGTTAGCCACTTCATAGCGTCCATAGTTGAACACATAAGTGCCCCACTCTTTATGTTCGCCTTGCTTCGGGTCAGCATGATCATACAAATGCGTTCCATCGAACAGTCCCAGACCATGCCCATCTCGCGGGAAGTGTGCCGGCACCCAATCTAGAATTACACCGATATCGTTCTGATGTAATTGATCGACAAGATTCATAAATTCATCGGGAGTGCCATAGCGGCTGGTCACCGCATAATAGCCGGTGCTCTGGTATCCCCAGGATGCATCAAGAGGATGTTCTGCTACAGGCATGAACTCCACATGAGTGAATCCCATTTCTTTAACGTATGGAATAAGTTTCTCTGCCAGTTCCTTATATGTGAGCCAGCGCGCGCCGTCATCCGGCACCCGCATCCAGGATCCTAAATGCAGCTCGTAAATCGAAACAGGCGCATCAAGTCCATTAGCTTTTTGTCTTTTCTCGACCCAGTTCTTGTCGCCCCACTTATATTTGTCCACATCCCAGATGACCGAGGCCGTTTTTGGACGCATCTCGGAAGCGAAACCGACAGGGTCTGTTTTTTCTGCTGCGTAACCATTGACCTTAGATTTGAGGTAATACTTGTAGATGGTGCCTTCTTCCAGGTCTGGAATAAAGCATGACCATATGCCGGAGGTCGGCATTTGCTGCATGAGATTTTTTGATGCGTCCCATTTATTGAAGTCGCCGATGACAGCTACCATTTCGGCATTGGGCGCCCATACCGCAAAATGCGTTCCCTTTTTGCCGTTCACAACGGCAGGATGCGCACCCAATTTCTCATAGATCTTGCTGTGCGTTCCTTCCGAAAACAAATGCAAATCAAAATCGGTAAGAAACGATTCTTGTGTCTTGGTGTCTTGAGCAGCCACGGCTTAGTCCTTAATGTGATTGGTATCTGCTTTGAACTATTCGCGCTTCCGGCAGCAGACTCATGAGTCATGCCGCAAGGACCGCCTGAAAAGCGCCAAAGCTAGATAATTGTCACACAGGACAGGCAAAAAGGTCGCAATTCTTGACTATGCGTTAACAGTAAAGTTCAACACTGCAGAGTTATTCCATGCCCAATTCCTTCTTGCGGGCATGGATTCTTGCATCGGTAATATCCTTCCAGTCAGCCTTTGCAGGATCTAGATTATATTTTTGAGCTTCCGAAACCCTCAAACGTTCGACTCTGCCTTCGTTATTCTTGTTGCCCTCGGCCGCCCGAGCCAGAATCACATCATCAATTGAGGCTTTGCTTGGGTCAAGCCCATACTGCTTGGCGAGCTCTTCCACACGATGCTTGACTCGCTCTTCCATCCAGTCAGCTTTTCCGTTTTCAGCTGACAATTGCAGACCAGCAGAATTACCCGATAAGCAATTCTTCTCGCTGGCATCTTTGCTCCAGCAATCACTTGCCGTGAGATGCTGCCAGGCGGAGACATTCTCAGCTCCCTTTTCGCTGCCATCATGGCGTGCAAGATGAGCGTCACCCTGTGTTCCGTCGTTCATTGTTATTACCTCGTTCCCCGGCTCGAATCATCCGAGCTTTGCCAATCCAAGGCGCCAAAGCATTGCCAAAATCTTTTGCGCATGCTCAAATTTGCCAGAGATTGTCAAGAAGGTACAGGTGAGGACTAGCCTTGCTTCGCTGTTCAATTCTGCAAGACCAAACGGATATCCGAGCCGATGTATATAAGGATGGTCATTCGGGGAATAATCTAAGAGCGGAGCAGGTTTCACTTGACGTTTCAGATTAAACTGAAATAATAGTATTCATTAACGCAATTTCATTTCCGCGATTGATCCGTGGGAGGAAACTACAACCCAGGATTTTAATTTACTAACACCTGGAGGCGGCGGGCTCGCTTCCCTTTTTTGAAAGAAGTTCCTTTCTCGACTTTGTCTTTTTCGCATAATCCAATTTTCTCCTCGATGTTTTGCTAACTCGGAGGCAATAAACTAGTGACCAGTCCACGCAGGAAGCAGGGCGCAACCCTGGCTTTAGTCATATCCCTGGTTTTCGTATTCCTATTAGTAGGCGCAGCCTTTTTCATCTGGCAATTGCTCGTCGGTGGTGGAAAAGAACTGCAGCACGCAACTGATTCAGGTAACTTGAACGTAGCTAAGCAGTCCTTAAAGACGCCTTCCTACACAGTGCCGGATTCCATAAGTCCGATTACGAATACCAACCTACGCACGGAATTCAAAGACGTTATCGCGGCTGACAATAACCAGGTGAACCTGCTGAATTTCAACAGACTGGTTGGCAAAGCGATATTCGCCCAGCTGAACGCAAAAGCAGAAGGCACCAACGAAGCCAAAACCAATGCCGATCAAATCACGCAAGCAGTGTACAGCATTGGCCAACAACTGCAGAATCAGCTGGCGGCATCATCTAGTTTGAAATCCCAATTCGAAGGTATTTCAAATCAAAACAGCACACGCATGCTCGACCATCCAAATGGAGCAACTGGTCCTACGATCAGCCAGACTGACAGTGAATACCAGATTGCATACATGGCTCGTGGACACGCAAGTAACGTGTTTATCGACCCGAGCCAATATCCAGTTGATGCAAGCGGTAATCCTATAACCTTAAGCGCAAATGATACTGTTACCAAAGACGTTAACGGCAACCATACTTTCTTGAAGGGTTATACCGAATTCTCGAGCGACGCTGGAATAACCTCGACCAAGACATATGCGATTCCGCTGCGTCCTGGAGAACAGCCACACCTTGTTGGCATCGAAGACTTCAACAGAAACGCAACAGCTCCGTTCCCGAATGCACTTCCTAACGCCTTCAAATCGGGGGGTCAGGCAACCTTCGTGAGAACGGGAGCAAACGTCGGCTTACGTTCGTGCGCAGTCGTGGGCGTTCTCGAGAAGACATTCCCGATCACAAGTCCGGGCGGTGTAATAATCATAGATAACACCGGCAACACTATTAGCAGTGTCGTTATCAACGACGGCGGAAGCACTATCTTCGCCGGACCAATGATGGCACCCAAAGGCATCGAAATATTCAGCTGTACTGCAAATAGTGGCACCTTCCCAGCCAGATCTGATGGCACCGGACGCGGTGGCTCGCGTATGTACATGGGTTATTACGACGGCAGCGGTGCGCTGCCTTCGGATACCATCAAAGGACACGCGCAGAGCACTCAAGACTCAAACGTGATGCACCAGGATCCTGAAAACTCCTGCCGCTCATATCCCGAAAACGGAATGCTGGATGGCTCCGATATCTGGGGCTTCACCATGCACAATCAAACACGTTACGTGTCTAGATTCGCAGAGCGCTGCCAGATCATGGGCACCGCAGGTGCAGGCGCACCCGGCACCACAATTGGTGGCACAGCAACCAAGGTTCAACACATTGCAACCTGCAACAACATGAGCTTTGATTCCGGTGGTGGCGGCGATTCCAGTCCGCAATGCACGGATGAAAATAATACCAAGAATGTGTTCCCCTCATTCCTAAATGGTGATGTCGGTGTTCACAGCGGTGACAGCGGAAGCACAACCTACTCAGACCTCATGCCGCTCGAACAGTATATCCTTGCTGTTCACGGTGGCTTCGGTGGTTCTGCAGGATGTGTCAGCGTCCCGGCTCTGGGCTCTGTCGGTACCTGCGCCATCAACGGGCGTGGTTCCGGTTTGAAGCATATTCAAAACTCCCTGCCACCTTGGTCTCCTGGAACGCTTGATCAGCTGCTTTCGGATACAAATACTCCACCAGCAGTTCATGAGGATTTGGCAAGAAGAATGAGGCAGATCGCACCGAATGCAGATCCCAATTCAATATTCACACAGGTTATTCCATTCAATAAGATCGTGTACATCAGCGGTAATGGACCTAACCAACTGGTTATGTCCACAAGCTCGCCAAGTACACTGCAGTATAACTACACTGCTCAAATCAATAATCCCAACCGTCCTGTTGTGACAAACCACATTCCAGACGGCAATCCAATTAACGGAACCCACACCATTCCGGTAAGCGGCACGTGGGTACCTGGTTCTTATTGGGAGTGCGGCAGCGGTAGACAAACCGGTCAGTCATCATCAGTAAGCAAGTGGTTTCCATCATCAGGAAAAGGAGGGTTGTTAGGCGTCTTACGCTTCAACAACTGTCCTGAAGCAGACGGCCCCGACTGGTGTTGTCCTTGATAAGCTAAAGCAGGCGCGCCGTGAGCGAGCCAAACAATAGAAAAAAAATCAGAGGGACTGTACCATAGAGGTATCGTCCCTCGTTTTTCAGAGAGGAGCAAATTTCTAATAATGCATCCAAGATCATCCGTGCAAATATTACGCTTCAGGGCAGCGAGCAGCTGTCTAGCTGTTTGCTGCTTGCTTAACTGCGCTAGGGCAATAGCTGATGATAAGGGGACGACACAAATTCCACCAGCGCCGAAGGGCGTTCATCACCCCGGTCGTGTAAAAGAAGTAAAAAGCCGTGCCTCGGACGGGCAGGGCATTCAAGAAGTGAAAAAGGCTCCCGAAATGCCGGGAGTGCCCTTGCCGTCAGCCAAGTTCATCTGGGGCTTTGATAATCCGACTCGAACAGGGCGCAACATGGGTGCCAGATTTCAAGTTCCTGAAAGCGGAATGACCGTAATCAGCCACTATCGCGATCTTCTCAAGGGCTCGGGATGGAAAATCAACGACGAAGCCAGTGGAGCGAAAAGGTTGTTTGCCACAAATGATCGTTACCGCGCTGCCGTAACAATTGCAGTCATGGGCAACACAAAAACCGGTGGCTCCGAAGTTGATTTCACCTACGGCTGCCCTCGCTAAAAGTGCTGAGTGGTTCTCTCAACCTTTTTGACAGTCTTTCAATCTGCTTTCGAAATAGAGCACGCGCTCTGCGTTTCCATTTGCCTTCAATTTCTCAATCAGAAACGAATAGACTTTGATGGCTTCTGCATTGTGATGGTTATTAGCCAGCGCATCAGCAAATTCTCCAGCAAGCTCTGGTGTTTGAATTGGATTGTAAGTGCGTCCTGGTCCAACAAGCGAATAGGCCTCACGCAAATATTCAATTCCCTTTTCGTTTTGTTTTAGCTTAAGACAAATCTTGCCATAGCGATAAAGCACATCAGGCAATAGCCCTGGCAATTTCTCTCTAGACAGCTTCAAACAGTGATCATAA
>JBIKOL010000120.1:0-27461 GCA_044358055.1 Obscuribacteraceae bacterium (SeqCode)
TACTAAAGTATGGCAACGATCTCGCCGGAGAACACGCCGGCGCCCCGCCGGCGCTCCCGGAGCTCTGCTGCTAAACTGTTTAATTGCAGCCGATCGGAATTGGGTTGCATGGTACCGGCGGGCATGGAGCCGGAATGCATGGAACTGGTGGGCAGTCTATGACCGGTGGGCAGTTCGATACTGGAATTGGTGTACAGGGGAATCCAGTGCCGATTGGCACGCCGCCTGTGTTGCAGTTGTTGCCGTAGCCACCGCTTCCGTAACCGCCGTTGCCGTAGCCCGTGTTGCAGTTGTTGCCATAGCCGCTGTTTCCGTATCCATTACCACAGTTATTGCCGTAGCCGCCGTTACCGTATCCATTATTGCCGTATCCGTTGCCGCAGTTGTTGCCGTATCCGCTGTTGCCATAGCCGCTTCCGTTCGAGCAGGAGCCTGAGCTTGGACCGTTCGGTTCGTAAGAGCGACCATGTTGCGCCCACCATCTTTGTTTACTTGATGTATCGGAGCAGGAATTGCCGTAGCCATTTCCATAGCCGTTGTTACAGTTATTGCCGTAGCCATTACCGTAGCCGTTGTTACAGTTATTGCCGTAGCCATTACCGTAGCCGTTGTTACAGTTATCGCCGTAGCCATTACCATAGCCGTTCTCGCAACCATTGCCGTAGCCGTTATCACAGCCAATGCCGCCGATTCCGCCAATGCCACCGACACAGCCTATGCCACCAATTCCGCCAATACCGCCCACGCATCCGCTGCCGTAGCCACCATAACCGTAGCCTCCACCACAAGCAGGTGGTGGCATGGGAGGTCCGCAGACCGGCGGCGGATTACAAATAGGTGGACGATTGCAGATCGGAGGAGGATTGCAGATCGGAGGAGGATTGCAAATCGGAGGAGGATTGCAGATCGGAGGAGGATTGCAGATCGGAGGAGGATTGCAAATCGGAGGAGGATTGCAGATCGGAGGAGGATTGCAGACCGGAGGTGGATTGCAAACCGGAGGTGGATTGCAAACCGGTGGAGTTGGAGGAGTCACTGTGCCAATCTGCGGAACTGTTACCGTTCCTGGAATTGTGCCTGTAGTACCGTGACCAACCGGATAGGGTACAAATGAAGTTCCCCCATGGCCATTACCGCCGCGACCGATTAACATTAATGGAACAAGACCGCCAAGTGCAGCTGCTCCCAGAGCAGCTGGCAATATTCCGCCCCAGGGAATGTTCCATCCACCACCGCCTGCGGAAGGAGGTGGAACTGCACCTATTGGTGAATATCTGCTTGGTTCTGAAGGCATCGGAATGCCTGCGGGAGGAATACCTGGAGCCGGCGTACTTGTTTCTGGTGGAAGAACCACCGGTGGTGCCGGCATTGCTGTTGTAGGTGTGGGTGGAACTTCTGCCACTACTGGCGGTGGCGCAGGTTCTGTCGGGGTCTCTTCAGCCATTGGGGTGCCTGGAGCTGGAACTGCTCCTACAGGAGTTCTGACGCCCGGTCCACCTGGTCCGCCGGGAACGCCCACTGGAATGTCGCCAACCGGTACTCCTGGTCCGCCTTCATATATAGGAACGCCACCGACTGGAATGCCTGGTACTCGCTCAGTGCCAGGGACGCCGCCAACTGGAACTCCGGGACCACCTTCATATACTGGGACTCCGGGACCGCCTGTTGTGACTGGGACGCCGCCAACAGGTATTCCGGGAACTGTAGTTTCAACAATAGGTCCGCCCGCTGCGCCGACCACAGGGACTGATTCGACAGCCCCCTTCTCTAATGGTCCCACTGCGGTCGTGTATTCGACTGTTTCAACGGTCGCCGGTCCAAGAGGTCCTTCCGCCGGAACCTGGTATAGTTCCACCGAATCACCTGGCTGCACTGGAGGCAATGTGCTTTCAGTAACAGGAATAACATCTCTGTTCGGATCATCTACATATTGAACGTAATTCTCGCCAGGTGCGACGAAATCTGTCGTTGGGTTCAAAAACGCCTTAACGCCTGGCGGAACTTTGCTTACATCGAATGTGTTGCTGTAATCGACGATAATGTCTGTCCCTTTGATCTTCCAGACACCGTCTTCTTCTTCGACTTCGACGAACATGCCGTTGGGGTCGACGTCGCCGGATTCCTTTATGAAGAGCTGCCCGTCTTTTTCACAGAGCTCAACGTAGCGCTTTCCGGCTTTCAGATTATCTATGCCTCTGATAATTAGAGGGTCGACGATGTTTCTGGGCAAAGGTGTGGAACTTGTGGCAACCTGCTGTGTCCCGTTTTTGGAGGCTTTGGTAATTATTTTATCGCCAATGCGGACCTTGTTCTTGCTCGCTGTGCCGGCTGCATGCCCAGCTCTGTGTCTTACGACATGATAACGGCGAACTGAATGGGCTCCTGATGAACTCTTCTGGTAATAGCGCACCCTTCTGACTTTGCGGATGATGCGAGCGCCGTTCTTTGTGCGAATTTCGACTCCACCGTGCAGTGGTGTTAGAACCAATCCGCCTGCTGGAGCCTGCGCAACTTGCTGGGCGCAAACAGCCACGGTGCCGAACTGCAGATGCAGTATGAGAAAGGATAAGAGAAGCGGGAAAAACGATTTCACTTTAAGACCCATAGGAACGCCAACGAGATTTCAGGTCGAATGCCTTGAACTATACATATAGGAGTTTGGGGCGCCTATGGTGGGATTCCCATCAATAAGGTCTGTAAAGTGCTGCGGCGCGTTCTTTTACAGACCGCGACCGTAGTACCGGCGCTGTTTTCGCCAGTGCAGGTAGACCAAGTCCAGAGCAATTAATTTAGAGTGCCTGAATAAGTTTTTTGTGAATTTTTTGGGTCAACTGTGTTCATACACAGCCCGCTTGTGTTGAGATTCTCAACACAAGCTCGTGCCTGATTTGCTGCCGATCTGGGCACGCAAGGCGTGTCTCTACCAGAAGATCCTTTCCTGTAATCTCCTAATGAGTCCACCTGATCGATTGTGAACAATGGATGTCTCTGCTTGAGGAACCTACAGCTATTTCGTATTGCCCATCCGGAGAAATCCACGAATGTGCCTTGCTGTCATAGGTCGCAAAGGAATCGGCATTGAGCGGAATACTCACAGACTTGCTTTCTCCAGCCTTTAATGCGACTCGGGCGAATCCTTTCAATTCTTGCACAGGTCTATCGATTGAAGAATTTAGAGGACGCACGTAAACTTGAACAACTTCAGTTCCATCGCGTTTGCCTGTGTTTGTTATTTTCACGGTGGCATCAACAACGGCGCCTGATTTCTTGAGTTCAAGATCATGCATTAAGAACGAGGTGTAAGAAAGCCCGTAGCCAAATGGAAATGTAGGAATGATGTTTTTCTTGTCGAACCATCTGTAGCCAACATAGATGCCTTCTTTGTATTCGACTCTGCCACCATTATCTGAGCTGCCGGGATAATTTCCATACGCTGGTGAATCTTCCCAGCGCTTTTCAAAGGTATCAGGCAGTTTGCCGCTCGGATTCAAATCGCCAAAAACTGCTTCTGCCACAGCCAGATTGCCGTTCTGACCTGGATACCAGGCGTGAATCAATCCAGATACATTGTCGAGCCATTTTTCTATCCCGAGATTGCCACCACCATTCAAAACTGCAAGCACGTGAGGATTGTACTTTGCAATTCTTTGAACTAGTTCGAGTTGATCCGCAGGCAAATCGTAAGCTCTGTCGAAACCTTCGCATTCGACATAATTATTGAGCCCCAGTCCGGCAACGATTGCGTCTGCTTCTTTTAGAAGCTTCGCTTCTTCATCGTTGAATTCTTTGTTCGCTTTGCCCCAGGTAAATTGAATCGTCGCCGGACCGGCTAAATGGCGATACTCGATGTTTATTTCATGCGTTTCGCCGGCTTCCATTTTGATGGTTTTGCTCTCTGCACCCTGTGTGTCAAAGAGCAAGTTCCCGTCCATCATTACGCGCGCATTATCACTGTTGCAGGAGAATGTGTAGAGATCGCTCATCGGTGCTTTTATTTTGCCGACAAAGCGAGCAGAAAAAGTTGGAGCAGTGATTTGATCAACCGGGTGCCAGGTGCCCCACATGTAATTGACTCCATTCTCCACCCTGCTCACCACTGGCTTTCCACTAAGATCTGTGCTGCTGAAATACTCCGCTTTTACGCCTCTTTGTCCATCTTCATTAACGGCTTCAAAAAGCGTGCCCATGTTGAACGCAGCAGGCGCTGTAGGGTTTGCTCCAATCCAATTGGGAATGTAATTGACTGCCAGGTTACTGCCCGCGAGCTTGCGAATTGAGTCGAGCAAGCTTATTGAAATAAACGGATCAGTCTGACTGCTTCCGCCACCACATATGATGCTGGGGAATGCATTTTGACCAAGCACAACTATTGATTTCGTCTTCTGACGATCTAAGGGCAGAAACTCATTTGAATTTTTTAGAAGAACCAGACCTTCTCGCGCGACTCGCAGTGCGGCATCAGCGCTTGTTGGATCGTTTAACGGAATCGATTTGTCTTCTTGCTCGTGATCGAAAAATCCGAGCGAAAGCGACATGCGCAAAATTCTGCGCACATGTTCATCGACCTGCTCCTGGCTTATCTTGCCTTCCTGCATAAAACGCTTGATATTGTCTTGCGTGTAATGCACGGCATGACCCATTTCGAGATCAGTTCCCGCAGTAAAAGGACCCAGGCAATCATGAACAGCGCCCCAGTCCGACATGAGGACGCCTTTAAATCCCCATTGTTTTCTCAACACATCCGTGAGCAAATAGCTGTTAGCTGTGCACCAATCTCCATTTACTTTGTTATACGCAGCCATCAATGTCCATGCATTTGCTTCTTGCACGGCGGCTTTAAATGGGGGAAAGCATATTTCGTGCAGCCGGCGTTCATCAACGATTGTGTCAACGCTGTCTCTGAGTATCTCTTGATCGTTTGCAGCATAGTGCTTCACGCTTGTTGCTACGTGCTCGCTTTGTACTCCCTGTACATACCCGACAGTTATCCGGGCGGAAAGAAATGGATCTTCTCCAAAATATTCGAAGTTGCGTCCGTTTTGTGGAACTCTATATAGGTCACATCCAGGTGCAAGAAGTACATGAACACCCCTTGCTCTGCTATCTCGCCCAAGAGCTTTTCCGGCAGCCCGAGCAGCATCAACGTCCCAGGTTGATGCCAGCATAGCACCTGCCGGGTAAGCTGTGGCGCGACCCCATACACGTACACCGACAGGTCCGTCGCTGAATTTTAATTCCGGAATTCCCAGTCGTTTTATGCCAGGTATGTGCATGTCGTCTTTGGGTTCACCAGAAAGCATTTTGATCTTTTCTTCGAGCGTCATTTTGCCAAGAAGACTTGCGATTTTGCCTTCAATATCGTTGTTTGTTTCGCTGGCGGAGAGCGCTGGCGCCGCGGAATTTATCTGAGTAAGAATAAGGCTTGCTATGGCAAACGCTGCGCAAGCAATTCTTGATAAGTGAGAGTTCAGTGATACCTGCATTGATTTGGTCCCCTTTTGCAATGATCTTGAGCCTTTTGATATTGCAAGTCGACTGCGGATCGTACCAGAATCAATGCAGTAATTCTCGCAGGAGTGCGCTTTTCAAGCCTTTCGATGTCAAGCTTGCTAGAATTAGACGCTTAGATCAGAGAGTTTTTATCGAGGACTGCCGTGAAATTAAGCGCTCTGTTACAGACGAGCTTAGCCGTTTACAGAGAACTCATGGCGTGCCCTTATGTCGTCCTGCTCTTTCTATTGTGCAGCGTTTCTGTCTTGCCTTCGTGGGCAGCTGATGATTTCGGAGCTGCAGCTAAGCTCTATCTAGACGGAAACATTGAAGAAGCTAAAACAGCGTTTGAGAAACTTTCGAAGAAACAAGCAGATAACGGACGAGTCCATTATCATCTCGGAGTTTGTTACATGCGCCTGCATGATCGGGAAAATGCCGAGAAAGAATTCGATTGGATAAAGAAGAATTCAAAAGATGAACAGTTGCAATTGCTTGCTGATGCCTGGTTAGGCCGCATAAACAGGCATCGCAATAATATCAGCGACAATTACTCAATAGCGCCTCCGTTGGTTGCGAAGCAACATGGTCCTGTAACAAAAGTGTTCTGGTTCTACACAAATTGGTGTCCGAAGTGCAAGCGTTTCAGGACTGTTTTCGAAGAGACGCAAAAGCAGTTTAAGACTGTTAGCTTTCAGAAATACAATTCTGAGGATCCTGCTAATTGGGGGCTCGTGTCAAAATATAAGGTGAAGTCGTATCCTACGCTTGTTTATTTTGATGATAAAGGCAAGGTCATTGAAAACTATGCAGCTGCGCCAATGGGGAATACATTTGCTGTTCATTTAAGAGATCTAGGAGCGAAAGCTGAAACACTTTCTGGGATTGAGCCGGTCGGCATGATTCGTTCTAATATGGTCAAACACTAATTAGCTGGTTCAATACAATCAGCGTTCTAGCTTGTCAATTTCCTGCTCGAGTAAATCCTTTTCAGTGCTATAGATCACTTGCCCTTTGTCTTCGTTGTTTGGCAGCGCTTTACTCATAGTCGTCGCTTCTTGTAATTTTACGGCAAGTTCCTCTGATGGAGCATGTAGTTCACCGGCTTGTTTGCGACGCTCGGAATTGCGCTTCCGGATTGAGATATTCATCACAAAATTGAATACAATCCTGAGCAGAGGTAAGGCAAGGAAAAACGAGCCATACGCCAGAAGGCAATCAATCAATGTGCTGAAATGGCTTAGTAATGGGATTGTGGCTATATGTTTGAACAACCAGTAGGAACCATAAAAGTTAAGACTGGCAAAAGTCAATACAAATATGAGCGCAGTTGCTGGATAAGTACTAAAGCGCCAGTAATGTTCCTGAAGAAACGGAGCAAGATGGTGGTTCTCGTCTTTTTTGTTTCTTATGTTTCTGAATTCGTCAAATACAAGAATTATATTTCCTGTTTCGCTGACCTCAGGTTTGCCATTGAATCGAGAAAGAACTTGAAAGGTAAAATCGTCCTTTGTCGGCTTCCCAGGCGCATATGGGAGAAGCTGTTCCACTGCGACTATACCGTGATTCCGTTTAATAACTTCCGCAATTAGCTGCCAGCTTTTTTGTTCGAACTCGGGGTTCGGTTCACCGTCTCCAAATAGAAATGAAAAACATTCGAGAAGGAAATTGCCTTTTTCTACATTTTTCTTGACTCTAAATGAATTTGATTCTGGTACACCGTATCGTTCAATTTTGCGTTGGTGCGTATTGCTGTAGTCCCAGGAGAAACCATCGCCAATGGAGCCAAAATCGAAGAAGTCGAAACTGCCGCCTCCGCCGTCACCTCCTCCTCCTCCGTCACTACACAGAGCGGCGATTATTACCGCAATGATCAACGTAATCACAATGACAATTGAACCGATAAGAATTATCCCAAAGGAAATACGCAGAGCAAAAAAAACCGCGCGAAAAGCTAGAGTGCAAGCGATTGACGCCACTTTGGCCAGTCCTTTGACCGCATAGGCTTGCTCGAAATTTGGGTCGAAGCTATATATTAGATTGCCCGCTTCCGTCACCTGTAATTTCGCTTTAGTTTCGGAAGCAATTCTATTTAATAAGCGAGCACATTCATTTAAGGCAAGTCCTGATTTTGCAGAAATGCTTGAGGCAGTCGCTTGAAATTCAAGGGACCTGATTGCCTTCATTACTTTGCTTTTGTCGGGATCCAATGTTATTTCCTTGAGCTTCCTGCGGGCGACGCCATGCGTCGCCCTACACATAGACTCCTGAACGCATAGCGTCTCCATAGATTTCTGCGTGCATATCGGGGATGGTATACTGTCCCCTTCCTACTGTCAATTTCATATAAATGATGAAGAATCTTTCTGTCTGCCCGTGTGGAAGCACTTTGCTTTATGAGCATTGTTGCCGACGATTTCACGATGGCGCAGCGGCTCCGACTGCTCTGGATCTAATGAGATCTCGCTATGCAGCCTATGCGCTTGGGAAAGTCGATTACATCATACAGACGACGCACCCGAATAACAGGAGCAGAAAGGCGAACCTGAATGCGTGGAAGAAAGATCTTCAGCTATTCTGCACGCAAACAAATTTCGTCGGATTGCAAATTCTTTCTTTTGAAGACGGAGATAATGATTCGACGGTAACGTTCAATGCAAAGCTTGAGCAGGGTTCTCGGGATGCCAGTTTTACCGAAAAAAGCTTCTTTGAAAAAGTCAATGGGCGCTGGTTGTACAAATCAGGACAGATGCAAAAGTCTTTTCTGTAAAAACAGCACGGCAAATTTGATGAGGCGGAAACAAATTGATGACCTTCCCGTCTCATCCGGCACATTATACCCCCTTACGAATTCTTTCATCTGCTTCTGTCACGCAGAGAGATTTCTCTTGTTGGAGGCCGGCTATGCGGGATATCAAATTTAAGAACACTTGCCGATTGCTTCTTGCAGTATGCGTTGGTATTGCGCTGCAAGCTCCCTCTCTTTCTCCTGCCCTGGCGAAGGGTCCAGGCGCAATGTGCATGACACATGCAAAGGCAAAATATGTCAAGCGCGTTCCAGTAAAAACAAAAACAGGCGTCTTGTATAACATGGGCACTCCCGTTGTGCCGGTTCGTCCAGTTCTGCAGAACCGGACCGTAATTCGCAAAGCAATTGTCACTGCGGCACCGATGCCGGTTAACTTTGCTGGCGTTGAGGTCTTCAGCATCCCCACACCTGCCGGCGGTTTCACTGCAGAAGAAAGAAGTATGATCGTTGAGCGTAATTTGAACAATGCTCTATATGCTCTTCATTGCCGCACCCCAAATGCAGTTAAAATTGAAATAGTCAACTCACTACCTGTAATCAGGCTTGGTGACAAGCATATCGTTACGATAGATACATTGCTTGCGGATGCCTATCATACGGATCCACTTAGTCTTGGCGAGAAGTGGGTTTGCAACATGCAGGCAGTGCTTTGCGATACTGAAAAAGTGCAAAACTATGTTGCTAATCTTGATGGTAATTTCTTGTTGCATCCTTACAGCCGCCCTGCGTGGAGAGAACGCTGGCAGGCTGCGCGTCTCAATCATGCTGCAGAGTCATACCGCAAAGACGTGCCAGCTGACTTAATGAGTTCGAAGTCTTTCAAGAACGACGGATTTCAATTCTTGATGCACCACGAGCCGTGCGCTGCGGAACTTTGCTTTAGAAATGCTCTGATTGCTGATCCGGAAAATGAGCGAGCTAGATACGGTCTGGGCGTTGCTTTGCTCAAGCAGGGCTTAGTTGAACACGCGCTTATGAATTTCCAGATGGCTCACTCGATGGAACCGAATGATGCGCAGGTTCTTACTGCTATGGGTGAAACACTTGAGACGATGGGACACGACAACGAAGCAATCAGCAATTATCAAATGGCCAGCCGGCTCCAGCCGGAGAATCCTGAGCCCGCGCTTTATGTTGCCGACCTGCGTGAGGAACGAGATCAGATAAGCACATCTCAAACTGAGTTGAATCTTGCGATGTTGGGTGCGCCTGATAGCGATTATTTGCGATTACGCAAGAAAGATCAGCTTTTGTGGCGTCTCACCAAGCCGTACTAGATTTTAAGAAGCGCGCTCCCGGGCTCCGCTGTATTCAGGCGCTCTGCTGATGCTCCGTTTGTTCGAGGAGCTACCTATAAACAAGGCGAGCGAGAATCAGAATTTAAAATTTTTGCTGAGCCCATTAATAACTCTGCCCTTGCATTCGTGCAAGGGCAGAGTCCTTTTATTACCCCTGCATCCGCCAGAAAGAAATGGAATGCTTAATCCTGTGAAAGGGGTTAATATGCCGAGCGCAAAAATTACTATGTCAATCATGCTCCACATAACGCGAGTTCGAGACACCTGTAACATTGCCTCTCGTTGTCTCTCTTGAAGCTGCTTCAGCTGTTCCGGGCTCAATTTTTTCATGCTTGCTGTAATATCTTCATCTTCAAACTCCTTCATGGCAAGCTGCATGTCCAGCTGCGATTGCATGCTTGCTTCATTGGAAATGAAGGGTTGAATAATTTTGGTATTAGCTGCGGTGCCGCAAATTATCCCGGCAACAACAATGCTCAGGATTAACCCACCAAGTTTGAATGAGGATATTCTATGTATTAGATTGCCCGCGGCAGCTCCCACAAAATAGGCAATCATCCAGGAAATGAAACCGCCGCCGATAAATGAAACTACGTGTGAAAAGGCGTATGCAAGTAAGGCTGTTGCTATAAACGTACGTATGCCTATCAAAGGTGTAACTTTAAGAACATGGCTTTCAGTTTTCGCTACGCATTTCTTGCAGCGATTGCCAACAGGACATTGAATCATGCATTTAGGACAGACTGTGCAGCCGCAGTCGTTACAGCTGAGCCTGCTGTCTCCACAAGAATGTTTGGCGAATTCAATCATAGCGCGATGGTCTTGAGGAATCGACAAAGCAAGTTATACCACGTGTCAAGGATGACATGGGTTTGCATGCTGATTAAGCTCGTATTTCCGAGGCATAATGTAATAGTCAATAAGCTACAAGATAAAACCATGCCACCAGTCAAAGCAAAATTGCCTTATCGCAAACCAAAGCTCAGCCGAGATTATTGGGTCAAAGATCACGTGTTTGAAAATATTGATGAGATCAGGGCGCGTTGTCTCGCTCGTGAAGACTGGACCCTGGGATTTCCCTACAGGCAAGAAATGTGGCCGGGAATGAGATGTCCTGGCGGCTTGCTTCCCGAGGAAATGGAGAAGCTCGAAGCTTACGTTATGAAAAAGACGGGCGCAAAACGACTATGGCAAGAAGTTGTTGCAGATGGTGGTTCGCTTTCTCACAATTATGTTCAGGTTGTTGGTGAAAATGAATCAGGGTCAAGACCGCATTCTGATTCATTTCGATTTTGCCGATATGCTGGAGTTGTTTACCTTACTCCGAATGCACCACGAAATGCTGGTACTTCCTTTTATAGGTTCAGGCATCCTGATGGAACTCTTGATGGCAATATGTGTCCACCGGAATGCAAAAACTTGACTGAGGCACTGGGAGTGACCAAGCTGCCTATGGAAGCCTGGAAAGAAGAACTTGCGCTGGAGAACATCTATAACAGGTTCGTTTTTTATCAAGCAAACTTTGTGCATTCGGCTACCAATTACTTCGGCACCGAGCTGGAAAACAAACGTATGACTATCGTGTTTTTCTGGATGGCGGAGCTATAAGGCTTTAAAACTCCCGAACCGTTTACCGGAACTTTAACTCGAGACACGCGCAAGTGGGAATTGTCCCATGGACTTGCGATACTTGCTTATTTATACTTCATATACCCCCAGATTAGATATTACATCTCTGGTTATTGAGGCTGCTGTTGTGCTGGACAATCCCCATATTGCTTCTGCTCCGCCCGAGGCGGGGCTGCATGAAGCTTCTAATGCTTTAAGATCTGACTTTTTTGGAGCGACGCTGAGCAGCGCGATGAGTGCGCCGTCTGAAGTGGCGTCATTGCCGGCTGCAGCGCCGAGCGAAGTTCCATCCGGAGGAGACGTTTCTCCCCCTGCAGGCGTTAGCGCAGGAGCCTGGCAGCAGATGCAGCAATGGGCTTCAAACGATATGCCTGTGAAATTTGTCACTGGAGCCGACGGACAGGTTCCTGATTATATTCTTGGTGCCGACGGCAATTTGACCGCGAACCCGGCAAAGGGTGCCCCGTCTTCTGATGGTTCGGTTACCGTGCAGGTTGATAACTCACAGGGACAAGCCGCTGCTAAGAAAGCCGCGCAACAATATGCCACTGCTGTCGCCCAACAGAAGATTGCCTACTGGCAGAAAGCACACCCGAATTCCACTGATATTCCCATGCACCTGCAAGGTGAACTGGCTGCGGCACAAAATGCTGGCGGACCTGAGCAAGCTCCACGGCAGGATGTTCGTCCGAATCAAGGCGCACCAAGTTTTGGTGGACCTGGTTCAGAAAGTATCGGCAACAGAAATATTGGTAATGGTGGCTACCGTCAAGGTAACTTTGAACCGAACGGACCAATCGATAGAAATGCAATACCACAGCCGGTTGCTGGCGATTTGAATATTAAAGGACCGCCTTCTTGCAATGCGGAACAAATTCAAACCTTCCTAGAGAAAATGGGATCCCCTGCAGCTAAGGAGCAAGGTTTCTCGCAAGCTCTTTATGATGCTTGCACCAATCGCGGCATAGACCCTGCAGTAGCAGTTGGATTCTTCTTGCAAGAATCAACTTGCGGTCGCTATGGACGTGGGCATTACAACCACAGTATGGGTAACATCAAAGGAACTGCACCAGAATCTGGTGGCAGCGACGGAACTTTCCGCAGCTACGGCACATGGGCAGAAGGTGCTCGTGACTGGGCGCGCTTGATTGATGAATCGTATGTGCAAAAGCGAGGTTTGAATACGCTTTCCCAGGTGATCGGTGTTTACGCTCCGGGAAGCGACGGCAACAATGAGCACGGTTACGTCGCCACCGTCAAGGGCGTCGTCGAAGCATTCAAGGCACAAAACAACAATAAGAACGCAATCGCCTGATCCCCTAATGTCCTCAGGCTGTCTTAGCTGGATAAATCAATCTGCATGTAATCAGCATATCCACGAAATGGAGAGTTATGCCAGGCAGTGTTTATTGAATCCTTTCTTGCATGCCGCAATCCACCAAGCTGTTTGAGGTGTCGATAAGCAATGTGCCTCTTGTGCAGCTCGGTCGGAAGCACCTCACGATCAAATTGCGGATTCCTTGCTGATCTTGGAATAGTCCTGATGTCCACGAGGCGTTCAATCTCATAAGCTTGCAGCATACTGATGAACTTTTCTAATGGATGAGTTGAATGACCGATCGAATAAATTGTGAGTTTGTAGGGCACTGACCTGTCCCTCGTCTCGAATGACTGTCACTTATAATTCTAAGGTCAGTTCAGTGCAATTCTCTAAGGGAATTACTGCTCTGGAATCTGCAGTGCCGTTTTCAATTTGCCAAGTTTCTCTCTGATCAGGGGCAAAGCTTCTTTAGCTGCTTTTTCACCGTTCAGCATCGCGCGTTTGGCGTCTCTTCTATTTGTGGAGATCAATCCGACCCCGTCCGTATCCGGATGAATTACTACGTCTGCGAGCTGCTCTTGCGGATCATCTAAATCGTAAAGCCCCCAGGTTAACAATCTTTCCGGCACACTTCCCGGTTTGCGAAAATAGTCCAGCTTTTCTTGCTTGAACGGCAGATCAATATTTACTGCAATAACAATATCTGCGCCCATTTCCCTGCATTGTTTTACCGGTAAGTTGCAGATGATGCCACCATCGCAGAGTAGGGCTCCATCCCATTCAATTGGTTTGCGCAACGATGGCACAGCGCAGCTTGCTTGCATTGCATAACCCAGGCTTCCTTTGCGAATGATGTAAGGCTTACCATCAATGAGGTTGAAGGAGACAGCTCCAAAAGGTATTTTCAAATCCTCAATCTTCTGGTCTTTAGTATTCATGCCGCCCATCAAATAATTCCTGAAGGTGTTGCCACCATACAGCCCGTCATATGGTTTTGCACCTAATACTCGTGGAATGTACAAAACCGGCGCTGCGATAATTCGTGTTGGTAAAGAAACAACCATGAATTTACGCATCACTTCGCCTGAAAGAAAATGTGGCTCCATCTCTGCTGGCGTGGCACCAAGGCAGTAGAAGCCGCCGACGACAGCACCAATGCTGGTGCCAACAACCATATCGAATTTGATGCCTTCTTTTTCCAGAACTTTTAGCACACCGACATGTGCTGCTCCTCTGGCGCCGCCGCCGCCAAGTGCAAGACCAATCTTTGGTTTAGCACTGGAACTATAGAACTTGAATTGTTTTGCTTCAGTGCGATCTGCAGCGGATGTTTGCTGAAGCGAATTCGTTGGCTCATTTTCTCCAGCCAAGCAAGGTGATGTAGTCAATATCGGTATCAGACAAAGTGCGAACAGATATGATTTCGCCTGCTTTAGTATGTAACTGTATGAACTCGTTATTTGCATCATTTTGGCTCCAGCAAGATGCATATGATAGCAAATACTCAACACTGGCTTACTAATTTATTCCTTTTCAATTAGAAGGCGGGAGGAGCATAGATATTTAAAGTCTTCAATGTGCTAATGCCGCTGTTCTTTATATCGTGTTTTTCACCGGCGGCAATTTGAAGAAGTTTGAAATCCCTTCGTGACATGCACACGCAAACTCTTCATTTGGCTTTTCCTTTGTGATCGATGGCAAATTCTTGACTGTGCGAAGGCAATTTCTGTTTCTATCGATTGTATTTATTTGAATTGTTGATGTGATTGAAGGGCTGACCCTGTGAAGGAAAGGCTGGCTTCGATAGATGTGCTGCACAGAGTTCTAAATGCAGAGACGCAGGAACAAAGCTGTTGTGGTTCTGTCTCAGCGAAAAATTTAGCATGCGTGTGAGGCTTTGAATATGTATAAGCAATATTTTGGATCGATCGTTTCACTGGCGATTTTAGCCTCTTTTGCGGCATTTGCACAAAGCTCTGCAGCAGCTGGAGCTGGAGGCGGGGGCGCTGGTACTGGTGGAGGCATGGGTGCAGCTACAGGTGCAGGTGGCGGAGGTATTGGTGGCGGAACAGGTGGTGCAGGCCTGAGCGGAGGTAACTTAAACGGTAGCAATATGGCTGGTGTGGGAAATTCCAGCGGCAGTAATATTCCTCCCGGCAATTCCGGCGGAAGCAACCTCGGAAGCCTGGTAGCACCAAATGGAAACTTTTCCATTGGCGGTGGAGTAAATGCAGGTAACTTTGGCACTGGTGGCGGTGTTAATGCCGGAGGTATGGGTGCCGGCGGCGGAGCCAACGCGAATAATTCTGCATTTGGAGGAGCAAATGAGCTTGGGAACGGTTTTGGTTCCAACTTTGGTTCTGGTTTTAATTCCGGGCTTGGATTTGGGCAAAATTCAAACTTACCGGGGTTTGGTTCAAACGGCTTCTTCGGTGGAGGTGGTTTGACCGGTGGCGGTGGTCTCACTGGTGGCGGCGGTGTCATCGGTAATGGAAATAACGAAGAGCTGGGAAATCAACGCGAACGTATTTTTCCATTTAGCTCGGGCCAGGTTTTCCCTGACAGTGGAATAAGCAACACCTATTATCCAGGCAATATGGCCGCGTACTATTTATCTCGCGGCATTGTGAATTGGGCTCCGCCGACTCATGGTGGCAGTTTAGCTCAGCGCACCGTGGGCTATTCTGTCCTGATACCGCGCCAGAGAGTTTCACATAGACAGCATAGACCGTTGTGTCAGTACTAAGTGTATCGATCTTAACGGAGTAGGTCGCAAAGATTCGGATTCGATAGGAGCCGATATGCGGAGTAGGCGGGACGCAGCTAGCCTCGTAACTGGGACCTTTGCGAATGCAGCGAGTGCGAGTTGGAGGGGCGAAGCGCGCGCTCCCAGGGTACACGTTTTTTCCAGTTGATCCGATTCTGACAGCGAGCATAAATGACATAAAGAGGTTGATTCAACGGAGTGATCGACCTCTTTGTTTTTGCATTTTGCTGGAACGACATCTCTCTGTCTGCTAAACTCTTCAGTTCAGCAGCGGCTTTCTGTCTGCGTTTCTAAGAGGTTCTTCGTGCGAGTTACTAAAGGTATCCAAATAAAGTCTGCTTTTCTGGCATTGCTTGCCGCGACCTTTTTTCAATTCAATTCCCAGGTGCTAGCTGCAGATATTCCAAGTGAGCAAGCGTCTCAACTTCCTCCTCTTGCGCCTGCAATTGACTCTAATAATCCGAGCGCTCAAAATCCAGTGCCAAGCGGAACTGCCGATGCAAACACCGCAGCAACAAATGCAGCAGATGCAAACAATGCGCAATTCGCTGGTGATCTGAGTGCGTTGGAAAATAAACTTTATTCGCATGATTTCTCAGACGAGCCGGTCGAGAAAAGACTTGATCGCATTGAGCGGCTTGTCTATGGTGCTGCAAAGACAGGAACTGTTCAGGATAGAATCACGCAACTGCTTCTCAGCGTACCGCTAAATCCGGATTCGAGCACAACAGCGCAGAGTACAGCACAGCCTGTGCAGCCTGATACAGAAGTTCCAGTAAGCGAACCAGCCATCAAGGGACCTTCGCCGCACTGGTCGCTGCAGACTGATGTATCGGCAATGGAAAAAGAAGTATTCGGTAAAACCTATAATAGTGATTCACTAACTAACAGAGTTTCACGATTGGAAACCGCCGTATTCGCAGGACAACCGGCGCAGACTTTTGTGCCGATTCGAATGCGCATAAACAAGCTTTGGACAGCTCTGCAGCCGCAGTTCTCGGCACCGAAAAATTATTATGCCGGCAAACCGATTACCTCAACTTATAACGATTCTCGAAAACAAGAAGAAGAAAAGAAAAAAGGACATCCATTCTGGCACAAGGTTGGGACAGTGCTTGGAGACGTAGGGAAAGTCGCCGCTGAAGGTGCCGCTAGTATGGCGGCTTCAAGCATTATGATGGGCGGCTATGGATATGGTGGCTATGGTCCATACGGATACGGCAGCGGGTTTGGCTATCCTGGTGGGTATTGGTAAGCCAAATTAACGATGAGGATCGACTAATTATAAGCCGCGCTCATCTGCTGATCATCAAATCATCGAGCCGGCAATGATTCTCCAACCTTCTTCCTTCTTCGCCCATACGCGCATGAATTTCAAGACTTGTGTTCCAAGCGGACCTTCATAGGTACCAGTCACGGTCACAACGGCTGTGTTTCCGTGATCGACAATGTTCATCTCACTCATATCGACACGCGTGAACTTGGTGCCTTTACCAGGCGAATGGGCTTCTACAATATGATCTTTGGGTCGATGCGCTTTTCCTTCACCAACAAATATCATATTCTTGTCGATGTGTTTTTCGAAGAACTCCGGATCTGGGCCAAGCTCTGCCAGTCTCAGCTTCTCTTCAAGAGCAAGAATCTCTGCTTCGGTTGAACTCATACTGTTCACTCATTGAGGGTGTCCAAGAATTATAACTGTAGGGTTTAGTTTGCGTTATAGTTATGTTTCACCGATGAGGCGTGTATGTTCTTCAATTGGCCTTTCATCCCGATTCTTAGTAGATCCCGCTTACTTATTCAAAAGCCGCAATCCTGCTCAGTTCAAGAGCGGCAATCCTGCTTAATTCAAGAGCGGCAATCCTGCTTAATTCAAGAGCGGCTGCCCTGGGATCGCGGGCGTCCCGCCCGCTTTTATCAACTCATTCTACAAACCCTTATCTTGATAATTTGCACGAGCCTTTTCTCAGCTTGTGGCAAAGCTCATGATGAGGAATCTAAGCCTGATGGTGAGCCTGCAAAGCAATCTTCTAACTCAGCGCCAGTTGAAGTCGTCGCATACACTGTGACTAAGGAATCAATTCCACTTTACAAGGAGTGGGTCGGGCAGACTGAAGCAAATCAAACCGTGAATATACGTGCACGTGTTGATGGCAACCTTGAATCGGCAAGTTTCAAGGAAGGTGACTTCGTCAATAAGGGGCAGGTGCTTTTCCAAATTGAGAAGGACACCTATCTTGCTACTTTGCAGTCAGCAAAGGCTGATTTAAGCAAGGCTGAAGCAAAGCTGTCGCAATCGAAGCAGCAAGTACAATTGAAAGAAGAAAATGCCTTGCTTGCCAAGTATCAATCGGCGCTGACCAAAGCAGAGCAAGACCTTGTAAGAACTAAATCGCTTGCTCAGCAGGGAGCAATTTCACAGCACGAACTTGATGCAGCAGCTGATGCGCAGCGTCAGGCGCTTGCGCAGGTAGAGTCGCAAAAAGCGAAACTGGCTGATACCGGATTGAACAAAGTTTCTTCGATCGAGCAAGATCAGGCAAGTGTAGAGTCTGCCAAAGCTGCAGTTAAACAGGCGCAGCTCAATCTGGATTACACTACAATTCGTTCTCCGCTGCGCGGCCTCATCGGTCGTATCAGCGTAGATCCTGGCAATCTTGTGTCGAAGGCAGATGGCGCGGTTCTTGCTACCATTTCTGAGCTGGATCCAATTAAGGTTGTATTCAATGCAAGCGAAGCCGAATACTTGAAATATGCCAAAGCGGATAAAAACAACAATGGGGCGGGTGTTCCGTTGGAACTCTATCTCGCCGATAATTCACTCTATCCGTACAAAGGACATTTTAGCCTGGTTGACCGAGCTGTTGATCCAAAAACAGGAACTATTAGTTGCGAAGTAGTTTTCCAAAATCCAAAAGCTCTGCTGAGACCGGGACAATATGGAAGAGTTCGCACAGTTGCTCAAGTCTTGAAGGATGCCATCACCATTCCAGATAAGTGCGTGCAAGATGTTCAAGGCAATAAGACTGTTTTCGTGGTTGGCGCTGATAATAAGGTCACGCAAAGAACAATAAAAGTTCTCGAAACCGTAAAAGAAAAAGTAATCGTAGAGAGTGGCTTGTCTGCGGGAGAGAAAATTATTCTGGAGGGGCTGCTGAAAGTTCATCCAGGAGACAAAGTCATACTTGTTTCGGAAAAGTCCAGGTAATTGCGATGGACAAATTTGCCAAATTTTTCATCGGACGCCCGGCATTTGCAATAGTCATTTCACTTGTGGTTATCATTGCTGGTGCTTTGAGCATAACAGCGCTTCCAATTGCACAATATCCGGAAATTACACCGCCCACGGTGCAGGTTGAAGCCTTCTACCAGGGAGCCAGCGCAGAGACAGTAGAGCAGTGTGTCGCCATTCCAATCGAACAAGAAGTGAATGGTACTGAAAACATGATTTATATGTCTTCCTACAGTTCGGGCGACGGGCGATATGTGCTCACCTGTACTTTCAAGGTTGGATCCAACTTAAAGCTAGCAGCTGTAGATATTCAAAATCGCCTCAGTAAAGCGCAATCAAAGCTGCCACCTGAAGTTATCTCCTCTGGGCTGAGCGTGACGAAACAGTCTCCAAACATGCTGATGGTTGTCAGTTTATTCTCTCCAGATAAATCATATGATGAATTGTTCTTGAGCAATTACGCGCGACTACATTTGACTGACGCTCTATCGAGAATTCCCGGAGTTGGAAACGTTAGTCTCATTGGTGAGCGAGAATATTCAATGCGCTTATGGCTGCGACCAGACAAGATGGCGCAGTTGAACTTAACTGCCGATGATTTTAAAAAGGCGATCCAAGATCAAAACGTTCAGGCTCCGGCAGGATCCGTTGGGCAACCACCGACAAGGTCCGGTGTCAACTTTCAATATACAGTCAACGTAAAGGGACGTCTTACGGAAACAGCGGAGTATGACAATGTAGTTCTGCGAGCCAATTCGAATGGCGCTATTATGCGTCTCAAAGACGTCGCCAGAACTGAGTTAGGTGCAAAAGACTACAAGTCATTTGGTCGCATCAATGGCGGGCCTTCAACGATCATTTGTGTTTACCAGTTGCCTGGTGCTAACGCTCTGCAAGTTGCTAAAGGAATTAAAAACGTTCTGGCTGATTTAGCAAAGGACTTTCCACCTGGTATTAAGTATGAGCTTTCCCTGGACAATACTATGTTTGTCACAGCCTCAATCGAAGAGGTCTTGCATACTCTGGGTGAGGCAATTGCCCTTGTGCTGGTTGTGGTGTTTTTATTCCTGGGTAATTTCCGCGCGACATTCATTCCAATGTTAGCGGTTCCAGTTTCTTTGATTGGAACTTTTGCAATATTCGTCCCGTTAGGATTCTCAATCAATTTGTTGACCCTGTTCGGGCTGGTGCTTGCTATTGGGCTGGTAGTCGATGATGCAATCGTTGTTGTTGAAGCAGTGGAAGCCAATATTGAAAAAGGGCTGAATCCGTCCGAGGCTACCGAAAAAGCAATGGAAGAGGTGTCCGGTCCGGTCGTTGCAATAGCGCTTGTACTCTGCGCGGTGTTCGTGCCTGTTGCATTCATGGGTGGTATCACAGGGCAGTTATATAAACAATTCGCTCTGACTCTCGCAATTTCAGTCCTTATATCTGCGCTGGTTGCACTAACGCTTACACCGGCACTTTGCAAAATGATTCTTTCTCATCGGAAGGAAGGTCGCGGTCCAATCGCTTTGCTTATAAAAGGATTCAATTGGCTCTTCGACAGAATAAGCGCAGCTTATGTAAGGATAGTCCGTTTCTCGCTCAAGGTTCTTCCTTTAGGACTGCTGGCTCTGGGCGGAATTGCCGCCGTCTGTGTATGGTTAGGAAAAGAATTGCCAACATCTTTCGTTCCAGAGGAAGATCAGGGTTATATCATGACGCTGTTTACCTTACCTGACGGAGCATCGCTTGAGCGAACGGATGATGTTTCTAAAAAGGCAGAGCAGTTTTTGCTCAAGCAGAAAGGCGTAAAGAGCGTTATCACCATGGGCGGATACAACGTGATGACCAGCTCGTATACGTCTAACAACAGCACCATTTTCACAGTTCTGGAACCATGGGAAAAGAGAGCTTCGGAAGATCTCTCAGCGGAAGGCATAATGAAAAAGTGCCGGAAGGCATTCGAGAAATTCCCGGAAGCAAAATCTGTTTCGTTCGGACCGCCTTCCATACCTGGCTTGGGAAATGCAGGAGGATTTCAGTTCGAATTGCAGGATAAGACGAACTCAAAACCGCCCTCAGAACTCGCCGACACGGCACAGAAATTTATTGATAAAGCTTCAGAGTCGAGTCGTCTGGTTGACCTTTATACTGCCTTCAGTGCCGATGTTCCGCAAATAAAAGTTGACCTTGATCGTGACAAGGCTTTGACGATAGGCGCCTCTGTTTCTAGCATTTTTAACAGCCTGCAAACATACATGGGTGGTTTACAGGTAAATGATTTCAACAAGTTCGGCAGAACCTACAAGGTTGTCTTGCAGGCAGAGCCAGAATACAGGCTTGACGCAGAGAGCATCAAATCGATTTATGTTCGAGGTGCCGCGGGCGAGATGGTGCCTTTGAGCACGCTTGCTTTCATCAAGCCGATTAACGGACCGAACCTGATTCAAAGATATAATCTTTACCGCTGCGCAGAAGTGAGCGGTTCTGCCGCTACTGGAAGCAGTTCAGGGCAAGCCATTGCCGCGATGGAGAAGACTGCAAAGGCAATGCTTCCGCAGGGCTTTGGTTTTGAATGGACAGGCACCGCTTATCAGGAGAAAGAAGCGGGTAGCTCTCAAGTGTTAACTTTTGCACTGGCGTTGATCTTTGTGTTCCTGTTTCTCGTTGCTCAGTATGAAAGCTGGTCCATTCCAATTTCAGTTTTGCTGGGTATTCCCCTTGGTGTAATCGGCGCGCTGGGTTTCCTGTATTTCCGCTCGCTTGAAAATGATGTATACGCCCAGGTCGGATTGGTCATGCTGATTGGTTTGTCAGCCAAGAATGCGATTCTCATTGTTGAGTTTGCCAAGGCACGAAAGGAACAGGGCTACTCATTTGTGGAGGCTGCAATTGAAGCAGCAAAACTGCGTTTTCGTCCCATCATGATGACCTCGTTTGCTTTCATTCTCGGAGTTTACCCGCTGGTGGTTGCAGAAGGTGCAGGTGCTGCGTCACGTCACTCCCTAGGCAGCACTGTATTCGGTGGCATGCTGAGTGCAACATTGTTGGGGATATTTTTTATTCCCTTGCTTTATGTTTTTGTTGAGCGAACAAGTGCTTTTATTGCCAGATTGTTTGGAGCTAAGAATGCAGAGCCGGAGGCCCATACAAATAAAGTTGAAGCGCCTGCTGCGGAGAATACGCCTGCTGGTGAGAACACGCATGCTTCGGACGAAAATTTCACAAGTTCTTAAGCCGGCACATTTTACTTTCACCAAGGGGTTCGGTTGTACGGGGCTTATGTTGAAATATGGATGGGCTATTAGATGACCGAATATCGCCGAAAAAATATCATAGATCTGAAACGAAAGATCTTTATGGTGCTATCAGCCTTTGGGCTGTGCATGGGAATGCTTTCGCATGTATCGTTGGCGGGAGATCTTAGCCAAAAGAATACGGATGACAAAACAACTAAGGGCGAGCATATGGCAAAAATTACTGGAATTGGCGGGGTGTTTTTTAAGTCGCGAAAAGACCCAAAAGCGCTGGCTGAGTGGTACGAGAAGAATTTGGGAATGCCGGTTGAACCATGGGGCGGAGCAACCCTCAGGGGCGGCGGTGACCAGACCGCTCGAGGGATGGGCACTGCGTGGAGAGTGACAAAAGAAGATTCTGATTTTTACGAGCCCAGCCAGTCTAATTTCGTTATCAACTATCGAATTGATAATATGGATGAAATGGTGGCCCAACTTAAACGGAACGGAGTCAGCATCCTTAAGGGACCAGAATGCCACGAAAACGGCAAATTCCTCGAACTGCTAGACCTCGAAGGCAATAAAGTAGCGCTGTGGGAACCCATGGTCTGGGACGAGAAAAACAAAAAATAACCTAAATCACAGGCTTCAATCCGCGACTAAGCGCAGCGAGATTTGCCAGTCTGTAAACAAGACGCGCGCCCACATTTGCATCCCACTCGGAGTCTTCACCCGGTGCAACTTCATTGACATCGAAACCGATAATTGTTTTGCCGCTTTGTACGAGGCGTTTTACAACGTAGACAGTTTGCTCGAATTCCAGACCGCCAGGTACTGGTGTACCGGTATTCGGGCAGAGTTTGGGATCTAAGCCGTCCACATCAAAGCTCACATATACATGCTGTGGCAGTTGAGCGACGATTGAATCGCTAATATCCTTCCAGCTCTCACCTTCGAATTGCCGTGTTTTTAGATCTCGATCGTAATGTGAGACTACTCGGCCGCCGGAGTTTTTCACGAGATCAAATTCTTGTTCACAATAATCTCTGATACCAACCTGGATTAACTTGCTCAGGTTGCTGATGTTCAGCGCGTTGAACATGATTGATGCATGTGAGTACTGGAAGCCTTCATAGGCATCACGCAAATCTGCGTGGGCGTCGAAATGTAGAATGCCAAATTCGCTGTATTTTGTTGCAAGCGCTCGCATTAATCCAAGCGGCGTGCTGTGGTCACCACCGATCAATCCTGGCAATTTGTTTTGCGAAAGAATTTGCTGGGATTGTTCGTATACCCAGTCATTCATTTTTTCGCAGGCTTGATTTATCTCTGCAAGCAGGTCTGCGAAATGTTTATCCGTGCTTGCGTCCTTTCCGTCTTCGAGCGCTTCGATATAAGATTCGGCTTTTACGCGCATTCGGGTGTTTAAGTCGAGAAGATCTTCTGGTAGATCCAGCATGGCAAGACCCAGCTTCCATGCATCTTTTACGTCTGGATCGAAGAGGTCAACCTGTTTTGAAGCCTCATAAATTGCAGCGGGACCAGCGGCTGTTCCTGCATTATAGGAAACAGTAACTTCCCATGGCACTGGAATTATCACTTGCTGCGCTGTTTCAGGGGTGAACGGCAGACCGAAAATTGTTGATCCCTTTTGAGCGAGCTTGTTCGGATCAAAAGCTAGAGCTGTGGCGTTGTCTTTGTCCTTTGAGCTTTTAATTTCCATCTAGCTTCTTCCTTATATATTGAGCGACGCAGTGCATCTCCCTGCAATGGCAAGTAGTCTTGCCAACTTGAGTCATGCAGTATACCGCTTTAGGGATGAGAACATTGAAAACGTGAACAAGCTTTGCGTTTCGGCAAGAAGCTTTGCGTTTCGGCAAGAGTTGGGCGACGCATATTCAGTTTGTGGAATTCTTTTGGCATGCTTCTGCTCTTAATATAGACAGAGTAAGCCTTTTCGCATTTTTCCCATTCTCTTTAATCAAATGCCTTTATATGATGAAAGTGGAGAGGGTAGGGTAAACGGCTTTGGCAGATAGTTCCGATTTGGATATCGATAAGGCACACCCAGCTGATGCTGGCAAGGGTGAATCAGCGCTGCACAGGCAAGCTGTCGACGATGCATATGGCGCGCGTCAAGCTGTGAGCTTGCAACGGACAGATCTAGTTCAGCCGGCTAAAGGTACGACTGACAATGCGGTTGATTTGATGAGCGGATTTACTGATGGGGCTATTTTTGCTCCCGGCAGAGCTGTGCAGCAGTTATTTGGGGCGAGCGAGGTGCAGGCTGCACCCCAGGCAGCAAAAAGCAGCAGTGAAAAGACCGGGCAACTCATAGGTTCATTCGTTCCTTTTGTAGGCATGGTCACTCTAACAAGAGGTGCGAGTGCGGAATTTTTTGGTCAATGTTGTACGCCGCCACTGGCGCGTTTCATGACCGAGCAAGCCACGGCTGGCTTTCTCACGGGTTCCCTGCTGACACCGACTGATCTCAACCCCGGCGAAACTCTTCTGGATAAGCGGCTGAATCAAGGCAAGTTGACTGCTGCCACGTTTTCTTCAATGACTGGAATCTCGGCACATCTCGATCATAATTTGCCGAAGCCTGAATCAAATGAACTGCTTCCACAAATTGCGCGGCGAGTGACGATCAGTGTTATATCGGGCACAGTCGGCAGTTTTGTTGATGGCAGTGGGCGTACCAGTTTCGGAGCATCGCAAGAAGATTCGCTGTCGCAAACGGTGATCGAATCGCTTACAAAAGCTCGCAAAGAACCAATGCAAAGTAAAGTCAGTTTCGATAACCTGCTGCCTGATCTTCGTGCCATCGTGCCTTCAAAAACTTCAAGTGAAGGCTTAAGCACTGATGCGAAATTGGTACAGCCTCCGCCTCCTGTGCCAAAATCCAAGACAGAAGATGCCGGTGCCGAAAAAAATCAGCAGAGTTGATCCAGGTCGCGGCGTATTCTTTGCAGATCATGTTTGCAATCATCTTCTTGCTTTTGCAACCATCGGATCTGATGCTCTAGTTCATCAATTTTCTTTTGCAAATTATTGAGTTGAAGAAATAGACTTCTTTCTTGATCTGACGAGTCTATTTGATTCCATGCACTGCATGCATTCATTGGAATCATTGCCAGTATTAGGGGTACCAGACACTGTAGGAATCTTGTGGATTTCATTTTCGTATCCTCAATTCACCAGCGCGAAATCAGAATACGATTCTTGGCCTAAGAACAAGTTAAGACCTGTGTTTTTTGCAATCGAGCACTAGCGGGTGAGCTGTGTGTACAGCTCACCCATGGGCGAAAATGCTTTGCATATTAGCAGTTGATTTTTCCCGGAATTACCCCGAGTCTCAAGAGTTCTGAGATCCTTTTGAAAAACAGGATGATGCGGTAGAGCAGTTTGGTGCTTTCTTCTGGCTTGATGCGTCTGCAAAGGCGAGGTGTTCTTCTGGCAATCTTGATCCTGCCCAAGCATCGCGGGCACGAGCTGCCAGTTGTTCGTGTATTTTTCATGCTGCTATTGGTTCTGCAATTTGCTCTGAAAATTCTCGCTCGAGAGATTCTTTGATCTCATATCTCTCTTGCTCTGTAAGATCCGAAGTGTAGTGCACTGCATATGAAAGGCTGAGCCCTTCGCTGTTCCAGAACTCACGTTCAGGATGGCAGATTAGCTGTTCTCTAACCCGGTCCGCATCAGACATTTCAACAAGTTCAAATTCACCATTTGTTTCACACAACACCGCATAAATACCAGGTTGATCGCAGAGCGAACTCAGGTCTTGGAGCGGTCCTATAAATTCAAGTGCGCCTATCAGTATTGTCATGCCAGCCTCCAGTTTTCCGGAGCAGCAAGCTGCACCGGGCATGTTTTATGTATATGCCATTCGATTTGAATGGCTGTTTGAAATTGAATTGATAATAGGATGCCGTTGTAACTACTAAGGAGAGGTTAACAAGGCACTAAGGCATGATTAACGGCACTCAAAACGCTGTCGCTGCAATTGGAACAAGAATGATTGATTGGAAGCAAGTATGTAGAGCTTGCAACACTTGTGCTTACATAGCTTGGGACGTATGCAGAATATATATCATCGTAATAACGCAAACTCGATCAGGCGTGGTTTGTCTAAAGTAGATAACGCAAACTCGATCGGGCGTGGTTTTGTCTAAAGTAGATAACGCAAACTCGATCGGGCGTGGTTTTGTCTAAAGTAGGATCCGCTTTTGCGGATTGAGCTATTTGAACAAAAATGCTCGCTGAGTTTTGGCAAAGTTTTGGCATGCTTGCAAAAAAACGCTTCGACACGATCCTCGATTCGCCTGAGTGCCAAGCCTTTGCAGGATTGAAATTGATGCGCAAAATAATTATTGACATCTACATTATAGCTGTTTAAACTCAAGGAAGGGTTGGAGGATTGGCGGATCATGGGCGATAAAACGAATGATGGCGATCATCTTGCAGGCAAACAAGACGGTGGAAGCAAACTCGACTGGCAACATCTCTGGAAAAGCGTCGAAAATGCTGGCACTCAGGCTGGTCATGCCGTCAAGAAACAAGTCGATCAAATTGACACGAAAGACTTAGCTGATAAAGCCAAACACGTCGCAGGTGAAGGGCTCAAAATCGCACGCGGAAAATCGGATAACCATGAAGTAAATCAATACTCAGACGCAGCCGCCAGGTATATTCCTGGTGCGGGACTGCTGAGAGAGGGCGCAAATATTGCACATGAAACTGGTGCGGATGGAAAAATTCTGGAAGGCAAAAAAGGACCTTTGCATGCGCCCAGTGAGAGGACATTGAAAGAACCAAGCAGCCAGGCTGTTGGAACTCTTATTCCGATTCCGGGAGCTGGCATTGTGGGAAATGAAGTATTAAACAGATCGGGAATAAAAGAACGAGTCATCGATGGTGCGTTCGATGCCGCCAAATCACACGGCTCCCACCCGTCTCGGCTTGAGGCCCATTTAAAAAATTCCGCGAAGGATCATTTGCCGCCGGTCACTATAGATGATACCAAGCATGATGATTTGCTCGTTGCATCGAAGAAGAAAGTGCAAGAGATTTTTCACGGCTTCAGCAAGAAGTAATTTCTTTCCATAAATGCGGGCGGGACGCCCGCACTCGCGGGGCTCCGCTGATTAAATTGCGAGCGGGACGCCCGCACTCGCGGGGCTCCGCTGATTAAATTGCGAGCGGGACGCCCGCGCTCCCTGAGCGCTTCGTGGCCTTTTTGGGCATTTAAGGCACGATTTGAACGAAGGCGGGTAGATTCAACCCTTTGTTTAAATAGACAAACGATACGAGCAAGTATTCAAGGAATAATAGATCCGATATAAAAATCTGCGAATCGAGAAATCTCATAACGTTTTTGAATCCGATTAGCTGTGATTCCAATCCACTTCTATTATGCAAATCCATGCAGAACCTGGTTTTGAAACGGCTTTATTATTGCTTGGCAGGCTGTCCGACCTATCGGCGAGCAATCCGAGGAAGCAAGTTTGCCTTTCATCTATGCTCAATGGTGAGTCGACTACCATCTGTTTTCCGATTACGTCGAGCAATCCGAGGAAGCAAGTTTGCCTTTCATCTATGCTCAATGGTGAGTCGACTACCATCTGTTTTCCGATTACGTAGAGCAATCCGAGGAAGCAAGTTTGCCTTTCATCTATGCTCAATGGTGAG
>JBIKOL010000121.1:0-27404 GCA_044358055.1 Obscuribacteraceae bacterium (SeqCode)
CAACAAAAAAAGATTCTACGAAATCAGGTTCCAATGAAACCCGCATTCATTTAGAAAAATGTGCCCAAAAGCCAATCGTAGAGATCGTTTTGGCTTAACTTAACGGTATTGGGCTGCCAGCCGGCTTTAGAAAATCGGATCGATCTTGCCGGAATTGAAGCTGGCTGGCAGCCGGCGCTCCCAGGGCATCCGCTATTTTTTTCGGATCGATCTTTAAGCGAATTGGAAAAGGACCGAACGGTCTTTTTTGCTCAGCTCATGTATTGTAGGGCTGAGCTGTTAAGATGCTCTTTACTTTGGCCCATCTGCAATTTTACGGTTGAACTTGTGTGGAATAATCCTGGCTGGTAGCTCAAGTTCAGGCCGAGGAATTAGTAGTGCTGCGCAAAGCAATCGCAAAGGCTGCGCCCGTTATTCTGGCGACCCAACAGCTTTTAAGCGCTCAAGCAATTGCAAATCCCCTTTTCGATGGGGCAGATCCGGATCTGTTATTAGTAGGCAACACCTATTGGATGTACCCCACCAGCGCTGGTTCCGGCTCAGAACTTTTTGCTTATTCATCGAACGACCTAAGTAGCTGGACCAGGCATGGTCCTGTTCTTGAATTGAAGAACATCAATTGGGTCAATGACGATGGCGCTCCAGAACACTTCTTGTGGGCACCAGGACCATTTGCGCTTGATGGCAAATACTATTTGTATTATTCGGTAGGACCACAAAACCCGACTCCGAGCCGGATCGGTGTTGCTGTTGCTGACAGCCCAGAAGGTCCCTTTCGTGATCTAGGCAAGGCTCTGATTACAGGTGGCGATGGATTTGAGGCTATCGACCCAATGGTGTTCAAGGATCCGAAAAGCAAGAAGACCTACCTGTACTGCGGGGGCAGTGCAGGTAGCCGACTTCGTGTGTATGAGCTTGTTTTTCAGGATGGATCCCTGAAGTCTGTTGTACAAAAGCAGGTAAAAAATCCAGAGAATTTCACCGAAGGTGCATTTATTCACTTTTATAAGGGGCTCTATTATTTGTCATACAGCCATGGTAGATGGAATGATGATTCTTATTCGGTTTGTTACTCCACCTCGAAATCAGCACTTGGACCGTGGAATTACAAAGGCTGCATATTGAGCAGCGACAGCAAACATGCAGGACCAGGGCATCATGCTTTTTTCCAGAATCCAGCCGATGGGCAATGGTACATTGTTTATCACCGCTGGAATGATGCCGTTTCTTCTGGAAAGATGCCTGCCTCACGCAGCATAGCTATAGATAAACTGGAGTATGCAGCAAATGGTGATTTGTTGCAGGTAAAAATGACGGAGTCGCTTGTGTCTGCAGGCAAGCAGTAGGACCTAACGGATCTGTTTGATGGATTACAAGCGGTGCCCTGGCTGCTAAAATGTAGCGGATGGGCTTCGTTTTCTTGGTTTATGCTAAAGCAAATTATCATCACTTTCCTGCTCAGCATCTGGCTGCTCCTTCCGGCGGCTCAGGCAGATCCATTAAAGGGAGGCGTGAAACACGAGACCAGTGAGCCTCTCTTCGGCAATGTTGTCGATCAGATTCAAAATGGCTACCTGCCCATGGGTGTGAAGTTCGATGAAACTGTTGAACCTGTAAGCAAAGATTTGAAACTGCACAAATTATTCAGTTCCGTTGAAATGCCTGCAGAAGACAGAGAAGATACCTGGTACGAAATTCCCAAATGGCGCGCCGGCGAGTTTCACCGTGAAAAACAGATTGACCATACTCAAACAGGCGATCGTGTTTCAGTCAGCCGCGCTGATCATGTTTATGGCATGCAGGTGGATAAAAAAGGCAACATCTGGCACCACATGAGCTGGCCTAAAATCACGCGCGTTGCTCTTGATGGTTACAGCCAATATAAAATAATCAACCGCTACGAGCCGGTAATCATGAATGAAAAAGAATATTGCGTGAAGATAAGTTCCACCAATATCGATGTCGACGATAAAACCAACAAAATAATTCGTACGGCTAAGCAGGAAGAAATAGATACTTACTACCCGCTGGGCTCCGGCAGATCCAAAGGCGAGTGCTTAATTCAAGGATTTAGTCAGCACGGACGTCCCAACACACAAATTGAAGCTTGCACTGTAGAAGAAGAATTGACTAAACCATTCAGTGTCGTTAATACATTTCGCGGGAAAAACCTTCGCGAAAGCTTCAAGGCATACTTGCAGACTCATAATTTGAACGATCTAATTCCAGAAGATCTTAAGTAATCGCAGCATGCATTTTTGCTAGACTTTTATTCCTGGGCATCTACACATTAACAAAGAGGCTTCATAAGAAATGGAGCAAACAGTCATTTGTTGGTTTCGGCTGGACTTACGTTTAAGTGATAACAGTGCATGGAACGCAGCCGCAGCAACTGGGAAAAAAGTTCTGCCCGTCTATATCTTTTCCCCTGAAGAAGAATCTAATTGGAAACCAGGAGGTGCGTCAAAATGGTGGTTGCATTACTCACTTGAAAGTCTAGATAGAGAACTGAAGAAGTTTGGTTCTCGATTGATCATTCGTCGTGGAAGCAGTCTGGCAGAGTTAGAAAAATTGCAGGCTGAGTTAAGAGCTGAAGCGATTTACTTCAACACTTGTTTCGTTCCTGAATTGTTGAAACGAGATGAGAAAATTCTCGATGCTTTTTCCGCTAGAGGCATTCCTGTTCACACATTCAATTCCACTTTGTTGCATAATCCCACAGATGTTGCAACACGCGATGGAAAGCCATTCCGTGTATTCACTCCTTTCTGGAAACAGCTCTCTGCACAGCTGGAGAACGTGTCTTTTTCTCCGGTCACGTTGACCCCGCCTCTCCCTGCTGCCGAGCTTGCATCTTTGCCCTTAGCTGAGCTTGAATTGCTGCCTAAAATTCACTGGGATTCCGGTTTGAAGGACACCTGGAAACCAGGAGAGAACGGTGCGCACGAAAGATTGGAAGAGTTTGTTCGGGGTGCACTTCATAAATACTCCTCAGGCAGAGACATGCCGTATTATGATGGGGTTTCAATGATTTCTCCGCACCTGCATTTTGGTGAAATAAGCATTCGTCAATTATGGTGTCTCATTGAAGAAGAAAAAAGAAAGCACCGCAATCCCGATGCGCTCAACTCGATAAATACCTATTTGAAGGAGCTGGGCTGGAGAGAATTTGCTCATCATGTACTATTTCACTTCCCCTATACGAGTGATAAGGCATTGCACTCACAGTTCAATTCGTTTCCCTGGTCGCATGATGAGACATTGTTGAAACGCTGGCAAAAAGGAGAAACTGGCTACCCAATTGTTGATGCAGGTATGCGGCAGTTATGGCATACAGGATGGATGCACAACCGCGTCCGCATGATCGTTGCTTCCTTCCTTGCAAAAGATCTTTTGATTTCATGGTATGAGGGCGCGCGCTGGTTCTGGGACACTCTGGTGGATGCTGACCTTGCTAGCAACACTCTTGGCTGGCAGTGGGCTTCAGGATGTGGAGCAGATGCCGCACCTTACTTCAGAATATTCAATCCTGTTTTGCAGGGCGAAAAATTTGATCAGGATGGAAATTATGTTCGGAAGTGGGTTCCGGAATTGGCTAATCTAAATTCACGTTGGATACATAAACCCTGGTTGGCCCCAGCTGATGCTCTGGCAGCAGCACGATTGGTTCCTGGAAAAACATATCCAGCTCCGATAATCGATCACTCTTTTGCCAGGCAAAGAGCCTTGGAAGCTTTCTCTCAGATCAAAAACACCACATCAAGCGCTCGATAGCTCAATCAATCGAATAAAGATCATCTGAGCTCGGATTTCTTAGTTTGGATTTCTTGAGTTTAGATTTCTTGAGTCCGGATTTCTTGAGTTGGACCTTTCTAGTTCTGACCTTTCCAGTTCGGACCATCAGAGTTCGAATATACAATCTCCCGAAACTCGGAAAATATCTTCTTTAAATCAGCTATCTGCACATGCGCATTTAAGCCACTGGGATTAGGTAAGACCCAAACCCGACTGCTGCCGATCGCTTCTTGCTCACCCATTTGTGCCATTGGTTTTGAGAATGCCTGTCTGTAGGCCACAATGCCAAGAACCGCGAGAAATCGCGGTTTGTATTTAAGCACTTTCTTTTGCAGAAGAACTGCTCCGGCAGTGAGTTCTTCTTTCGCCAGTTCGTCTGCGCGTGCAGAAGTGCGAGTTACAACATTGGTTATGCCGTACCCCAGTTCCAGTAATTTGCCGTCCTCGCTGGGGTCGTACTGGCGAGGTGTGAAACCTCCCAGATGCAGCGCTGGCCAGAAGCGGTTGCCTGGTCTGCCAAAGTGGTGCCCTATGGCCGCCGAATACAGACCGGGGTTTATGCCACAAAAGAGCACGTCGAGATCGTAATCAATGACGTCGCGTATTGTCTTGCTTGTGGCTTCGGTCAGCTCTTGTTTTGTTGGCTTCTTCGGCATCTGATTTTCATTAAATGGGAATTGATTGATAGAATAAGCAAAGTAGGCTTCGAGCTAGCAGGTTGGTTCAAAATGCAATCTTACTATGGCTACGAAAAAGATCCTCCAGAGGAAGTGACAAGAAACGTATATCGTGGACCACTTCCTGACAAGCATATTTTTGCCAAACTGCAGGACCTGGATACGAGAAAGATTATCACTCTTTGCGACGAGTCATATGCTGCCCGCCAGACAAAAGAGCATTGTAAAGCTCGGGGGCTTGATCATCATCACATTCCCTTGAGTCCTTTTTATTCTCCGACGCAAGAACAAATTGATAATTTTCTCGAATTGCTGGAAGAGCGTCACAAACACCCGTTATACATACATTGCATTCACGGCCGCGACAGAACTGGAGCAATGATTGGCATATTCAGATTGAGCCAGGGATGGACTTTCGATCAAGCATTTGCTGAAATGCACAAATATTGCTTCGATGCCAGTTTTCACCGGCTTGTTTCTGCGGTAAAAGAATACAGCAAGCGCGGCTCAAGCAAGTAAGAGAAAACTGATGAATACGCAAGCAGATGGGGCGGGAAAAGAGAGAGGTGGAAAAACCGTTCTGACGATATGCGCATTTATGTTTATGGTTTACCTTGTTTCTGTCGGCATTCTGTTCTCTGGCTTTCATTCAAAGTTTGAGGCGCTTAAATCTGAGTTGAAAGCTGATTCAGCGGCTGCCAGCTACAATCCTTACCGCGAGCGCGCTTGGTTTGAGCGTCAGGCAGAGAGAGAACCCGAGCAAGCGGAACTGGAAAAAGGTGAGCTTCACTACGCAAATCAAGACAGTCCTGGTGAAATCATCGACTTGCCAAATCTGATCAAGATAGGAAAAACAAACATCATCTTTTTTGAGAGCCCGCATTGTCCCACCTGCCAGCAAATGCTTCCGACAATGGAAAAACTGGCAGTGAAGCAAACTGATTTTAATATCTGTGTTGTTAATATCGATCGCAAAAGTTCAAACAATATAGATTATGATTCGCCGGTTGCGCAGCAATTTGATATTCATTCAGTTCCAAAATACAGGCTCTATGATTACCGAGGCAAATTTATTTCGACCGATGATGATGCGAAAAAGAAAGTAAGGGTCTGGATTCGACAGGCTTATCTGGACTGATTCCCGGACTGTATCCTACTGCCCGGTTTTCAGCATTCTTTCAATGGCTTCGGGATTTATGCCGCTGGAAAAATTTGCAAGTTCTATATTCAAAAACGCAAAGGTTCCAAGCAAAATACAAAACAAGCTTATGGTAGTTACGCTCACATAAACAGTAGAACCGCCTACAAGAGAAAGGTAAGTCTTCCATCCTGTCAATTCGTGCGCAATACAAAGACCAAACCAGACGAGCACGAAATAGTAAAAGCTAAACGGGCTGCCGATGTACGGAATCCATGAATACAAAAGAACCACGGAACTGCACACTATTACTTTGTACGTATCAAGATAAGTTCCTTTGCCGCCGCATGCTTTAGCAATTAATGCGGTTGCTGCAGAAACAATGAAAGCTCCCGAAATGAGCATGAGAAAGATACTCATGAATACAACAAACCAGAATAACGGAGATTGTATTGCGTCGAGCAGTTTAAGTAAGACCGGGTGAATGCCGGCTATGAAATGGAATATTGAATAGCTCATCAATGTGTGCATAAATGCGTTAATTGCAGCAATCGCGCAAAAGAAGTAAAAGGTTTCACGCCAATCTCCTTCGCCGCTGCTTATCATTTGTTCGAAGAAGACGCGCGGAGATAGTAGAATCGCTTTTACGGTCAAAAGAAAATTAAGAACAATGGTCTTAATTTTCTCGATGTTTGCTTCTGTTTTCGCCATCGTGCAAAGGTAATCCTGGTATTCAGTTCATATTAAACCCAGCACGGTCGTATTTCAAGCAGAAACCACAGATTCAATCAGTCTGGCGGCTTCCTCGGCAGCGTCAAGTTTCTCGATTTGTTCTTTTATTGCTTGAGCTTTCTGGCGGAATATGGGTTGTCTTATCGAACGCTTCACTGCTCTGCGGATTTGGTGCAGATTTGGTTTGTTGGTTCGCAGGTTAATGCCGGCGCCAGACCATTCAATTCGATTTGCAACCTCTGGTTTGTCCTCTGTGGCTCCTGCCACTACAAGAGGAACACCTTCGGACAATGCAAAATGAACACCACCGTATCCACCGTTGGTAACAAACACATCGACGTGCTTCATTAACTGATCGTATGGCAAGAATTCTGCGGTGCGCACGTTGGATGGAAGCTCATCCATCAGAGAGGGAGGAATGCATCTGCTGGAGACTATGACCAGCACATTCATGTCAGCCAGCGCATAAATCGTAGGTGTGATCAGGTCTCCAACGTCGGTTGCAATTGTGCCTTGTGAAACATGCACGACGGGAATTTCGCTGTTCACCATTTCATCCCACCAGTCAGGTGTTGTTGCATGTCTGGACATATCCGGTAAAAGTGGGCCGATAAAATGCACATGGTCCGGCATGTTTGAACGAGGATATTCCAGTTCTTTGACTGTGCCTTGCAGATATAGTTTGCTGCCAAGCACGACCGAGTCGAAGAGACCTCCTTCGTCCGGTGCAAGGTTGAACTGTGCTCTAACTTGATTTCTACAATCGATGACGTCTTTAAACAATACTTTGTCTGCGAGTTGCTTTAGCATGCGATTGCGAACTTTGCCCAGCGGGCTGGAATCTGGAAGCAATCCGAGACCAAAGGGGGCAACTTCGTCTGATGCAAGTGGAAACGCGGTTATACCGTAGGCAATGCATGGAGGCCCACCCAGATGTGCAAGAAGGGGACCGGTACCAAATGCGGTATCGACAACAATTGCATCTGCGGGAAACTCTTTTAGCAGAGCTTGAATCTCACGGACACTTTCCGGAATATGCTCTGTAAAAATTCGTTTGAGATCATATTTGAGCTGGTCTAGACCTTTAAGTTCCTTACGCTTTGGAAAAAATTCATCAATTTTCGAATCGTCGAAATCAAGCCTGCCACCAGCTGCTATAAAGGAAGAGCCTGTTGATTCAATACTTGATTTGAATTTGCTTCCGGTGTACCAGCTTACATGATGCCCTCTGCTCACGAGCTTGCGAGCGATTGGCAAGCCCGGATTGACGTGTCCGGTAATCGGCATGGTTGCAAAAAGAATTCGTGCCATAAGCCTTCTCAAATCGGGGAGTTTCATTCTATAAGGCAGTACCTGCCTTATCAAGCAAAAACGGGACAAGCATTACAAAGCGTTTTGTTCTGCTCATCAATTCAGGCTAGAAGTGAGCAAGCTCATGAACACTGGAACAAAGAGCCCTGTCTCCCGTCTGCGCTGGCGTCATCTCGGAATCCGGGAATCTCCTTAGTAAAGAAGTGATGAAGCCTATGTTATATGCACCTGGAAAAAGCCAGCTCAAGCGCTTGCGCAAAGAGATCGGACGTCCCAGAGGCCTTGCAAGAATACAAGTGCTTACGGGGCTGACTACAATGCTTTGTGCGAGCATGGTTGCTGGGAGAGCAAGCGTATCTTATTTCGGTGTTCCTGTGCCGCAGCTCCCAACAATTAAGGAACTTGATCGCGGTATAGCGGTTTACGATCGCAGCGACCACTATCTTTTTACGATACACAAAGACAAGGACAGCAAGCCTATTCCTTTATCGAAGGTATCGAAGAATATGATCAATGCCCTGCTGGCAATTGAAGATCACTCTTTTTATTATCACAGCGGAATTGATCTGCAGAGTATATTCCGCGCGTTTATAGCAAACCGCGAAGCGAAGCACGTTGTGCAGGGTGGCTCGACAATCACTCAACAGTTGGCTCGCAATCTTTATCTCGACCCGAGGGATAGAACTTATCAACGCAAGATCAAGGAAATAATTCTTGCCTGGTTGATGGAACGTCGGGCAAGTAAAGAGCAAATTCTGGAAACATACTTGAATCAAGTTTATTTTGGGAATGGCGTTACTGGAATTGAGCGAGCATCTGAATTCTACTTCAGTAAACCAGCCAGCAACTTGAGCATTCCGGAAGCCGCCTACATTGCCAGCTTAATCAAAGCTCCAACAGATCTCGGAGATCAGCATAATCGCAAAGAGGCGCTGGAGCGTGAGCATACTGTAATTCAAAAAATGCAAGAGTACAGTTTTATCTCTGCTGCTGAAGCGAAGAAAGCGCTGGCTACTCCGCTAAAATTCAAACTAGGCAAACGACAGCGCGAACTGTATCCGTACTTTGTGTCCTATCTTTTGGGCGCACTGCACGATGACCTTGGAGATGAACTTTGGAAAAACAATTGGAAGGTTTACAGCACGTTGGATGTAAAAGCCCAACATCTTGCCGAAACAACTGTCCGCAAGGAGATAAAACATGCACCTTATGGAATCAATCAAGGCGCGCTGGTCACTATGGATATTGATACTGGGAACATTCTCACTATGGTGGGTGGTGCAACTGAATTCGAGCGAAGTCAGTGGAATAGAGCAATCCACCCCCATACTGCCGGTTCCTCGTTCAAACCTTTTGTTTATTTGACGGCCTTGCGAGAGGGCAAGATTACTCCTGATACCATAATTATGGATTCGCCTATCGGCATTTACACTAAAGGAAGTCCGATGTATGTTCCGAAGAATTACGACGGTCAATTCAAAGGACCACTGACGGCGACTCAAGCCCTTGCTCAATCGCGGAACGTCTGTTCAGTCCGAGTAGCTGTGGCAGCAGGGATTCCGAATGTTGTACAAACTGCGCGCGCTGCCGGCATACGGTCGAGGTTGGATCCTTACCCGTCACTTGCATTAGGTGCCTGCGCCGTGACACCGCTGGAGATGGCGACTGCTTATTCGACTTTTGCTCGTGGTGGATTTTATTTGCCTCCGCGGGCGGTGCGGAAAATCGTCGGCTCAGAAGGGGAACTTATCCGTGACTATACGTCTCCTTCGCCAAGTCGCGTGTTCGATCAAGGTTCGGTTGCTCAGCTCTTAGGTATGATGAAGGAAGTTGTTCTTCATGGTACTGGGCGTGCTGCTAACATTCCTGGATTGGAGATCGCAGGAAAAACAGGTACTGCGGATCACTCGCGTGATGTTTGGTTCATTGGATTCACTCCCAAAATTGTAACCGCGGTATGGGCAGGGAATGACTTGAACAAACGTGTAAGAGCGAATGTCACAGGCGGCTCTTTGATGGCGAGGATTTGGCATGATTACACAATTGCTTTCAATAAAATCCATCCAACTGTTCGTGCTTCATTCCCATTTGTGCAGCCTGGGCATCTGAATGGCCCTGAATTTTTGGGAGATGAGAAGCCACTTTTACCGGATGATAAATCGTTGTCTGTGATCGGTGATGACGGACTGACGTTGGGTCCTCATCGGTACCAGGATCGCATTATCGACAAGGATGCAACCATACCGGATAACGGTGTGACTGATTGGGGTATTGGTGGCACGGTGCCTAGAAAAGGCCAGGCCGATGAGGATGACAGCTCATCTGGAATTCATGTTCAGACAGATAAATCACGCCAGGAATATTTGCGTAAGCACAATGTGCAGGAGTATTCCTCAGAGCCAGTTCCGGCTCCGCAGGAACCGCCGTCCATAATTCCAACCCCGGACAAAACTGCTCCGCAAGCAGAAGCTAATCAAGCCCCAGCTCAAGCTCAAGCTCAAGCTCAAGCTCAAGCTCAAGCTCCAATTCAAGCTCCAGCTCAAGCTCAAGCTCCAATTCAAGCTCCAGCTCCAGCGCCTGCTCCTTCAGCGCCATCGCCACCCGCATCTGCACCAGATCCGTCTGCACAAAGCGGAGCTCCTACTCCAGGTCCACAAGAGAATGATCTTCAACCGAGTGGCGAACAGTAGAGTTCCACCGACCCAGCGGTAGGGGCGCCTCACGGGCGCCCGGAAGATAGATTGTTTAAATGGGCGCCCGTGCGGCGCCCCTACCATAACTTAAGAGCGGGAGACTGCGGAGAGTTGCTTGACCATTACTCCATGCTCGGCCAGATCTTCCAGCATTGTTTTGGTCACGTTTTCACAGTGTCCCAGTTTTTCTGGAGCGTGAACTCCAGGCTCTGTAAATTGCTTTCTTGCAAGAAGCATGGCGGTTGCTGCTGTGGTGAATGCTGTAGTTCTGCTCATCGCTGACATTCCATCGTGATATTTGTCGATGAGGCGCCAGGCGAGTTTCTGATTTCCTTTGACTCCTTCTACAACCATCAACAGCACATCTTTGTGAGAAGCTGCTGGATAGCGATTGCCGAGAGCATGAGCTGTTGCGTGGAAACATGTTTCATCATCGAGCATTCCCATCTCGCGAAGATTGTGCATGGCATCGAGGTGTCCCGGCCAGCGAAGAGTTCTTTCTTCCATGAAGGGAACGTCTTGATAGCTGCTCAACAAAGTTCGCAAGCCATCGCTGAGAAATGCATCCAGTTGCCCAAGCTCTTCATCATGATGCTTCGTCACAGGCGCATCGAGCGGATGTGGTTCTAGATCTTCCCCGTCCTGGCGTGAGCGAGCTGGTCGAACATATTCGGAAAGAAGATCGTGCGGATTGAAATAGACTGCGTGCTTAAACACCGGAGGAGGGTCTTGCGGCATGCCACCAACGAGAATGCTGACTTTGTCGAGTCCCTTCAGTTGTGTATAAGCATGCCCGATGAGCAAGTGACTGAGACCAGGTGCTACGCCACAATCGACAACACAGCATGATCCGTTTGCTTTCGCCAAATCGTTCAAATCAAGCGGTGGATCTGGAGTGAAGCAGACATCAGCAACTGCTACGCCAGTGTGCAGAATATTTCTCAAAGCTTTGTGAGATATGCGGCTTGGTACTGCGAGCACTGCCACGTCAGCTCCGGCAAGTACTTTTTTTACTTGCTCTAGATCAGTGACGTCGGCGATCATAGACTTGACGCCTTTTGGCAAGGGATTATTGTTGGCGACCAGATCGACAACAACAACTTCCGGATTTTCCTTTCTTTCCGAAATATTTTTCGCGATAACGCATCCCTGCATGCCGCCGCCGAATATGACTATCCGCACAAAGCACCTCCTGATTTTATTGGACTCATCAGTATACAAGATATTTGCTTCTTATATACAGCCTTCTGCCATTCGCTTTACAGGATGCAAAACGTCGAATGCTCGTGATATTGGCATCCGGAGGGCTTTGTCAAGTGAATGCTCGCTGACTCTTTGGTCTATGATCTACGCTGATTGAAGCGTTCGGACTGGTCTGGATCAAGGATTTCACAAGAAGGAGCCAATATGTCTGCAGGCAAAAAGGATGAAAACACTCGTGTTGAATCTGACAGCATGGGCACAATTGAGGTCCCTTCACAACATTACTGGGGTGCACAAACGCAGCGTTCACTTCAGCATTTCGCCATTGGCCATGACGTGATGCCTCGTGAACTGATTCGCGCGGTCGGAATATTGAAGAAGGCCGCGGCCCTGGTTAATGCGGAATTAGGATTAGTTTCAAAAGAAATTGCTGAATTGATCGTCAAGGCTGCTGATGAGGTAATCGACGGTAAGCTTGATTCAGAATTTCCCTTGCGGATATGGCAAACGGGCAGCGGGACGCAAACCAACATGAATGCAAATGAGGTCATTTCAAATAGAGCGATTGAATTGGCTGGAGGAACAATCGGCAGCAAGAACCCAATTCATCCAAACGATCATGTGAACAGATCTCAGTCCTCAAACGACACTTTCCCGACGGCAATGCACATTGCTGCAGCTGAGCAAATACACAATAAGCTTTTGCCTGAACTCAAAATGTTACGCGCTGCACTCGACAAGAAAGCTCAAGAATACAAGGACATCATCAAAATTGGCAGAACTCACTTGATGGATGCAGTCCCTCTTACTCTTGGGCAAGAATTCTCCGCATATGTTGCACAGATTGACGCAGACATTCAGCGATTTGAAGAAGCGCTGCCAGGATTGTATAAGCTTGCTATTGGTGGCACAGCCGTGGGAACTGGCTTAAATACACATCCGAAATTTGCGGAGAGGGCTGCAAATGAAATTTTCAGACTGACCGGTCTGTCTTTTATAAGTGCTCCTAACAAGTTTGCATCTCTGGCAGCACACGACGCAATTGTGCACGCAAGCTCATGTTTGCGAACGCTTGCCTGCAGCATGATGAAGATTTCAAACGATATTCGCTGGTTGGGTTCGGGTCCGCGATGTGGCCTTGCTGAGTTGCATCTTCCTGAGAATGAACCTGGCTCATCAATAATGCCTGGTAAAGTGAACCCTACTCAATGCGAAGCAATGACGATGATAGCAGTACAGGTAATGGGGAATGACACTGCAATTGGTATCGCCGGCAGTCAGGGTAATTTCGAGTTGAATGTATTCAAACCGGTAATGATTCACAATCTGCTGCACTCTATTCGTTTGTTTGTCGATGCTATTCCTCTCTTCGTCAAATACCTGATCGAGGGAATCGAACCAAATGAATTGCAAATTCGTCGTTACGTCGAGAACTCATTGATGCTTGTTACTGCATTAACTCCACACATCGGCTATGACAAAGCTGCGAAAGTGGCTCATAAGGCATTTGTGGACAACACCACGCTGAAAGCAGCCTGTCTTGAACTAGCTTATCTGACGGAGTCTGAATTCGATAATTTGGTTAGACCTGAGAAAATGATTTCGCCGTGATATTTACACTAATTGTCACGACGGCGCTTCCTTTGTCTGGCGGCTAGTTTACGGACGGTTTTGAAACGCCTGGCGCTATTTGTGGCTAGCCGTTTCATCCCTGATTCGCATTGATGATCTCCAGTAAAATTGATAGCTGGAGCTTCCTTGCATTCAATTAGAGTTCTAACGATATCGACAGCGGCGTTAGGATTTGACAGCTGTATTGCATTCTCACGCATGTCTTTCAAACGTGCTGGTTCATCAAGCAGCTTGTCAATTTTGTATGCCAGCGTTGGAAGATTATTGCAACGGATGGCAATGCCTTGCTCCAGCAAGTGATCGGAATTTCGCTCTTCCTGACCAGGTATTGGGTTAACGATTACCATCGCCAGACCTTTCGATATAGCCTCAGCTGTTGTCAGTCCGCCGGGTTTCCCTAACAAAATGTCTGATGCCGCCATATACTCGTCGATTTTATCTGTGTACCCGACAGGCTTTATGATCAGACTGCCATTTGCCGTGTTCTCTCTTTCCTTTTCCAGCCGGTTTTTGAGTTCAGCATTCTTGCCACAAAGTGCAATTACTTGAGCCGGATGTTTAAGCTGCTTGAGAGATTGCAGAAGCAGCTCAACCGGTCCGACTCCAAAGCCGCCGGCGGAAAGCAAGATAGTGGGCAGCTCGGGATGTATGTCGTATTTCTGGCGCATCTCAAGCTTATTCTTGGGCTTGGCGAAATCAGGATCTATCGGTATTCCTGATACGAGCACTCTTTGCTTCGGCACACCTTCCTGAAACAGATGCTCTTTGGTTTCATCGAGCGCAACGAAGTATTGGTCAAAGTGCCTGCACAGCCACATAGAATGAGCGTCAAAATCAGTAACCACAACCGCGTGTCTTGCGGCAATGCGTTTCTTACACAAAAGCCATGAGGTGATTTCAGCAGGCAAGAAATGCGTGCAGATTACCAGATCTGCCCCGAAGCTCTTTATAAATTTGGCGAGAGGCAAGGTGTTGAGCCGGTCGAACGCCATGCGGCTGTTTTCGTCCTTCCAGGGCTTATCGGCGGTGTCGTAAAGAATGCCGAGCACCGTTGGTGCGTGGTTCACCATATCAATGTAGCCCCTGGAATAAATGCGCCTTAAAGCAGGGCTGCAATATTCAAGAGCGTCAACATGGCGAACCTCCGCCGCGATATTTGACTGTGCGAAAGCTTTTGCAATGGCTTGACCTGCGCGTACATGTCCGGCTCCCGAGGACGCAGATAGGATTAGGATACGATTGAGCATTAAATACCTCGGTTAATCAGCTCACGCTATTTCAATTTTAACCTGTAGCATGAGCTGATTAAACTCTCTCACACAAATTAACATGCGCCTGCCCGGATTTCACAGTTCATAATCTGTTTGTCGCAGTTATGACCGCGCTTAGAAAGCCTGGTGGGTTGCGGGATGACTATCCTTTGGCGCTCCCTGCGATTTAACAGATCGACCAGAAGGCAAAACCGATAATGGATAAGCCTGAGACTTTGTTGACTAGCGCGAGGGCGGTCTGAGAGAAACGTCCACGCAGTCTATCTATAGTGAAAGACAGTACGAACCACCAGGTAAGTGAGCCGAAAAAGAGGCCAAGTACAAGACCGGCAGTGTTGTGCAGGGCCAGAGCCTGCGTCAGCTTGCAGGCAGAGAACATGGCTACGAAGGAAGCCATAGTCATGGGACTTGCCAGCGTGAGTGCCAGAGTTGAGGCGAACAACGAGGCAAGGTGTGGTTTTTCCCGGGATTCGCTGCTCAGCTGTATGCTCCGCTCAAGCAAGAGTTTTAATCCGAGATAGAGCAGGAAGCATGCGCCTATATATTTGCCTGCGGTCATTAATGTCGGACAAGCAAGCACAAGAGCACCTAAACCAAGGGCGGCAGCGGCACCATATATGGCATCAGCACAAGCTGCACCAAGCCCTGCTGATACTCCGTGCCGCCAGCCATATCTCATAACGCTGCGGATGCAGATTATTCCGATCGGTCCAACTGGAGCCGCTGTGCAGAATCCGAGCAAAATGCCTTTCAGTAAAAAAACAAACATGATAATACCTCCAACAAATCAAAACTGACTGCTGTTTGAAAAAAGCAAATCTGATAACCGCTTCAATTAGGCTGATTATTTAGCCGATTGAGTTGCGACAACTTGCTCTGTCGTTGGAGATGTTGAAAAAAGAAAAGTGATATTTCCTGGAAGAATGGCGAACGATTAGCCCCTCCAGGTATGACGCGCTGCCACTTAGCAGACGAGACTGCTATAAGGCGAAAATTACACAGTTTCGCCAGGTGTGGCAGCCGTTCTTTTCTATAAGCGCGTGTACGCAGCATGACCTTATCTCCCATTACAAACCCTAAACCGACAGCGGCAAGCCCGCTATCAATTAAGGTATTGGAGATAGATCTGGAAGAAGTACATACCGCCTCAAAAATATACTATGCTCAAATAATAAAGGTAGTATTCATTTTTGGCAACCCCTTGCTACGAATTGTTTTCGTGTTTTGCTTTGAACATCATTGCGACTTGGACCATAACTTATGTGCGATACAGGGAGCGGCAAATTGTTTCTATCGGGCGCTTTCATTTGATCCGCACAGGTGATGGCAATGCTTGCATTGATTTTGTTCAACTTATTTTTTGCGTGCTGCAGATCTAGATTGATTGCGTAAGTCAATTGATCAAAATCAAGCGGAGCAAAACGCAAGCTGCCTTGAAATTCATTCGGCACATTTGTTGAATCTGGAAATGACCAGCTTTCCTCACCTTTGAGTGGACCCGCGCCGTGTCTGGTTAGATATGTTCTTGTAGCGTACACAACATTTAGCTCAGCAATCGGCACTCGGGCTTCTTGAGCAATTTGAATCACATTTGTGAGTCCCGTGCGTGATCTCGTCAAATGCGGGAAGAGATCGATTCTTCCTTCATCAAGCAATAAACCCTGTGCACCTTCAAAAATTGTTGAGCAATAGTCGGGAAGCGTTTTGGTAATAGTGCTTCTGTTGAGCATGAGTAAGACATCCTGCAAAAAGCGCCTGATTATCCGATCTTTCTTTCTTATGAATGATTGAACTTCTTCATCCTGCATATCAATCTCGTGTTCGTTCAATCGTGTTTCAAACCAATCTGTTTCAATGCGGCTCAGTCGTTCGAGCGATGAATTTTCGCTTGTAAGATCCTTAATCTGTAGTCTCAATTTACTATCTCGCAGGCTTCGTGTAACTGTCTCGTTGATTCCCAGTCCGCAACTGCCGTGCCTGGACTTTCCACGTTTTTTCTCGACCAATTGATTGATGAAAATATCAAAGGGCGTGCTTACAATACAACGTTCATCTATATATATGAAGGGACTGACGCCCTTCAATTTTAGTTCTTCTAGTTCTTTTCCAAAAAACATTGGATTAACAATGAAATGTTTGCTCAAGTATGTTGGGCAAGAAAGGAAGGACGCCGATCCAAAGTGGCTGAAAATATGGCGGCGCCCATCGGGAGTCTCAACCGAGTGTCCCGCCTGAGCGCCGCCATTGAACCTGACTATGAGTGTGTGATCTGTATCTGCCTGGGTGGCGAGGTAGTCAGTCATCAAACCTTTTCCTTCGTCTCCGAAATTGGCTCCGATAACTACTGTTGCTTTACGCATTCTCTTACCCTCCAGCTCAAATAGAGCACCTTATAGTCTGGTTACACCCTTGCCGCTTGCTGCTGGTACTTTCTGCAATCCTTTCAGTGAATTGCGAACAACCAGTGCTGTTCCGCCGCTCCAGGAATCGGCGACTGCGTCAAGATCTACCCCCTCTTGTACCTGGATTGTTGAGACAATCAATTCTGCGAGATCCTCATGTTTGCTCAGCGGTATGACTCTCTGTCCGAGCAAGCCTCTCCATTCTGTGAGGACTTTTTTCGCTTGTGCGCGATATCCTTGACCTTCTTCAATGATGATGTGGAAAACCTCGTAGAATTTAGAAACCATCGCTAGAAGATCTTTCGAATCGAGATCCTTTTCCAGCCCGCAGCCAAGAAAGCGCTGAACGTGCTTAGCAAGCAATTTCTTTGGTGGTGGCTCGTCACCTACGGTGAATAAGTAGCCCTTCTTATTGCGTTTGATGATCGAATCGCATTTTGTTTTCGTGGCTGCGAAGTACCAGGGCAGGTTGTAACTTTCGCAATCGTTGCCGCCGCCTCCACCCTCTACGAAAAATTTGCTGAGCTGATCCACAAGACGCAAGTCTGCTTCGAATTGAGTTACTTGAAGTGGAGCCTTGTCGAACCAGGCATCTCCAACTGCCATGCACATGATGTGTGGATCTGTGACCGGCTTGCGCAGATAAATCTCCTCTATTAGAGTGCCCAGTCCTTTTCGAATTAGCGTTTCCGCCAAATAACCCATCGAACCTGTATCATCTACTGCGACTATAATTGGCGTAGACAGTGGATTCGAGTCCGAATCGCAGGACTCCCGCATTTTGATTGTTGCTGGATCCAGGTCTTTGTGCATTGAGTGGGCGAAAAGGTCGTATGTAGGCACTGAGGCCGTCGAAGCAACGTAATCATCCCAATCATCTGGGTTCCATCTTGCTCTTCCCATGACTAAATCTCCTTATATACGTCTTTGCTTGTCAAATTCATTGGAACGAAATATGGCGCACCAAAGCTCTGTAAAAGAACCTCATGTTTCCATTCCTTATAGTTGTTAATTGCATGCTCCTCTGCCGGCATGCGAAGCCATGAGCTCATTGCTGATGGCACGCTCGAATCCGTCAAGATTTTCGCGCCGAGCGGATCGCCCAGCAGCTCACGACCAATTGCTTTAATCAACTCCTGGTCGCTTCGGTGATCCGCTGTGCGGCTGTCCAGTATGTCTAACGGCATTAAGTTCATTGTGCGATCCGGCAGAGCCGTTAAAGCACCGCCTGCGGTGCAAGCATACCACCAGCCTCCGAGCAGCATTCCAGTGTGGCGTAGCGGTGAGATGAAGATAGTCTCAGTGCTTATTGCATTATGTGTAATACCTGCCCATTGGAGATAGCAGGCTATGTGCCATAAGACGTTTAGTATCCACCCAACGTGCTCGACTGGTTCCAATCGCTGGGCATAAAATGAGAGTATGTCAGCGAGTAAAATTTGGTCCGGAGTCTTTCTTATGCGTACCACATTTGTATTGTTGCTGGTTCTGAAGGCTTCCTCAATCTGAGGGAGATAGTTTGACATTTCGACTGCCATGACTTCATCTTTGAATTTTAGGTTGCGGATTTGGCGACGTCCGTTGTGAAACAAGTCAGTGAACTCATTTTTTATTTCAAAAGTCACGAAGTGCTCACCTATGAACATTTCGCCGAGTTCGAATTTGCGGCAAGAGTAGTACTCGATCTTTCTTAAAAGGCCTGTTTCCAGTCTGAATTTTTTGATGCCGACCTCTTGTTCTTCGATTTTTTCTGCTGGTTCCAACCAGGTGCCGCTTGATTGCTTTTCCAGGGCATCTCTGTAAAGTAGAGCAATGTGTGCAAAAACTGTTTGCGACTGTTCTTCGCTTGAATGATCTGGATGCCAGCGAAGAGCAAGAGAGCGGTATTCCTTTTTTGCTTCTGCGGCAGATTGAGAAAACAGCGATTCTGCGGTGTGAACTGACAATATTTGTTGTGCTTTTAGGCATTCTAAATTACGCATCTCTGCAGTCTCCTCGACAGAAATGACAGGTAGGTAAATGTATTTTGTACGCTTACTATCCTAGATCCGAAATTAGCGTCTGTCAACCCCTCGGTTTCTTGCCGAAATTTAAGTGTAAAGCTTTGTTTGTCGTTTTTTCGGGAAAATCCGAGTGTTGAGGATGAGTGTTCGGATTCTTAAGAAAGCGTATAAATGACGATAAAATATCGCGCTACCCCAGTTCAAGCTCTCGGCACTTCTGGTCCAAAACGATATAAATCAGCTTGGCACGCCTATAATGTGTCAGGACCTTCGGCTGGGGAAAACAATGCTTGGTGGCGAAGACAGCAACCTTAAAGCAGTTGCTTCTGGCAATGAAAATTTGCCTGAGCTCGGCCTGCCAAATATTGAACTGCTCAAAATGCTAGGCGAAGGAACCTATGGCACTGTTTTTCTTGGAAAAAACAAAACGCTCAGTCAGCTGGTTGCAGTAAAGATTCTGAAAGCGGAATTAATGCAGGATTCAGAACGGCAAGCGCGCTTTAAGAGAGAAGCTCAATCGCTCAGCAAATTGAAGCACGCTTGCATTCCGACTGTATACAATTTTGGAATTGCTCCTTCGGGTGAAGCTTATTTCGTCATGGAGTATGTGCAGGGACGGACTCTTGAAAATCTTATCGCCGAGAAAGGAGCTATTCCTGCCGAGAATGCTTGCAAAATTATCGAAAACATCGCCTGTGCTTTGAACATGGCGCATGAGTCAGGTATTGTGCACCGTGACATCAAACCGGCTAACATTATCCTGAGAGAAAGCGGTCAGCCTGTTTTGCTTGATTTCGGCATTGCCAAATTAGCAGATGGAGATGATTCCCAGAATCTGACCAGGAGCAAACAAATAATTGGAACTCCTGCCTACATCAGTCCAGAACAGGCCAAAGGAAAGCCAGCTGGTGCCGCATCCGATCAGTATTCGCTTGCCTGTGTACTCTTTTTTTTGATTACTGGTAGAGCTCTGTTCGACGGCAATAACGCGCTTGACGTTATGCTTAAACATAGTGAGCAAAATCCAGATCTAAGATCCCCAGCTATTTCGCCTTCACTCCAGAAAGTACTATCAACAGCGTTGGCAAAAGAACCTACTCAACGGTTCTCCAGCATGCATGCATTTTCTAAAGCAATAAGTGAATCTGACCTGTCGGTGAACGCTCCACGCACTGTTGCCGCGTTAGCGGCGTTAGGCAGTCTAGCAATATTAGGCGTAGCAGCTTATTTGTTTTCCGGACCCAGGAAAACGGAGACTGAACTGCCAACTGCGAAATCAACATTTTCGAAAACTCACTCGCTGTCCATTTCAGAGAGCAACAGTTATTTTCAAAAAGGGCTTGAACTTCTCAAAGCCAAGGATTACGCAGGAGCCGAAATAGCATTTCGCATATGTGCTGATTCTCGCTCACAGATAGATCGTGAAATGGAGTCCCGAGAGCAGTTAATTTCGCTCGCTCTGGTCCGGCAAGATTTTGCGGAGGAATTGAAGGTCGCCCAATTACTCAGGGCACGAACAGAATCCAAGGAAGTAATAAATAGCAGCATGCTATCGAAAGGGCGGCGGAATCGTTATAAATTCTTGGCCGTACTTGGTATTGTAGATGCATACGTCAGGCTGAAGCAATATAAGCAGGCCATCCCGTATTTGATTGAACTGAACGAAGAAGCTTGTAAAACGGACATGGAATTTAGTGCACCATCGTTTTTAAAATCGCCGGTTTCAAGGCAACTGATTAGTTATGGATTGAGTTCTAGCGTTAGAAGAAACACAAATTCTATCGCAGTGGCTAAATCGCTGGATATGGCCGCTATCAAATTGCTCAAGGCAGATATACCTTCCACTGACATTCCCTCGGCAAAGTCCGCTGAGATCTTTTTCGACAATACACTGCCCAGTTCGTACATATTTGACAAGATTCACGCTGAGGACGATTTGATGCCGGCCTTAAAAACCTGGTTGAAAAATCGAATGAGGAATAAACATTTTGGATTGCTGGAAACAGAGACTGCGACCCACGCTTGCTGGAATCTGTGGATATGCGCGCAGAAAAATCAAGCATTCGTCTTGTCGAAAGAGCTCTGGAGTTTAGCTAAAGAGGAAGGACTTTCGGAGCCTTTCATCAGAGTACAGTTGTTGAAAAATTTAGTGGAGTCCACTGAAATCAATGGTCCGCCACTGACTCTAACTGAGATTGGACGATTAAATTCTGAGCTCATGGCTATTATGGAAAGAACCTCCAGTAAAGATCTCAATACTGAGGATGTTCAGAGCATTGTGTGCAATCTAGCTATCAAGCTTTATCTAAACGGCCGAAAAAACGAATCCATTCAGACCCTTGAACGAACAGATAAATTCTTCAAGTTGAAGAGTGATTATGCAGGCCGACCCAAGCTTTGCATATTGCGCGACCTATGTGGTGCCTGGAACGAGGCAGGCTCACCAAGCATCAAACCTCATGAATTTGCGGCGTTGAAAGCAGAGTTAGTCAAAGCAACTGAGGTTTGTGAAGCTAGAGCGGAATACGATGAAAATATGGTGTACGCCTGGTCGAACCTTTTTAAATTGCTGAAAGCACATAAGAGGTATGACGATATAAACGAGTGTTCTAGTAGTGTTTGGATGAAAGTTAGTAGCAGCAGGGCGATTCCTGCCTATCTGAAGTTAGACCTCTTCAATGAAATTATGAGTGCTTGCTGCCTGCCGGGATATCCAGAGCTGAACAAGCCTATGTTGGACCTGTCTTGTAAAAACGGAATTGTTGTTTTGAGAGAGTGTCTTAAAGATAAAAAGCATACGCTGAGCAAAGAAACAATAAATTCTTTCCATGCTTACATAGAAGCACTCCTTCGCAAATGTAATTATCCCGAGCGCCTGGCAGAGTTCAACCATAAGTTCGACGAGTTGATGGGCTTAGCAAAATAATAGCGATCCGCGTGAATCAAACATGAGAGTGCCCGCTTCGTCTGCCTCTCTCACTGTCGGAACACCACTCAAGGAGGGAGCCGCTCAGTAGCACTAGCAGCGCCAGAAAGAAAATTGTTGCGAAAAAGAATTCGATATCCATGATGGTGAGCCTCCGCATGCTAGTGTGACCGATTCAGAAGTCTTTGCCATGAGCATAAAGAATCATTTCAATCGACCGAAAGGCTGATCGAGTGATCGACTTTTGAAGCACGAGCTGGATCCGGCGCTAAAATTAGAGCAGGTGCAAATACTGGTTCTTAACCTAGAGTGATAGAAATGGAAAATGCTTTTATTGGAAAGGGACTTATTTTGCTCGGTGTGATTGTTCTTTGTGCCGGAATTATGTTCGTGTTTATGCCGAAAATTCCATATCTCGGCAAACTGCCCGGTGATATAGCTTTTCAGTCTGGCAACCTGAGAATATATTTCCCGATTGTTACCTGCATCATCCTGAGCCTCTTGCTGAGCCTCATTCTTAACCTGTTCGTCAGCAAGTCGCACTAAGCGATTTGAGAATTCGATGCTGGCTCATGAGGCTTATCAACTTCGTTTTGTGCACATTTCGCAATATTGGCGAAAAAACAAAGTTCCTGTTTATACTTGATTTTGTAAGGCATTCCGCTGCGCATTCGTTTGAATCGCGGCGGGGTAGCTCTTTGAGATTACTTGCACAAGCAAGAGATGAAACATGACTACAGCATTTGAAATAAGAACTGACAATACAGAAATGGACATTATCCCTCCAGCAGCTGATGAGCTGGAAGGCTTGCTTGGCTTACAGGCCGAAGCTGACGTGGTTGAAGAAGAAGCGGAAGAAGAGCATGAGCCAGCCGAGCTCATCAGCTCGGAAGATTCTTGCACCACTTATTTAAAGGAAATTGGGCGCCACAAATTGTTGTCCGGTAAGGAAGAGATACAGCTATCTCGGGCAATGAAATCAGGTGATGATATTGCCCGGCGTAAACTGATCAATGCAAATCTTCGCCTTGTGGTAAGCATTGCAAAAAGATATACAAATCGCGGACTCGGCTTTCAGGATCTTATTCAGGAAGGCAGCATGGGATTAATAAGAGCCGCCGATAAATTTGATCCTGAAAAAGGATACAAATTTTCAACATACGCCACCTGGTGGATCAAGCAAGCGATCACGCGGGCGCTTGCAGATAAGTCGAGAGCTGTGCGAATTCCTGTTCACATGAACGAAGCAATAAATCGAGTTCGTAAAGTTGTGCGTACACTTGCAATTGAACTTGGGCGGAAGCCTTCAATTGACGAAATCGCCAGCGCTTCAGGTCTGGAAATGAGCAAGCTGACTCAAGTGCTTGCGGCTGAGAAACACCTGGTATCACTCGATGCTCCAGTTGGGGAAGATTCTGACACACCGTTTTCGCATTTTATAGAAGACGATAAATCGCCTCCGCCTGATGAGTTTGCCGGCAAGCGTTTACTTTCTTTGAACATAGAGCAGGCCCTTTCGAAGCTCAATCGCTTCGAGCAAGATGTTATTCGCTTGCGCTTCGGCTTGCAAACAGGCGTACCGCTGACACTGCAAGAGTGCGGTCAAATCCTTTCCTTGAGCAGAGAACGTGTTCGTCAGTTAGAAGCAAGAGCTATACGCAAACTTCGCGAAAATAGCAAATTAGCCGACTGGCTAAAGGTGCTCGATTAAGGATTCTAGGCAGCGACGGTGCGTTTTTTCCAGACTACGTTATTTGTAGTGGCGTCTTGTCCAGGATACTCATAAGTGACATAGCCGCGAGTGAAATCCAGTCCTGGGTATTCCGTGCGAACAGTACCGTCGGCGGTGACGTTGAGGTTCATCTTCACGGTCTGTCCGGATTCATTCACAAATTCCGCATAGTTTTGCGGATTCTCTGGGTCACGTGGTGGCGGAAGTTCATCCATTGGGCGTGGTTGCTTGACGGACTGGCGTGAGAACCAGCGTTCCATTCCAGCATTCGGATCTGCACCTTTGCGTTTGAACACTTTGTTTTGTTGCTTACCATCAGCATCAAGATATACGTGATTGGCTTGCATAACGTCACCGTTTACGTCGCGTACAAACTGCCAGTTGCCTCGAGGACCACTGATGCTGTTGACGAATCCCCACGGGTCTTTCTCAACAGTAGTGTTGTCTCCCATGATAGTGGTCATACTGCCATCGGCTTTGTAAATTGTAGTTTTCGGATCAATTGATGCTGGATCCTTAAATACGATCGTGGTGTCACCGTTTGGATTTTGCGTCACCTGCGTCGCTTCCATATAAAGCGCACCGTTGTAATACATTGTGCGCTCCTGAGGCGGACTGCCAGGAATCGTCTCTTTCATTAATCGATGTGGCCAGTCGCACTGGAAAGTGTGACCATCTGCGTAGCGAACAAAATTGAAACCAGATTCGCCATTATTTCTTTGAACATAATCCGGCTTCTGAGGATCTTTAGGAACGAAATCAATGCGATTCCCATCGGCAGCCATTTGTCCTTGCCGCCACTCGAAACCGTCCCAGAATTTTTCACTTACTCTGCCATCCGGCGAGACTTCAGTTCTTTTCCAATTTTTTGCATCGACATTGACCAGAGTTCCGTCTGTTTTTCGGCAGTATTCTATGCGGTCGTCGCCAGTCCCTACTTTATAAATCAGTTCGCCTTTGCTGTTTACAGAGAGATCACCTACGACCTGCCCATCAGCATTGACTTGTACCGGAATCCCTTCGAAATTAACTACGCCGTTGCTGTTCTGAAAGTCTCCTGCAGAGCGGCTTAGCATCAACTGCCCGTTTGCATCTCGTCTCAATTCCAGATAGTTTGAGCTGTCCGGCGCTCCGAAACTGATGCTTCCGAGCTGACCGTTATCTCCAAAAGCTGCCTGGTACTGTCTTGCGCCGATTGTTATTGCAGACATTATGAGATTTGCGGCCTGCTGAGCATCAGGCTGGCTATCTTTCATGACCTGTGGCTGCTCTTTCAGAACCGGTGTTGACAGATCGAGACTTGCGACTTGTGTCGAGTCAGGCTTTTGGAACGAAGCACGGCTGACCAGGCTCTTGTCGAGGAGGGCATCTGCTCTCAGCCCTTCCGCGTGGTCGCTTGTCTGTGTTCTTCCAATCTCTTGTTCAGGCTGGCGCTCTGCAGCCTTGCCTTTCGAAAAAATGTCTTCCATTATGCCCGCCCAGTCTTAAGTACTCAGCGTCTTCCCGTAGACGCAATGGCTATTTCTTAAGAGCATCCCGGATTCCGAGCCCTGGGACAATGTCTAAATCTGCAGCCATTAGTGTAAGTGTACTCATTAGGGGCGTGAAGTAAAGCTAAGCACTCGTAATAACCGCATCTCAATTAATGTCATGGTGGTAACATAGACCGCTCTGGCGATTTAATGCAAGGCTGTCTAATCGCTGATTCTGCAATACAGGAGCGATTCTATGCGTTTAATGAAACTTTCTGTGGCTAAGCGAAGAGTTTTTTCATCAATGCTTGCCTCTGGCATATTGTTTGCGCCGGCTATGCTTAGCTGCCAGAACTCGCTTGCCTGCGAGAAACATTCAGGTAAGAAGGTCTCGGAAAAACCGAGTGCGCCCGCTAAAGAAGAGGGAAAAAACATGGCTCAAATTTATGAATTCAAAGCAAAAGCGCTTGATGGCAAGGATGTAAATTTCGACAACTACAAGGGCGATGTTCTTTTGATTGTGAACACCGCAAGCAAATGTGGCTATACGCCTCAATATCAGGGACTGGAAGAACTGCACAAAAAATATGCAGGCAAAGGCTTGAAAGTTCTCGGTTTTCCTTGCAATCAATTCGGTGCTCAAGAACCTGGCAACAGCGGTGATATAGCCACATTTTGCCAGAGAAATTATGGTGTCGATTTCCAGATGTTTGAGAAAGTGGATGTGAATGGTGATCAGGCACATCCGCTCTACAAGTATTTGACCAGCACTCCGAGCGCTCAGCCGATCAAATGGAATTTCACCAAGTTTCTTGTTGATCGCCACGGCAATGTAGTTAAGCGCTATGAGCCGGCAACGAAGCCTGAAGAGCTTAGTGCAGATATCGAAAAACAGCTTTAAGCAGCACTTTTCCAATTATTGTTTCGCAGGACCGGGTTCTTTTAGAGGATCCGGTCTTTTCTCTGATTCCTGGGCCGCCTGGCTTTGCCTGGATGCAATGAGCTAAAAAATCCCGAAAAGCGGGAATAGTGTCTGTGTTCCATCATTTTGTCCCCGATGCTAGAAAAAGAAGACATTACCATCGCCATGAAAGAAGATTCGCTTCTTTCGCTGGTTAAGTTGCCCGAACGCTTCAAAATGCGTGGTTTGATCGGGCAGGGCGGCATGGGCTATGTGTTCAAGGCTTTTGACACCCTCTTGCAAAGAGAAGTTGCGATAAAAATCTTGATGTACGAGGGAGCAAGGCTCGAAGCAGAGCAGGCTCGTTTTCTTCAGGAGGCGAGAATCCTTTCCAGTCTGCAGCACGAAAACATTGTTGGTGTACTGCTTTCCGATCTCACCGAGAGTGGAGATCCTTACTATGCGATGGAATTGCTCGAAGGAGAGTCACTTTCGCAGGAACTCGAACGAAGTTCTCCGATGAAGCCAGAGCGATTTTACGAAATTTTTGGGCAGGTTCTTGATGGTCTTTCTTCTGCACATAACAGCAGAATTGTGCATCGCGACTTAAAGCCAACGAATATAATGCTGAGCAAAATGGAAGATGGAACTACTCGCGTTAAGCTGATTGATTTTGGAATTGCGCGAAGCATGCAGGAAAGTTCTGCTGGTGGAGACACAACTCTCACTCTTACTCGAACAAATACCATTGTCGGAAGTCCTGTGTATATGAGTCCAGAACAATGTCGCGGTTCAAGAGTTGATCAGCTTTCGGATATTTATTCGCTTGGTTGCATCATGTATGAATGCATCACAGGAAAAATTGTCTTTCAACGGGACTCTGCTTTTCAAATCATGTATGCGCAAATGAATGAAGAGCCTGTTTCTCTTGAATCAATTGCAAAAAGCGATGGGGCAAGATCGCTTGGTCGACTTGTGGATCGCTGTTTGAAAAAGAACCCGTCGGAACGCCCGCAATCAGCCGATGAAATCAAGCAAGAATTGAATCGGATATACCTGCAGCATACTGCCGAAATGGGAACCTTTGGGATAAAGAAACTTGGTGCAAATGCAAAAAGCAAGGCGCCGCTAATAAAGGCTATCTCGGTCATTCTGTTGTTGGCTTCTTTACTGTCTGCTTGGCTTTATCTTCGCATCAGCAACGAAAATGAAGTGAAGAGAAATGAGCTTGCAAGTAAGGCTCTAGCTGCTCAGCAATCGCGCGAGGAGAAATTGAAGGAAGAGCAAGAGGAGCTCAAAATTGAAATAGTCGGTATGCGCCAACAAAATGAGTCTTCCGCAAAAAAGATTGAATCTGCCACCAACCCCGATCAGAAGTTTGACCAGGAAAAACAATTGATGGAGCGCAGTATAAGACTTGCTCAGTCAAGCATGCAACTGGGAAACTTTGACGATGCTGCTAAAGACCTGGGCAAAACAATTGATGTGTTCAAGAAAACTATGTCAGGCGAGCGAG
>JBIKOL010000119.1:0-27671 GCA_044358055.1 Obscuribacteraceae bacterium (SeqCode)
GGCGCGCGGCTTTTTATGACATAGAGGGCGCGGGTGGGTGTACACCGCGGCGCCCCGCCGGCGCTCCCGGCAGTCTATTTCCTGTCTGAATCTAAATATTGTTCGATGATTAGCAACCAATGCCAGGAGGTTTTCGATGCTACTTTGTTTCTCGACACTAGTATAATGAATACGGGATGGCGGGAAATTCTCACGAGCCGAATAAAGGTTTGCCGATCGGCACTGTGATTGCCGGTCGGTATGAAATTGCGGCACAGCTTGGAAAAGCCAGCTATAAAGTAACGGATGCAAATGGCGGAAAGGTGTGCGTTCTTAAATTTCCCTTGCTGGAAACCTCTGAAGCAGCTAATGCGATTCCAGATAAAACATTGCTTTCGTTTCAAAATGAGAATGCTATCGGATTGATAGACACTCAATGCGATCCGTCCACGGGGCTTTTCTACGTCCGCGAATTCATTGACGGAAAAACACTTGCTCAGGTCATGGCTGAAAAGCCTTCGCTTAACCAAATAGAATTTCTCGACACCTTCGAACAAGCATGCATGGCGCTGAGTTATTTCAAGAAGAAGGGATTGCCACACGCTAACTTGAAATCTAGCAATGTCATCATTGCGGAGAATTCACTTGTTTGCGTTGTTGACCCTCTCGCCGCCGACGTGCCCAGAGCAGCGCTACCGTCAGAGCCAAGTGCCGATATATTCCAGCTCGGCTGCCTGATGTACGAGTCTCTGTCTTCAAAAAGGGTGACACCCGATGGACCAGAGCCGGTGCCGTTTGCCTCTCTAGTGCCAGCGCGCAATGTAGATGAACAGATTGAGAAAGTAATCTTCCGCTGTCTGAATAAAGACACCAAACAACGCTATCAATCTGCAGATGCTCTAAGGTCTGATTTGAAGCGCATAGAAGAAGGCGGAGAAATAAAGGATATTCCTTCAGGTGCTTCGGCTGCCGGCAATAAGAATGTTCTTCTCATCATATCCACCGTAGTACTGCTAGTGGTGGCGCTTGCTGCAGCGACGTACTTTATGAGCAAAAAGACCGACACGAAAAAGAATGAGTCCTCCTCGTCTTTTTCTGAAGCACAATTGAAGAGTGAGGAGGAAAAGGCAGATGGTGCATTTCGAAGCAAAGATTACGCTACTGCTGCTCAAGTTCTTAACATGATAGAGCCCACTTACTCCAATACATTTGGTAACGAAAGCCGCGCACACGCCAGGCTTTTACACAAACTTGCTCGCGCTCAAATGCTTAACAAGGAAGTCGATCAAGCACGAGATACTTATGTTCTGCTGGCGGAAATGATTAGAAGCAAGCCGGACCTCGCGCCAAGACAATTGCTATCACAACTCTCAGCCGAAGTATTCGGCATTGGTTCTGATTGGTTCAAGCAAGGTGACTTTAAGAACGCTGAGGATGCATTCTCGGCTGCCCAGACTGTCGAGAAAGCCGCTCATGGTGATAAGTCGCCTATCTTCTATTACATACTTATCTATACAGCCATATGCGAAGCAAAAAACGATGACTTCGAAAAAGCAAAAAAGGATTTCGAAAGAGCTATAGAGAAATTCGAAACCAAGTTCAACGATCCAAAAAATTCGAAGTTTGCACTTTGTTCTTATGCCCAGGCTCTCAGCGAAAGGGTTGCCAAAGCAGGGGATGAACGCGAGGCTAAGAAATTTAGAAAGCGGAGCAGGGCCGTGCTGGAAGATGCTCTAGTTCTTGCTCAAGATCGCCTGAGCCCCAGGGATGTCGAAGAAGTTAAGGCTCAGCTTGCCAAACTGGACGAGAAACAGTAGCGGAAACTTTCTGCCGAATCTTCAATCTTATAGAAACAGTCGCGGCTCTATGCAGCCTTATGTCTGAACTGTTCAGCTCCAAATCTGGAGGTAAAAAGAAAATGGATGATTCCGAAAATGAAAAACGCACTCCATTTGCAGATGCAAAAAAGAGGCTTGCTTCAAACCCGGACACTCACCCAGACACCCTGGAGAAGCTGGCTGACAAAGGCTCACACGATATTGTGCAGCGTGTGGCTGAAAACATCAGCACACCGGAACCTGTCTTTGAGAAACTAGCCAATCACGAGTCGCCTGAGATTCGCAGTGCTGTTTCACATAACCCGAGCGCCTCTTTGAAAACAAAAGAGCCGCTTGCGACTGACAGCGACCCGAGCGTTCGATTTAGTGTTGCTGAGAATCCAAATACGCCGCTCGAAATCTTGTCGGACCTTGCAGAAGATGAGAATGCTTATGTCTCCGAACGAGCAAAGCAGACGCTGAATAAGATGGCTGAAGTCAAAGGACTTTTGAACCATGCAGACGAGCTATTTTTGAAAGGTGCCTATGATAAGAGTGAGGCACTCTACAAGCAATTGCTTCAGCAACTAGAGCCCTTGATTGGTCCGACACATATGGAGATCGCTCAAATAAAACACAAGCTCGCAGCTGCACTTGCTGGGCAAGGCAAAGCTGATGAAGCATTGAAATACGAGGACGAGTCGAAATTGATAATGGAGACAAATCAAGGAAATTTGGAAACATAGCGAAGAGGAACGGCGTTTGAATAATCCGGCAACCCAGCGGTACGGAATAGCGACTTAACGTCCGCTGGAAAGGACATCCTAGCGAGCGTGGCTCAATCGGCGTGAGTTCCAAATTTCAAGTGCTTTATGTCTCTTCTTCGATCCTTCGGCTGCAACTTTCTGAGCATCTGCCGGAGTAAGCAGTTTGTCAAACACCCGATCGCCCACGTTTGCGGCCGCTTTCGGTGTCTTGTATCCCAGCTCACGAGCAATTTCTGCCCAGCTCTTTCCGCAGGAAAGCAAATCCATCATTCTTGCTTCCTTTGCGTTGATATCGTCTCTGATGAACACGTGACGCATTGGTGTTGATACCAGAATGACCTCACCTTTGATTGCCATCTTCAATTCATTCAACATTTGCGGCACTTCGGAAATCTTTGCGCGCTTGCAGAGATAACCGTCGCAGCCCGCAGCGAGAGCCCGCTGTCCATCGGCTGGAGCTTTGGAGTTGGTAAGAACGATAATCGTTCCATAAAAGCCTTGCTGATGGCGCAGCTCTTCTAGAATGCGAATGCCGGCAAGAGAACTTACCGTTTTATCGCCATGCCGAAAGGGCAGTTGAAGGTCAAGCAGCACGCAATCGCACTGATGCACTTCGGGTGAGCGCGCCATTTTCAATGCTTCTTCCTCATTGTTAATGACGCGAATGACTTCCATTTCTCCATCTGTTTCGATAATTGATCGAAGCATTTTGGAAAACTCTTCGTCGTCCTCTACCAGTAATATTTTCGTACTCATTTTAGTCACCGATCCTCTTATGTGTCGCTATTTCCAAAGTGGGTTTTCTCGAATAGGTCTCTTCAATCGTTTCATCGTCAAGAAAATCCTGATGAAGAGCCCGAGCTTCGGGGCATACGGGAAGCTTAATCTGGAAAGTTGTGCCTTTTCCGATTGTGCTTGTAACTGAAAGTTCTCCTCCCATGGCTTCAACAAGAGTCTTAGCAATGTCCAGTCCCAGTCCGTGCCCGTCTTTCTTTTCCGGATTTACTCGATAACCCGGTTCAAAAATGTGTTGAATATGCTCAGGTGCGATTCCCTTTCCACTGTCCGATATGAGTATTTTGTGGAAGGAACCGTTTGAATCGATTGAAACAAAAACTGACGTGTGGTTTGCATTATGTTTAATGGCATTTCGAATAATATTATCGATTACACGAGAAAGCTCAAGTGCATTTCCTTTTACCCAAAGAGAATTCTCTGGCTTTTGCCATTCGATTATGTCATCGAATTTTTGTGCAAGCGGTTGCTGTCCATCAACGCAGTCATCCAGAACTTGTGTCAGATCGCAGAGTGCAGCCTGATTGTTGTTTAGTCCTGGAATATGTTCGTAATCGTAAGATTGCACAAGTTGATCGATCAGTTCGCAAAGTTTATCGGATGACTTGACCAGGCGACTTACTTTATCTTTAGCCTTCTCGTTCTCTAGATTCATCATCTGAAGTTCAGCAATCGTCCAGTTGAGCACGCTAACCGGAGCGTTCAAATCGTGATTTATGCGACGCACGAATTCATGACGGCGTTTTCTGTCTTGATACATCTCACGATTTTCGGCTTCGATTTCTTGCTTAGCCATTTCAGTTTCAACGTTTTCCAGCTCGAGTGCATGTTTCTCTTGCTGCGCGCGTAACTGATCTTGAAATGCTTTCTCGCGCTCCCGTTCGCGCTCCCAAACGTTGGCTGCAAGGGTGCCCACACCAAGTGCAATCGATGGAACGAACACCGGCACAAGCCAGCCGCCATAAGCGAAGACAACGCAACCTGCAAATAAGGTGCCGGCAATTAGGAAACAGAAGAATAAAGTATCAGTCGCCAACCTGAATAAGCTGCCACCAGCCTTTTGAATACCTTTTCCGGCGCCTTCCATATTCTGTTGCAGATCTTTCCAGGCTCCCCAGAGTGCACCACCTGCCACCGAAGCTAGTGCCATATACATCCAGTCTGCCCAGCCCGGCAAGCGGTGTGGCCACGATCCACGGCTGATCGTGTCCATAGCATTTGCCAGAATTTCAGTTCCACTCATCTGGTTGTCACCATCATTCGTGAACGGCGTGCTATAAACGTCGGTGATGCCATCGCCTACAAAGACAATGGCATCTTTCAGATCGATAGGACTATTTTTTGCAAGAATCTTTGCTTTCTGTTCTGGGTCTAATAAAGTACTTTGAGAATAAATTGGATATAGTTCTGAATTCGGAACAGTAGCAAAATCAATATCTACTGTGTCTGGTAAATTCTCCGGTACCGGCTTGCCGAGCCGCTCGAGCATCTTCAATATAACAGCTTCGTATTTTTCTCCGCTGCTTGGATTTGGAATTCTAATGTTGGCACGACGGATAACCTGGTCAGTGTCTGGGCTTACGCATGTCATGCCTGTGTATTTATCAGTAACATTGACGCCGGGTTCAAGTTTTTGCAATTCAGCTAGAATGCCTACAGGCGAGGTTGGTGCTTCAAGTGTCTGTAGAGTTGGGCTGCTGAATTTGTTCATCGCCCTGACCATAAATACAGGAATACTCTTGCCATAGACCCCTGCCGTGCAGTTGTGCAATACCTTTGCCAGATATGGATCATCGGCTGAATACTGCGGATAATCATTGTCGAGAATGATGCCTGCAGCCCCGGATTTTGCCAGCGTCTCCACCATCTCAGCCACTACTTTACGGCGCATGGGGTGACTCAAAAGCGCATTCATCCAGGTATGTGTTTCAGCCGCTTCTGCCGGCGGTTCGTCTTCCACCGTGTGATTGAAGATTACAACTTTATTTGCCACCTGGGGATGATTGTTTTGAATTAGCCAGCTGAATGTATAGTCCCAGGCATACCATTCGCGCGGCATTTCATGCTCTTGATGCCATTGCCAGAGCACTGCTGGGTTTAGGCGTTGCAGACTTTCTCTGGACCAGAGGAGCCATGGACGCGCCTCAAAGCGACGATTGATCATCTGCAGCTCTTGCCGCTCGACAATTCCAGTGAATTGAAGAATAGTGCCGATGAATACAGAGGCGCAGACGTAGACGGCGAATAAACCCCATGAAAAGGAAAATTTCTTTTGTTCGGACCCGCTTATTTTCCTGTCCTCCAGCCCCGTGCTGCTATCGCTGTTATGCCCATATATTGGGCATTTCGACGCGTGAAATTTCCTGGCATTTATGCCAATCTGCTTGGAATCTTCCTTTCAGCATGCTATCTGCTCGGCATGCTTATGTTTACTGCCTTTTATGGATCAGTTGTTCTTCGTGATCGAAATGACTTGCAAACTCGAGTTCGAGTCATCCTCCGCTTCTATAGATGTTGTTCCAGGGTTTTCGGTGTATGGAATAGCTGGAATCGAAACATTATGAGCAACTGGTTGCATCTTAGTGCCCATGTTCTTGCTGGACTTCGGTAGATTGCCGACTACCCCGAGAGGATGATTGGAATCGTAAGCTGTTTCCGGAAGGGAAATGGCTTTGCCTTCACCGATATTTGGTCCGATGTAATAGCCCATTCGTGTTGGGGCTTGTTCTATCTTAATAGCCTTTGTAATCAATTTATCCGGCTTGCCACCATTGAAAAGGCTCTGCCAGGAATCAATAGTGTTGCCGATCAGATCTTCTGTGTTGGGTAGTTTTGCTGCGGCGGCACGAATTAAGTCAATCGAAGCAATCGGAGCGATTTCCGCGTCGCCAACCATCAACGGATCAGAAAGTATTTCTTTTGCATTTGCCATGTAGGCAACCGTTGTGGCACCGTTCTTCTCTGAGAAAATCAGCTCAGCCTTTGCTACCTTTTTTGTTTCATTTGGAATTTCGACTTTGCTTCCGTATACAGTGAGCTCCACACCGGGAGTGAGTCTGACACGGCTTCCGTCAATCTTGTTGTATACGTCAACCCATTTGCTGGTTTCTGTAACTTTGATTGTATCTTTGTCCTGGTATGACTCCACTTTTACAGTGGTGCCGTGAATGCGTGCTTGCAATCGTTTGGTTTCGATTGTGCAGTCGGCATTGCTTGGTTCCTTCTGGAAAACCATCGAACCTTTTGACAGAAAAACTGTGCGTGACAGTGGGGCGACTCGGACAAGGGTATCCTGCCAGAGTCTTGTCGTAATCCCTGTTTCCCAAGCAATTTCAGCGAAGCTAAGCTTACCTGTTTGGACGTAAGTGCCCTCAACCAGTCCATCACCCACGTGAGCTGGATTAAAGGGGCTCATGGCGTTTGGAGAGACGGGGTCTGATTTCTGAACCTCATTGCGGATTGCTTTGAAAGTCCCAGCATTCTTGATGCTCGCTCCTTTCTGCGCCATACCATTCGTAGTGCCCATGCCTGGCCCTAAATCAGCTCGTACGGGAAATGCGACACTGCTCCAACTTAAACACAGAGCCAGGCAGGCGGATAATCTCTTTATCCTTTTAGACTGCTTGTTCATGGCTCTAAACCTCCCAAATTTCGGTTATCTAACGATGACGCCTGTGTCAAAAGTGCCCTAAGCAATGGCTGCCGCTTGATAACCTTTAAAAGCGTTATACCACCATATTTAGAGTTTAGTTAACAGTTTTCCAACAAAGCCATTGGAAAATCCAAAATTCTCATAAATCGTGCCTTTGAAGCACATTTTCTGAGCTCCGATAAAGCAGCAATTTCTATTGAGAAGTGCATCATATGCCGTTCCTTACAGGTTCGTTCATGATTTGGGCAGGGCAAGTGTCTCCGGGCTTCATTTTCGACCAGGCCTTCTTCGCCTTGTCATAGACATCTACGTAGGAGTTTGATTCTATAACGACAATCCTGTCGCCATCTCCTTCCGATGTGAGACGGATTGTTGTGCCATGGACTTTTACTAGCAATCTCTTAGTTTCGACTGTACAGTCTGCGCTATTAAAAGATTTTCGGAACATCACTGTTCCTTTTTCCAGGAAAACAGTCCGTTCTAACGGTGAATTTCTAATACAAGTATCCCCCCAAGGTCTAACTCTAATCCCTGGCTCTTTCCACGCGATTTCAGCGTATCCAAATTTATGGGTTTGCACGTATGCCCCATCGACAAGCGAATCTCCACTCTTAGCTGCAACGAAGGCTTCTTTCTTTCCGGAGGCATCAGGGATGCATACTTCAGTATCTTTTGCAGTAACAATTAGCGCCACTATCTTCTCATCTTTTAGCTTGCTCTGATCAGAGCTCGCCATTGGTGATTCACCAAAGATAGGCAGCTCCGCCCAGCAGAACGCGACTAACAGAGCCCCATTCAAAAGGCATATTTTGTTTGAGCTGACTGTCATCGGCGCAGCTCTAAAACCATGCTTGTTTGGATTTTTCATAGCAGCAAAAATTGCTTATCTTCTGAAGCCACTTCACTTAAGCCAGGCGTGCAGATTTCGATTTGAAACCCCAGGCACCAGGCTCAACCAAAGCCTGTCTCAGTTCATTGATGAAACTCATCATATTGACTGTGCGCTTCTTAGGATTGCGTTCCAGAGCCTTTTCGAGCACAACTCTGACGCCTTCGCAGAGTCTCTTTCCGCCGAGTTCGTCATTGGAAAGAAGAACTGGACCTCTTCCTCGGCGATAATCGAGTGCTCCTTTTACCGAAATTTCAAAAGGCAGGCGACCGGTAAGAGCTTCGAACATAACCAGCGCAAGCTGATATACGTCGGTGTTATAGCTGCAAATTTGTTCGTCCAGCTGTTCGGGCGATGCGTAGAGCAGGCTTCCGCTGCTTGTTTCATCAAATGACGAACCATCAGCTCCTACAGTCAAGGAGATGCCGAAATCATAGATGACAGCCTTTTCGACGCCGTCTCTGTTCACTATCATGATGTTTCCGGGCTTGATGTCTCTGTGCAGGATGCCTCTGTCGTGGGCATGCTGCACCGCTTCTGCAACTTGAAGACAAATTTTGGCGACTCGTTGCAAGTCCAGTGAAGTGTGCGTGACGAGAACTTGTTCGAGTGTTTGACCTTCAAGAATTTCCATGGCGATGAAAGGGTCACCATCTACGGTGGTACCACTCTCATAGAGCTCAACGATGTTTTCGTGTTGGAGGCGAGACATTAATTCTGCCTCGCGTGCAAGAAGTGCTTTGGCTTCAGGTGCCTTATTGGTGTTAGCCACTTTCACGGCAACTTCTTTTCCATCAGAATAGCGATAGGCACGGTAGACCACACTCAGTCCGCCGACGCCCAGTACTGATTCCAAACGGTAAATATTGCCAGATGAGCTGAGGAGAACTGCATTATCTCCTGTTTCTTTTCTGCAAGGCTGTCCTAGGAAAGTCTTGCTGAAAGAACCCCCGAGCCTGCCGAATGCTGATTGCACGACGTTTACGAGCATATTCGGTGTTGACTCCATCCAGACCACACTCTCATACTAAGATCTTCTTTTCCAACGTTTCAATTGGACTTCTTCAGAGGTTGAACAACTTGTGTTGCCGTGTATATTTCACCGGTGCTTCGCCTGCACACGGTTACTGTTCCTTCCAGGACCTGGAAGCTGACATTGGAATCCGTCCTTTGCACACGGAGGGTGGTGGCTTCGGCGCGGCACAGAAGATCGCCGCATAAAATGGAATATTTACCGCTTTCACCTTTTATATTGATTATTAGCGAACCGTTTCTCAAAATCACAGTTGATGAATCAGGAAGAACTGTTACATTACTGTCTTTCCAGACCCGTCCGGTGCATGTATTCATTTTGAACTCACACCAACTCTGGGCGCCGCCTGTTCCGATCTCCAGTGCTCGTGACGATGGATCAAGCCTGGGTCCACCGAGATGCTTGAAGTGAACTTCTCCATTCATTCTGCTAACTACTAATGTCGCCGTCTCGGACTGCGCCTGGGGTGTTCTGCGAAGCGCAGGCATCGGCACGGGGCTAAGTAGCGGAGCCGCAAGTGCTGTGGAATTCGAAGCTGGTGCTAGTTCCTGCGTTTTTGGGCTGAGCAAGGCGGGCGTCAGGGCCGCAGACTTTGGGCTCATTATTGCTGGAAATGCTACAGGAATCGCGCTTGCTTCATTCTTGCTCTCGATTGCTGCTGCCGTCTCGTTTTCGCTTAAGGTCTGGGCGGAGGCAAAATTATGCAAAAGCCCGACTAGCAGAATTGCCACAAGCAAGCATCCCAAAAGCTTTAAGAGGTAGTCTTTACAAGAGCGAAGCATAGTAAATAGTGATTGGTGTCATCCTTAATGTCTCAAAAGTAATTCCAACGAAACAAGTGGAATTATTTGGCACCCGTGTTAAATTGTGGCTGGCATAAAAGCTGTCAGCTCGGTAAGCGAAACTGACGCTTCAAGGATTGCCTGGCATTGAAAGGAGCAGGAATATGGATGATAGGGACGCCTGGCGCCGCGGTGGAATTCCAAAACAGGCAAAAGCAATAATTACCGGAGCGTCCACTGGAATTGGTCGTGCCCTTGCTCTGGATTTCGCTCGTGAATTTAAAGGTTGCATGGTCTTGAACGCTCGCGGCAAAGATGAGCTCGAAAAAACTGCCGCAGCAGTGCAAGCGGCAGGCGGACGAGCTGTCTGTGTCGCTGGCGACGTCTCAGATCAGCAGCTTGCCAAAAGCCTCCTCGATACCTGCGTAAATGAATTCGGTGGGGTCGATATTCTTGTAAATAATGCAGGTCTTGCGCGTCCGGGCAAAATGACCGAACTGAGCATGGACGACTGGCGCTATGTTTTCGAAGTTAATTTCTTCGCGGCGCTCAACCTTAGTTATGCTGTGCTTCCATTATTTCTAGAACAGGGGCGCGGCAAAATCGTGAACATCGCCAGTGTGGCAGGCAAAATTGCCTTTCCCGGCAGCGTTTGTTATTCGGCAAGCAAATTCGCACTGACAGGTTTATCAGAGGGCATGGCTGCAGAATTCGCAGGCAAGGTCGATGTTCTAACAGTTTGCCCTGGCTGGGTACGCACTGATTTCTTCAAACGCAATAACACCTCCGATGATCCGACAGCTATTGCTGATGAACCTGGCATGCGTGGCTGGATGATGAAAAATATTTTGAGTATCAGTTCGGAGCAAGCGTCGCGGGATATCCTCAAAGCTTTATATCGTGGTGGCAGCCAGGAACTGGTTTTGACCATTCCTGGATTTATGGCCGAGCGCATGTCAGGCTTGTTTCCAGAGCTTACATTCTTTCTCACCAGTCTTGTTCCGGCAGATCGAGGAAGACGGAAAAAATAGTTTTTACTATCGTGAGATTGGCACGAATTAAAAAAGTGTCGCTGGGTATGGTGAGTGATGGAGGGCGAGAGAATCCCTGCTCGCCCACAGGCAAACTACCCTCCGATTAACTCTATAGAGGTCCATGAGCAGCGAAGCGCCAAAAAAGAATACGAAAACAGCAAATCTAATTCTTGCTATCTGCCTAGTCTTACTTTTTTTCTTTGGCATAGCTGCTGCAGCTGTATTCTTCTGCACAAATTTTCAAGCCGGACAAAATGAAGAGCAGTATGACGAAACTACAGGCCAGGTGTTCAGTTCCGCGCGCAGCAAGGCTGCTAATCATGAATATGCGGCAGCGTTGATCGATTATGCCAACGCAATTCGCCCAGTGTCCTACAAAAAGAAAAAGGAGCTGCTCGACAGTTTTTGCAAAGCTCTGCAACGGCAGGAAAAGACAGACCCAAGGATTGCGCAGGCTGGTAAGCTCTTGAAAGCGGGCAAGTATAAGGAATTAGATGAACTTGCCAGAGAGCTCGTAGACAAAAAAGAAAGCTATTGGAATGTCTGGAAAATAGAACAGCTTGTGGACAACCTCGGCGCACGTCAACTAAGAGACGCTGGTGAAGAAAGTTCTGAAGCTTATGAGCAGCAATTGAAAGAGCTGCGTAGCTGGTTGAAAGCTAATCCAGATTCAAGCTGTGCTCGATGCAGCCTGGCTGAATGTTATGTAGCGTATGCCTGGTTCGCTCGCGGAAGTGGCTATGCAGATACTGTTTCTGATGAAGGCTGGAAGTTTATGCGTGAGCGCCTGGCAAAGGCGGAGGCTGTTCTCACTGAAGACAAAGATATCTGGAAAAAGACTCCTTCTGCTTTTAGCACATATAGCACTATTGCTCTAGGGACCGGGCTGGAAAAGGATCGATATATGAAGTTGGTAGATGAATGCCACCATCTCTGGCCGGATTTCAATGGATTTGATCGTGCCGCTTGTTATTTTTTGCTTCCTAGATGGTACGGCGAACCAGGCGAGTGGGAGCAATTCGCTGCTTCCAGGGCTGATCAAATAGGCGGAGCCGCAGGTGATGCTTATTACGCTAAGCTTGCATCTCAAAACCTGCGCGTATCCGGCAACATATTTCGAGAAAATAGTGGGCTGAGCTGGCCGCGCATAAAGAATGGATTCAAGAAAATCTTCGCCGACTATCCTTCCAGTATGAATGCGCGCATAGCCTACATCAAATTCGCGCAGGCGGCTGCTGATATGGAGGCGCTTAAAACGACTTTTGATGGATACCAGCTGGCAGACAAGTACTAAAGGGCGCTCGTGCTTAGCCCTGCTGCTGGACGGGTACATAATTCCCGTGTTCTTGCCCCTGGGCAGAACGTATATATAGATGGCTAACGGGCGCCCGACATGGTTGACTCTACCAGGCGAATGAATTCAACCCGAGAGACCAAGCGTCTTGCGTCGGACATGGCCAGGGTAGGGCAGACCTTGGATGAACGTTTTGAACTGCTCGAACTGCTAGGTCACGGAGGCATGGGGGCTGTTTATAAGGCTCGCCATTTGCTCATGGATCGAATGGTTGCCGTAAAGATGTTATTGCAGGATGTCGCCGACGATCCGGCTATTAACGATCGTTTCAAGCGTGAGGCGAAAGCCGCAGGGCGAGTAAATCATCCAAACGTGGTGCAGCTTATTGATTATGGTCAGGGGCCCGAGGGCGCCTACATTGTTGTGGAGTACATCGATGGAATCGGGCTTGACGGGCTGCTGAAAAGAGACGGAGCTCTGCCGCCGGCAAAGGCGGTTCACATATTTGAACAAATCTGCGAAGGTGTTGGCAAAGCCCACGCGAAGGGCATTGTGCATCGCGATCTCAAACCAAGTAATGTAATGCTCTGCAATGAGGAAGGAGATCCATACTTTGTGAAGATCGTTGATTTCGGTCTTGCTAAAGCGATGGATCCGGGTGAGGAATCGCAGAAACTTACGCAATCCGGGGACATATTCGGCAGTCCGGTTTACATGTCGCCGCAGCAATGTCTAGGGCATGCCGCAGATCCACGATCTGATATTTACGCAATGGGAGTCTTGATGTATGAGACTCTTACTGGCAAAGTTCCACTTCTAGGAGCAAACGTTGGTGAAACTATTGCAAAACAATTGCAAGAAACGCCAAAGTCTTTTGCTGAAATGCGGCCCGATCTTCAGATTCCAGCCAGCCTGGAACAGGTTGTCTTTAAAGCACTGGAGAAAGATCCGGAGAATCGCCAGCCTAGCATGATGGAATTGAAGGAAGAATTGATTGATGCAATGCTTCCGAAGTTGCAGGCGAAAAAGAAAACTACTACGGTACTGGTTAAGCCATCCTTAGCGCCTCCGCCGGGAGGCGGCTCAAAAGCTCCAACACCTGTTGCTTCTGATGTGACAACCCGTGTGATGAATTCAGCTGATCTGAACTTTGACACCAGGTTGCGGTCAAACGATACAGTTCAAACAACCCAGTCTGTGCCACTAAATGCGGTGAAGTCTCCGGTGAACTTCCTGCTTATTGCAGTGCTTGTTATGCTGGTGGCTTGTGCTGGACTCCTCGCTGCAAACATGTTTATGAAGCAACCTGCCTGTGAAATTCCTTCTAAAGCTGGGGTGAAACCGGCAGTCAGTTCGCATGATTCGATTTTAGATTCTTCGCATTCATCTTCCGGTAATTCTGGGAATACCGGGAATTCCGGGACTTTTGTTTATGCTGAGCACAATCTTCAAAAACATAGCAACCCTGAGCACCAACACATACTCAAAAAAATTGTCAACGAAATTAGAACGCAAGAGCTGATCGAGAATGCGCCAAAACCGCATATTGTGAGTGGTTTGAAAAATAAGGTTAGACAAATCAAGAACTTAGTTAAAGCAAATCGCTCGGAACAAGGTTCCCAAAGCGCTGCTGGAAGTTCAAGTCCCACTGTGAACACTGAAGCAAATAACAACAACAATTACGTTCCACGGCATAAGAAGCATAGCGCTGACTGGAATGATTTTTCATATCGTTACGAAAAGAAAGGCGATTTTACTACTAATTGGCAGCCGCCTGTTGCGGGGTCAAAATAGAATTACTCTGATGTAGTAAAATTTGCTCTCTGTCACAACATTTGCTGGAGGCTGCCAATGGCAAGAACTCTGCACCAGAGTGCGGCATTCTGTTTTCTGCTTTCTTTGTCGTTGATCATCTTGATGAACTGTGTAATCTTCAGCTGCGCCTTCGCTGCAACAGCTGCGCCGCCGGCCGCTTTGAAATTCGTCAAAGCTGATGAAGCTTCCGGACTGAAAGAATATCGACTAACGTCAAACGGGCTTACCGTGCTCTTGCAGGAAAAGCACAGCTCACCAGTTGTGACTGTAATGGTCGCGTTTAAAGTTGGCTCGCGCAATGAAGCGGTCGGCTATACAGGTTCAACCCATTTTCTCGAGCATATGATGTTCAAGGGTACAACGAAACATGACCCATTGAAAGGCACAGGGCTGGATGATTTGTTGAAGCCCATCGGTGGAGAAAACAACGCCAGTACTTCTTACGATCTGACTAATTACTATGAAATTGTTCCAGCAAAAGATTTGTCTGTTTGTCTGGAGCTTGAGGCCGATCGTATGCGCCATGTTCTCCTGCGTGAGTCAGACAGACAGTCTGAAATGACTGTTGTGCGAAATGAACTCGAGCGCGGGGAAAATACCGCCTCTGAAATTTTGAATGACCAGGTTTTTGCTACGGCTTTTCGCGAACATCCTTATCACCATCCGGTAATCGGCTGGCGCTCTGACGTTGAAGGCGTCCCGACGGCTCGTCTGAAGCAGTTCTACAATGATTTTTATTATCCGAATAATGCAACTCTCATCGTAATTGGTGATTTTAATTCGGCAAATACCTTGAATATGATCGACAAGTATTTCAGCAAAGTGCCGAAATCACCAAAACCATTTCCGCGTGTCTACACAACAGAACCACCGCAGGAAGGCGAGCGCAGATTCATTGTTCAGCGCGGGCAGGAATTACCGAAACTAGAGCTTGCATACCACATTCCTGCAGCCAAGAGTAAAGATACCTTTCCGCTGGAAGTTCTAGCGTCGGCCTTAGGCGATCAGCGGCGGCAATCGAGCCTCCTGTATAAGAAGCTTGTCGACACCGGGCTTGCTTCGGAAGCACAGGCTTCCAATCATTCAATGAAAGACCCAGGTCTTTTCACTGTGTATGCATCTGCTACCAGCGGTACAAAATTAGAGACCATCGAAAAGGTACTGGAGGATGAACTCCACCGCTTGGGGCAGAATGCTCTCTCTGCCGCGGAGCTAGAGCGCGCCAAGACAGCGGTGTGGAAAAAATTGCGATTGCAATCTGATGATCCAATTTATTTTGCTGAGTTGCTGTCTGACGCTATGGCTGTTGCTGATTGGACATGGTTTACTAATAGCGAAAAGGCTATAAAAGCTGTTAGCACTGCTGATGTGCAGAGAGTTGCACGCAAATATTTTTCGGCTTCTAATCGCACAGTTGGATATTATTTGCCGAAAGAAGAAGAACATAAAGCCGGCTCTGCCAATGCTGGTCAGCTAAAACTGGTCGAGCCTGACTCATCAAACTTGCGTGAGAGAACAGAGCTGATTGCAAACGATATTCCGAGTGCAAAAGGTTCTCCGGCTGCAATTAGCCAGCCAGCTAGCACTATCAGCGAGCCTGTGCTATCTGCCACCAAATCTGGTGCTATGGCAGGCAAGGTGCAGAAAAAAGTCCTGGCAAATGGAATGACAGTTTTTGTCATGCCAATTCGCGGCTCAGGTATAGTTGCAATATCTTCGAAACTAAAAGGCGGCGAATCCGCAAGCCCTGGCAAGACCATGGCTGCACGCATGCTTGCTGAAATGCTGAATAAAGGATCCCATTCATTCACAAAAGACGAGGTTGCAGAGCAATTGGAATTGATGGGGACAAACTTCGACCCGTCAGTCCAAATTTTCTGGCTGGACTTTGATGCAGAGACGGTAAAGGAAGACATCGATAAGTACCTGGAGTTGGTGTCTGATGCCTTGCGTGCTCCACGTTTGCAGAAGGATGAACTGGACAAGTTGAAGAAGCTGAAACTTGCTCAACTCCATGAGTCAATGGCCGATACTGGTGAACTTGCTTACAACAAGCTTCTAAGCAATATCTACTCGGCTCCGTGTGTTTATTATCAGGAACCATTTGCAAAACAAATTGATGAGCTGAATTCTTTGAAGGTAGAGGACCTGGAAAAGCTGCACAAAGCTAATTTTGGGGGCAGCAACATGATTCTGGCGCTGGTAGGTGACATCAGCCCGACCGACGGATTTAAGCTTGTAGAAAAACATTTCGGCAACTGGCAAAAAGGTGAACCTGCGCAAATGTCGGTGAACTCCTGCAAGTGCAATGAGGCTGAGAAAGGCAAAACTATCATCAGCAACTTACCCGATAAATCTAACGTGGACATTTACATGGGTTACCCAGCGGACGTGAGCATAAAGAGCAAGGACTTCTGCGCATCGCAGTTGGCTAATGCCGCGTTGGGCCATGACACAATCTCGTCGCGTCTTGCCGAGTTGCGAAACAAACACGGCTTAACCTACGGAATTAATTCGATGTTTTCAGAAAACGCAAGACCCATGGCGCCGTGGCTTATTGAGTTTTCGGTTGCTCCGGAAAATGCATCGCAGGCGATGAAACTTGTGAAAGGTATCGTGAACAAGTATGTTTCGTCTGGAATGACTCCCGAAGAATTGAAGGTAGAGAAACAGCGTATTGCAGGTGAGTACGTGGTTAATCGATTGCGCACCGCTAAAAACATAGCCGACGCGCTAACAAAATACGGTGCGCTCGACATGGGACCGGATTTTATTGACAAATACCCGAGCATGCTCAATCAGGTGACTCTGAAAGAAGCTAATTCAGTAATCAGCCGTTTTATGAACTGGCAGAACCTGACGACCAGCATGGCTGGGACAATGCCTTCAAATATGAAAGAATCAAAACCATAATCGACCTGCCATGCAGAACGTGTTAAGCTGACTGCCCCGGGGTAAGTTTATATTGGCGGTTTTAAGAGCGAGGCTTCTCATAAATGGCAAATCAATCAGGCGGCGGAGACGACAAGAAGAAGAAAGGTCCTGCCTTCAATGAAATGATTCTCGGTGGAATGAGAAGCCGGAGTGGAACAGAAACCACCAAGTGGATTAACAATCTGACCAGCGAGAACATGGAAGAGATCGCGCAGGCTGAGGTCGAGGCGACCTCAGTCCAAAATGCATTGCCTGCTCAATTCGCGCACCCATCGATTTCGCAGACTCAAGTTAAGTGGGTCGACAAATTGTTCGATCTGTTTCAACAATACGAGGTTGAATTCAATCGCGCTGTTAATGACCCAGACTTGCGCATTGAGTCAGAACGTCCCGTCATAACTCCAGACTTAATTTCAAAAATGCAGGGCAGCGATCATCACCACTACATCGGGCGTTTGCATACAAAGTCCTGGTCGCTTGCGGTGATAGGTAATTTAAGCCGCATAAGTGGTTATATAATTCCTTCCGATCATTACATTGGATTTCAAAACAACATTGCTTCGTACACGCAGTTTTTCGAATTCGTCCCTGTCTGGGATGGTGAATTGAAATGGAGTTTTGAAAGAGGCGCTGTTTCGATTTCTCAGCTGCCTGCAATAGCCAAACAAATCTTTGGTCAACTGGTGCGCGTCGCAAAAGGCGAAGCCGAAGCAAGTGAGCGCTTTGGCGCAGCACCGACTCCTGCCAGGCAAGCGCAACTGGCGAGTTCACAGGGGACAAAAATCTCGGAGCTGGCCCAGACTAATAATCAGTCTGATTCATTAGGCAGGCATTCATCTGTGTTCGATGACAATGAGCCTCTTACACATTCGCCTCACGGTTTCGCGAGCGCTGAGCCCCCTGCGCACAGACAAAGTTCTGCACTTGCCCCAGCTGCTTCGAACCCGACGGACGCAGCAAGTTTGCCCAGGCAGGTGCAAGCACGCAATGTTCCAAATTCTTCAGAAGATGTTGATTTGAATTCTGCTTTTGATCAGTTGATCTCAGCCATGGGACGCGAGCTAGAAAATCTGTCTCGAGCGGGTGCAAAAGCATTCGAAAATCATGAGTTCACTGCAGTGGAACGCCTGATGAAACGAACCGCAAAATTCAAAAGCATGCACGATCAAATGCTCGCCACAGTCCAACAATGGAAACGCGATCTCGACAGCGAACAGTAAATTCACGGGAACTCATTGGATACACGTATGTGTAGCGGCGATGCCGTGCGTCGCCCACACAGGAAGAAATACGCTAGAATCAATCGATCTTCTTTAAATGGTCAACAGTTGTCCAGGAACCCAACGGTTTCTTGGTCACCGGGTCTAGCGCCGGCTGTCTTGTTTCAGGATCAATAATTGAGGCTTTTCCGGTCACGACTAATTCACCGTTGGCCTGCACCTCGAATTTATCCTCTCCCGATATAGTTACCATCAGCATTTTGTCCCCATCTCCGACAGGAACCATCATCTTAAAATCGGACTTGTATTGGCAGATATTTTCACTGCTGCAAGAACCGCTTCCCTCAAAGTTTGGACCACTAATTGTGAAGCTGCCGTCCGGCTTAAAAATAGCAGTTTTCGTTAGTGAAAAATCCCCGCCTTGTTCTGCGGATTGATATTGCGTTGACGTCATCACGTTGTCTTTTACAACCATTCCTACGGTATTGTGAGATTGTTCTCCCGCCTGGTTGATGACTAATTCGCTACCCAGAAAATGACCTTGAAAAGGAAAACCCTTCAAGTCTTGTTTCTCTTTAGTTTCGTTGAATGAGCCTCTGTCTAAATCAAAATTCTCAGCCATGGATATTACCCGCAGACCAACACATAAATAAGAGTGTCGCCCTTTAAGATTAAAATGTCACTGCACTTTTATGCAGAACCGGGCGCGAGCATTCACACGGAGTTCTTAGCGCTTGATCGGCTCATCTCCGAGTACGGTACAATGGTTTGCTAAAGGCGGGAATTAAATTGTCATTGCACTTTGATCGCGGTTTAGCATTATATGGTGCGGCCAAGTACGAGCACGCTGCGCGTGAACTTAGAAAAGCACTAGAGCATTCTCCAGAAGATGCCGAGACACACGCAATGCTGTCATTTACACTTTGCGAAATCCACAACTTGCAAGAGGCAGCAGAAGAAGCCAGAGCTGCGATAAGTTTCAATCCTCTTCTCTATCGCGGATTTCACGCACTTGCGCTGGCGTTGAAATTAGACAACAAATTCACGGAAGCAGAAACTGCAATTCGCGAAGCCATCCGCCTAGAGCCAGAGTATTCATCACTTCATTCGTTGTATAGCAATATATTGTATAGCCAGATGCGTTTCAACGAAGCGTTGAAAAGTGCTGAGCAAGCGTGCAGGCTCAACCCCTCGAACGCAAGCGCGTTGCGCACGCGTGCTGATGCTCTCCTGGCGCTTGAGCGCATACCTGAGGCAAGGGATTGTATCAGGGCTGCGCTTGACCTCGATCCTATGAGTGTGTCGGGACATATTGCCAGCGGTCGACAGGCCCTCATCAACGAAGATTATGCTGAAGCAATTGAGGAATGCCGCGAAGCCCTGCGTTTGAGCCCCAATGATGACAACGCCCACTACTCTCTTGCCTGCGCTCTGACTCATAGTGGGCAGCATGAAGAGGCGCATACGCACATCCTGGAGAGTATCCGCCTCAATTCCAAGGATGTCTGGTCGCAATGTTTGTTTGCTGAAATACTTGAAGCTGAAGGGCACCATGACGAAGCTATAAAAGCAGCAGAGCGCGCATTAGAAATCGCCCCTGATCACTTTAAGCCGCATGCAACGCTAGCTTATCTTTATCACAGAAGAGCCAGATTAGCCGAGGCCGAGACTGAGGCAAGGAAAGCTCTTGAATTAAAACCAGAGCACTATCCTAACACAAGGTCTCTGGTGAATGTTTTGATGGCTCGACATAAAAAGGACGAAGCCCAGAAAGAGGTAGAGTCGTTCCTTCAAAAGTTTCCCTCAGCGGAGGCCTACGCATTGCTCTTGATGTGCCTTGCACATTCAAAGCAAATCGAACGATATCGGGAAATCGTCGAAAGCGGATTGGCTTTGGACCCGAATAACGCGCTTTTACTGGAAACTGCTGCTTCGGCGTTTTTTCATGCTGCTAACTATGAGGACTCCTACCGGTTTGCGGAGCGCCTGATTGAAATTCGCCCCGGACCTATGCAAGCCGTACATATAAGAATTTTGAGTTTGATCAGACTCAAGCGCTATGATGAAGCGTTTGCTTCTCTCGAGGATGCAATCGAAGCTGGCAAAGACTTGCCGTCGCTTTATGTAAACAGGGGTATTTTATATCACGAACTGGGGAAAATTAAAGAAGCAGCTGCGGATCTCGCAAAGGCTCTGGAGCTTGACCCTGCAAATAAAACTGCGCGCAATAATCTGCTTTTGATTCTAAATTGCAAGAACCCGATTTACAGTAGCTTGTGCAAAATTCGCTCTAAATTTGCTGAGTACATTACACCCATCTACCCTTCCTCGGCCTCGCTTCCGGTCAAAGTGGTGAAAATTATTTTGCTTCCGTTTGTCTGCGCTCTTGCTTTGATTTGGCTAATTTCGGATTCACTTTTGTCTCTCTGCAATGCTCCTTTCCTGATGCTTAATCCGCTTGGTCGGCGAGTTTTGTCGGGAAAGTATCTTGCGGCTCATTTTTTTGTTTTGCTTTTCTGCCTTGTGCCGATTATCGTGACTACAAAATTTGGACTTGTGATGATGCATACTGCTATCAAAGTCGCAATAAGCGTTCTGTCCGTTTTCCTGCTTGCTTATTTTCGCGGACTTGCAGCGCCGTCTGCTCGTCCACGAGTAGGCTGTGCGGCATTTTTCTTATTGATTGTTTTCAATGTTTGGTTGTGGACTGGAGTTTAATCTAAGAGCCGGGAAGATGCTCGATGATTGCTGGCGACGGACCTGGCAGATTCTTAACTTCTCATCAAGCGCTTGCCTTCGACAAAAACCGGCAATCCGCGTAAAACGCAGAACGCCGCCGAAGCATACACAAGAATCATCGCGAAATTGGGAACGAAAGTCTGCTGCAACGTACTTATGTGCGCCATGATGACGAAGCAAAATGCGAGTGCTTTGCATACTGCATAAGTGAAGCGACTGAAATTCGATGAGACCAGAAATTTACCAAGCGGCGTTTCCATCATCGTCTTTTCGCCAAAAGCGGTGAATCCTTGTTCAGATGCCTGCGCACGAATTGCATCAACGAAAGTTCCGCGCACAAGATAAAGCAACGGAACCCAAACTGGTATCCAGTTCAACACAGCAAATGCAATCCAATACATCATTTCTACAACACGGTCGCCGGCGATATCCAACACGGCACCGAGTTTGGTGCACTGGTTCAGCTTGCGCGCGAAGAAACCATCGAGCCCGTCTGCCCAAATTACGAGCCCGGTTAATACAGTCGCCGTAATGCGCATTTCATCGGTTGTTTGCCAGAGCAGATAAATAGCGATCATTGCAAGAAAGACGCGCGATATCGTGATTGTATTTGGTACGTTCATCAGCGCTTCTCCTCTGGGGATAAATCCGCTTCAGTTTGATCTATTGGCTTTCCACTCTCGTCTGGGTATTTGACTTTGACTTGCTCTTTGTCTTTTACTTCGTCTTCGGCCTTATCATTTTCGGTACCACTGGACAGCTCGGTCGCTGCCGCCATTTTTTCCAGCTTCTGCAATGATATATCTTCTAGCCTGCGGCTTAACTCGAGCAAGTATTCATCAAGCTCTGAAATCATCGCAGACACGCGTGACTCATCTTCTGCGCTGAAAGTTTGCAGATGCTGAAAGAGCGAGACATCCTCCGGTGTGAATTTGCCAGATTGCCAATGCCTGGTCAAAACTGATGCGATGCTGTCGAAAATATCGAGCGTAACCCCTGTATTGCCTGTTTCTAGACGATACATTATCGCTTTGATGCCGCCGTTTCGCACATAAATGGACAGCTCCATGAGCATGTCCAGGTCATCCATATATCTGTCCGCTTGCGTTTCTAAAGTTTCGATGTATTCTCGAAAACTCGCAAGAAAAGCATCGCCGTCAAGATGGATTATATTTCCTGAGACGTCAGGCAAGCTCTTGCGTGCTTTAATGCAGAGCTTTTCTGATTGCAGGTAATCATGCAAATGATCCAGCAAGCGATGGAGTTCTTTTGCTTTTAACTTGCTGGGATTGTTTGACACCGCTTAGATATCCAGGAAGCCGACTTTCTCTGCGTTCTTTTCGATGAACTCGCGACGTGGTCCGACGGCTTCACCCATTAGCAGGTCAAAGGTGTGCTCGGCTTCGGAGGCGTCTTCGATTGTTACCCGCTTCAGCGTCCGTGTGTCCGGGTTCATTGTTGTGTCCCAGAGCTCTTTTGCCATCATTTCGCCAAGACCTTTGAATCGTTGAATGTCCGCGTTGCCACCAAACTCTTCCATCACCGCTTGCAGTCGAGCATCATTGAAACAGTAAACAACTTTCTTGCCTTTGCTTACTTTATATAGAGGCGGCTGAGCAATGTACACGTAGCCATTCTCAACAACCTGTCTTGCATAACGGAAGAAGAAGGTCAGCAGCAATGTACGGATGTGGCTGCCGTCAACGTCCGCGTCTGTCATGATGATGATTTTGTGATAGCGCAGTTTGGATAGATCAAGATTTGTCGCGTTAGGACGCAAGAGACCGACACTGCTCTTTCCCTTGCTTGTGGGAGCCGGTGAGTCGTCATCTTCGTCTCTCGTATCTTTAACGCTGAGTCCAAGCGCTTGAATCATGGCTTGAACTTCTGCGTTTTCATAAATACGACTTGGTTGCACGCGTTCTACGTTGAGAATTTTTCCTCGCAGCGGCAGAATAGCCTGAAACATTCTGTTGCGACCTTGCTTGGCGCTGCCGCCTGCAGAGTCACCTTCTACAAGGTATATTTCGCTCTCGCCGGCATCTTTAGAAGTGCAGTCTGCAAGTTTTCCTGGAAGGCTTGAGCTTTCAAGTGCCGACTGTCTGCGCACGAGATCTTTTGCTTTGTGCGCTGCTTCTCTGGCTGCCTTCGATTGCTGAATTTTCGCAATTATTCGTTTTGCATCTTGCGGATTGAAATCAAGGAATTCCTTCATTTCAGCGCGGACGACCTGACCAACGCAAACCTGCACTTCGCGGTTTCCGAGTTTGCCTTTGGTTTGTCCTTCAAATTGTGGGTCAGAAACCTTGACCGACACAATTGCCGTCAGACCTTCCATTACGTCTTGAGTGATGAAGTTGGTATCGTTTTCCTTCACCAGCTTAGCTTCTTTTGCATAGCTGTTGATGGCATTCTGCAAATTGAGGCGAAATCCCTGAAGGTGTGTGCCTCCGTCTGCTGTGTTGATGTTATTGACGAAACTATATGTGGATTCGGCGTAAACTTCCGTCCATTGCAAGGCGCATTCGACAACGACCTTTTCTCTTTCGGCTTCGGGCTTGTCTTTGTCTGCTTCAGGGAAGCGATCTACCGTTTTTTCAAAATAGATTGGAACTTTATGGATGGGTGTCTTAGTTTCATTCAGGTATTTGACATAGCCACCGATGCCGTCTTCGTAATGATATTCGGCAGTTTCACCTTTGCCGCCGTTGGCACGCTTGTCGGTGAATGTTATCTTTAGGCCTTTGTTCAAGAATGCCATTTCGCGCAAGCGTGTTGCCAGAACGTCGAAATCCATGACGATTTTGACGCGCTCTTGATCTTCATTTATATCGTGGAAAATATCGTCATCAGGCCAGAATGTAACCTTGGTTCCACGCTTTGTTGTTTCGCCGAGGCTTTGCAAGTCACCATCGGGAATTCCCTTCAAATAAACTTGTTTGTTGTGTTTGCCATTGCGCCAGACATCAACTTCAAGCCTGGTGGAAAGAGCGTTAACAACTGAAGCTCCGACGCCGTGCAGACCGCCCGAGACTTTGTATCCGCCACCGCCGAACTTGCCTCCGGCGTGCAAGACTGTAAACACAGTTTCAACTGCGCTTTTGCCTGTCTTTTCAACTATGTCTGTGGGAATACCGCGCCCGTTGTCCTCTACGGTGACAGAATTATCTTCATTGATTGTGACGCCAATCTGGTTGCAGAAGCCCGCCAGAGCTTCGTCAACAGAGTTGTCGACAATTTCATAAACCAGGTGGTGTAAGCCTTTCGGCCCCGTGCTACCGATGTACATACCAGGACGAACACGAACGGCTTCCAGACCTTCGAGCACTTCAATATTTTTTGCGGAGTACTCTTCGTTGTCGGTTGTTGTTGAATTGGACATCTATTTTGTCACCATAGTTGAGTTCTCATCAGGCTTAACTGAGGAGTTTCAGTGCGATGAGGAGGAACAGATTCGCTCCATACAGACTTGTATTTTAACATGATTGATGGATGATAAGCCTTTTAGAATGGGCGTTTCATGCAGATTCTCTTTGCTGCTTTCTCTGGCAGGCTAATCGTGAATTTGTGGCTGAAAAGCGCGCAAAATGGGCTTCTTAGTATGTTGAACGGAATGGGGCGATCACAAAATTTATTGATAGTGGTCATATCGTATATATCGGGACTGCTCTGCAAAATGCGTAGGGGCGGAGCTTTTGGGCATAGCCGCAATTAAGTGGAAGTTTTTGCCAGCAGATAATTTTTGTTGAAGGAAATTCCGAGTGCGGCTTGGGATCTGCCCGTTAATACATCTGATATCTATCAGCCAGAAGAACAATATTTCCAAATTTACTGTGGAGATTCACTCCAAGCCCGGATTCAGGTAAGATATCTCTCTAGCTGTCAATAGACAGCCCAAAAGGATACCTTGAAAACGTTTACTGAAATAAAACCAGGACTTCTAAAGCGCTCCTCGCTGGCTCTCGGCTTTTTTGACGGAGTGCATCCGGGGCATCAGTCTGTCATTCGCAAGGCTGTTGAAGAGGCTCGCCGCCTCGATGCGACTCCTGCCGTCATTACATTTAAAGAGCACCCCCGCGCGCTGACGCTTGGTAAGTCGCCGCCTCTTCTCACAATGCCTGAGCAACGCCTGGAAATATGCGAGGAAATGGGTATTGAAGCGGCGCTCTTGCTTTCTTTTACAGAAGAGCTTTGCCGTCTGTCACCAGAAGACTATGTAAAATCTGTTCTAGTGGAGTGCATGGGAGCCTGTTCTCTCTCGGTCGGGTATAACCACCGTTTCGGTCGCAATCGCGTCGGCACTCCTGAATTACTTGCTGAACTGGGCAAAGACCTGGGTTTTGATGTGCATGTTGCAGCTGAGATCTTGATGGATGGGGCTGCTGTTTCAAGTTCACGCATTCGCGAATCGCTTGCGGCAGGTGACGTTGAGCTGACTGCGAAGCTGCTGGGTCGAGCTTATTCAGTTCGCGGTCCGGTTGTTGCCGGGGACGGACGGGGTCGTTCGATTGGCGTCCCCACCGCCAACGTAGATACCCCAGAAGAACTGATTCTTCCTGCACTTGGTGTGTATTCCGGATTGTGCAAATTGCCCGACGGAATTGAGCGGCAATGCATCGTAAATGTTGGTTTGCGGCCTACCTTTGGACAGAGCGAGAAGCCGAGAACGGAAGTGCATATTTTCGATTTCGATCGCGATATATACAATCAACATCTAACTGTAAAGCTTATGCATTTCATTCGAAAAGAGCAGCGCTTCTCCGGTGTCGAAGAGCTAAAGGCCCAAATCGCCCGAGACTGCCAGATTGCGCGTAAACAGCTGCTTGCTGATGGACAAGCGGCGGCTCCTCATTGATAATCATCAATGTTGGCGGCTTTGTCTTTGCGGAAAGCTAATGCAGGTAAAAAAAATCAAGCTGAAGAATCTTCGCAATTACAATGATGCGAATGTAGAGTTTCGGCCTGGGAAAAATATTGTCATCGGCGAGAATGCACAGGGCAAGACCAATCTTCTGGAAGCGGTGGATTTGCTAAGTACCGGCAAATCGCAGCGCGCATCGGAAGACAAAGAACTCGTTGCCTGGGGCGCGAATCAAACTAAAGTTGAGCTGCTTTACGAAGCTCGAAACTACGATGAAACTCTCTCGTATGAACTTACCTTGAAAGAGCCGGCGGCGCCGCAAGCCAATTCGGCAGGGCGGGGTAGCAAGCTCATCAAGGTGAACGGAGTCAAGCAGCAGTCTGTAAAAGGCTTGCTCGGGCGGCTAATTACTGTAAGTTTTGCCAGCGAAGATTTGAAGATATTGCGTGGTGGTCCAAAATATCGCCGCGACTGGCTTGACACAATTGCTGTGCGTTTGAAGCCCAGTTTTCATGATACCATCGGCAGTTACACGAAATCGCTGATGCAGCGAAACAAATTGCTCAAGCAGATGGCGGAACGCGGGCGCGTCACTGTGTCGGATCAGGATGAACTGCTGATTTGGGACAAGCAACTGGCGAAGTATGGAACTTTCATCATCAAAATGCGCTTGAAGATTCTGGCTGATCTTCTTCCTGTTGCTGAAGAAGAACAATCAAATCTTTCGCGCAAGAGCGAACGTTTGACGATTGATTATGCGTTTCGTGCACAGGAAGAAAACAATGATTATGGCTCGCTTGATGATGAATCGTCGGGCGAAGCTGCGTCTCATGCTGATGCTGCTGCTGTAAAGTCTATGGAAGAATTGCAAGCAATGGAAGAAGTTGAGCTGGCTCGGCTTTTGATGAAGCTTATGAAAGAACGACGCTGGCTTGAAATGCGGCGTAAGCAAAGTCTCGTGGGCCCTCATCGCGATAATTTGATATTTAAATTGAACGGGGCTAGTGCCGCGGCTTTTGCCAGTCAGGGGCAGCAGCGCAGCATAGTTCTCTCTTTAAAACTGGCCGAATTGAAAAAGGTCGAAGAACATATTGGTGAGGCGCCGATATTGTTGCTGGATGACGTACTGGCCGAACTAGACGAAAAGCGCGCGGCACTTTTGTTGGGGGCTGTCACTGAAGGCATGCAGACCATCATGAGCACGACGCATTTGTCGGCAATTGATGCGGGTTGGCTCGAAGACGCGCATGTGATGACCGTCTCCAATGGCAACTTGCTTTCATCTCAATTCGCGTCATTAACATAAAATCTGGAGACTGATTTTTGCCTCAATTTGAGTAGGGGCGCCTCATGGACGCCCTTTCATGGGCAGTTCGAGCAGAGAGTCCCTTGAGGTGTGCCTACCGAAATGGACGGAGGACCCTGCTTAGCATCCAATTAATGTGGTACATTAACATTAGTTAAGTTTCGCGTTTGCCGGAGAAGAGAAAGCGCTCGCGGTGCATTCATTGGGTGAAAGCTGGGTACCGTGTCCATCGAAGATCTCACAGGAACAGTCGTCCGCAAAGTCTGCATGGCCTGCAGTCGCGAATTCGCTATTGCCGGCGGTGTATGTCCACACGACGGAAATATGCTCGTGCCTCTGCCGCAAGATCCTTACGTCGGGCGGCGCATCGCAGACAAATATCACGTGCTTTCCGTTCTTGGAACTGGAGGCATGGGCGTTGTTTATCTGGCTCGCCACGAAACGATGGAAGACAATGTTGCAATAAAAATGCTTCGAGCGCAATTCGTTGGCGATCAGGCAAGTGTGAAACGGTTCAATCACGAGGCGATTGCAGCTCGAAGACTGCGGCACCCGAATGTTATTACAACTTACGATCACGGCTGCACACATCAGGGGCAGCCTTACATCGTAATGGAATGCTTGAATGGAACTTCTCTTGCCGATGAAATCAAACGCTGCAAACAATTGAGTGTCGAGCGTGTGGTGCACATTTTTACTCAGGCTTGTGATGCGCTCGATCATGCTCACAAGCAGGGCGTAATTCACCGCGATT
>JBIKOL010000255.1:0-6667 GCA_044358055.1 Obscuribacteraceae bacterium (SeqCode)
TCAATGATGATCCTGATTTCGTGAAGGTCGTTGACTTCGGTGTCGCAAAAGTAATGCCCATCAACAATGAAAATTCTCAGACGCTTACTCAGGCTGGCGAGGTTTGCGGTAGCCCGGTATACATGAGCCCGGAGCAGTGCATGGGACTGCCTCTCGATCGCCGTGCCGATGTTTACTCTATGGGTGTAGTCCTGTACGAATCACTAACCGGCAAGATTCCATTGATGGGAAGAAACATGGTTGAAACCATGCACAAACATGCCAATGAAGCGCCGCCTCCGTTCAAGGAATCCAGACCCGATCTATATATTAGTGATCGCATTGAGCAGGTAGTCATGCGTGCGCTGGCGAAGCGTCCAGAAATGCGCCAGCAAAGCATGGCAGCGTTGAAACAGGAATTGCTTTTTTGTGTGCCAAAACCAGGCCAGGGTAATTCGAATTTACGCAACATCTCAACTACGTTGGACAGCCCTTCGGCAGGCAATCGCAAGTGGCTAGTGCCCGCAATAGTAGCAGTTGTCGTTCTTCTCATCGGAACAGCCATAGCGTTCTTCATGATGCAAAAGCAGCCCACTGCAACAGTTAAAAGCAGCCCTGTGCAGCCTCCCGCACCAGCAATAACGGCTAACACCAACCCTTCAAGTACGAACACCAGCGCGAGCAATTCTAGTCCTGACAGCGGCAATCCAGCCACTGTAGTAAAGGGCATTACTGGTTCCATAGTAAGTAGCGGAAGCCCCGGGAGCGCGGGCGTCCCGCCCGCTTCTACTCAGGCAACAAGCAATCCCCCAATAGGCAATCAATCAAGCACTGCCCTAAATCAAACACCAATTTCAACGCCACCGCGTGTGGTGCCATCAAATCCGGTTGCCACAGTTCCCCATCACGAAACTACAGTAGTACAGCGCACTGTGCCTGCAGTGAAGAAATCTGCTCCCGCCGTCGCCAGGAAAGCGCCTCAAGCAAAGCAAGTAGCCAAAACTCCGAACTCAGCGAAACCGGTAAACTCCGACAAACTCTTCGAGCATTTAGCTGGTGGCTTAAGCTATCGCCACAAGAATTAGAATTCCCAGAAGTCGGCGGGCCGCCGGCTTCTTATATTAGATCGAGCCAGCGGCCAGCTGACGGCTCTTTCCATCCTTTTTGTAAAAGTGTTCGAATGCGATTTTTATAATGACCGCAACTGGTATGCCCAGGTAAAGGCCGGCCAGACCATATAAAACACTTCCAAAAAAGATACTGATTAAAACCCAAAAAGTACTGATTCCCACGGCTTTACCCAGTATGAGTGGAGACAGGAAATTCTGTTCAATCTGATTTGCTACAAGATAGACGACCAGGGTCCAAAATGCCAGAGCAGGATCATTGGCCAGTGCGACTATTATCCCGAGTACAGACGCAGCGATTGAACCGAGTATAGGTACTACATCAAAAACTGATGCCAGCAGCCCGAGAAGTGGTGCATAAGGCACTTTTATAAATTGCAAGCCCAACCACACCATGATTCCTACAGTCAGCGCGACCAGCAATTGTCCCCTGACGTATGCTCCAAGCTGCGTGCTCAACTGCTCGAGTATTATTCTCGCTTCGTTTTTATGTTCGTCCTTGAAAAGAAGCAGGCATGTTTCCTTTATTTCACGAGATTGCAGAAGCATGAAGAAGGTCAGAATTAGAACGCTAAGAAGACTAAAAAGGAGGTTTGTGGCAGTGCCTATATATGATAAGGTCGAACTCAGTAAGCTATAAGTATTTGCGGAAATTGTTCGAGTTAACTGCTCCGTGCTCAATGCAAGTTGCCCGAAGAACGGGACTGAGCTGAACATGTCCGTTACCGAACGAATATATCCGGGCAAGTGTGCCAGCAAGCCTGCTCCCTCAGTCACCAGCAATTGTATGCATAGCCCAGCTATTCCAGAGAATGTCGCAAGAAAAATCGCATAGAATATTGCTATGCTCAATCCCCGTGGAAATTTCTTGTGTTGAAACCATTCAACTGCCGGGCTTAGTGCTGCCGCAATCAAATAACAAATGAAAGTAATCACCAGCGCGTTGCGCAAGAGAAACGCAAGCCAGAGGAGAAGAATAACTCCCAGTGACGGCAGGATAACGCGAAAGAAAGTGTCTTGCTGCATTTGCTCTTTGATGGCAGCAAATCTGGCAAGTTCCTTCTGTCGTTTTCTTTCTTATTAGATGTGCAATTTTTTTGTTTCAACGAGAGAAGCTCGGTGACTTTCTGCTTGCTTCGATAAAGCGTTGAACGCGCTCGGTATCGAGTGGATTGCTCCATAGTCCATCTACTTTCAAGGACGAACCTACAATAATCGCATCGGAGTAAGGTTGATACATGTGCACGTTTTCTTCACTTACGCCCGATCCAACAAGCACAAAACATTCCACTCCCGCTCGAACAACCTGCAAGTCTTGTGGATTCGGCGCAACTCCAGTTGAGCTGCCGGTAATTACGACGCCATCAGCCTTGAAAAACTCCGCAGCTTTTGCAGTCTCAAGCAATGAGACATCTTCTGTTATTGCGTGCGCCGAATGTTTCTTTTTTACATCAGCAAATATCTTTATGTTATCTGCTTTAAGTTGCCAGCGGCGGCGAATCAACTGGGGAGCGCAGGATTCCTGAATACCCTCATCCCCAACGTGTGCAAATACAAATCCTTCCACGCGAATAAAGTCTAAGCCGGCTGCCAGTGCCGCGCCCAGAGCTTCGATGTTTGCGCCAGCGAGAATTTGTATCCCAAGTGGCATTTGTGTTTCATATTTAATTGCTGAGGCAATCACGGCCATCGACGCGGTGGTTTCTGGTTCAACACGACCTTTGAGAAATGGCACATCGTGCATGTTCTCTAATAAAAGCGCATCGAATCCACATTCCTTATATGTCATTGCTTCGTCAAGCGCGGAGCTCATTACTCGATCGATTGAACCGGAGTAACCGGCAGCCCCTGGTAGTGGATGCAGGTGCACCATTCCGATCATTGAGCATTTGCGGTTGAACATTTCTTACTCCTTATTCGATTGTTTGTAGAAGCCGCCAGGATGGCGGCGCTCCCAGGGCTTCCGCTCCTGATGATTATTCAAAATTCCAGTAGCACCGCGCGGACCGGCGATGCTTCCAGTTCCATAAATTTGATCGGTAATGCGATCAAGTAATACTCTCCTTCGCGTGCATTGCTCAAGTCGAGATTCTCCAGCCAGACCATTCCAGCGCGATCAAGCTCATGGTGTGCTTCCAGTGTCTTTGAACGCACATGGTCTGCTGAAGGTGCATCAATGCCGAGAAGTTTGACACCTCTTTCTGCGAGCTCTTTAACAAGATCTGTTTCAAAAAAGGCATACTCCTCTTCGAAGACTTCGTAGCGGATGTTTTGCATGGTGCGAAGCAAGATTCGCTCTGGGATTCTCTCTGCTCCTCTGCCAGTAGAATTGGCAAGCCAGTCCTGTTTTCCAATAGCTCGCAGTTTTTCTTCAAAGCTCTGCCAACTTATCCCATCATTTTTAGGGCTAAAGTCAATAACTGCTGCTCTGCCAATAAACGGTTCCAGTGGCATTGCACCAACAAGATTAGCGAGCGCATCCATGTCCCCTTTGATATGTCCTGGCGCATCAACATGCGTGCCGACATGCGGGCTCATTGTTAACGAAGTCAGATTCACAACCTGGCTTTCTTTGTAGCTGAGCACAAGCTCGCGTTTGAATTGCGTGTCCCCAGGAAATGCAGCGCTATTGCTTTTTACCGGTTGCGAGATGTCTATAAGTCTCTTGTATTTCAAATCTTGCATGGTGGCGATGATTATTTATCTGTTCGCTAACTCTTTAACGTCGAAATGATAATTGAAGTTCAAATGCTTCAATTTATTTTCGCGTCGCTTCTCAGCTTTTAGCAAGCCCAGCCTGTCGAGAAGCTCGAGCGCGAGCAAAGTGAAATAGCGAGGGTCATCACCAGAAGAGGATTTAATCATGATGCCGAGTCCACTCGGATATTTCTTGCATGGTGCTAGACCAATTGTGAGCACTCCGTCGGCACCTTCTTTGGCTAGCAGCATTGCTTCGTTCGTGTCAGTGTACTTGCCCTGCATCAGCTCCGTATCAAAGCGCTCGTCACCTCCAACGTATTCCGGGTTTTGGCTCATAAATACTTTCAGGCTGTCGAATTCAGCAAGCTTTTCCTGCAGGTCCGCATCAGCCTGCGGCAGACCCAAAGATGAATAAGGTCGTGCCAACTGGTTGTAGAGCCGGGCTATTTCCCTGGGCTTGAACGCATAGTTGGGCAAGCGGCAACCGTCTGTCGTTTGCGGAATATCTTGCCAATCGATCTGCAAGAGATGTGCAAGCATTCTCTTCATTCCGGCAAAATGTTTTGACTCAGGGTCAAGATATTTGCTTGCGTCTTCATGCTGAGCTTTCAACGCCATGATGAAACCCATGTGTTTGCCGCTGCAAGATCCCCAGCGTGAGCAGGGCGGCAGTTTCGCAGCACGGTAAGCCATGCGCTCAGCAGGGTTGATCGGATAAAGTGGCGTGTTTTGCAAATCGGCATCGGATGTGCCACCGATTTTTTCAATTTCATCGAGTGCTTCAAGATGATACTTCTGAGCACTGTGAGAGGAAAGCATCAGTGCAAGGTGCTTATGGCTGAGCTGCGGATAATGCTTTCTTAAAACATGCAGGTGATTCAGCAACTGCCAGGGCTTCAGGCATGATCTGGTCCAGAATTTAGCTTCCTGATCCCCGAGTGAAACTAATGATCTGCCTTCGCCATCAACAACTGCCATCGCACCATATATAGTGACTTCCGGCAGGGAAGACCGTTCAATTGTAAGCAACGGTTCAAATGGTAAAGACATTGTTCCTCCTAGTGTTGAACTGCGGCTTGAAGTTCTTTTACGTATGGTGCCAAAACTGGCGCCAGCTTGCTTGTGATAAGTTTCTCTGCTTTCTTGAGATCAACCGCTTCTGGATCGCTCAAGCCCTCGCAAAGTTCACTCAAGATTTCTTCGTCGATCACACCGACATCCATTGCCACTTTATATGGCAAGTTGCTGAAGGTCACAAGAGCATAACGAGAAACATACCGACCGGGGAATTCGCGTTGCAGTACTTTTTCAACAGCCTTTTGCAGGAGAAAGTTTTTGTCGCTAACCTTGTCACGCATCTCGACAAAGTTTTCGACTGCCATATCTGCAATCGCATCTGTGTTCACTTTGCGTTCCTTATACAGATCGCCAAATAATTCGCTCCAGTCGATGGCGTCGTTGGTTTCATATTTTTGCAGAAGGTGATCGAACACCGTGCAATCTTCGAAACCGCAGTTCATTCCCTGTCCATAAAATGGAACGATACCATGTGCGGCATCGCCCATTAAGAGAACTTCGCCGCTCACATTCCAGGGCGAGGTTTTGACAGTAACCATGTGCCCGGTCGGATTACTGCGGAAAGTTTCGGTGAGATCATCTAGGAGCGGCACCGCATCCTTAAAGTATTTATTGAAGAACTCACTGACAGCTTTGTCGCTGTGCAATTTAGCAAATGAAACATCACCCTCGAATGGAAGGAACAAGGTGCAGGTGAAACTTCCTTCGTAATTTGGCAATGCAATCAGCATGAAGTTTCCGCGTGGCCAGATATGCAATGCATTTTTCTCTAGTTTGAATGAACCATCGTCCTTCGGTGAAATCAGCAATTCTTTATAGCCATATTCCAGAGCAGATTCGATGCAGTCGTATCCATCAAGTTCAATCATGGCGTCACGAATTGCCGAGGCGGATCCGTCCGTGCCAATCAAACGTGTATATTTATGCTCAGTCACTTCTTTGTTGCGTTCATTCAAGAGGCTCAAAACGTGACTGTCAAAATCGACCCCGCAGGCTTTCTGGTTGAACTGTATACTCACTGAGCCCGACTGCTCTGCGCTGCTCATCAGAGCTTTATTTAAAGTCGCACGAGAAATTGAGTTGATGTATTCTTCATCGCTCATCCCGTAGGGCTGGAAGGTCAGCTCACCCTCAAGCGAATGAATCATTCTTCCGCGCATAGGCACCGCCCGTGATAGCACATCTTTATCAATGCCCAGTCGCTGCAGCGCATGAATTCCACGAGTAGAGATAGCCAGGTTGATTGATCTTCCTGCGCTTATCTCCTCGACTCGCATATCTGGGCGTCTTTCAAATATTTCGACGGGAAAGCCTCGTTTGGCAAGATAAATCGCAAGAAGCGAGCCGATAAGCCCGGCTCCAACGAGGGTTACTTTGTTCTTGTCGTTTTCTTGCTCCTGCATTTCTGCTTACCCCTTGCACTCTTCTGCGATTACATTTGCAAATCGATAGACATCAAAAAATGTATTGTAGAGTGGCGCCGGTGCTGCGCGAATTATGTCCGGCTCTCTGAAGTCGCATATGATACCGCTGTCTTTTAGTCGTTTTACCAGATTTCTGGCTTTGCGTCCCATCTTCAACGACAGTTGAGAGCCGCGTTCTTTAATATTGCGTGGTGTCATTATCTGGACTTTGTCTTGCGGAATTTGTCGCAAGCAATGCTCGAGGAAGCCGGTAAGCAGATCTCCTTTCTTTCGAATAGCGGGCATTCCTGCTTTATCAAAAATTTCCATTGAAGCCATGAGTGATGCAAGCTGGAAAATTGGTGGGTTGCTCAGCTGCCA
>JBIKOL010000052.1:0-48546 GCA_044358055.1 Obscuribacteraceae bacterium (SeqCode)
TGAAATCGGGTTTCTTTGTCATGACCCCACCATCCGGCAAAACGAGGGAGTTCAAATTCCGCTGCGTATTTGTCGTGTACGAAGCATCCGGCAATGCCACCAGGACCAGCGTTCAAATATTTATAGCTGCACCAGACGGCAAAGTCGACGTTCCAATCGTGCAAATGCAATTCCAGATTGCCGGCGCCGTGGGCAAGGTTGACTCCCATTTTGCAACCTTTCTTGTGCGCGGCTTTTGTAATTGCTTTTATATCGAATGCCTGGCCGCTCAAGTAATTGCAGTTACCTAACAAAACAAGCGCTATGCTGTCACCTTCCTTCTCGATGAGCGAAATAATCTCCTCAGTTGTCGGACATAATTCGTCGGGTGAAGGTTTGGTTTCGATAATGGCTTTTTCTGGATCATATCCGTGAAACTGTGCCTGCGATGCTACGGCATATTGATCGGACGGGAAGGTATTATTTTCGATGAGTATTTTGTATCGGTTTTTGTCTGGCTTGTAGAAGCTGACCATCATCAAATGTAGGTTCACTGTAAGCGAATTCATTACCACAACTTCATGCGGGAATCCACCGACTAGTCTCGCGCTGGCATTGGTCAAATTCTCGTGATAGGGCATCCATGGATTTTTTGCGTGAAAATGTCCTTCAACACCCAGGTCTCCCCAGTCTTTCAGCTCCTGCAAGATATATTTGCGTGCATTTAGTGGTTGCAAGCCCAGCGAATTTCCCGCCATATAGACGACCTGCTCGCCGTTATGCAGTGGTATCAAAAATTGATCGCGGTATTGTGCGAGCGGATCGCGCTTGTCCATAAGTTTGGCAAAACGTTCGCTGTTATCGTAGCTTGCCAGAGACTCATAACCAACGGCTTCGGTTCCCGACATTATGTGCTCACCTTACTGTTGTGAGATTGGCAGAGACATGATTTTGCAATTGAGCGCTCGCCCAACCAATCTAGCGCGTTCTTGTACAGAAGTTTTTCCTTGCAAGAATTGCTCAGCAAATCGCATGATTCGATGAGCTGTCCCGGTTCTTCTTCACCCAGAGGAAATGGATAATCAGTGCCGAGCGCGACTTTGCTTTCTCCGAACAGCTTAACTACAAAAGCCAGCATGTCGGGGTCGTGCACAAGTGAATCAACCCAGAACGATCCTAAATAATCGCGTGGCGATTTTTTGTTATCGACTGCGCAGAGATCTGGTCTCGCGTTGAACCCATGTTCGATGCGCCCGAATGTACCCGGGAAAGAACCGCCACCATGTGCAAAAGCTACTCGCAAATTCGGCAATCGTTCAAGCACCCCGCCAAAAATCATTGAGGTAATTGCCAGTGTAGTTTCAGTCGGCATGCCCACCAGCCATGGTGCCCAATATTTCTGCATGCGATCTTGCGCGAGCATGTCCCAGGGGTGAACGAAGACGCAGGCATCAAGAGCCGCTGCTGCTTCGAATATTGGGAATAATTCTGCTTCGTTCAAATTCTTCTCATTGACGTGTGAGCCAATCTGAATTCCTGCAAGACCCAGTTCCTTGACGCAGCGCTCGAGTTCCTTCACAGCAAGCGCCGAATCTTGCATGGGAACGCTTCCAAGCCCAATCAATCTGCTCGGGTGTTGTTCCACTTCTTGCGCGATATCGTCATTGAGAAAACGGCATATCTCGAGGCAGTCGTTTGGCTTTGCCCAGTAGCTAAACATTACTGGCACTGTGGAAACTACCTGAACATCAACCCTGCGCTTGTCAAGTTCGGCTATGCGCACATCTGAATCAAAACAATTGCGTTCGATGGAGCGGAAAAACTTACCGTCGTCGCGCAGCATTTTTGCCGTGCCGTCCTCATTGTGATCAAGCACGATGAAACCACCGTAGCCGAATTTCGCTTTGAAATCGGGAATCTTCGCTGGAAGAATATGCGCATGAATGTCCGCTTTCTTCACTGCGCCACCTCGGCTTTCGGACGCTCGGCCCTAATATTGCATTTCTTGCAAGTGCTGTTTTCCGCTGTATCGTAGAACCGATCAAAAACCGGGCCAAACTGCGATTCTATGTTTTGCAGAAAGAAGCTTTCCTGATAGAGCTTCTCTCCACAAGCTTCGCAATACCAGGAGAGGCTGTCGTTTTCGCCGGGGCGGCGCTGGCGCTCAATTACCAATCCGATAGTATTTGCAGGTCTGCGCGGAGAGTGCGGGACATTGGGCGGGAGCAGGAAAATTTCGCCTTCTTTTATAGTCAGGTCTGTCGGTTTTCCGTCCTCGATGAGCTTGAGAACCATGTCACCTTCAAGCTGATAAAAGAATTCTTCGCCGCCGTTGCTGTGATAATCGGTGCGCGTGTTGGGTCCGCCAATCACCATAATTATGAACTCGCGATCCTTCCAGATCATTTTGTTGCCAACCGGCGGCTTCAAAAGGTGGCGATGCTCTTCGATCCATTTTTTCAGGTTTATCGTGCTAAATGTGCTCATAGTGCTGCTCTGGCTCATTGCTTCCTTTTTGCGCTTGCGAAATATGCAGTGATGAGATTGTGGCTGCTCAAGGCATCACTTACTCCGCCATGACGAATTGCGTCTAATTATCGCAATAAGCAAGCGATATTTGCAGAGCCTTTTGCTAGTATTTCTTTTCTCATAACTCTTGTGTAGACAAGTGATGTACGCTGGCGATCCGCATTGCGGATACAACGCGGGCTGAAATGCTCTAATATGTCAAGGGAATGAGCGAAGAGCTGCAAAACTTAGTTTAGGGTGCTTTGGGTTCCCTTCTTCTTTGCAAGGTGCTCTTCAGGCACTATTCAACGCTTAAGCTTGGAGAGAGATATGGAAAATAAAGGCAGCCAGGCTGCGGTTTTGCGAAAGGCTATTCATGTTGAAGAGCCGGCGCCAGTCCCGCTGGGTTCGTACTCGCACGCAATTAGAGCAGGCCATTTGCTTTTCATTTCTGGACAGGGCTGCCGAGACCCGCATACTGGTGTCGAATGTGGTATCACTTTGGATGCCGAGGGGAAAGTGAGCTCGTATGACATCGAAGCTCAAACAAACGGCTGCATTGCCAATTTGAAGCGAGTATTGGATGCCGCAGGGCTCGGATTGGAAGACCTCGTGGACATGACGATTTTTCTGGCAAATATGAAGGACTTCGCTGCTTACAACAAAGTCTATGCTCAGCACTTCAACTTTGCCGAGCCGCCGGCTCGCACTACTATTCAGGCTGCTGCGCTTCCAGGTCGCAACTTTATTGAGATAAAAGCCATAGCAATGTTTAAGGAATAAGCTCAGGCTTAAAAAGAGCTGAATAATAGATAAAATCCACACGAGCATCGCCTTGATGCAGGAGAAACTGATGAGCCCGGCAATCGCTACTGAAACCAAGACCATAGACAACTTCATCAATGGCCAATTTGCTGCTCCTGCTTCGGGTCAGTATTTTGAGGACATAAACCCTGCTACAGGCGAGTCGTTTGCAAAAGTTGCATCGGGTGGCAAGGAAGATATTGAGCGTGCCGTGGCGGCTGCGAAAAAGGCTTTCGATAATGGACCGTGGCCGCGTATGAGCATGAAACAGCGCTGTGAGATCATACGCAAAATTGGCGATCTGATTCTGGAAAACCGCGACGCTCTTGCGATTGCTGAAACAACCGATACGGGCAAACCTATTAGTGAAAGTAGAGATGGTGATATTCCGCGTTCAGCCCAAAATTTCCACTTCTTTGCTGATTATGCTCAAGCTCAGCACGAAGATTGTTTTACTGTAGATCGCGATGAGCGTCATTTCGCATTTAGAGAACCACTCGGTGTAGTCGGGCTAATTACACCTTGGAACTTACCCTTGTACCTGGCGACATGGAAAATTGCGCCGTGTCTCGCGATGGGCAATACCTGCGTCTTAAAGCCGGCTGAGTGGACTCCATATACTGCTTATTTGCTCGGAAAGATCGTGCAAGAAGCCGGTTTGCCAGAAGGGGTCTTCAATGTCGTGAACGGTTTTGGTCCACAGTCTGCTGGAGAAGCGCTGTGTACTCACCCAGATGTTCGCAGCATTTCTTTTACAGGTGAAACCTCAACCGGCCGCGCGATTATGGCAGCGGCTTCGCCTACATTGAAGAAGTTGAGTTTTGAACTTGGAGGCAAAGGTGCAAATATAGTTTTTGCTGACGCTGATTTGAACGAGGCGATACCAACTGCGGTGCGTGCAGCTTATCGTAACCAGGGGCAAATTTGTCTGGCAGGTTCGCGACTATTTGTTCAAGAAGCAGCGTACAAGCAAGTTTGTGAAGCAGTGCTTGAACGCGTAAAGGGCATCAAGGTCGGCAACCCTCTGGAAAACAGCACGCAAATGGGTGCGTTAATCAGTGCGGAGCATTTAGCCAAGGTTGAATCTTATATAGAGATCGGAAAGAAAGACGGCAAACTACTTTATGGTGGTGAACGCATAAAAGATCTCGGCGGAGGCAATTTTCTCCGTCCTACACTGATCAGTGAAATCGACAATTCATCACGCGTATGCCAGGAAGAAATATTCGGGCCCGTTCTGCCAGTCATACCATTTAAGGATGAAGCAGAAGTCCTCAACATGGTCAACTCAACCCAGTACGGCTTGTCGTGCAGCGTTTGGAGCAAGGATGTAGACCGCTTGCACAGAATGTCCCGCGATATCAAAACAGGAATTGTATGGATAAATTGCTGGTTCGCCCGCGATTTGCGCACACCATTCGGCGGACAAAAATCAAGCGGTATCGGGCGCGAAGGCGGACGCTATGCTCTCGAATTCTTCTCCGAAGTTAAAACCGTCTGTTACAAATACCGCTAGATTGTGTAATTAGAAGCCGCCAGGCTGGCGGCGCTCCCGGGGCTGCTGCTGCTCAACTATTCCAAAAAATGTACAGACATATATGCAACTAATGGCAACAACGGGATGGTAGGGGCGCCTCACGGGCGCCCATCAAAACGGATCCGATAAGCGGATCCATTTATGTGTAGGGGCGATGCCATGCGTCGCCCGCAAGCGTAGAAGGAAAGAAAAAATGGATCTAGGTCTAAAAGGCAAGAAAGCACTGGTCTGCGGTGCATCAAAAGGTCTCGGCTTCGCGTCTGCAGAAGCCCTTTACGAAGAAGGCTGCGACGTCTACCTTCTTGGTCGCAGCGAAGCAGCCCTGCAGGAAGCAAAAGAGAAACTCGCCAAAAAAGGATCCGGTGAAATCAAATATGCCGTTTGCGATCTCCTCGATGTTTCATCACGCAGAGCCGTAACAGAAAAAATCAAGTCAGATTGGGACGGCGTCGATATCCTTCTCCACAACGTTGGCGGTCCGAAAGCCAGCACCGTGCAAGATACTCCTTATGAAGATTGGGAAGAAGGGTTCAACCGCCTTTTCCTGACCGTCGTCGATCTCAATCAAGCATTTCTTCCCGGCATGAAAGAACGCAAATGGGGGAGAATCATAACTGTCACTTCATTGAGTGTCGTCGAACCAATTCCCATGCTCGCCGTTTCCACTGCGTTGCGTTCCGCTTCCACTGCTTTAAGCAAAGCACTTGCAGACGAAGTCGGCGGATTCGGAGTCACCGTCAACTGCGTTGCTCCGGGAATGATCCATACCGATCGTACCGAAGAACTGATGGAAGCCCGCCTGAAAAGAACCGGACAGACCCGCGAGCAGTATCAAGATGACCTAAAGAAATCCATTCCCGCAGGACGAATGGGAACACCCGAAGAATATGCAGCTGCGGTCTGTTTCATTGCATCGGCAAAAGCATCCTACATAAATGGTGTTACACTATTTGTCGATGGCGGCAAAAAACGTTCGACAAATTAATATATGGATTGGTTGATCATTCTATTTTTCTTCACCATGGTGCTTCCCGCTTTTGGTCAGGCACGGTTGGAGGCCGCACGGCGTGCTTTAATTCACCAGATTGAACGCAAGCGCGGAAGCCGAGTCATAGTTCTGATACACAGAACTGAGAAAATGGCGATTCTCGGTTTGCCGGTTGCTCGCTTCATTAATATAGAAGATTCGGAGAGGATTCTGCGTGCCATCAATCTGACCCCATCAAACATGCCTATCGATCTGATCATGCACACTCCTGGTGGCTTAGTTCTTGCCGCGCATCAAATAGCCAGTGCACTCACTCGACACCCTTCAAAGGTTACCTGTTTTATTCCCCATTATGCAATGTCTGGTGGAACGCTGCTCGCGCTTGCTTCCGACGAAATTGTCATGGATGCAAATGCCGTGCTTGGTCCGGTTGATCCGCAAATTGGCACAAGCCCTGCTGTTAGTTTGCTCAAACTTGTCGAGCAAAAATCGGTTGAAAAAATTTCGGATGAAACACTGATTCTTGCCGATATCGCTGCAAAATCTGTGCGTCAAATGGATAATCTATTGCAAAAGATCTTGCGAGATCATGTGCCCGAGATAAAAGTTAAAGCAGAGGATATTCCAAGGATTTCTCAGGAGCTTCTCTCTGGAAAATGGACGCACGATCATCCGCTTACAGTTGAAGACGTTCGTGCACTCGGCTTGCCTGTTCAAGTAGGCATGCCAGAAGAGCTCTACGATTTGATGGATCTATATCCGCAAACAGGCGTGCAACATCCGAACGTGCAATACATTCCGCTTCCATATAAGAAGGAATTGCCGGCGAAGTAAATCTCGGCGATCTTGATTTCATGAGCAAGCCTCCTGCACCTTGCGCAGGAAAACCTCTGCCCAACAAGATTTTATCCCTTTGGCTTTCTTAATTAATTTGACCGCGCTTCGTTGCATCTCTAGTATCCGTAGCATGGAAGAAGATAAAAACGAGCCGGTCCTTGCTAACGAAAAGACCTACAAAAAGCAATTGATTGCCGCTAAAGTGAGCTTTGCTGCAACTTTCATAATCGGGATCATTTTTGCATCCAAAATTGTGTTGCCGCCTCTGTTCCTAATGATGGGCTTGCTTACCTTTTGGGAGGCAGAGACTCACGCGAAATTGGGCCATACAAGCGAAGCTTTTTCCAACCGAATTATTTGCATGTTGCTCGCGATCGTGTTGCTGTTTTTGGTTTGGGGTCATGATCTAAATTCTGGTAAAGTCCTCACAATTACCATTGCAAAAATAGCAATGAGCATTGCCGCAGCTGTGTTGTTTGGTGTTACAGTGCTGAGAACGCTAAAAAAGCGGATCGAGTAAAGATACTCTTTTGATTTTTATCGTCACACTTGTTCGTACAACTCTAACGGTAATCCGTCAGGATCAAAGAAGAAGGCGAATCTCTTGCCTGTGTATTCGTCTATGCGGACAGGTAATACTTCAACACCTTGTTGCTTTAGCAGTTCGATTTGTTGGTCGATATTGCTCACAGCGAATGACAGGTGTCGCAATCCTTGCGCTTCCGGATTCGTTACTCTTGGCGGTGCCTCCGGGAAGGAGAATAACTCAATCTGGCTGGACTTTCCGACTGCCAGATCAAGCTTATATGATTTGCGTTCCTCGCGGTAGTTTTCCGCGATTATCTTCAGACCAAGAATTTCTGTATAGAACTTTTTGGATCGCTCATAATCAGAACAAATTATTGCCACGTGATGGATGAATTCAAGATTCAGGCTCATTTGATTTCCTGCGTAAGTTGCAGTGAAAATAATACAACTCCTGCTACTGGTGAACTACGGAAAATGGTAGGGGCGCCTCACAGGCGCCCTTTAAAAACCTTCTCAAAGGCGCCCGTGAGGAGCCCCTACCATTTTTTACAAACGAGAATACAAGCCGGCACAATTATGAAATGTAATCTAGTGCGGCTCAAATAATCTGCACAGACATGTCAATTATTGAATTTTTCCCTTGATAAGTGGGAAAATATCCATCTGCAAAAACAGTCCTGACGAAAGAGTCGTCACCGTTCAACTGCTGGAGAGAAAAATGACTGTCGAAATACAAGAAAAAGCTCTTGATACATACATCGCCAACAATCGCGAGCGCTATGAAAAGCACTTGAAAGACCTGGTTGATATTCCAAGTGTCTCGGCCGATCCCGAACGCAAGCAAGACATGGTTCGTTGCGGGCAGCGAGCTGTTGAGATTATCAAAGAGATGGGTGGCAATGCTGAGCTGATTCAGACCAAAGGCAACCCAGTTGTCGTAGGCGAATTTCTCTCCAGGAAAGAAGATAAGACAGCCACGATTTACAATCACATTGATGTTCAACCGGCTGATCCTGAAGAGTGGTTGTCTCATCCATTTCAAATGAAAATTGAGGGCGACAAGTATTTGGGACGTGGTACTACCGACGATAAAGGTCCGGCGCTTGCAGTTTTGTACGCAGCAAAGTATGCGCGCGAAAATGGAGTTCCACTAAACATCAGATTTATTTGGGAGCTCGAAGAAGAGATTGGCAGCCCAAGTTTCGAGCAATTCTTGCAGGACAACAAGGCAAAGCTTGCTACAGATTACATTGCCGTTAGCGACACCATTTGGATTTCACGTGAGCGCCCTGCAATTGGATACGGATTGCGTGGCTTGCAGGGAATGCTTGTGCGGCTCAAGACGGGCACAAAAGATGTGCATTCTGGACTCACAGGCGGTCTTGCGCGCAACCCAATTGCTGAACTCGCCCAGCTAATTTCGAAATGCTTCGATGCGAAAACGGGTGAGGTTCATTTCACTGGATTCTATGATGATGTGAAAGAAATTTCTGATCAAGACGCACAAGATTTCGTTAAATCAGGATTCGATCTGCAAGGGTTTAAGAAGGCACACGAATTGCTGAAGCTACGTACCGATGACACACTTGATGGTGCCAAGCGCATCTGGGCACGTCCCACTTTTGAAGTGCATGGTATCAGTGGTGGTTATCACGGCCCCGGTGTCAAAACAATCGTGCCGTATCATGCAGAAGCGAAAATAAGTATGCGTCTTGTTCCAAATCAAGATCCACAAAAAATTGCCAAAGCGTTCGAAGATTTCGTCAAGAAAGAATGTCCAGATGCGGAAATAATTCGCGAAGGATCTCTGAGCGCTTACGTTGGTGATAAAGATTGCGCGGAAGCAAAAGCTGCAGCCGTAGCCATGAAACAAGCATTCGGCAAAGAGCCCGCATTCGTACGCGAAGGTGGCTCCATCGGCGCAATCGTAAGCATGAAAAAGGTGCTGGGCAAAGATTCGATGTTCCTCGGACTTTCACTTCCAGAACATGGCTACCATGCTATCAACGAAAACTTCGATTGGCAGCAAGGCTCAGGCGGCATCAAAATGTTCGTCGCCTACTTCAAGGCCCTTTCTGAGTTGAAAGCCTAGAATGAAAGCTTTGACCAGGGGGTTTCGTACTGGTGTTCGAAAATAACTTTGTTGTCTTTGCCAACTACGTGCAGAGAAGATAAAGTCGGTGCGGAATCATTGAGCGATTTCGTAATAATGTCGAGCTTGGGTAAGTTCACCATGTCTTTTACCTTTGCTCTGGTTTCATCAGTAAGACGCACCGCAGTACATGCTGCCTCTACTTTTCCGGCGGGACTCAGTTGGTCCAGATCGTACGTGCTTTTCTCCAGCAATTCACTACTTTCTGAAAGAGCCGCTTTCGACAGTTCCTTTCCAACACTCAGCGATTTAGTATCAAACACTTTCTCATACAGATTAGGAAGACGCTCGTACCCTTTATCTCTGGCTTCATCATTCCAGCCTGACACAAATTCGCGAGTCCATTTTGAAACTAGTCCAGGTATAGAATCACTATTACAGTCTGACATACTTAGATTCCCCAATTTAGGCTATATTGCCAACGCTACAAAGCATTGTAGTGAAGGCGAGTTCACTTCTTCAGGTGTGGATGCACACAGATGAAGTGCATATTCGTGCTCATAATGCATCTGATCTTAAAATCACGACAGTGAATCCAACTAACGTGATTGTCTAACGTTTCCGTCGGTAGGGTAAGGTTGGTCTGGAGCTGGATATGGTTTATCTGGAGCTGGATATGGTTTGTCCGGAGCTGGATATGGTTTATCCGGAGCTGGATATGGCTTATCCGGAGTTGGATATGGTTCGCTGGGCTTGGGGCGAGGCTTGCCTCCTTGAACAACTATCTTTCCATCCATACCTCTATTACTCATTTGTGCAAATGACTCCAGGCCTTTGTCGAAATCTGCAAGTCCAGCGTCTACCTTAGACACAATACGCAGACCCGCGCAAGTCCCTGCTTCGCGGCCGGATAATGTATCGAGGAATTTTATTGTGAGTTTTGGACGCATGGTAGCGAGCACGCCAATAGCAATACTAGCGATCTCTATTGCATGTGTCCTGCAGAACTCGATACTATCTTGGGTGGCTTTCGCTAATTCTTTGCTCACGGCTGCGTTGGTCGATGAAACTTTTGCATCGAACAAAGGAGCTTTGTAGAAAGACAAGTCATCTATTAGCCTTATTGGAGGACAATGCAGCTCGTCGTCTCGGCGTTCAACAGAGCTCGATTCCAAACTCGCCATCATTCATACCCCCGTCCTTACCAAAATCAAACTCAGGCTAGAGACATAGTTTGAAAACTAGTTGAAACGAAGCATTACTTATTGCGGGTAATACGAACTAGCACCTGATATTGAGGCGTCGGTCGCTCGTATTTTTTTTTGATTTTGGTTGACGTTAAGATCATGCCACAGTTTTACACAAGCTTATTTGCCTTGTTGCGTGTCGCTGCCTGTTGTTCCGGGACCTACCCAGCGGAATTCTCCGGGGTTTGTCGGGAGGTGTGGGTTGCTGCGAATTGCATTGAGCATCTTGGTGCCATCGATGGAGCCGAGACCGGTTGCGGCATCCCATCCGGGTCCGGCTTTGTAGCCGTTATTGTCGCCGATGGTGACGTCATTGAAGATGCCGCTGTTTGCGTTCTTATACAACCACTGGTTGAGAGGCGTGCTGAATGGTTTGTCGAGTGCTCCATTGATTCGCATCATCAATGCTGAGTACAAAGGCGATACCGCGCTGGTGCCACCTGTGAGACTTTCGAAACCGCCGACACGAATGCGATAACCTGTTACCGGATCTGCGTTACCGGCGATGTCAGGTACGCCACGCCCCGGTTGCCCTGTGGTGGCATGGTTCGGAATTTTTGCGTCTTTCTGGAAGTCCTGCGGCGGGAACACCTGGCTTATGCCGCCACCACCTGCATCATTCGGACGGTGATTGTTCCATACTGTTTCCCGACTCATTTTTCCGTTGCTGCCTACTTCAAGGCGTGTGCCACCACTGCCGGTGACCTGGGGATCCGAGGCAGGATAGTCGGTTAGCAACTTGCCTCGAGTGGCCGCATTGTCTTGAGCACCATCATCTCCCGATGCTGCAAAAATGGAAATGCCTTTGAGCAATGCTTTCTTAAATGCTGCGTTCATACCGTCGATGGCCTGCTTTGACCAGCCTTCTTCGTTCTGACCCCAGCTAATGCTTATTGATGAATTTGGTGTTTCTCCGGCTTCGGGGAAAGTTGACCTGGTGATAGCGTCGATGAATCCTTTTTCGCTGTTCGGTGCAAAGATTAAATTCTGTGTTGCTTCGGGCGCAATTGCACCAATTACTTGCGAGTCTAACAAGACTTCACCGTCGGCGGCTCCGCCTGGTGCATTCTTCGCACCACCAATCTCGATAACGTTTATCTTGCTTGGTTGAGGCAGTCCGTGTTCTTCATAGTATTTCGCGTTGTCGGCGAGGTCGATGCCGCCGCCGAGTTCAATAATTGCAACGCCCTGACCTTTGCCCATGGATTCCGTGGGGAAGTTATAAGCGTTAGCTACATCCTGTGGCATGAATCCGCGAACCGCGCGTGGGTCCGTCCCCGGCGGTGGCTTTGGAGGACCTGCGGGGGCGTCTGGCGGAGGCGTGATCGGTCCATCCTTCGGTCCTTCAGGAACTGGTCCAGCAAATTTCACAATATACGATTTTGCTTGTGGGCGATTGTCCATGCCCAAAATTGCTACTACGTGTTTGGTCAGTTCCAACGGTACAGAAAGGCTACCTTCGCGTCCATGGAATGTTACGCCCGATGGATGTTCAAACTCAGTAAGCCTCGTTTTGAAAGCCTCCGACATTTGTCCAGTTGTTCCGCTGAGCACTGCTCGCCCTGACGCCGGATTAATCTCGCTGACTTTGAGATTGTTCTCTTGAGCGAACTTGGTGATAGAGTCGATTGATTCTTTTGATGGACCGAATTGCTCCGCCATCTGCGTGTCATTCAATGGTGCCTGTCTGCCTTGAGCAATTCTATCCATTGTGCGCTGTGTTTTCAGTTCTGTCGCTTTGGACTTCAACATAACCGATACTTCCATCGGCTTGTTCGGATCCACCTCGCCTTTTACATCGCCTGTTGGCGCGCTTCTTTCGGAGGCTGCGAATTTCACTGTTCCATCAGCGTTGACAAAATTGCTTTGCAATTTGCCGCCGGTTGAAGATTCAGTTGAGCTTCCCCAACTGATTTTCTGAAACATTTTTGTACTCGTGTCACCGAGTTTGGAATAGAAGTTCGCTTTGGCATCCGCGAAACCATCGAATGCCTGCGAAGTCAGCATACGATCTGTGTAGCGCGATCCAATTTTGTAACCCGCGGCAGCGATTGCAGTATTGACGATGAATGATCCGCCGGCATCACCGATCTGCACGGATGCAGCGTTTAACTCTCGCATTGAATTCGTGTTGCCTGCAATCTTGTAAGCGTCGAGTATAGGTTCGGCTGCTTTGTAAGTGAAGTAAGCTCCGAGACCGGCTGCAGCAAGTTTGCCTGCCATGCCGCCTTCGGGCAAAAGAGTCTTTAAGACAAAAGCTGTTCCAGCGCCCATGGCCGCTGTTTGCAAAAGTTCTGTTGGATGCTCAACGTTTTGGACTGCAGCCTTCCACATTCCTTCTGGAACATGGGTCAAACCTTTCGCGGTTGCCATTCCATAGCGTGTAAGTGCGTTATCCGGAGCATGATCAAACGACATCAAGTTGCCGCTCTGATTGCTTTGCTGCGTCAGAAGCAATTTCTCTTGTGCCATTCTATTGATTAGCGAATCATGTCCGCCGTTTTGTTCCGCTTTCTGAGCGTTTTCGCGCGCGCCGTCGTTTAGCTGATCTGCCATGCTGCACCAGTCCCCACAATCCAAACCTTTTAGAAGCAGACCGCGCAAAGTTATGCGTGAGTCATATATATAAGGAAGAGAACCGCTTCGCTCTTCAATAGATGAACTCTAAAACAAAGTACGGCCGGGGTCTACGTGGAAACCCGAACGCCGGCATTACAAATTGCGGTTATTACTAAAAAACGCAATTAACTCTAGCTAAGGATGTCGAAAATTCGGAACGTCACTGCCTATGGGCTGATCGGCCTGATATCGCTCTACGTTCGCAAGGCCATTTTATTGGAGCTGTATTATTGGTTCTGGCATCCTCGTTTCGCAGGCAGGTTGCCTTGCCTCTTTACCAATCTGTATGTGAACACAAGGATCCCCATTGTGGAAGACAGGACGGCTAAGCTGGGCATCGTCAGGTACCGCTCGTACTGCCAACATTTTGACCACGTCGCTGAACCCAAGCGGCTTCGGTACTGGCTTTGGTAATAAGCAACTGTATGCCAGGCAAGCCATCAAACAGAGTCCTGCGCATGAACAAAGGAAAGCCTGAAAGCTCATATCCGATGGTTTCCTAAAGCCGCTTTTCTCATTATAGCTCAGCTGGTTCAGCTGAAAAATTGCTGGAAAGAGCGGCGGCTGATAGGTAGAATAGAAGAATGACACATGAACCAATAGCAAAGGTAGTTTTTCGCCGTGGCTTGCACGACCAAGATCCAAACGACGCGAAGTATTGGCTCGCGCAGACTCCGCAGCAGCGCTTAGCCGCATTGGAGCAAATTCGTTGCGAATATCATAAATGGAGGTACGGTGCTGAACCAAGACTTCAAAGAGTTCTTGCAGTTGTTAAACGCAAATGAAGTCAAATATGTTGTGATCGGTGGCTACGCGCTGGCTGCACACGGGTGTCCAAGGTACACCAAAGACATTGACGTATGGATTGAGAGGAACAGCTCCAATGCTTTAAAGTTGATTGAAGTATTGAAGCAATTTGGTTTCGCTAGCCTGGGTGTTACTGTAGATGATTTGGTAACTCCTGAATACATCGTGCAGCTAGGCTATCCACCAAGCAGAATTGATCTAATTACAGATGCTGATGGAGTCAATTTTTCGGAATGTTATGCAAGTAAGGTTCAGCTTGATGTCGAAGGAGTGACTGTAAACTTCATAAATAAGGAAAGCCTTATCAGGAATAAGAAGGCTACCGCCCGCACGCAAGACCTAGCTGATATTGAAGCTCTGGAAAAATTAGAACACGAGCATTAATTAGCCTGCTTTTTTAGCCCAACTGAAAATATGTTGTGTATTGTTCGTCTTTGATTGCGGTGAATGGAACCAGCTTAAGATCGGATTCTCTGGTTTTTACTGTCCATTCCTTGTTTCCGGTTCGTTGCGCCGCCAATAGTTGCTCCCGAGTAATTTTCGGCTTAGTTCCCGAGATCCCAAATAGGACGGTTGGACCGTAAACGAGTGCACATACGTCCGGATGTTTCTTGCTGATTTGGACAAGTTGAAGATTCATAGGAAGTTCTAGTTCAATAGTGTCGCCGTCTTGCCATTTTCTTCGGAGTTCTGAGAAACCTGAACCGAATAATGTTTTTGTTCCTTCGTTATGCTCGACCTTCCCTCCATTAACCTTGATTGTCGAGGTTTTAGCCCATGCAGGAATCCTCAAATGCACTGAACATTCGATAGGGTGCTGCATTGCTAATTTGAATTGCACTTTTTCTTCGAACGGATATTCCGTTGTTTGCGTAATAGTGATGTTGTTGACCGGATTGTTATTCACATTCCAGGTCAATGATGATGGCAGATACAAGTTGACGTAAAGGTGATGACCTTTGTGAAAATAAGCGCAAACATGATAGTCGCATACTACCTGTGGAAGAGTGCCGGAGCAGCATGTCCATTTCTCTTTGTGATAGACCTTCTTACCTTCAAAGTTGAAATCGGAATAATAGAACGCGTGACCATCTGCTTGCAGCGGCTTTGCGCCTAGAACTGTGTTGTAAATTATTTGTTCTATGCTGTCACCGTATTTGGAGTCACCAGTGACCCGCAGTAAATAGCGAGCTAATTTTAAATGAGCGTATGAGCCGCATGGTGTTTCGAAGCTCTTGTGGGAATCGCTCAAACTTGAGAAAAGATCATCGCTGTCCGGCCAACGGAAGCGCTCATCGGGACCCCATCCACCCGTGGCGTAACTCTGCGTGTTCTGTATAAATTCAAATGCATTGTATGCTGCCATCAGATGCTTCTTGCTGCCCATCGTCAAGTATGCTTGCATTGCGGAACTTAATGCATTTGTGTAGCTGTAAGCATGGTGATCCGGCAGAACGTTCTTGCCTTCAGAAAGTGGATTGAAGTAGGTGTCGTCTTTCAGATAACGGATTGCTAGTTGCCTGTAGCGATCTCCCGCGCCTCTGTTATAAGCAATGAAAAGATTCTCTGGCAGCGTGTAATTCTCATCCCAACAATACGCTTCGTTTTTATGCGGACGCTCGCGCAGTTCATCGTGATCCAGCGCTCTTTCCGGGAAAAACGGAAGCGCAGTATTCAGCGTTTTGTCGAGAATTGAAAAAGCATTTTTCGTTCCCAAATATTTATGTGCGTCTATCAGCCCAAGATTTATTTTGTCGAACGTGTATGTCGGCCAGCGAAAATCATCGTAGAACTTGGGGGAAATTGTTTTGGAATAAAGATCGATCCATTTTTCTGCTTTTGTTTTGAACTCCGGGTTTCCAGTTATGGCGTAAGCCCGACAAAGAGCGGAAACCCATTGACCAAACGAATGTCCCGGTGCAAATCCGTGTTCGTATCCCGTATCCAGGTTGTATGCGGGATCTTCGTCATACCAACCGCCCATTTCAGCTCCTGGTGCAGCCTGCCCCGTTCGCAGGCGAAACGGCTTCAGCACACTGTCATTGTCGAGGTGCAAGATTACATTCATCGTTTGTTCGAACTGATGCTGAAACAGCGAGTCAGCAAATCTGAGTTCGCCATACGAAAACTCGTCCCATGGGCCAGATTTAAGGACATTTACAGAGTAACCCGGCACCATTGCAGAGGACTCGCGTCCGGCAAAAAACTGTGTGCAAAGCAGGGAGGCATAAGATATGCCCTTCAGAAAATTTCGTCTGGAGAATTCGTTATCCATATGTATCGGCATGCTCAAGTGTCTTCAACCGCAGAACCCTAGCATGTATTTGAAAAGTTTGAAAGCGCTTGACGTTCACATGCTTTCAAAACGGTTGAAATTGGGATCATGACAAAACATTGTCACAATAAAATCACGCGCTCTCATGTCTTAGGCTGGCAGAAGATCCGGGTTGTCCCCGGGGAATTTGATGACTGGAGTTGTTTGAATACTCTTTGATTGTTCGCGTCGTTCCTTACGAATCAGCGTTACATTTCGCCGAGATCTACTGTGACTTTGTTGATTTTTCCTGTAAATGCAAAAGGCAATTTTGATTCGTAAGTTCTGCTTACTGGAAGTCCGTTATCTTTGCCGATATCGAAACCGGCATATGAAGTGGTGAGCACAGCCATCGTATGCTCGATTCTTCCTTCAGCAACCTGCTTTCCATTTATGTAGAGTTTTTGTACTCCGCCGGCTCCCATTGCCCCCGGTTTGTCTGAGACAAACTCGTATTTCAGATTTACCTTTCCGCTAGGCAAGTCATCAGAGGAAACAATTGTGCTATCCGAAATTCCCATGAAGCTATATGTAAAGCGAGGTTTCTTATTTTCAACGTACAATGCATAACCACCTAGATAATCAGCGTTAGCCATTATCACGCCGTCTGCACCTGTTCCTGGAACCTCTACGTCTGCAGATACGGTGTAGGAACGGTTGAAAATTTGAGGGCATACCGTAGGCGGAATGTTCTCAGTTCCAGCAAGATACTCGAAGTGAGTCAGCGCTGAGCGAGGTGGTATAAATTTAGGTCCCATATAGACAGACATGCCTGCCAGCAAAGGAAGAACCTGATATTTTTTCGCTTCATCCCAAAAAAGATTCTTCAACTCTTTTACTTTGTCCGGGTATTTTGCCGCCAGATTGTTTGATTGACTGAAATCGGAATTTAGATCGTAAAGTTCTACAGGATCGTTATCCGGATCCCATTTTCCTGGAGCGAGTTTGGATAGAGTTTCAGGGTCAATTTTCCAGGGCTTTCGCTGAACTCGGGCGCTCAACCACCAGCCGTCTTTGTACATGGCGCGGTTTCCGAATACTTCGAAGTATTGTTGCGTGTGCCGCTCTTTTGCTGTTGGATCGGAAAAAGTATACGCAAAGCTTGTACCGTGAATTGGAATCTGTTTGACACCGTCTACGGTATCAGGCTGCGGTATATGCGCCAGTTCAAGTATGGTTGGTGCCACATCAATCAAATGGGTGAACTGCGTCCTCAAGCTGCCTTTGTCTTGGATGCCTTTGGGCCAGGAAATTACCATCGGATCGCGAGTGCCACCAAGGTGGGAAGCAACCTGCTTGCCCCACTGGAATGGAGCGTTGCCAGCCCATGCCCAGGCGCAGGAATAGTGCGGTTCTGTTGTTGGGCCGCCCCAGGCTTCAAGACCACCATATTTCTTTATCAGCTCTAATTGCTGCTCAGGGGCAAGCGGAATTCCGTTCAAGGTGGTCATTTCATTGAATGAACCTGTCTCGGTTCCTTCCATGCTGGCACCATTATCTCCCCAGATCCATATGACCACAGTGTTGTCGGCAATTCCCAATTTCTTGATGTGATCAAGCACGCGGCCTATTTCGAAATCGGTATTTTCCTGATATCCGGAATAGACTTCCATTTGCCGTGCATACAACTTTTTCTGTTCTGCAGTCAAAGAATCCCAGGCAGGAAATGCAGGGTCGCGAGGAGTTAACTGGGCGTCTTTTGGAATTACACCTAGTTCCTTCTGATGTTTGAAGACAAGCTCACGATACTTGTCCCAACCCATATCAAACTTGCCCTTGTATTTATCGGCCCATTCTGCAGCAACCTGGTGCGGAGCATGGCTTGCACCAGTAGAGAAATAGATGAAAAACGGTTGTTTGGGTGCTACGGATTGTTGCTGTGAAATCCAATCGATTGTGTGGTCAGCAAGCGCGTGGTTGAAATAAAAGTTTTTTTCTTTGGGTGCGCCGAGAATTGTGTTGTTTTCAAATAAGAGTGGAGAAAATTGATCTGTTTCGCCGCCAAGAAAACCCCAGAAATAGGTAAATCCTAAGTTGTTGGGCCACAGGTAGAATGGACCCGCCGGACCAAATTGATCTGCAGGAGTCAGGTGCCATTTGCCGAAACACGCTGTGTTATATCCGTTGTATCTGAGGATTTTTCCGATCGAAGCAGCACTTCGTGGCCAGCTGGCATTGTAGCCCGGATATCCGCCTGCGAATTCAGCGATGGAACCAAATCCGATTGAATGTTGATTGCGTCCTGAAATCAATGCTGCTCGCGAAGGCGAACAAAGTGCGGTAACGTGGAAGCGATTGTATTTTAATCCTTCTGCTGCGACCTTCTCGAGGTTGGGTGTATTTGTCATGCCACCGAAGGCCGATGGATTGCCGAAGCCGGCATCATCAACAAGAACCAGGATGACATTTGGTGCGCCGTCTGGTGCTTTTACTGGATTAGGCCATTGGGGGTCTGAGCCCTCCAGTGTTTTATTAAGAGAATGGGTGAATGGCTGTTCGGGGACTGGCAGGTTTTTCCTGTCTATCTCATCTGCCGCTATTGCTGCCGGACTGAATGCTCCAAGCAAAAGTGTCATTGAGAGAATTAGAGGAAGGCGTCTATTTCCATTTTTGCTCTTGCTGGAGAACCTTGACTGTGTTGGTTTATTCATTGTGGATTCCAAGATAAGCGGGTCGAGATATCGACGACAGTATACAAGATTGGTCGGCTATAGTATTCGCATCCCAACTTTGTGGCGGGATGCAAAGCTGCGATCATAGAGGTGAGCAGTTTAGCGCGGCGGAAGTTCGCTCAGTGCGGCGGATGATCGCTAACGCAGCGAAAACCGACATTTGAAGAACCGCTTGATGGTTCGCCCTTGCCTCGTGCTCCTACAATGTAGCGTGCGCAATATTGATCAGTGCACATAAATGAACCACCCTTTTGCACGCGTTTTTTCAGTCCGGGTTCTGATGGATCAGAGCTTTCATTTGGACCGGTAGGATTAGTTACCGTAGTTTCTTTTGCCAGCGATTTGTAATAATCGGGGTGGTACCAGTCGGCGCACCACTCCCAGACATTGCCAGTCATGTCGAAGAGTCCATAGCCGTTTGCGGGAAACGAGCCCCCTGGTGCGCTAGCGGCATAGCCGTCCTCTTCGGTGTTTTTGTATGGAAAAGTTCCCTGCCAGATGTTTGCCTGCCACTTGCCGCCTGGTTTAAGTTCATTCCCCCAACTGTACATATTTTTATCAAGGCCACCGCGTGCCGCGTACTCAAATTCCGCTTCAGTTGGAAGCCGCTTGCCTGCCCATTTTGCATAAGCCACGGCATCCTCCCAGCTGACGTGCACAACCGGATATTTTCCGCGCTTGCTGATCTCGCTTTGCGGTCCCTCCGGATGCTTCCAGCATGCGCCGGGTACAAATTTCCACCATTCATAGGCATTTTGCATTGATACTGCATTTGATGGCGGGCTAAATACTATTGAACCAGGCACCAAATCATTCGCATTGGCTTCGGGAAAATCTTTGGGATCGGGCGCTCGCTCGGCGACAGTTTTATACCCTGTAGCTTTAACAAACCTGGCAAACTGCTCGTTGCTTACTTCTGTTTTGTCTATCCAGAAAGCGCTTAGATGAACCTGGTGGACTGGTGCTGCATCTGGAAACGATTGCATGTTCGTTCCCATCCAGAATGTGCCTTCCGGGATGAAAACCATGTTTTTTCTTTCCAGACTTTTTGCAGGCGGTTTCGTCGCTGCTTTCTCCTTCGCATATAGCGTAGAACTTGTTCCTGTCGGGTAAAAACACAAGCTAAAAAGAATGCTTGCCGAAATATAGCGAAGCGTGTATCGGCTAAAAAGAATGAATCTATTAGTACTTTTCACAGGAGAGTCAATCAATCATTCTTGGCTGCATTTATCAGTTCAATTCTTCCCCGGCGATCAACGCATCGGCTGGAACAACAGGTCCTGGCAAATCAAGATCGTCTTCGATCGATTTGGACGTGTTGACTGTATAACGGCGACCTTTCCAGCTTACTTTGTGTCCGCTATGGACGAGATAGGCAGAGTAAAGATAAATGACTGTCATTGCTAAGCTGCCTACCGGTAGCAGAAAAAACTGTTTCCAATTTACGCCAAGATAGTGTTCGCAGCAGCGGCGGTACCAAATGTAGAGTAAGGAGAACTGACATGCCACCATAGCTGTAAGCCACAAGATCGCTGGGCTGCTTTCTCCATGAAGAAGAGTTCCAAGCAGATAAGCAACGGAAAAATATGGACCGACAATTGCGGTGTTAACCAATACGATAACTAAAATGAGATAAACAATGTTGCATTCGATCAATGCGTATAAGTTCTTTGTCCAACCATGCCACAATGACTCTAAATCAGTGTACATGCGTACTTTGTACAAGAGTCGTCCGTCTGCAGAGATGATGCGATAACCTTTCGCTTTGACTACACGTGCAAGACTTATGTCGTCTAGAATTTGATCGTGGACGCTTTCGTGTCCGCCCACGCTTTCGTATACGTCTCGTTGCACGAGAATGTATTGTCCATATGCGTAGGCGCGTTCGTTTGTGTGTTCGTTAATTGTGTTGAGCGGATCGCCGCATAGAAAAGAGCCCAGCAAAACCGGCATGACGGCTTGCTCCCAGAAGCTGCCTAATTCTTGCACCGGCATGAATGAAATCAGGTTTGCTTTGTGTTCGACGGCGTATGAAACAGCATAGCGCAATGAATTGCTTGTGTGACATGTGTCTGCATCAGTGAACAAGAACCACTGATTTTCTCTGGAGCTAGCATGTTTCACTGCCTGAACCAGCGCGCTGCATTTTCCGATCCATCCGGGTGGTGCTTCTTTTCCCTTGATGCATTTGATCACTGGATATTTTGCCGCCAGATCGTTGATGATTGCTCCGGTGCTGTCATCGGATCTGTCATCGACGGCAATCACTTCGAAATTCGGATAATTTTGCAATGCGAGAGACTCAAGGCAGCGACCGATTTTCCCTTCTTCATTTCTCGCAGGCACAATGACAGTGATAAATGGCAAGTCTTTATCGTTTAGCGATGTCGCTTGCAATTTGCGGAAGTAATGGAAAAAGAGAAAAGTCAGCGAAGCAAGAACCGCTCCGAGAAGAGTCTCAATAATGAAGAACAAAAATAGGCTCATATTCTTCCGATGTACTACAGGTAAATCGTAGCACCCTTTCATTAAGCATAGATCCGCGCGCAATCTTATTCATTAAGTTTCGAACGGCTTTGGTCATCGACGAAGAGGTTGACAGTATGTTGTTGAAGTATTCATTGGATTTATTTGTAATATAGATCGGTAGGGCACGCCTTGCGTGCCCGATATACGATCCGTTCCTTTAAGCGGGCACCCTAGCCGGCCTCAGTGTTCAAATTTTGGGAAACAGCAAAGCAATCGCTTGTGCGGCAATGGCTTCACCTTTGCCTATTTCGCCAAGCTTCTCGTTGGTTTTCGATTTAATGCTGATTTGATTCTCACCTATTTCCATTACCGTGGCTAGCGACTTACGAATGGCGGCATAGTGCGGTGAAAGTTTCGGCTTTTCGCAAATAAGCACGCTGTCGATATTTCCTATCTGATAACCATTCTTGTCAATTTCGCCAACGATCTTTTCAAGGAGTTTCAAACTGTTTGCGTTTTTGAACTCGGTATCATCCGGAGGAAACCAGACCCCAATATCAGGCAGACCTGCGGCTCCCAAAAGTGCATCGGTTATCGCATGAGTTAGCGCGTCACCGTCTGAATGACCCTCAGGTCCGAATTCAGTTTCGATAGTGATACCACCTATGATGAAAGGTCTTCCTGCCACCAGTCTGTGCAAATCATACCCAAGCCCGACTCTCAATGTCTTCTCCTGGCTCAGCTTACTCTGTCAAAAGCAGCAGAACCTGGTCAGACTGCACAGTCTCACCAGTCTTCACCTTCAAACTGCTGACTTTACCGGCTCTATCGCATAGCACCTCAGACTCCATTTTCATGGCTTCGAGTATCAGCAGTTTTTGTCCTTGTGTAACCGCGTCTCCTTCATTCACGAGAAGCTGTTTTACAAGACCATGCATTGACGAACGAACTTCGCCTGCGTGGAACTTTCCTGCGCCGAGAACCGAGTGCTCGCCTGTACTTTTTCTGGCCGCAGGACGCGCTGCTCCTTTGGCTGCTTGCGGAACTGCAGCCGTTGCCTTAACTGGCTGCACCTGCTGCACCTGTTGTACTGCAATCTCACCTGCCGCTTTCAGCTCTGCTACTGCAACTTTGAAATGCTTTTGATTTACTTCAACTTCGAAAGTTCTTGTTGCTGTTCGCTCGGTTTTTTCTTCTGTGGAAGAACCGTTTCCGTTCGACTCCACTTTTGCGGCCGGTGCAGCAGGCTTTGCCATTCCTTTCAACTTAGGCTGAAGTTCTTTCTCAACATAAGTAGTGTAAACCTCTCCAGATTGAAATGCAGGATCATCCAGCAATATCAGGTGGAAGGGAATCGTTGTTGAAAGTCCTTCAATCTGGAAGTTTTTCAAGGCGATTCTCGTGCGGGCAATGGCTTCGTTGCGATCGCGCCCCCAAACAACAAGTTTCGCCAGGAGCGAATCATAGAAGGGAAGAACCTGATAGCCTGTGTAGCATGCGCTATCTACGCGCACCCATGGACCACCTGGTTCTGAATATTTGTGCACCGTGCCTGGTGCCGGCATAAACATTTTGAATGGATCTTCAGCATTGATGCGGCACTCGATAGCATGCCCCCTCGCACTTACATCAGCCTGTGTAAAGCTCAGCTTCTCACCTTGAGCAATCATGATTTGTTCTTTCACAATATCAATGCCTGTAACTGCTTCGGTTATAGGATGCTCAACTTGAACGCGTGTATTCATTTCGAGGAAATAGTAGTCACCGCCTGCTACAAGTCCTTCTACTGTTCCAGCAGAGTTATAGCCAATACTTTTTGCAGCAAGAACTGCAGCGTCGTATGCTTTCTGTCGCAGCTTCTGATCGAGTCCCGGCGCCGGTGACTCTTCGAGCAATTTCTGGTGACGTCTTTGCGAACTGCAGTCTCTTTCGCCCAGGTGGACTACATTGCCGTGCTTGTCTGCAAGTATTTGCACTTCGATATGTCTGGGCTTTTCGAGGTATTTCTCCAGGTAAACTTCCGCGCTGCCGAAATAGCTGCTTCCTTCGCGCTGAGCGCCTGCAATGGCTGTTTCGAGGTCCTGCTCCTTTTGCACAACACGCAACCCTCTGCCACCACCACCGGCACTAGCCTTAATTGCAATGGGATAACCATATTTCGCCGCCAGTTCCTTCACCTTTTCGACGTCCGCAATCGGGTCGACGGTACCCGGCACCACAGGCACTCCGGCTGCTTCCATGATGCGGCGAGACTGAACTTTGCTGCCCATCTTCTCGATAACATCAGCTGGTGGTCCGACAAACGTCATGCCGTTGTCTGCAACCGCACGCGCGAACTCTGCATTCTCAGCCAGAAAACCATAACCAGGATGAATAGCCTCGGCACCAGCTTCCTTTGCAATCTTGATGATTTGCGGAATGTCGAGATAGACCTTGCCCGGTGCACCTTCGAGTAGCCAGGACTCATCAGCAAGACTCACGTGCCTTGAATGTCTGTCGGCCTCAGAAAAAATTGCCACGGATTTTATGCCCAACTCCTGGCAAGCTCTGATGACACGAACGGCGATTTCGCCGCGATTGCTGATAAGTAGTTTCTTGAACATTTGAGGTCCCTCGGTGAGAACAGCGCGAGCGGTTATCGCAATTTAAGCCTGACAAGGAGGCGTAATTGCATAGGGATAAACTAACCCAAATAGATTGAAAAGGCGGCGAAATTATAAATCTCCTAAGAGTCGTGGATTGAGTGAACCCCCAAACTGCTCATCCGGTGGCAGGCGTGCGGCTGCTACCGTCTGTGAGGCGGTGATACGATTTTATGGCTCAGTGAGAGGAGAAATAAGGTGACTTTCAGCAATGTTTTTATTCCGGGCGCCGGATTTATGGGTTCTGCCATTGCTTACTTGATTGCTTCGAAGACCAACGCCAGGGTCACTCTTTACGACATTTTTCCCGAATCACTGAAAAAGGCTGAAGCCGCGGTTGCAAAATATGGAAAGAACTCGCTTGATAGAGGCTTCATTACTGCGGAGCGTCTTGAAGAGGTCAAGAAGCAAATTGGATTTAGCGCTGATCTGAACGATGCCAAAAACGCAGATCTTGTCATCGAAGCCATTGCTGAAGACATCGACTTGAAGCGTGAGCTTTTCAAGAAGCTTGATGCTATCTGCCCGGCGGAGGCAGTGTTTGCTTCCAATACTTCCTCGCTTCCGATTACTTCGCTGGCTTCGGCAACAAAACGGAGCACGAGATTTATAGGAATGCATTTCTTCTCACCTGCTCATGTGATGAAGCTTCTCGAAATCATTCCCGGCATTGATACTGATGAAAAAACGATTGCTCGCGTCAAAGAATTCGGCGAGCAGATTGGCAAAACGCTGATTTCGTCGAAAGATTTGCCCGGTTTTATCACTACCCGCCTTGGCATGGTTCTTGTAAATGAAGCTGCTTTTGCTCTGATGGAGGGGCTTTCGACGCCGGCTGAGATCGACACGGGAATGACGCTCGGTTACAACCACCCGATGGGCCCTCTTGCTCTGGCTGATTTTGTTGGGCTCGATATCTGTTTGCATATCTTGGAAACTATGTTGGACGGCTTTGGTGATCCGAAATACAGACCATGCCCGTTGCTGCGCCAACTTGTCAGCGCCGGTCATCTGGGCAAAAAGACCGGTCAGGGCTTCTATAAATACGAGAAGAACTAGTTCAGCCCTCATGCTCTGAGCGCGAATCGTGTTGCTCGCGATGATGGCCGCCTTCGTGCTGATGGTTGGGGTGGTCCACTGGCACGCCTGCGTGCTGATGGTTGGGGCGGACCACTGGCACGCCTTCGTGCTGATGGTGAGGCGCCCCTACCGGTAATCGGATTAGTTGTACAAAGAAAACTACATTTGCAACTACATATAGATAGAATGCGTTTCAAATAGACTGTTCAAATTTGACACAACTGCGGTTTAATCAGTACTCTTAACTATGGCTGCTTCGGCGCTCTTCACGTCTTGGCAGCAGCGTATATAAGAAGCGGTTCTCCAGACGAAGAAACGGTGGCACGATAGATGACGACGGGAAGCACGGGCAAGGGTCCAAGCGTTGCAGAACTACAAAAACTGATTCGCGACAAACGCCCGATTGAAATCATTTTGCTGACCGGGCAGAAAATCCGCGGACTGCTCAAGTGGTTTGATGAAACTGCGTATTGCATAATTCTTGATGACGGTGAGTCTATCACTTTACTTCGTTCTGCAGTTATCGGATATCGCATGGTTCCGGGCGCCAAGTAGGCTCAGCGGAACTCTTGCCATTGTTCCACCCGGTAAACCCCGCTATTTTAGCCAGACTTCTCAATTAGTCCGCTATCATCGTTCATCTTCTCTGCTTCAGAAAGCGGCGGAAGCTCGATAAAGCTTGCACATGTTTGCTTGCAAACATGCTAAACTTAGCCTGAGAACCTAGTTTCAGGGTATATGCTTTGTTTAGCTCATTGACTCCCAGAGAGGTAGTTGGCGTGTCCTTCTTCAAGAAGATGTTTTCTCAGCAAATCGGTATAGATTTAGGTACCGCTAACACACTTATTTATCTGGGCGACAAGGGAATTGTTCTTCGTGAGCCATCCGTCATCGCCATCGACGACGAGACGAAAGCACCATTCCGTGTCGGAGAAGAAGCACGCGCCATCATCGGACGGGCTCCGGCAGGTGTTACGACGACTCGCCCCCTGAAAGACGGAGTTATCGCTGATTTTCGTTCCGCACGCTTGATGCTTGAAGAATTCATTCGCCGGGTCACAGGCAGCAAGACCTTTGTTAAACCTGATATTGCTATCGCAGTGCCATCCGGAGTTACCGGTGTAGAGCGCCGCGCCGTCCGCGAAGCCGCTTTCAACGCTGGTGCCGGAAATATTTATTTGCCGGAAGAACCTATGGCTGCAGCAATCGGCGCAGGGCTTCCAGTCGCTGAGCCAACCGGATTGATGATTGTCGATATCGGTGGTGGCACTACTGAGGTCGCCGTCATCAGTTTGTGCGGCATCGTAGTCAACGAATCTATTCGCGTAGCCGGGGACGAACTCAACGATGCTATTGTGAGCTATTTGAAAAAAGTGCACAGCCTTGCCATCGGCGAAAGAACTGCAGAAGAAATCAAGTTCCGTCTTGGCTCCGCATTCAAAACAGTCGATAACGACAAGTATGAAGTGAAAGGTCTCAATCTCATTACCGGCTTGCCTCGCACCGCAACCATCAGCCGCGGCGAGGTTCGCGAAGCATTGCAAGAACCGCTCACAACAATAGTTGAAGCCGTCAAACGCACTCTCGAGCGCACACCTCCAGAACTTGCCGCAGACATCTACCACAGAGGCATTGTTCTTACTGGTGGCACTGCGTTATTGCGTGGACTGGACGAGCTCATCGCCAATGAAACAGAAGTTCCGGTATTTCTGGCTGACGATCCTCTTTCGGCAGTGGCAATAGGCACCGGAAGAATGTTGATGGATCCGGCGTTTCAACGAGTTCTTGAGCAATCAGTCTACCAGGGCTGAGGTGAGGTTCAGTGGCACGCGAAGAAAGCCGCTTTTCGCAAAGCAATCTGGCTGTGAATTCATCTGTCATAGCAGAGTCAGTTTTTATTGCTCTGCTCATTCTCGTTTTTGCTGGTCCGACCAGCGGATTGATCGCCTGGGCACAAGCCACGCTTTCTAGTGCGGTGAGCCACAGTGCCACTCAAATTGCATCAACGAAAAATCTTGCCGAGCAGTTGCTTGTTGCTGGTGAAAAAATCAACGGGCTGGAGAAAAAACTGGCCGATGCTGAATTGGAAAACACCAAACTGCGTCAGGAAGCCAAAGACGTTGAGCGTTTGCGCGGATTGTTGAACCTGAAGCAGAGCATCACGCGTCAAACAATTGGTGCTGATGTGGCCGGCAGAAGTCCGGATAACTGGTTCGAACAAATTTTGATCGACAAAGGCAAAAAGGATGGCGTGCTGAGAGGTTCTGCTGTCATAACCGCTCAGGGTGTGGTTGGGCAGGTCATCGATGTTAAAGATGAGACCAGTGTGGTTCGACTGGTTACAGATCCCCAGCAAAAACTCGGTGTCGTTTTTCAACGCATAAACATGCCTGGTGTTCTGCGCGGCTATCATGAAAGCCCGCCAGTGGTCGAGTTTGTGCCGGTCGGAACCCCGGTTGATATCGGCGACAAAATTGTCTGCGCCGGCGATGGTGGCGTCTTCCCTCAAGGGCATCCAATTGGAACCGTCAGCATGGTGCGACGTGATACCAATGGCACCACTTTGCTGATCGAAGTGAAACTCGGTGATAACCTGTTCGATTTGACACACGTACTTGTTGTTCCTCCCATCGGAATCTAGGAGGAGGCGCGGGCATGGCTATTGTTTCGATGAGATCGAAAAAGCGCTTCTTCGAAGTGGGTGGTGCCGCGCTTATTTGTGTCTTTGCATTGCTTCTGCAGATGCTTGTGCTGAATCGCCTCGGTATTCATGGCTGGATTTGCAATTTGCCATTAACAATTACACTTGTCTGGGGACTCGTATTCGGCAGCAGTCTGCCACCACTTACTGCTCTTGAACTTCGCAGGCGCAGCCTTAAGGATATATTCTTGCGTCAGCTCGCGGCTGGCTCTCACAGCGGATTCTTAGTGGGTTGGTTCAACGCCTGGATTTATTATTCAATATTTCCGCGAGTCTTTCCTCTGTCATTTCCATTGCTTGGATGGGCGTCGGGTTATTTTAATTTGCGCGGTATCGGGCAGGGCAATTTGCTCTGCATTCCACTGACTTTTGTGCTGACCATCATTGCTGAAGCCATCATTTCCTGGCAGCTTGCGGCGCCGACTATTATCAATAAAGTTCTCATTGGCGCAAACCTGGAAGTTTACGACGTGGCTCTTGCGTATGAACATCTGAAGCAATTTATCCTGCCGGAAGCATTGCTGAATTCAGTGGTGGCACCATTCATTTACTTTCCAATGAGAACTTATGCTGATCTTGTTGAAGGGCAACAGGCGCCCTTCCCCATCGATTGAGGGTTTGAATCATGCTTGAAGCACCATCGCGTCCAACGCATTCAACATTCGAACCGATTTCTCAGCCGCGCTGGAAAATGTTTGCGCTTTTGTTTTTTGTTGGAACTGCAATGGCGGCACTGGGCCTGCGTCTTGTCTGGTTGCAGATAATACAGAGCAACTTCTATAAAGCACGTGCGGTAGAGAACTCGACCCGTGTGACCTTCCTGCGCGCGCCGCGGGGCATCATCTACGATCGTCATGGCAATATGCTCGCGACGAATAAGCAGACGCTCTCGCTTGTTGCGATACCGCTGCAAATTGAAGACGTGGACGATCTGACAAATCGTCTCGCAAAAATATTGAATAACCCGGAAATTGAAATTCGCGAAAGTTTGCTGAAGGCGAAGGAATCCGATTCGGTATTGCCTGTGGTGATAGAGAGGGATCTGGATCTTAAGACTGTAAGCGCTTTTTATGATCAACAAATGTTTTTGAAAGGCGTGGACATTCTGCCGGACATAAGCCGAAACTACCCGCAGGGAGAATTATTTTGCCACGTACTCGGTTATTGCGGTGAAATTACAGAAGGGCAGTTGAAGCGCCGTCCGGAACGCCGAATGGGCGATGTTGTTGGCCAGGAGGGGGTGGAACGGTACTATGACACGCAGTTGCGTGGCGTTGACGGTGAGCAGCGTGTCCGTGTAAATGCTGCCGGTCAAACTTTCTCGCGCGATACTGCTCATCCGGTTGTCACCAAAGAAGCGCAGCCGGGATTACCTGTGGTTCTATCTATTGATATGGATCTGCAGCAAGCTGCAGCGGAAGCTCTGGGTGACAGGCATGGTGCTGTGGTGGCATGCGATCCAAAAACCGGTGAAATACTTGCACTCGTTTCTAACCCGAAATTCGATCCTAATTGTTTTACACGACGCATAACTCCCGATGTTTGGAAGAAGTTGAACGCGCCCGATCACCCTTTGTTCAATCGCGCATTGTCTGGATTTCCACCTGGTTCCATCTGGAAAGCAATCACGCTTTTGGCGGCTCTTGAGTATAAGGCGGTCAAACCTGATACAAAATTGCATGTCTCTGGCGGTATCGCACTCGGTGGCTTCTTCTTCCACGACTGGACAGGTAAATCAGGCTTGTTCGACCTCGTACAATGTCTTGCCTGGTCCCGCGACTCTGCGTTTTATCAAATGGCTTTGAAAATGACGCCTGAAATGATCCGCGAGTGGGGCATGAAGTTTGGGGCAGGCAGACCCACTGGGGTCGAGCTGCCGCACGAAAGCAGTGGTCTTGTTCCTGACTCGAAATGGAAAGAACGTGTTTATCACGAAAAATGGTATCCCGGCAATACCTTGCACATGTCCATCGGTCAAACGTTCTTGCAGGTTACTCCCATGCAAGCCTGCCGAATTTATGCTGGTCTCGGTATGAAGGGAAAAGTGCCTGATCTTCATTTGACTATCAAAATCGGTGACCGGCAGATTCCGCCGCCTGCTCATGAAAAGGTCACGATCAAACCCGAATACATGAATGTGGTGGCTAACGGATTGAAAGCAGTAGTTGCATCCGGCACTGCTTCGAACATCAGGCTGGGCAATGTGGAAGTTGCCGGTAAAACAGGATCAGCAGAAGCGCCTCCTGCAGGCAGTAAAACACACGCCTGGTTCGCCTGTTATGCTCCAGCCGATAACCCGCGAATTGCCATGTGCACTTTTGTTGAACACGGTGGTCACGGTGGCTCAGCCGCAGCACCCATTGCAAAAGTAGTTCTCGAAAAATTCTTCGGCAAGCAAGATCCCAACGCTCCAGCAACAGCTCCTGCTGCCGCAACCGGCCGACGCAAACGCCGCCACTAAAATCCTAGCCGTAATGGTAGGGGCGCCTCACGGGCGCCCTCAGAGAAAGGACCGCTAGCTAACGGTGCCCATGAGGCAGCCCCACCATTAAAACAATGGCATGTCGCCTCTACCGCCGATGACTACTGCCGATTGATTGGCGAACATGTGCGTTTTTCCATCGGTCGAAGTGCTGTATATTCGTGGTCCGGCTAGATCAACTTTAGGGAGCGTACCGTCTTCCTCGAGCTTGCGTAATTCTTGTTGAACCTGTGAGGAGTACTCGTCCTTCTTGTAAAATCCCGGATGTTCTTTGTCTGGCTGTGCATATCTGGACATGATTTCGGAGTCTTTCTCCAGAGACTTTCTTGCAGCCATGTCATCTGGATTTTGTAATGCTCGCTCAGCATTCGTTTGAATGTCTTTCGCAAGATCCTTTGCTGAAGGTCGGCTTGCTTCCTTTGCGGCTATCCCAAGCGCCTGGCATTTGGAAGGATCAGTCGGGCAAGGGTGCCAAATATCGTGTGCTTCTTGAGACAATTTGGAACTGGCGGTATTGTCTTGTGTAGTGACTGCTTCTTTTGGTTTCTCGTATTCTGTAAGCATATTAGTAAGCTCCTGGTTCTTTTGGCACAGAGTTCACATCGTTTTTGGCGAGCATGAACTCTGTGTTTTGCCATTGGCGTTTGGCGTCGGTTAAACTTCATCACGTTTCAACGTTAGTTTTCACCTGAGGAAAATTACCGTACTGTTTTGTGTATTTTTAGTTTAGTCGCGAAGATCTGCGGGTTTGCGCAAACCCGCTGCGGATGCATACTCTACAGACCTCAACTCATCGCTGTTTTTGAGCCTGGCGGAGGTGGGGTTGGGGTGTCTGGCGGAAGTTTGTTTACTACTTCTTCGCTATATCCGAATTCTTCTATGAGGACTCTTGCTCGGTCTTTCTCCTCGAAAGTATTTTCGGCATAAGCGCCGGTCAGGCTTATAGAGCCAAGCTTTCCATTGGCGAGACCTTTGACTGCGTTATTGCGAACCTGCCGCACATGCAGTTCGTAATTGAATGGACTCCATTCGCGAGTTTGTTCGTGTCTTTCACTGTAGTCTTCTCGGCTTGCGCCTTCGTAATCTATGCGGCAGTCGAGCCCTTGTGGGCGATGCACTGGAACCCAATCGATGTACCAGTGATTGTCTTCCAGAGAGACATTCTTTACCCACTTAGGCAGGTAACTGTGTTCTTTGATTTGAGGATCAAGTTGAATCGGCTTGCAATGTGTAATTGAAGCATCAAGCATGTATTTCTTCTGATCCAGATGTGCGATTACAGTTGCATGGTTTGGTGGCAGATTTGGTGCAACCATCATTGTGCAGACACCACGTTCGGCATTGAATCCCAATGCGGAAAGCAGGGAGAAAAGAGCTCCGTTGCCTGCCCAGCATGTGCCTCCAGTGCGGTGCTTGAGCCAACTTTCGAAAAATTGCGTGGCGTTATCTCCAGGCAATGGAGCTGGATTTTTTGATTGAACGTGAATCAGCTTCATGAGATTATCGAAGGGAACCTGATTGCACCATGCCTCATAAACCGATTCCAGACCCGACAAACTGATATCCGGTGCGGATGAAAATCCCAGCCGCGATAAGACTTGTTCCAACAAAATTGGTTCAATAAGGATTGTTTGTACTGTCATTAATAGCCTTCTTCTCTGGATTTTTTTGAGTTAGGCACGCATGGCGTACCTCTACCATTTTCGAAATCAGTTTACTAGCTTAAACTCCAGTGGAAAGCTGCGCTTCTTGCCCGAGCGGTCCACTTCAACTAAAGTATGCAGTGCTTTTGGTCCGCTTCTCTTATAGACAATTTTCAGCTTGTGAGTGCTATTGCTGTTCTCAAAAATTGCTTCATCTTTCGTGCATTCGACAAGCCGGCAGTCACCTGGCTCATCTTTTTCATTCCAGGCAACTAAGCCTTCGCGGAAATGCTTCAGCTTCATCACTGGCCCGGACGGCGTTTGAATGATTGAATTTATCTCGTAAGCCGTCGTTTTGCCATCTGTGACCGAGCGAAAATACGAGACCATGCTGTCTCCTACTGGTGCAGACCAGTTCTCTTCAGTATATTCTCCACTTCCTTCCTGAGCGCACCACTTTCCTGTGAGGAAGGAAAGATCCGCTAGCTTATGGGATTCTTCGTTGCCAGCCGAAAATGCCGGGAGTGCAAAAGCGACACTTATTGTTAGTACGCTAGTCCAGAAAAAGTAGAAACTGGCTGGCAGCAGTCGTTCCCAGGGCTTTGCTGATCCCGCACTTGTGCTTTTCTTCATATCTATGCTCCTCAACTGACGGAGGAGAAGCCGGCGAGCCGCCGGCGCTCCCGGGTAAGCGACAGCATATCTCGCTGGAGATTCGCAATTTCTTTCTTAGCTATTTCTAAAGTATGAGAATTCATAGATGGAACTAAGCGCCGGGACTTCGTATACTTTTGCTCTCCGGTGGCATCTACAGGGCGGAATTAACTTGGATTCAGGAAGCTGGAAGGCATTGAAAACAGGCATGTTGCTGGCGCTTTCGTTGCAGCTTGCTTTTTCTGCGACGGTATTAGCCGATGATTCGGCTTCGAGTTTCGGGAGCATCTTGCCTCAGTCATCAGTTGGTGGCGGCGGGCCTTTTAGAACGCAGTCTCCTTTCTCAGATATGCTGCGTGCACCATCCTCCGGGACGAGTCCGGGAGATAATTTCTCGGCGCCTTCAATGGGTGCTGGAGGCTCTCCTGTTACTGGTGGGGGCCCAGCGTTTCCATCAATGGGAAATTCGAGCCTGGACGATTCCAACCAGCAAAGTAGCAGTGCAAGTGCAGGTACTGATATTTCAAACTCGCTGGGTGATCAGCGTGTCAATGCCTGGTATAAGTTCTTAGAGCCAAGTTTGAATCTCTCACGCCAGCTTGAATCGCAGCGAAAGCGCTTACTGTCGATAGTGCCAATGCCGTTGGATCTTCGTGGTGCAGCTGCCGTAAAAAGCGACAATCGCTTTATTCTGTTGCGCGCTGAAAACTCCCCTGATTATGCCTGTTTCAAAACAATCTACGGTCTGGTCTTTGCGCGCGCTGGTGCACTGGCTATAGTGACAACTGGAAAAAATGTGCGCCTGATGAATTTAAATGGAAAAGAAAAAGATGTTCTTTTCCAATTGTCGAATGGACAGGTAATAACACTTGGACCAGGCTCTGAGATGGTGATTTCTAAATATCTAGATAACCATGAAGTAAATGTCCCAGATTCAATTGCACGGCGAGGATTCACTAAGCCAATGAGGTGTAATGACCTATCCATGGCATTCTCGCAGTTCTCCTATGCTACTCTTTTTGCCGTTCCTGAAATGCATTATTTTTTGAAGACGCAAAACAAAACATATGTCGAATCGCTGAATGGACTGGTGGCGAAATTAGATGAGATCAGAGGAACATCCAACTTCAAAACAGCTCTCACTGAAGAACAGCTGAAAGCGCGCAGGAAGCAGCTTGAACAAAACTATATTGCTTCCGGCGCTAACAAGCAGCAAACAGTTGCCTTGCGCCCGGCAATTAACGCTTCCGCAAGGATAAGCTCGCCTATTCAAACTCCCCCAGCCCTTGACGAAAAATCGCCGGCTATGAAATCTCAAGCCGACAGAGCGGCGGAAGAGGGAAAACGCAAAGAGAACGCTCGCAAGCTTGCAGCCGAAGAGAAAAGAAAGAATGCAAGAGCGAAACTAGAACAAGAGAATCGAAAAATCGCTGAAGACCGCGCCATCGAAGAGCAACGACAAATGGCGATTGCCAAAGCTAAATCAGAAGATGCGCGCTCGAAGCAAGAAGCTCTTCAGAAGAAGCTGGCTAAAAAGAAGGCGAACTCTGCTGACGCTGCGGCTGCGGCGGCTGTTCGATCTGATGATGATGCTCGGGTTGAGAGCACCGCTGCTGGTGCGGCTGGAAAGGGAGAAGGAGCTGCTCGTCGTATTTTGGGATCGCTGCCTTCAATGAAATGGAAGTCCGGAGCCGGCGCTGTTTTGCCAAAACCAGGCAAATCCACCGCTGCACGTAGCAGCTCAAGCATTTCCACAAACACCTCTGCGCCCAGCGGTCCGGTAAAAATGCTTTTGCCGAAGATGGTGCCAACGGAAGATACTCCTCCCGAAATAGCCAAGCTTTTGCTCGATGCCATACAAGAAGAAAAGAATGCCCGCGCCCTGCGAAAGAAAGCCGATAAGTGCATGTCTTATGTCGATTGCGGTATGCTCAGTTATGAACAGCAAAAGAAAATGCTGATTGAAGCAAGGCAGCACATTAAGGATGCAAATGAAGCCGAAGAGCGCTGCCAGGCTTTGCGACGTCAGGCTCAGACCGCCAGCAGCGGCCGAGCCTCAGTTCAATAAACTGATCTGATCTTTTACATGGAGTTCGGGATCGGCTCTTTGGCTTAGTGCAGGCAGCCCCCCTCGCTTAGAATCCTGAAGGCGGCCCCTCCCAGAGAATTAAGCCTGCGAAGGCTGCAAGATTAAGTCTGCGGATCTAGTTGCCGCAAGCTCTTGCGCTGTCAAGCCTTTATGGCAGATTAACACTACGTAATTACCTCAATTGTCTTGGAGCTCTTCTCGCCTTAATGTATTGGCAGAGGCTAGAGCGATAGTGGCATGACAGCGCGAACGGACACATTGGCGAATCAAGCACAGAGCGGTGGAAAGTTGATGCACCGCGTCCTGGAGACAAGTTCGGCCATTTTGTCACTCATCAGCAATAAAATTCTCGGCATCAAAAATACCAAAGCGACGCGAGACGAGGATTCGGAGCGACGGGCACAGAAAGCGCTGGATTCCGCAAAAATAGAGATCAAACTTCTCTCAGCCGAAGGCGATCTTGCAGGTTTAAGACAAATCGCGGAAGCCGCCACTGAATCAGAAATCGCCTCGTATGCAGTTTCATTTCTTCTCGAACACGATGAGAATGTCGTTCTGCCAATCTTGCAATATCTGGCAAACGGCGACTCGATTGCCTCTCTTCCCGCGTTGATCAGTCTGTTCAACAGTGGAAATGTCGAGGCAGCACAATCAATATTATTGCGCCGCTTGCAGAATGGAGAATATTTTGAACTGCTGCGCATGAAGAGAGCACGCGCACTTTTATTCCTGGACATTCTTGGAGCTTTCGACGAGTACAGTAAAACGAGCCTGTGTTTTGAGTATTTCCCGACTATCTGGCGTTGCCTTGATGGGCGCCCTGAAGATCAAGAGTATTTGCTGGCGGAAATTCTTGGTGACTTGAATCCGTCTGGAATTCGCTATTCACCTGATAAGAACATGATTCCTCAGCCGGTGAAGATTCAAGCCTTGCAATTGCTGCACGCGTTGAAGCCGCAAAGCTATGAACGATGTTTGTGGTACGCAAGCCGAGATGAGGACGATGTGATTGCATATACTGCAACAATGGCTTGCACAGACCACTGGCAAAACGAAGGAAGCGTTCCTCGCGACCTTGAGCCTTTCCCAATGTTGAACTTGAATCTGCTCTTTTACTTGAGCAAGCTTGCTTCGGCTTTCCAATGGCGCGGTGCGGCAGGCGCGATGGACTCTTATTTGCAATGGAATAAGGACATTGAAGAATTGGATTCGATGGATCCAAAACAGAAGCCGCTGGAATATGCGAGCTTGAAAAAGAAGATTGAAGAGGTGCGCAAACAGCTGCTTGAGTTGACGGAACAACGATTGAATTCGTTGCAACCAATTGTTGACGCCGTGACAAATTCGCTGGGCTTGCCGCACGCAAAGATTCGTTCTACCGATGTGCCAGGTGTGGCGGCCGCTTATCTTGTCGGCACTGGAACAGTTGAGTTCAGCAAAACGACCCTGCTCGATGACAAACCGCTGACCGAAGAGTTCATGTCTTCTATGCTTCACGAACTTGGGCATATGGAGCAAGATGTGTTGATCATCAGGAAAATAGCTGATGATATCGGCTTGAAATTTGGACAGCATGGAGAGAAGCTGAAAGTTTTGTTTCAGCATTATTCTGATGCAATCGGCTATGCGCCTGATAGCATTTTCTTGTTGGAAGTTTTGCGTCTGCGCCGCGATCGCCCCTTGAGTGAGGCTGAGCGCAAGCGGGCTGAGAAGCTCTTGGAAGCAGCTTACGAAAACATTGAACTTTCGCAGCTTGGGAAGAAAATCACGGAACGCACTGCTCATATGGAGGAGTCAATTGCAGCCATTGAAAGTGGTTCTCTCGATTTACATTTGATGGATTGCTTGCGGGATGAACAGAGTTTGAAGCCGCTTTTCGACAATGGTCATGTGCCGGCAGTTTTGATTGAAGAGCTAAGAACATGCCGTTCAAGTATCGATGGCATTGTGGCGCAGATGCAGGTGCAAGCCGGAAAACAGAGCGGCTTGTTCCGGAGGAAAGATGCAATTACATTTGCGCAGGAAATTCACGAACAGGGTGGCAGCGAAGAACTGGCTCTGTCGATTGAACGATTCCGCATTGTGATAAGCCACATGCTCAGCGAGGAACTTCGCCGTCTTGATTCGCAGCTTTCTGAAATCCGGCGTGCTGGTTACCACGAATCAGAAGCCTACACAATTTCGGACCGGGTTGAGGTGATTGTCAAAGCTCTGCGCAAAGGCTGGTACCAGTTCACCGCCCAGCAGTCCGCCTGATTATCGAGCCGGGAGCGCCGGCGGCTCGCCGGCTTCGATGTCCGGACGGGCGATCTGAAACCTGGTTCGACGAATTATGCAAATATCATGTTTTATGCCTGGGATGGGAAAAACCGTGTCGGCGAAAACGTGTATACCCAATATCATTAGCTTATGGTTACTGGTTGAACTTGGCATTTACCCCCTGAGACAACAAAATAATGGATAGAAGTCGCGGAAATCCCGCTCCCTCGACTATAGACTTTGCGCCTGATGGCAATGGGCGCAATATGCAAGGCGATTATTCAGATGCACAGTTAGGCTCGCCGATGCGACGCCTGGAATGCGATATGGGCTTGCCGCAAGGGTACCTTGCTATACATGAGCGCCCGGGTCGCAGGCACGAATCGCAGAGAGAGCGTGAACCGCAGCCAGAACCGCGGAGTTATCATCGCAGCTTGCCGCAGGATCGTCCTGCGCCGGCACCATATTATCCTGAGCAGCAGCAATACCAGCAATATCGCCAGCAGTATCAGTCTGCGCCAACAATGCCGGGACGATATAGGTTCGAACAGAATCGCTACGAGTACAATCAGCGATACAATGACGGTGGCTGGCAGCAGCAACAATATTTGGATCCGCGCTATCAGCAGCAATATATGGATCCGCGGTATCAACAACAGCAGTACATGGATCCGCGCGGTTACCGTCCGGGGATTCGCTTCTCTGGTCAGGGCTATCAGAACGGCATGTATGATTCGTGCAATCAGGGCAATGTATGCCCTCCGCCTGGTGTCGTGATTAGAGACGGCTATGCTTATCCGTCTGATTATTCACAACAGTCATATGATCCGATGGATCCTGCAGGGCGTTATATACCAGGAAGCAATCCTGATTTGAATTATTACCGCCAGCAGTGGTGGAGAAATGCGCAGACTCCTCCGGGATATGAAACAAGACTGCCTTATCGGCAGCCCTATCAGACAGCTCCCAATCAGTATTATGATAACCAGTATTCCGATTACAACAGCCAGTATCAGTATAGAAATCAGAATCAGTATGATTCACGGTATTATCAAAACCCAAATCAGTACGATTCACGCTATTATCAAAATCCGAATCAGTACGATTCGCGATACTATCAAAACCAAAATCAGTATGATTCGCAGTATCAAAATCAGTACGATACTCGCGATCAATACGACAGCCTTTTGCAAAATCAATACGAGCAATTCAGCAATCAAAATGCTCAGATGCAAGTTCTTGCACCAGTGATGCAATCGATGCTTGGTCACAGTATCACCGATTTCGATAGCAGCATTCCAGAACGCTTAGGTTGCGCGCGTACTGTTAGCGCTTTGCTTGAGCGGACTTATGGTTTGCCAATCCGAGACCAGGGCTGCGATCAATTAGAGCGCACAATTCAAAACTATGGTTGGGTGCGTGTAAATGCGAGCGACGTTCAAGCAGGCGACGTGATTGTTGCTCACCGTCAGCCAGGCGACTATGGTCATGCCGCCGTCTACGTAGGCAACAACCTAATCTTCAATAACAACAGTAACTCCCGCCGCATCATTCTCGAAAGCGCCAACAAATTCTCCGAGCACGAATTCGTTCAAGTTAACGTCTACCGCAAAGCCCGCTGAGGAAATCATGGCTTAAACAGCGTAGCGCCGGGATCGCGGGCGTCCCGCCCGCTTATTCTCAGGCGATCTTATGGATCGTCGTCTTCTTCTCTATTGAAAGCGGGCGAGACGCCCGCGATCCCGGGACATCCGCTTTTAGCGTCCGGTGGTGGTGCTGGCGCTGCTTGTGCTTGTCTGTCCGCTGGAGTGGGCACCGCGGATGACCATGATGGAGCATGGAGCGTGTACGGCGCAGGCTTTGCTTACGCTGCCCAGAACGAATTCCATGAAGCCGCCGCGTCCATGTGAACCAACGATGATCAAGTCTGCTGGCCATTCGCGTGCTGTGCTGAGAATGCGATCTTTTGCGTAACCTTCCTGCACTTCGCCGGTGACATTAGCATCGGGAAATTGCTGCTGCAATTTGTTGACCGCATTGTCCACAACTTTGCGTGCAATTTCTTGCTCTGCTTGCAATGTTTTGTTGACCAGATTTACGTACTCATCAGAGCCCGCACCTTCCCATGGTCCCAAACCGGAATAAGCCTGAAATGGCAACGGTTCTACAACGGAAACAACTTTGAAGAATGGATTCGCCGGCCACTTTCTTGAAAGAATTTCTTTCAGGGTGGCAGTCGAGCATTCAGAATCATCTAGTGCAACAAGATATTTGTCTTCTTCGACAGGCTGTTTGCGTTCAATTTCAGTGATCATGGTAGATGGACTTATAGCGCGTAAAATCTCAACAGTAGATTTGGCGTGTGAAAGCACGTACTCCGGAACGCTACCGAAAAGCACGTCTGCTGTTTCATTGCGGCCATGAGCGCCGAGCACAATGGTATCAGCATTGAACTTGCTTGCTTCCGTGACGATTGTTTCTTTTACTTTGCCGTTTATGACCTCGGCGCTAACATTTTCTGAGCCGAATTTTTCTCGCAACGCGAGTGCATATTTTTCAACAAGTTCTTTCAATTGTTGAACATAATTGCTGTGTGCGTCGGCTGCAGTCTTGCCTAATCCAAACAAACCAACCATATGAGTAAGTCTTTCATTCAATGGCTCGGCAACGCTGATCACGCGAACCTGACTGCCCGGCTCCCACGGTCTATACAGCACCACATCCAGTGCTGCGTCGGCAGTGGCGGAACCATCAGTCGCCAGAAGAATTCTCATTTGCTTTTGCTCCTTGTAAGCGTTGAACTACTTAGATTTTTTCTTGCCGGAAGATTCTTCTTTGCTTTTTGCTTTCGCACTCGATTCGCTCTTCTTGCCACCGGCGCCAGTTTTGGCCGAGCCATTTCCACCCGCGCCATCGCTTGATTCTTCATCTTCGATTCGTTTGAACACAGGGCCAAGGTTACGAACTTGCTGACCCGGCGGAACAGGATCCGAATAACCTTTCTCAACAGTGACCTCAGATAGCGGCGTTGTGAATCCCAATTGCTCCCATATATCGCTGGAGAGTTTAGGCGTGAAAGGAGCAAGCAGAATAGCTGCTCGCTTCAGCATGGTGGCTACTGTTGCAAGCACTGCTCCACCTTCGTCCATTTTGCCTTCTTTGAAAAGCTTCCAGGGCTCTTTGGCGGTTACATACTTGTTTGCTTCATCGACAATGCCTTTCTTAACTGCATCTATCGCTTTTGCAAATTCGAACTCTTGCATATATTCATGGTATTGCTTGCTTGCCTGCTCGCTGCTGAATAACAACTCCGAGTCAAGCTCAAGATCCGGCAGCTTTGATTCGAAGCGAGTTTCCAGTAATTTGACAATGCGGTTCAGCAAATTGCCTATTCCATCAGCAAGGTGGCTGTTCACCAGTTTCATCATTTCGTTGCGCGAGAAATCTCCATCTTTATCGAATGTGTTTGCCGCAAACAAGAAATAGCGAATTGCATCAGCACCATATTTACTGGCAAGAAAGTTTGGATCAAGAACATTCCCCAGCGTTTTGCTCATTTTCTGTCCTTCAACAGTGATGAAGCCGTGGCCGAAGACAAGGTGCGGCAATTCAATATCAGCCGACATGAGCATTGCCGGCCAGTAAATGGCATGGAATTTAGTGATGTCTTTTCCAATTACGTGAAGATCTGAGGGCCAGTATTTGGCAAACATTTCGGGATCATGGAGAAAACCGACGCCCGTAATGTAGTTGGTCAATGCGTCGATCCACACATAAATGACCTGATCTGTCTCATCTGGAACAGGAATTCCCCAGGTAAGAGAACTGCGAGAACGCGTGATGCTGAAATCGCCGAGCTCCGGATCTTCCAACTGATTCAGTACTTCCTGGCGTCTGCCGTCAGGCTTGACGTGCGCTTCCTCACTACTCAACCACTTGCGCAATGGATCCTTGTATTTAGTCAAGCGAAAGAAGTAATTCTCTTCTTCAACTACTTTCGGTTCGCGCAAATGATTTTGGCATTTGCCGTCGACCAGGTCGCGTTCTCTCAAAAAATCTTCGCAGCCTTCGCAATAAAGACCTTTATATGAGCCAACGTACACATCGCCTTTTGCTTTCATTCTGCGAAACACTTCTTGAACCACAAGTTTGTGTTTCTCTTGCGTGGTTCGGATGAAGAAATCATTCGATATATACAGGCGCTTCCAGGCTTCCTGAAACTTGCCTGCTACCTCATCAACAAATTCTTGCGGCGACTTGCCCGCTGCTGCTGCCGCTTTCTCGACTTTGATGCCGTGCTCATCGGTGCCTGTCAGAAAGAAAACATCCTTGCCCAGCAAGCGCTGGTAACGCGCCACAATGTCCGCCGCGATTTTCTCATAGGCATGTCCTATATGCGGAGCAGCATTAGCGTAGTCAATAGCTGTGTTAACGTAGTACTTCATTAATGTCCTTTGCCATATATATTTTGGGACAGAATGGCCATTTTACGTTTCTCTCAGGCTCAACTCAAGGGCAAAGCGAGTAATTGATAAAATCCTCGCTTTTAGAGCCATTTCAGTAGATAATAGATGATTGTAAACAGTTCCACTTGAGAGGACCGATCTATGTCTAAGGGAGACATTTCCCCCGAGTTTTTGGAAGACCCAATCGAAGAGTCGCCTCTTAAGAACCGGACTATCATTCTGGGCGTCACGGGCGGTATAGCCGCCTACAAGGCATGCGACATTGCTTCCAAATTGCGCAAAGCCGGAGCCGATGTACACGCGGTTTTGACTCCCAGCGCCGCCCACTTTATAACACCGCTTTCTTTGCAAACAATTACACGCAACCGGGTTCATGTCGAACAATATGGAGAGGGTGAGTGGAAGCCCGAGCATATAGAACTCGCTCAGAAAGCTGATTTGATTCTCATTGCTCCTGCAACCGCCAATACCATTGCCAAGCTGGCAACTGGAATTTGCGATGAGCTGCTTACAACCATGGTGCTTGCAAGTCAGAGCCAGGTGCTTCTTGCTCCTGCAATGAACCCTGTAATGCTTGAGCATCCGGCTACTCAATATAATCTTGGAATTTTGCAGCACCGCTTCCGCTACGAAGTGCTTCCACCCGATATTGGCGAGTTGGCCTGCGGCGACTGGGGACCCGGCAAGATGAGTTCGGTGGAGTCCATCGTTGCTCAAGTGATTGCGCGCTTGCAAACAAGAACATCACTGGCGAAGAAGCAAATCCTTATCACGGCCGGTGGTACGAGAGAGCCTATTGATCCGGTGAGATTTATCGGCAATCGCAGTTCCGGAAAAATGGGCATTGCCGTTGCTGATGCAGCGTACGCACGCGGAGCCGAGGTTACGCTGATTTCCACAGTGCAGGTTGAACGCAATTACCCTGTTGTTGTTGTTGAAACGGCGCAAGAAATGCAAGATGCCGTGGAGGCAGAGTTCGACACCTGTGATGCGTTAGTAATGACCGCTGCGGTGGCAGACTATCGCCCAATTTCAGTTTCAGCCACGAAAATCAAAAAGACCGAATCCGATGATCTTGTTCTTGAACTGACAAAGAATCCGGATATTCTCGACTTGTTGGGCAGAGTAAAAAGAAAAGATCAGGTCATTTGTGGATTCGCTGCCGAGTCTGACAGTCTCTTGAGCAATGCGCAGCAAAAACTCAAACGCAAACATCTCGACATAATTGTCGGCAACGACATCACTGTTCCAGACATAGGATTTGGCAGTGACTATAACGCTGTTGTGATTCTTACTGCAGAAGGGCAGAGAGAGAACTTACCGCGAATGCCTAAGCGTGCGATTGCTGATCACTTGCTTGATATGGTGGCGCAGCGCATGGAAGGTATTGATCTGCAGAAAAAAGCGCCGGTGGGCAAGTAACGAGACTAGCTGCGAGCAGGCAAATCGTAAATAATCTTGTGTTCAAGGCTGTGAAATTTACGCGTGCGCGGAGAAGTTTGAGTTGCACTTGATCTGGCGTATGAAGAAGATGATTTATCAATTCTGAAAGCCTCCGCTGATAAATCTGACCCAGCTGACTAATCGCACTTTTACAAAAGCATTCAGCTCTCAGTATTCTGCGGCAGGCGGTGCTACCTGACATCGTCCGATCCTGGCTCTACGTATCGTGCTATACTCCCTACTGGAGCTTATTCCAGCCAAAAGGAAGCAGCTTCTTTGTTGCAAGGAGACAAGCAAATGGGCAAATCGTGTTCGTTCGAATCGCATCGCGACTCAGACTCTGGGCTTGCTGCCTGGTTTGTGGGGCTGCTCCTGGGTGCTCTCGGTGGTGTAACCGTAGGGCTTCTCACAGCGCCCAAATCCGGCAAGCAACTCAGAGGCGAATTGAAAGACAGTGCCAGAGAACTTCCAGAACGTGTTAGTGAGCTAATGGACGACACTCTTGACCTCTATGCGTCAGGCGTCAACTATGCTCAACTCGCCGTCGAAGAACAGACCATGCGAGTCAAGCGCGCAGTTGCCGCCGGCAAATTGGCTGCAGCTAAAAAGCGTGAAGAACTTGATTACAGCAGCTCCTCAGTGCTGCCTTTTCAACATAACTAAGGAATTTATTCGTGGATGCAAGCGCTGTAGTTAACGTAGCAGTTGTAGCTGCCCTGATCTTTCTGGCGGTCTCATTAACTTTGCTTGTGTCTTCGATATTGCCTTTATTGCGACAGGCCCAGGACACTGCTTCCTCTCTGGATAGATTGCTCAATACCCTTGATAAAGAAGTGCCGCCAACAATGGCCGAATTACGCGGCGTTATGGATGGTGTAAATCAAATCAGAGCAATCACAGCGCAACGTGTTACTGATGTAGGCCATAAAGCTGAAGAACTCACTGGTAATGTCACCCATCTTGTAGGATCAGCAAAGAAAGAATCTTCTGTTGCAAGTGCTGGACTTCTGGCTGGAATTAAGGCTTACTTCTTCCCAGAGAATTCAGAAGACTCAAAAACAATCACAATGAAGAGGGATCGGAAAAATGTCGAACTCAAGCACTAAGTTTTTAGAAGGACTGCTTTTGGGCGGAGTGCTCGGATTTATCGGTGGAATTTTGTTTGCACCGAAGTCAGGCAAAGAACTGCGCAAAGACCTTGCTGAGGGCTCCGACGAATTGTACAGACAAGCCAGCGGCTCAATTTCCGACTTTAAAGATCGCGGTCAGCAAGCTGTTCAAGATTTCCAGAACAGAAGTGATGCTGTTTTGAAGCAAGCAACGCAGCAGTTGCAAGAAACCCGCGATCAACTGACGCAGAAAATCCAGGAAATCAGCGGAAAAAACAAAGTTTCGCTGCAAGAACCCGAATCTGCACAACACATGTAATTTGCGACTTAATCAGGCTATTGCACGCACAGGATATTGCTCTCGCCGTAAAGCTGACGAGCTGATTGCCGCAGGCATGGTACAGGTGAACGGCGAGGTCGTTCATGAGTTCAGCTATCAGGTTGATCTGGAGAAGGATCAGCTCAATGTCGCTGGCAAAGACCTGAGCTTAAAGCGTCATATATATGTAGTGATGAATAAACCTCCAGGCGTAGTCACGACCATGTCTGATGAAAATGGTCGTGAAACTGTGCTTGATCTTCTCCCTGAGAAATTGCGCATGCTGAGACCCGTCGGTCGTCTCGATATGTATTCCGAAGGTCTGCTTTTGCTCACAAATGACGGCGGATTGGCACAGCAACTCACGCATCCGTCGAAGCACTTGCCGAAAACATATGAAATCAAAGTCAAAGGAGCCGTAACTGACGCCGATCTCCACAAAATGGAAAAGGGAGTCATGCTCGAAGACGGAATTACACTTCCGGCAAAAGTTAAGCTTCAGGAGCGCAATAAAATTTATACTGAATTCCAGATATCCATCACGGAGGGGCGGAATCGGCAGCTGAGACGCATGTGTGCCGAACTTGGATATACAGTAGTTCGCTTGCGCCGAACGGGTATAGGTAGGTTACAATTGGGTTTGATACCCACAGGCACATGGCGATATTTGACTGATGATGAAATCAGGTTACTCTTCACCCAAAGGCGCACGGACTGACGATACGATGTCGTTAGCATCAATAGGACAAAAACTCAAATCAGCTCGAGAAGCACAAGGACTCACTCTTGTGCAGGTTTACGAGCGCACCAAGATTCCTCTAAATCATCTTCAGGCTGTTGAAGAGGGAGACACGGAAGATCTCCCAGAGCCTGTTTACATACTTGGCTTTATCAAGCGTTATGCCGATTGCGTCGGGCTTGATGGTCAAGTGCTTTCAGATGACTTCCGTACGCATCTAGACCAGGCAAGTGGCAACGGACGCAAAAAGAACTCTGATGCCACTCCATACTATGCATCAAACGAATATATAGCGAAGTCGAAAGTCAAGATTCCGACACCTACTTACAAGATGTGGTTGTTCAATTCCATTATCATTGTTGGCGTCGTTGGCGCTATTACCTGGTTCGTCAACGGGCAGAACCAGCTGATAAATCAAACCGATCCAAACGTTGCCTCATTGAGAAGCGCTACGCAGCGACTCGCACCAGTGGCGCCACCACCAAGCAATCTCACTCAACCAGCCCAACCAGGGGCGACGGCACCAGCACCGGCTGATACTTCGCAAAAAGTCACCCTGACCGCAACAAGGCACGTGTGGGTGGAAGTCAAGAGATTGAGTAACGGCGATAGCATTTTTACCGGTAATTTAGAGCGAGGCGACCGTCGCGATTTCCAAGACCCACAGGGCCTTCTGGTAAGAGCCGGCGACGGGGGTGGATTGTCAGTAGAAAATCAAGGTAAAATTGAGACCTTCGGTTTGAACGGTAAAGTCACCGAACGGCAGTTTGTCTCGAGCAACCCCATGCCCGCGGCAACAGCTCCAGGTGTCCAAACCGGCACTGCAGGTAGTTCAAGCACCCTGGGCTCAGGAAGCATCAACCCTTCCGCCGCCCGTCCGGCAATAGTCAGACCTCGTGTCAAACGCCCTGTAGCAACCGAATCGCGTCCTCGCCCTGTTGAGCGGCGAATTGACAGCGGTCCGTCGCAAGCACCGGCTCGCTACTCTGAAGGACGTCTCGATTCAGACTAAGTCTCTGCATTGCTCAAATCTAGAGTATGGCGGGCTTGGCTGATTCCTGAGCAGGCGCAGTCCCGCTTAATTTGCGGATGCTCCTGGGAGCGCGGGCGTCTCGCCCGCTTCTGAATCTCTCGGCCCTTTCCGCCGAATCTCATCAGAAGCTCATCAGAACCCCGAGATTGTCATCAGATGTTAAGCCGAACTTCCTCGGATAAGTTAATTTCATCCAATCCTCTCGTTGATTGAATGATTGACTACAGTCTGCATGTAAAGAAGACCTCGGAGCCTCGCAAAAAATGCCAAGAAACCTCACGACTACACCCAAATTTGGAGTGGTAACACTCGGCTGTCCGAAGAATCAAACGGATACTGAGGTAATGCTTGGACTTCTAAAAGAAGCCGGATTCGATTTGACCTTCGACAACGATGAGGCTGACATATGCCTCATCAATACCTGTTCTTTTATCGAAGATGCGCGCCGCGAATCAGTGCGAAATATTGTTGAACTTGCTTCTGACGGCAAGCAGTTGATCGTGGCTGGGTGTCTTGCGCAGCACTTCAAAGATGAGCTCATGAACGAGCTTCCCGAAGCACGAGCCGTCGTGGGAACAGGAGACATTCACAAGATTGTTGATATCGCAAAAGCGATCGTCGAAGATTCCAGTTTGCGAATTGTGCAAGTTTCTGCCACGCCAAATGATCATATTGATGAAGTGATGCCACGCGTATCAACTTCTGTTGGTGCATCATCCTATTTGAAGATCGCCGAAGGCTGCGACCACGCTTGTACTTTCTGCATCATTCCAATGCTGCGCGGAAAGTTTCGTTCCCGTTCGATAGATTCGCTGGTCAAAGAAGCTAAGCTTCTGGTGGCAGCAGGGACGAAAGAAATCATTCTTGTTTCGCAAGACACCAGCTATTACGGCCTGGATATCTACGGCAAAATGGCGCTTCCTGAGCTGCTCGAAGCGTTGCACGAAATTGAAGGTCTTGATTGGATTCGCATTATGTACTTCTATCCAACAGAGACCAACAGACGTTTGCTTGAAACAATAGCGCGTTTGCCGAAAGTCGTGAAGTATGTTGATATTCCATTGCAACATAGTCATCCAGAAGTGCTCAGCGCGATGGCTCGTCCGTTGAATCCGGAAAAGACCGTAGCTTTGATTCGTGAAATTCTTCCTGAAGCTGCAATTCGCTCTACCTTCATAGTCGGATTCCCTGGTGAAACAGAAGAGCAATTCGAGCACTTGCATGAGTTCATCAAGGAGCAAAAATTCGATCGGCTTGGCGTCTTCGCTTATTCCAGACAAACAGAAGTTTCAAGCGGAAACATGAAGAATCAGATTTCGCAGAAAGTCAAAAAATTGCGCCGCAACAAGATAATGGAAACACAACATAAGATTTCTGATGAACGTAATCAGCGCCTGGTTGGCAAGGAAATCGATGTCTTGCTCGAAGGCTACGACGAAGTTAAGCATCTCTATTTCGGCCGTAGCCAGTGGGATGCTCCACAGATCGATAATACAGTTTATGTGCGCCCGGACGAACTTGACCATAATTCGCTTGGCGAAATTGTCAAAGTCAGAATCAATGAAGCCAAGCCTTATGATCTCTTTGGCGAAGCAGTACTGCAAAATGATCCCGATGATATTCCCTGTCCAATTCCTGATCCCGATTCCATCATTTGGGTCTAGCACCCCATGGTGTCATGAGTATTGTGTGCCTGAAGCAATCGTTAAAGCGATAGCCCGGGAGCGCCCGCGTCGCCTCTCCAACCCGCACTCGCTGAGCTCGCGCGGGTCCCCATTACGAGGCTAGCTGCGGCTCGCCGGCTTATATAAGGCCGGGATCGGTCCGATCTTTAAGAAGCCGGCAGGCTGCCGGCGCTCCCGGGGATCGTCGTCGAACATTATCATCGATGCGAGAAAACGCCGGCACGGGTTCTCTTTCTTTGTCTGCATTGATCGAGCAAAAAACGAAGGGACCGGCGTTGCCCGGTCCCTCCGTTTTTTTTGCGTGTCCCCGCGCAAAATCGCACAAACACATATTGCTTCGGCTTCTTCTAACATTATGAGCATAGTTGTCCAAGGTGAAATGTAAGTGAAGCAGGGATGAAATAAGCGTGAAGTGAGGAATTGAGCAGCGCAAGCTATCAGGCGCCCTTTATACTCGGGTAAGGATAATAGATGCGGCGGCGCCCGGCTCCTACCTCTTCTTCGCGAGCATTTAGCTCCGGCTTGCTGAGTGCTTCTATGGATAAAGCAAGTTTTGCACTGTCCTTCGCTTCATTTTCTGGGACCTGCTTGAACTCTTTTTGCTGTTCAAAAGTACTCATCTGTTCTCCTTCTTGCGGCGATAGACGAGATATTCGCCCTGCTGCGAGTTCCATCCATAAATATGAACCCAGCTTAGCTGCGCTCTTATAAATAAGAACGTAACGGGTTGTGCATATATCGTGCAGCATGACTTTTGGCATGGTCTTTGCCACGCATCAGTGACTTTGGTTGAATTCCAAA
>JBIKOL010000247.1:0-8127 GCA_044358055.1 Obscuribacteraceae bacterium (SeqCode)
TTTTGCAGCTTCACCCTTGAAAGCGGCTGCAGCTTAAGCATTGGGCGAATTAGCTCGTGTGAGCCAATTCCCTAAAGATCCCAAATACTTCGATCTGGCTTGACAAATATCAGGGAATCTCCCGGGGCTGCGCTATTCTATTTGATCCGAGACCATGCTCACTGTAGCTATTCCTGTGAGCGCTGCCATCCTGGCTGCTTTTGAGCTGCCGGTCCCGCTAAAAAGGGCGACGCATAGCGCCGCCCTCACAGTGTTTCTGGACCTCGAACGAATTAGTCTTTGTCGACTACGTCTACGGACGGAACCTTCAGTCCATAGCTTTCCAGCAATGGTTTGATTTCGTCGTACCAGGCAAGGCGCACTTCGTGATTGTCGCGCTGTTTCAGTCTGAACTTTTGGAAGTCCTTGTTTGTCTGGCTGCCTTGTTTGCCGAATACGCGGTTGACTTTCGGGAACCAGAATTCAAGCGCCGTTTGGATTTCGGCTTTAGACTCTGGTGAGATTGCCATCTTCTTGACCCAGTGTTCGCCGTGGCGCACGTGCATCCATTCTTCTTTTTCAATTTGAATCATGGCGCGAGACCATGGACCCCAGCTGCATTCTGCTGCGTCACGAAGCTGGTGACCAGCAGCGCGGTCCATCAAGAAGTTGAACATAACAAGGTCGGCCCAGGTTTTGATGGGCTCATAGAACACCTTCATTCTGTGCTCCATGTTGTTTTCAATCAGTTTGTTGGTGTCAATGCCGACTCTGTCGAGCAAGTCGTACATGGCGCGTGCATGACGGATTTCGTCTTTGACGATGTTTGCCATTGCGAGGCGCTCTGCCATTGTTGGAGCATCTTGTATGAAGTGAACATAACCGTATGCGCCTGCCAGCTCTGAGTCTGCCTGAGCAATCATGAGCTTCAAAAGGTTGTCTTTGTACTCTTGAGTCACTTCATCAAGAGATTCAAGCTTTTGACCAGAATTGATTTTTGCCATCATGGCCTCATTTTTGGCCTTTTCATCGACAACAAGCATTGCTTTCTCCTTTTTCAGCTCAAGCTCAGGGGTTCTCTTACCGATTGGTTCCAATAGGGACCTATGCCAATATAGCACGAATCCTGAGCGACCTGACGGCTTCAATCCCTGCAAGCGTCTGCTATTCCGGCTTTCTGACCAGTCGGTCTAATTGGCTGTTTTTCTTTTCTTCAGCTTTGGCTCTGCGCAATCGACGACCAGCGTTGAGTTTTAGCTAATGTTTGCTAGCCGATAGTGTGAGCATTACTGCTCGTGGTGTGGGGACTCTTCCTCGTGCTCTTGATCTTGCATCAGTTTTTGCTTATCAGCCAGAGCTTCTTCCGGGGTTTTGAGCGCGAGTTCCTTTCCATTTGAAAGCGTGAAAACCGGATCTTTCAAGCGAACCTTTTTCACAGCCCAGCGCTGCATTTTTCCCCGGCGAACAACGGAAACTCGCAGCACTCCGCTTTTCAATCGAGGAAGCTTTTGCGCATAATCGACTGCTGATGCGGTTTTCCCTGAATCAGTCTCGACGTTGCCAGCATCAGCCGGTCGTAAATATTTTGCATCGTCGCCTGAGAGCAACTGCATGTAGAAGTCCGACATGAATTCCGGTTTACGATTTTTGTCCGGCGGCGCCGGTGGTGGCACAAGTCCTTTGGCCAGGCTCGGGCGCAAGCAGAGCGTAATGTCCCGAAAAAATTCCACGGGCTTTACTTTCTCGGTCTCCGCTGTTGGTTCTGCGCAAAACTTGAGCAGATCGGCTTCTTTCATCGTGTAGCCGTATGCCATATCGCGCGGCAAAAAATAAGGGCTATACTCTGCCGGGTTGAACGAAACCTGCACGTCTACTTCAGTGCTTTCCGGCGACTCCCAGGCCATGTAGCCACCTTTCACTTTTTCAACTGTGGGAACTTCTCTCGAACTCATCGCACCGATGCTGAACTTGTGTCCGAACAGGTAAGCGAGATTTTCACTTTCCCCCGATTGATATTTCAAGTACGCCTGGTAGCCGCCTCTCGGCTGGCAGTGGCAGGTGTTGTCGCCGAACTGAGTTATGAGTGGAGATGGCTCGCCCTCTTGCAACTTCTTGAGAAACAATTGAGCTTCGTCAGTGTTCGGATCCGAGCCCATAGTTGTAAGCAGTAGAACTATGGTGACTAGAAAAATGCCGCCTAACAAAATGTTTCTCAGAAATATCATGCTAAGGCGCTTTTTCCTTTGTTAAATCTGAGTCTAACAATGCTTTTACTTTCGCTTTGCTTCTAAGACTAAATCTGTTAACGGTGACGTGTTACATTGAATTCAGTCTAACATGCAGGACGGTTGAAGCCATGATCAAGATTCCAGACCCAGTGCTCTACATTTTTATTATTTCGAGCGTGCTTGGCTTTTCGCTCAGATTTTTTCGTGATGGCGTCATCAAACAACTGTCTCTAAAGCCGCTCTTATCAGGCTCGGGATTGTTCTTGATGATCTTCTTGCCGTTTCTCGGGCTTTTGTTTCTTGCGCAGCAGTTCCATGTTGTTGCAAACACTGCAGTTCCCTTTTTTGCCGGGGCTGCGATATTGTCCTATGTCCTCGCTGGGCTCGGTTTGCCTTCCTATCTGCGAGGCATCTTGCTCTTAGGCGCATCGGTTGCACTCACAAGTTTGACGCAAAGCGATTACGTGAGTTTTGCTGCTGCAATTACAGGCTTGCTCACGGCGAAGCTCACCGAAAATCTGGGTGCCGGTGGCGAAAGCAATCTTGATGATCTTGTTCCACCATTCATCTGGCTAACTTCTGTTTCCTGGATAAGCACAATCGAGAGCACTAAAGACATTCCTATTAAAGCTGCGGTGATTTTAGGAATCATGTCGGTCTCGTTATTGATGCGCTTCTTTCAAGGACCTTTCGTCAAGGTCGGCAAAGTTGATGATGATCGCATCGTATTGAAGAGAACCGTTCTTTCCGCCACTGCAGGCCTGATGGTGCTCTGCGTTCTGGTGAAAGTTTTGAATCTGATTCAAATGCAATCTCTGGCATTATTGTGTGGGGCCGGATACTTCATCACATACTTATATAAGGATCTGGACGGCGAAGCTCGCTATACCCTCCAGACTCAACAAGCGCTGCGAATGCTTATCTTCATCGGCTTTCTTACGCTTGTCGCGATGCGTTTGTATGGAAGCTTTGGTCTGCTGGCGATTGCTCCCTGTGCGATGGTGGCACCTGTCTCTTCGGCAGCACTGTTTCCTGGAATTTATTGTGCAAGTCGTGTCTTGCTGCAAGTTTATTTGCAACACTTTAATCTAAATGTCACCGGCATTAACCTCACGCATGCTTATGCCGGCGCCGCTGAATATGCAGGATTCCTGGCAGGAATTGCGCTTTTGGCGCTGATGAAGGAACAAATCGATCGACGCGTGCTGCTTGCTTTCACACTGGCTGCAAGTGTCGTTACGCCTGTGCTCTCGAATTTTATTTTGCATTCCGAACCTACTTGCAGCTTGTTTGTTTCTGTCATCGTAAGTTCTTTTCTGCTTGCGGTGGTCGGGCCTTCCCTTCAAAATGCATATGCCAGTCGTGGCGTAGAGAACATTGCTCTTGTGCCAGCCTTGATGATCTCGTCCGGCATCCTTACAAGCGGATTGTTGAGCATCGGAAATGAAGCAACAATTGCTGTTAAATCGTCAGTCCTCAGCTGCGGCGTCGTATTTGTGATCCTGCTTTCATTCGTCATGTGGTTCTTCTATCATAAAAAACAACGGTCGCAGACTCCCGCTGCAAGCGGAGAAAGTGCCTGAACAGTCTTCCCGGCAACCACGAAAACCACAGGGAGGCAGGTGTAAAAACTTGCCTCTCTGTCTTTTTTGATGTCTAGTTTTCGTGTTTCAGCCTTGTGGTCAATTGTCGGAGTGCTAACTATCTGGTATGTATTTACTAATCGGCTTGAAAGGGACCGTAATGATTTCGCAAACGGCTGAATATGCGCTGAGAGCAATGGTTTTTCTCGCCATGCGCGGTGCTGCTGCCACAACCGTGCAAATTGCCGAAGTTACTAAGGTGCCGGTGCACTATCTGAGTAAAATTCTGCAGCAACTGGGACGCTGTGAGCTAGTGAGTTCACAGAGGGGGATCGGAGGTGGTTTTGTGCTTTCGCGCCCAATTGGCAAAATCTCAGTCCTTGATATTGTGAACGCTGTTGATCCTATTCAAAAAATTGAAACCTGTCCGCTTGGTTTGGAATTCCATGGCTTAAATTTATGTCCTCTGCACAAAAGACTTTCGGAAGCGACCTGTGCTGTGGAGGAAGCTTATGCAAGTTCCACTCTTGCAGAACTGGTTGCGGAGTCCAAAACCCCGCTCTGTTCGAGTGTGCCACTGGCACCAGCCAATCGTAAATCCAAACAGTAATTTTGTTTTAGAGACCAAAATTATCAGCGCCGAACTAAGCGCCCTCAATTTATGGGCAGTATCGAACAGGTTCGCTAAGAGCTCGGTTTACTAATCCGTTGTGCGCAAGGTGGAAGCACAGGCTGTGCGAAAAAGGAAATGCCCTACGCTAAATGCTTCTTGCATTGACATCCATTCAGGCAAGTGAGGCATAGAATAACGGCTGCCAATCAGGTGCGGGACCAATGTGGCAGCCGGGGATCTTTTGTGGGCAGCTTGATGTTTGCTGGAACCTGAATGAATATTGCTGATTGACAATTCTTATTTGGGCAATCTATCGGGTCCTGCGAACATCAATTTCGGCTGAGTTGTATTCTCCTCTTTTGTTCGGAAAATTTTCTCGTTCTTTCGGTGGAAACCTTTTTGTCACCAGGCCACGCAGCTTACGGTATTATGGACTGGAAAAGAATCTAGCAAATAGTCAAGTATGCTGGCTCATGATTGAACGAAGGCAAGCGATTAATGATAATTTTGGCTGCGGCAATATCTCTTTCTTTATAAAACAACGAGCTGAAAATGGAAAATAGCCGAATAAGTGAGTTGCTGAAGGTCAGAAGCATATTGCTGACCGTATTCTGGATCAATGTTTGCCTGTCTTGTGCAAAACTATGGCTGGGCTTTTTAACAGCAACACTCAGTCTCGTCGCTGAAGGATTTCATTCACTTCTTGATTCTTCTGCAAACGCAGTGGCAGTGCTTGGTTTGACCGTCTCTATGAAACCGCCGGATGAGAATCATCCATACGGACATCGCAAATTTGAGGCACTTTCAGCAATCGCCATATCGTTTTTTATGTTTTTGGCTAGCTTTGAAGTGCTGCAGGAAATTGTGCATCGGCTTATGTCTTCCGAGAAACATGAGGCGGCTCCAAATTTAGTTTGCTTTCTTGTGGTAGTCATTAATCTGATCGCCAATTTTGCTATTAGCTCCTGGGAAAAAAGACAAAGCCAGGCGCTAAAATCTAATCTCCTGATGGCCGATGCCAGGCACACTATGTCTGATGTGTGGTCAACTGTTGCGGTTTTAGTTGCACTGTTTGCTGTGCATTTCAAATTACACTTTGTCGATATTATTAGCTCAGTGCTTATTGTTGGAATTATTTTGCATGCAGGCTACGAAGTCATAATGTCTCACCTCGGGCCTTTGACAGACTCCGCAATGCTCGATCCTGCCAGCATAGAAAAAGTTGTTAATTCAGTTCCGGGAGTGATGGGCTGCCACAAAATTAGAAGTCGTGGCATGGAAGATCACATATTCGTGGATCTTCATGTCCAGGTAGATAAGTCAATAACTATTGAGAGCGCGCATTCGATATCGTTTTCGGTTGAAAAAGCCATCAAGGAGTTTGACGACAGAGTTTATGAAATTCTGGTGCACCTGGAAGACGATAATCCTCCGGTTGCTAATCCTCCGCTTGGCTCCTAATTTTCTTGAAGTCTCAAGATTTGTCATTGAGAATCTCATCCACCCATGAAAGTACAGCCATCATTGACGGGAAACCTAGCGTTGTTACAGACAACAAAATCGCGTGCCTGATTTCGTCTGGGCTGGCACCAGCATCAAGTGCTCTTCTTGTGTGCGAGTGCACTGCTCCTTCCATTTTTGCACCAGCTGCAATACCAAGCTTTACCAGAGAGATTTCCTTCTTGCTTAGTGGACCAGATTCGGCCGCAGCTATACCAAGACTTTCATAAGCTTGAAAAATCTTTGGATAGGATTCCTTAAACTGGAGGAAGCGTCCCGGAATTTTTCTCATGATTGGCTCTCTGTTGGCAAGGTGATCTCGTCGATTCGACCGACCACGATACCGCATCTGCGAGCTTTTTGCAGCAGCAGAATTGCGACTAACCGGAGAATTCATTTCAACAGCGGAGAACTGTTCACAACGCATCCGTAGGAACGCGAATCTTCGCATTGCGTCACGGAGTGAAAGCAATTAGGAGGTGTGTCATGTACGCAGAATCCAAAAGGAATTTTTCGACACAACCTGAGGAACAACAGCAGGAACCACAGCAGCCCGAATCGCAAAAGCATGGTGAAGGAAGCTTAGCAAAAATGATAGAACAGCAAACTGCCCAGTTGCCATCAGATACATATCTCTGGGCTGCTGTAGGCTCGATGGGCGTGTCCGCTGTTTTGCAACTCTTTGGTGCAAAACAAATGTCAAATTTCGTCGGACTCTGGGCTCCTTGCTTCCTTATGTTTGGACTGTACAATAAAATGGTTAAATTGTTGGGTTCAGAGCCTGAAACTACTTAAATGCAGACCTCTGCGGGGTTTCCGCAACAGGGGACAAGCATTTACCTCCAATTCTTAAGCTCGTCGCAGTGAGCAGCAGTCTTGTCCTCTGGCGGATTCTCTTGAGTCCGCCTTTTCCTATGTCCATTGGGATTTAAGGAGCAGCGGCGCTTAAATGCTTGACGATCTATAATGTCACTTAGCTCGAGTGATTAAACGAGCAGATGTGGCATATAAGCAAAGGCTTCCGGCGTTTAATTAATGGCAAAGACAATTCAAATTCTGCTATTGCTGGCATGTGTCGCTGGTCTTATCATCGGTGGGGTAGCGTTTCAATTCTGGAATGAGATTCACACTCCTGTTTCACATGACACTACAGACCAGAGTTTCCAGGTTTCGCGCGGCGAAAGCCTGGAACAAATATTGTTGGATCTTAAAGCCCGCGGCATTCTTAAAGACACTCTGCCGTTGCGCGTGTATTTGAAAGCTACTAAAGCTAATCCTGTTATTCGCGCCGGCGGCTACACTTTTCCTTCGCCAATTTCACCGCTGCAAGTGCTTGATCGCCTCAAGCAAGGCGGTGATTTTGGCAGGCTCACCATCATCGAAGGGTGGACGCGCTATGAAATTGCCGAGGCAATGGCTAAGGTGCCGTCGTTTAAATTGAAAGATTCGAAAGAAGCCCTCAAGCTGCTGAGCAACACCAGTCTTGTTAAAGACCTTGATGCAAAGGCAACTAATCTGGAAGGTTATTTGTATCCCGATACGTACTTTATCGATACTGATACCACCCCAACTGAAATTGTCAAAGAAATGGTTTCACGATTCAAGGAAGTATGGAACAGTAAATTGCAGCAGCAGGCATTCTTTCGTCGAGTTACTCCGCATGAGGTCGTGACTAAAGCGTCGATTATTGAGACAGAAGCTAAGCTGAAATCCGAGCGCCCGCTCATCGCGTCAGTATTGGAAAATCGTTTGAAGAATGATGTTCCTCTTGGGGTTGATTCCACTTTGATTTATGCGGCGAAGCTGGCGGGTAAGTGGAAGAACGATGGCAAGATTTACCAGAGCGACATTGATAGGAAGTCACCGTACAATGCTCGTATGAATAAAGGACTGCCTCCGGGGCCAATCGCTTCTCCGGGCCTTAGTTCACTTCAAGCGGTATTGAATCCGGTGCCTTGCAATTATTTGTATTACGTACGCAATCCGGATCGCAACGATGGCGCGCATAATTTTTACTCGGATCCGCAATCATTTGAAAACGGTGTAATCGCATTGCGCAACTGGGAAAAGAAACACCCTGCGGATTATAGATGAGCGTGAGCTGCATAAAAGCCGCCTGGAAGGCGGCGCTCTTACTATGGTCTTGACAGTCGTGATGGACGCATCAAGATACTGTTGGGAAAAGGTGCAGGGAGGAGGAAAACCGTGACGGCGCTAACCGATC
>JBIKOL010000122.1:0-26879 GCA_044358055.1 Obscuribacteraceae bacterium (SeqCode)
GTTCCAATGAAACCCGCATTCATTTAGAAAAATGTGCCCAAAAGCCAATCGTAGAGATCGTTTTGGCTTAACTTAACGGTATTGGGCTGGCAGCCGGCTGGCAGCCGGCGCTCCCGGGGCATCCGCCTTTTTTGCGGATCCAAGACAACGAATCACTGCAGCTATCCTGGGAGACAACGAATCAGTGCAGCTATCCTGGGAGCGCCGGCGGCTCGCCGGCTTTTGCTCCGGAGCTCATCAGAATTCTTCTCGTTTACAATATGGCAGTCCATCGTAGTTCCAATAAAGCGGGGCGAGCCCTAAACGGCGAGGAGCATCGGGGCTGCCGAAGCGAGCGTGATAGCTGGCATACATTTGGCCTGACGGGTCCTTAACAACACCGACTCTGCCTACGCTATAAAAGGATTTGTCGGGATCTGGAGCCAGAAGACAACTCTCTGGTCCCGAACTCAGGTCGACATATGTGCCATCAGGCAACTCTTCTATTATCCCAATCGCATAAAAGCTAGAATAATTGCCTGCGCTGTAGAATACGAATCTGCGTCCAGTCGGTCCAACAATACCGGCGACCGGTCCCTCCAGACAATGCCATCGAACGGTGTCACCTCTCTCCCAGTCGACACCCGGAATCTCTTTCCACTGCATCACGCGCTTTTCGTCATACATTTGCCAGTCAGCTGATGCTCTTGCAATGACAACTAGGTCCTTATCAATTTTCCGCAGATCTTTGCTAATCCCCAGATGAGCCAGCCCCGTTCCAATAGGATGCCCACTGACAAAGTCTGTTGCGAATGCCATTCTCTGCCGCCCATCGGCGCTGAGAAATATTTGCGGATCAATTGCAAAATCAAAGTCATCTGTGAGCACTTCACCAGAATCCACGAATGGACCTTCCGGCAGTAAGCTGTCGGCTCTTCTGATTTTATGCTGAACGTGAGAATGCTCGCCTTTTCCCTTTGCTTTTGAATAAAGCATCACAAATGGACGTTCCAGTTCTGGAATGTAATTGACACATGGGGCCCAGCGAGTGGCATCATCTGTGGTGCTCAGTGCCACTTCAAGAAATTCCCAGCTGAACAAATCATTTGAACCGTAGCAAGGAAACGTATTAAAAGGATGCTGATGTCTGCCGTAGTCAGAATCGTCCGTTATGAACGCATAATAGCGGAACGCAAATTTACGCCTGTGCGGTTCCGGTATCTCAACAATATTTGGATCACCCTGGTCGTAATGATCTTCAATTAACGATCTGTATAAAGTTTGTGATTTTCTCGCCATGCTATCGCTTTTTCTCTGAATGAGTGTTTAAATTTAATTGTTATATCAATTGACTTCGGTTTCTCTCTCTGGTGCCGAACAGCAGAGACTGAAACCGAGATCTTTCGACATAAGGTAGTGCTTTTGTTGTCGGGAGTTATCGTCGTGTCTACTAAAATCGCTGAATCAATTCAAAATCAGATCAATACAGATGATCTAAAGCAGAGACTTTATACACAGGGTATTTGCAGCTATAAACGCGCGTTCTCTCCAGCTTGGGCTGAGCAGCTAAGAAAAGATCATGCGCTATTAATGGATGAGGCTATGACGCGCGAAACTGGTTTTGTCTCGCGTGGACGTAACCGCTTGTATCATGCAGTTTATCCAGAGCGATTGAGTGGGTTTTTGGATCTAATTACACATCCATTTTTCACCGGGGTATCTGAGGCCGTGCTAGGAAAAGACTACTCAATTGTTGAGATTGGCTTTGATGTGCCAATGCATGGTGCAAAAAGTCAACCCTGGCATAGAGACTTTGCTATTGGAACAGAAACGTCTGTTGGCCGCTGGCTCAGCAGTTTGGTTTTCAACATGACTACTGTTGATGTAACCCCGGAAATGGGTGCACTCGAGTATGTCCCTGGAACTCAGTGGGAAGATGGTATTGGATTTGAAGATGGAATGGTACCACCGGAAGATCAGTTTGCATGGTACGAGAAAAACTCCCTTAAGGCATATCCGAAAGCCGGAGATATTTCCTGCCGCACGGGGCTGATGATCCACCGCGGCACCGAGCACAAGGCGCTGATACCACGACCGGTGCTGTGTATTGGCGTGGTTGCTGACACAGTCGTGCACAGCAATAAGCACAACGTACACATGACTAAGCAGTATTTCAACTCTTTGCCGCCCGAGATTCGACAACATCTTAAAGTTGAGTTGAACGACGGCTTACAGCCGATAATTCAGTCACATGATCTGAGGCTATTGAAGTAAGGATCGATCTGCTTATGTAGATGATCGCATGCTAATCGCCGATCTATTATGTGTAGGGGCGATGCCATGCGTCGCCCGACATAGAGACCGATAAATTACAATGATCGCGTGCTAATAGCAGATCCATTATGTGTAGGGGCGAGGCATCGCGTCGCCCGTCATAGAGACCGATAAATTGCATGGCGTCGCCCCTACACATAAGATGATCAGGCACGTAGATATAGATCAAACCTTGTGCATTTATCACCTGATTCCAGGGTGTTTCCTCCCCCGTGGCTAGTGTATGTCATCAGATTATCAGCCCTTCATCACCGATCGCATATACATGAATGATCAAAATAGATCCGATCAGCAAACAGACACGTCACTCAAGTGCAAACCACGACAGTTAGTGGCAAAGCGTCTAGTGTTTTTCGATCGAACATCAGTCCGTGTTACACCAGATATGGTGCATATATCAGTCGCTACTTTGTTACCCTGATCTCAGGATTTATCACGGTTAAAGATCGGATTTAACCTTGCAATATTTCGGAAATGTTCTTTGCAAAATGTTGCAGGCATGAGCCTTTGAAGCCGCGCATATATACCAAGTATCGAGTGGTATTAATTGGCCGTGGAAATTACCAGTGATATCTTCAATTCAAATCAAATTTGTTTTGAACGAGTGCGGCCCGGAAATATCTGGCTATCTTGTTGTGCGCATGCACAAAAATAGTAAACAAAAACGGACGCTACTTACAAAACAAATTGGGTTGAGCGAGACTCGCAAGAAAGCGTGATTGTTCAAACCTCAAGGTATACATAAAAGATATAAAAAGTACGCTTCCTGGTTAAGAACAAGGGTTCTTGGCTTAGACGGGCGTCATCTGTTCGGTTCCACTAACGTTTATCAGGAGAAGATATGACTCAGCCGACTTCTAATAGTTCATCTTCAGTAGCTGAGATCCACGCGTCAAACCATAAGGTATTACGACGCGACGGTACCGTAGCGCCATTTGATCCCTCCAAAATTTCCGTAGCATTGACCAAAGCGTTCCTTGCTGCAGAGGGAGAAATCTGCGTTACCAGCTCGAGAATGCGCGAAATTGTAGGAAAGCTCACCGAGATGGTGGTTGACAATCTCACCCGCCGTCAAACCGAAGGTGTTCCTATACATATAGAACACATTCAGGACCAGGTTGAACTTGCGCTTATGCGTCATGGCGAACATGAAGTCGCCCGCAGGTATGTCTTGTACCGCGAGTCACGCTCGCAAGAACGTGCAAAGCAAGATGCGGAGCTCGGTGGAAAACCAACTCAAGAACTTCGCATGCGCCTGCCGAACGGCAATGATGTTGCAATCGATTATGTTCGCTTGCGCACTGTAATCGAAGAAGCATGCGCCGGTCTTGGCGACGATGTTTCTGTGCAAGCAATTTACGAAGGCACAATTTCCAATCTATATGATACGGTTCCGGAAGATGATGTGTTCCGCTCTGCAATCTTGAGCGCACGCACACTTATCGAGCGTGACCCTGCATACGGCTTCGCCACAGCCAGACTTCTTCTCGATCACATCCGCAGAGAAGTTATGGGTGAGCCTGTAACACACGCTCAAATGACCGAGCGTTATGCAGACTACTTTGCCGATTATGTCCGCAAGGGCATTGAAGTCGGTTTGATTGATCCTAAGCTGAGCCAGTTCAACCTGCAAGAACTCGGCGAAGCTTTGAAGCCCGATCGCGACTTGCAATTCCAATACCTTGGCTTGCAAACTCTTTATGATCGCTACCTGCTGCATCATGATGGACGTCGCTTCGAGCTGACCCAGGCGTTCTGGATGAGAATCGCCATGGGATTGTCGTTGAATGAGGTCGAGCGTGAGCGCCGCGCCATAGAATTCTATGAGTTGCTATCAAGCTTCGACTTCATCTCTTCGACTCCTACCTTATTTAATTCAGGTACACATCGCCCGCAACTTTCTTCCTGCTTCCTCACAACAGTGAGTGATGATCTCGAAGGCATTTACGATTCACTAAAAGAGAATGCATTGCTCTCGAAGTTCAGCGGTGGATTGGGCAACGACTGGACACCGATTCGCGCACTTGGTGCACACATCAAAGGCACAAACGGCAAGAGCCAGGGTGTAGTTCCATTCCTTAAAGTAGTGAACGACACAGCAGTTGCTGTCAATCAAGGTGGAAAGCGCAAGGGCGCTGTTTGCTCCTACCTGGAAACATGGCACCTCGACATCGAAGAATTCCTCGAGCTGCGCAAGAACACCGGTGACGATCGCCGCCGCACACACGACATGAATACTGCAAACTGGATTCCAGATTTGTTTATGGAACGTGTGATGAAGGACGAACAATGGACATTGTTCTCGCCTGATGAAGTTGCTGATTTGCACGATAAGTTTGGAGCTCAATTCAAAGAAGCATACGAAAAGTATGAACGCATGGCTGACAATGGACAGCTGCGTCAATTCAAGAGAATTCCAGCAGTTCAACTCTGGCGCAAGATGCTCTCGATGTTGTTCGAAACTGGACATCCTTGGGTCACATTCAAAGATCCGTGCAACATGCGCAGCCCGCAACAACACGTCGGTGTTGTGCACAGCTCGAATCTCTGCACTGAGATCACACTCAATACAAATAGCAAAGAAACCGCTGTCTGCAATCTGGGTTCCATCAACCTGGTCAACCACATCGGACCGAAAGGACTGGATCTGGCCAAGTTGTCCAAGACCTGCCGCACTGCAGTTCGCATGCTCGATAATGTCATCGACATCAACTATTACAGCGTAGGCAAAGCACGCAACTCGAACCTGAAGCATCGTCCAATCGGACTTGGCTTCATGGGCTTCCAGGATGCCCTGCAAACAATGCGTATTCCATATGCTTCGATGGAAGCAGTTGAATTTGCAGATGGAGCAATGGAAGCAATCAGCTACTTCGCACTTCTTGCAAGCAGCGAACTGGCCAAAGAGCGCGGCACATACGCTACCTACAAGGGCTCGCTCTGGGATAAGGGCATTCTGCCAATCGACAGCCTCGGTCTTCTTGCCCAGGCACGTGGCGAATACCTGGATCTAGACAGAAGCGAACGCCTCGACTGGTCGCCGGTGCGCGAGCACATTGCGCAATGGGGAATGCGCAATTCCAACGTGCTCGCCATCGCTCCGACTGCCACCATATCCAATATCATCGGAGTCAGCCCGTCAATTGAGCCGACATTCCAGAATCTGTACGTGAAATCAAATCTTTCAGGCGATTTCACCGTGCTGAACACATATCTGGTTGAAGATCTCAAAAAACTCGGACTCTGGGATGAGGTCATGGTTCACGATCTCAAATACTTCGATGGCTCTGTATTGCCAATCGACAGAATTCCAGCGGAGATCAAAGAAATCTACGCAACTGCTTTCGAAGTTGATCCGAAGTGGCTCATCGAAGCAGGTGCACGCAGACAGAAGTGGATCGATCAGGCACAGAGCCTCAACCTCTATCTTGCCGAGCCAAGTGGCAAGAAGCTTGATGAAACCTACAAGCTTGCATGGCTCCGCGGCTTGAAGACCACCTATTATCTGCGCACACGGGGCGCAACTTCAGCAGAGAAATCGACGATTCACACCGGCGCACTTAACGCCGTGAAGGTCGACACTGCAGTAGTCGCCGCACCCACTATGCCCAAAGCCTGCTCGATCACAGATCCAGACTGCGAGGCGTGCCAGTAGGTTTGCGAGGGAGCCCTTTTGGGGGAGGGCTCCCGCCTTTTTACCGGTCACATTAACCGGATGTTCTGTTCAAGTCGGTCCCTGGGAGCGCGGGTCCCGCCCGCTTTTAAAACCTTAATTCGGATTGACGAAAGTTAAATAGTACACGTACAATTGTATGGTAATGAGGGGAGTCGGTCACGATGCTCAATTTTGATAATATGCCTGCCAAGCCGAAAACCGGGGAAACGCCGCGCCTTAATCCAGCCGCCGGCGCAGTCTCGGGAAACACCGGGGAATACAAAGCCCCTAAAGTTCCAGCACCAGCCCCGACGCCAGCAGCAACGGCTAGCAGCGGCTACGGCACACTTTCGTTTGAGCCAGAGACTCCTTCTAGCAATATGAGTGCAGGAGGAGAAAGCATGCACGCTGGCGCTACTGGTCTTGAAGAAATCAATTTCAATGCAGCAAGAATTCGTGTTGACGACAAGAAAATCATCAACTGCCGCGCTGACCTCAACCAACTCGTTCCTTTTAAATATGATTGGGCCTGGCAAAAATATCTTGATGCTTGCGCAAACCACTGGATGCCGCAAGAAATAAGCATGAGTCGCGACATCGCTTTGTGGAAAGATCCCAACGGTCTTTCAGCCGACGAACGTCAAATCATCAAGCGCAATCTCGGATTCTTCTCAACCGCAGATTCACTGGTGGCAAACAACCTGGTGCTGGCAATCTACCGCCACATCACAAATCCAGAGTGCCGCCAATATCTCTTGAGACAGGCATTTGAAGAAGCGCTTCACACGCACGCCTATCAGTATGTAATCGAAAGCCTCGGTCTTGATGAAGGCGAAATCTTCAACATGTACCGCGAAATTCCCTCGATTCACGAAAAAGACGCGTTCCAGCTTCAGTTCACCTCAGAACTTGCTGATCCAAATTTCCACACCGGCACGTTTGAATCTGATCAACGCTTGCTGCGCAATCTCATCGGCTATTACCTGATTATGGAAGGCATCTTCTTCTATGTCGGTTTTGTGCAAATGCTCAGCTTCGGACGTCAAAACAAGATGACCGGCTCATCCGAGCAATTCCAGTACATCATGCGTGATGAGTCGATGCACCTCAACTTTGGTGTTGACGTAATCAATCAAATCAAAAACGAGAATCCGCATCTCTGGACAGCAGAATTCCAGGAAGAAATTCAAAGCCTGATTCGTCAGGGTGTTGAACTCGAATATAAGTATGCCGAAGACACAATGCCGCGTGGTGTGCTTGGCTTGAATCAGCAAATGTTCTCTGAATATCTGCGTTTCATCGCCAATCGTCGCTGCCGCCAGATTGGCTTGCCCGAGCAATGGCCGGGCGCCAAAAATCCATTCCCATGGATGAGCGAAATGCTCGATTTGAAGAAAGAGAAAAACTTCTTCGAAACACGAGTCATCGAATACCAGACAGGTGGCGCTCTCAGCTGGGACTAAAGTTTACCGCCATTTCCGGGACGCGTGGGGAAACCACTGCACGGTCCACACGTTGTCCCGGCTCTCCAAGTATTCAAAGTTTCTCTCCAAGTATTCAAAAACCCTCGAGGCTCTCCAAGTATTCAAAGCCCTCGCGGCTTTCCAAGTATTCAAAGCCCTCGCGGCTTTCCAAGATTTTGTAATTTTCCTCTTTTTCTAACCGAACCGAACAGAACCAGGAAGCCTCAGCGCAAGCTGAGGCTTCTTGTCTTCGGGTTCAGGAAGATGCTTTTAGGATTTACTGGAATTTGTCAGCCATTTTTTGCCTTTGCTTACACTGCTACGACCTAGAGGCGAACAGCGGTGCTAAACAAAAACTGCGATTCGGGACTTTCGATTAGCCCTGCTGATTGGAATTTGGCTAAATCCAATCAGCAGGACTCTTCAAAAGTGCCATTTGCTCGAAATCGACTTCATAACCGGATTCGCTTGACTTCCCGTGGAAGTATTAAAACCTTCCTCTTGTCAGAGATCCGATGAACTTTTTCGCGTGAGCCTACGTTCTTAGATATAGAAGCAAACGAAGCAAGCGAAGAAAACGAAGCAAGCGAAATTAAGGAGTTAAACTTATGAACATGCCAGGCTCTATAACTGAATACGAAAATTTTTCATCGAGCGCACGTCGCACACCTGAAGATTCCAGTGTCTATAATCAAAGCGAATTCTGGCAAGTCTTCAACAACGATTTGCAAAATGCGAAAGCACAAGTAATTATCTCCAGCCCATTCTTTTCCAGCCGCCAGGTCAAGGCGTTAGCTAAAGACCTGCGTCGGCTGACGAACAGAGGAGTTGTCGTCTGCCTTTTTGTTCAATCGCCTGCAGGCAAGACAGCTTCCTCACAACAACAAGAAATTGACTTTGCAATAGAGCAGGAGGAACGCGAATTGGCGTTGCGAATTCTTCAACTGGTTTCGGTGCATGTCACATTCGTCAAGAACATCCATGAGAAATTCGCCATTATCGATGGCAGCATCCTTTGGGAGGGAAGCCTAAACATCATGAGTTTCTTCAATACCAACGAGCACATGCGCCGATGGTCCAACAAAAAAGAAGCAGCCGCAATCCGCGAAAAATATAGGCTCGACAGTTGCACCCAATGTATGTCCAATGCAGCAAACAGTGTGATCAGAGGAGACGGTAGCGTTTCAGGCGCGGGAAATTTGCTCAGAATGCATCGAACGAGATTGGGATTATCGCAGCGCCAGCTCGCAGCTAAATCTCGAATCGCCCAGTCGAGAGTTTGGCAAGCTGAGTCAGGAGAGAACTTGACTCTTGGTTGCCTACGAAAATTAACACAACAGCTGGAGCTAGAGCTTGTGCTTGTACCAAAGCTGTTTGCTCCAACGGTGGCGGACTTTGTCAGGCGACTTGATGATAGCCTTGAGGGGTAGTTCGAACACTGCCTTGTTAATGCTGTCCCTGCGCGAGTCTAATAGGCACTAAAACTCCCAACCGTCTGTCAAATATTTGCCAGAATCAGCTTGCGGAAATGCGCAAAACCGAAAACTCTTCCGACACAATGCATTTAGCGATTCATATATTCAAATTACAAGTACCATTCATTCGCGTTCACGCATTTTCTGTGCTTGAATGTATAGTCAATTTTGCATCGCCACACATAAACTTCTTACTTTCATAAAGGCAAAATGCTCTCATGGGAAATCCTATTGGGGGATTGAGCGATGGCTGATTTAGAACCTGAAAAGAAGAATCAAAAAGATGCGCCAGTACAACCCGAAATTGAATCTGAGCGCAGCGCACAAACAAAATTACTAGAAGAATCCACAAGCACAATTACTACACAAGCAGAAAAGACAGCAGTCGAGACCACACTTCCTAAGCTCGATCTGGTGCACGATCACGATGGTCCGACGGATAAGCAGACAACACAAAGCACGAACAAAGACACAAAAGGCGCAACTGAAAAAGACACAGCTGCTGAACCGAGAGAACGTGAGTCACGCACAGCGTCTGCATCATGGAAATGGCCATGGGAAAAGGCCGATCCAAAAGTAAGCGAAGACGAAAAAGGCAAAACTACAGACTTTGGTGACGGGCATACAAAACGCGAAAATAAAGATGGCACCGGTTATGATCGCTACTATGACGAGAAAACGGGCAGTTGGAGAGAAGAACATTTCGGTCCCAATGCAAAAGATAAATACACGGTAACTGGCGACAAAGCCGGCAACAAAACCACCGACTGGCATGATGGACACATCAAACAAGAGAATGCCGACGGCACAGGCTACGAACGCACACCGCAATATCAAGGTGGCACGAGAGAAAAGCACTGGGGACCAAAACCGGAAGATAAGTACACACAATCAGTAGACAAAGACGGCAACAAGAGAACCTACTGGGGCAACGGCCACTGGAAGATCGAAAATGCCGATGGCACAGGATACGAGCGCACAAAAAATGGTGATGGGTCTAGCGAAAATCACTGGGGTCCGAAACCAGACGACAACTACAAAATTGATACAGACAAAGACGGCAACAAGTTGACCACGTTCAAAGATGGTCACACTGTTGCGGAAAACAAAGACGGAAGCAAAGTAACAAGCTACCCAGACGGTCGTAAAATCGAAGAAGATAAAGCAGGCAACAAAAAGACCACTTTTCCGGATGGTCATACAGAAGCCGTGGACAAAGATGGCAACAAAAAGTTCACTTACCCGGATGGTCACAGCGAAGCCATAGACAAGAATGGCAATAAAACTCTAACTTTCAAAGATGGTCGTAGCATCATCGAAGATAAGGACGGAAACAAGACTTTCACCTATCCTGATGGACATACCCGTGTCGAAAACAAAGACGGTACAGGCTATGAGAAGCGCACCATGGACGATGGCACCTCTCTAGAAACACATTTCGGTCCTAAGCCGGAAGACAAATATACTGTCTCGACAGATCTCGATGGCACAAAGAAAACAGACTGGGGCAATGGTCATACAAAAGTCGAAGACAAGGACGGCAAGGGCTATGAAAAACGCACCATGGATGATGGCACGACTTTAGAAACACACTTCGGTCCAAAGGCAGAAGACAAATTTACAGCTTCAACCGACCTCGATGGCACAAAGAAAACAGACTGGGGCAATGGCCACGTCAAAGTCGAAGACAAAGACGGCAAAGGATATGAGCGCATTCCAAATCCTGATGGATCCTACAGAGTCGAACATTTTGGTCCTGGAGATAAGGACAAATACAGCGAGAAGTTTGACAAAGACGGCAAAAAGATTGACTCCGTCAGCAAGGAGCAAGTAGAAAAAGCGACTGTACAAGGTGGCGAAGGACCGTACCAATCTGCTCAGCGCCTTCTTGGTTCGAATGCCAGCCACAAGGAAGTTCTTGCACTTGCGCGTGCACTGAAAGCTGCATACGCGGCTGAACATCCTAACGACAAAGAAATGAGAAATTTGAAGCAAGGAGAAACATTGCTGACCGAAAAAAATCTTCAGCAAGTTCTGAAATCACTCTCCGAGCTCAAAGGTGTATCTCCGGATCTGGCTAAGAAGATCGCTGCTGCGCTGCAAGCGAAATAAGCATACATAATAAATTGCCGCATAAAATCCAGCTGCGCTAATTTTCACTGTATCCAAAAAAAGAAAGGCAGAACGCCCCTGGCTACTAGCTATTTCTTTTGCGCTTGGGCAGAAACCGGCCTGTTAAATACAGACACTGAAATTTGCGACGCGGGACCGTTTTGATCATCTCGTTTGAGAATACTCACGCTGCAGGTCGCCGTAGGTGAATCACCCTTTAACATCATAACCTGCATTTGATTATTGTTTTTTTGGGCAGGAAACTTAGAATCAAGGACGAATCCTGAGGCCGGCAGAGCCCTTGCATACCAGGTGTATACGGTCGTCACAGGATCCCTGGTAAAAAGAGTCATGATTTTATTCTGGCTAACCTGATATGTGGGAATGCGAGAATCGGCTTTGAGAAACTTCGTCTGATTGCCCCTAAACAATGGCGCCGCAAATGAAGGCGCAGAGCTTATGTCTTGCCAGCCGTCTTTTCCCATGCTTGCTTTGGCCAACTCCAGCGCAATATTTCGCGCCGTTTGTTTCACCTGTTCTTTTTCTGCTGCAGTTTGTTTATGGGGCTTAACCGGCGCTTGTGCAAAGCAAGCGCAATGCAGAACACAGGCAAGCATTATGGAACTGATAGCTTCTTTTTTCATCTAGACTTTCTCTTCCCAAATCAAATAGCAACCTCAACTAACATCTCTAGAAAAACGTGCCCGCAATGATGTATGCAGTAAGCGAGTGGCTCACCTTAACTTCACCAAGACATCCGTTATATCCGGTTCCGGCGGTCCAATCGATATGATCTTCTTCGGTGCACAGCCCGCCACCGCCACCTATCCCGTTCGGGATAACAATAACAACAGCAGTCGGGTTTAGAACAGTATTGTTTTCAAGATCACTTTTCTTGGAACCATCCGCGCTTCCACCTGAAAGAACCCATGACGGTGGAAAAAGATGTGATGTGGATGGCGCTACTGCAACATCTCCGTTATCATCAGGATAAATATAATAATCCGTGACTCCAGGAATAACCATGGTGCCTAGAGTCGATTCTAGATCGCTTTCGCTGAAGCCACCCTTCATTTCGGCGCAGCGCTGAGTCAATACGGTTTTCAAAGAATCGTAGCTACCACCATAATTACCAAGCGCCGCCAGACATTGCCACAGTGTCGGCGGCAAGAATTCAGTTCCAAGTGGAACAATCATTGCGCTTACAGAACCCAAGCCAGCATCCATCGACTCTGCGGATGCAACGAACGGGCTGGGCGGAAAGTAATCGTAATCTGTGTCATAGATAGGGTACGGAACGCCATTGCAATTGAAGTGCGCCGTATTTGTATCAAGCTTAATATGTATGAATGAGTGAGGAAGGCTCAGTGGAAATGTTTTTTGCGGATTGGTAAGAACCCACGAAATAGCCTTTTGAACTCCTTCCTTTTGATTGTTCGATTTCCCCTGGCAAGAGAAAGAATTTGGAACTGCGTCGGGCCATTCTGAAATTGGCTTTGCAGTGGCAGTGTTGGAATCAAAATCTTTTTTCGACATCAGGTGCGGTTGTGCATTCAATTTGAAAGGCACAAAGCAAATAGAATTTCCGTTAGCCTGAATGGGAACATAACCCTGGAAATACAGCTTGCCATCGCTGGCTTTGATGACGTTTTTGCCTTCAGCCATATTGAAGGGAGGCGGCAGCTGTCCTTGCACGACAGCAACATTCGATTCGACCTCACGATCGTATAAACTCGTTTTCCAGGCTGAAGCAATTTGGTCAGAGCTTGCGCCGGCCGTCTTTCCTAGCATGCGCATGGATTCTTGCTTCGACATTTGATCGAAAAAGGGATACAGCGTATGAGGATCTTTAAGTTTGTCAGCCAAACGATTAGATATGGCAGTGGCAGCGTCGAACATTGAGGAAGCGTGGCTGCTCGAGTCACCGCTATCATAGCCGTCGTTTTTCATTTCATCTTGATTCGCCTGGACAATCAAACACTTGCCCCACATGCGATCTATTGATTTCAGCGAAAAAGATTTGCTGTCTTCAGCCACATCACTATATTGCGACTCGTCACCGCCGCTATTTATATCAACTTTAACGGTAGTGGCTAAGCGCCCGGTGTTTAATCCGGCAGCATCAGTTGCATTGGCAAGTTCTCTGGAGCCACCAATTAGCATAGATATCTGGACTATGCCAATGGCGACAATGATAAAAACAATAGCCGATACGATGATAAACGCCATCGTTCCGCCTTGTTTTTTCCTGTCAGTACTAAATTTCATACGTTTCCCCGGTTAAGCCTGAAGCTGACCCAACCTAAACGAGCATCTTTTGTAAATTAGGGGGGCAGTGCTGAGGCTCCGGCATAATTTTCTCATGTCGGGCACAAAAACAGGCAAACTGAGCTGACGACACGAGTCTATAAAATCTTTACAATATTTGCTCTTTGCCTGCTTGCCGAGTCCTAACAGTTTATGAAGGACGGGCTAGCGCCGGCTTCTATTCCGGCGAGATCGATCGATCCTTTAAAAGCCGGCGAGCCGCCGGCGTTCCCGGGGGTACGAGCCGCCGGCGGCGCTCCCTGGCTTCTGCTTTAGTTGATGCAAACGCGCCATACAGCAACCCTCATGGATTAAAGTGCGCCCTTCTTTTCCAAAGCTCACCGGTTTTCTCTTGACTAGACACCATCAATTTCCAACACAGGCAAACGCTCCCTTCAGAGCACGTTGCCAACCGGCGTAATCATTTTTGCGATCGTTTTGCGGTTTGAAGGCTTTGTCTACTATCCAGCATTTTTGCAGCTCTTCGACATTTTCAATAAGCCCAGCCCCAAGCGCTGCCATAGCCGCTGCGCCCCAGGCGGTTGCTTCCACCTGCCCGCTTCTAATGATGGGTGACTCGAGCAAGTCACTCTGAAATTGCAACATCAAATTATTCTTGGTGGCACCACCATCAACTCGTAATTCCTTAAGTGGCAAATTATGCTTTGCCATTTGCTCGGCAACGTCTTTTACTTGATATGCCATGGCTTCAAGTCCGGCTCTGACGAGATGGGCTCTGCTTGTGCCCCTGGTAAGTCCGACAATGGTTCCTCTGACATCAGAATTCCACCAGGGAGATCCCATGCCTACAAGTGCAGGCACAAAATAAACCCCTTCATTTGTTTGAACTGATGATGCTATTTCTTCTGCCTGCGCACTATTCTCGATGATGCCCAGCCCGTCGCGCAGCCACTGTATTGCAGCTCCAGCAATGAATATAGCGCCTTCAACTGCAAACACAGGCGGTTGCCCTTGCATTTGCCAGGCAACCGTGCTCAACAACCCAGGCACCAGATGTGGTGTCGTCCCTATGTTGACCAGCAGAAAGCCACCAGTACCATAAGTGCATTTTGCCATGCCGGTGCTCAGACAAGCTTGACCAAACAATGCCGCTTGTTGATCTCCCAGAACCCCACGTATTGGAGCCTCGACACCCGCAAGCAGGTTCTTGTCGGTGACGCCGAAATCTCCATTGGCGGCTTTTATTTCCGGCATAATGCTGCGAGGAATGTCCAGTCGTTTTAGCAGCGCGTCATCCCAGCTTGCAGATTTCAGATCGACTACCATTGTGCGTGAGGCATTACTCAATTCGGTCGCATGTACATGGTCGCGCGTGAGATTCCAGATGAGCCAGGTGTCGATTGTTCCAAAAAGCAATTCGCCCCGATTGGCTTTATCTCTGGCTCCAGGTACATTGTCCAGAATCCATTTGATCTTCGGTCCAGAGAAATATGCATCTGGAACGAGTCCTGTTTTCTGGCGAAACTCATCTGATTCTGAGCGAAGCTGATTTGCAATATCCTGAGTTCTGCGGCATTGCCAGACAATAGCATTGTACACCGGCTCGCCCGTTTTCTTATCCCAGACGACTGTTGTTTCGCGTTGATTTGTGATGCCGATACATGCAATTTCATCAGGCGATATTCCCGATGAACTGAGCGCATCCTTCACCACTTGAATCTGAGTGCTCAAAATTTCCTTTGGATCATGTTCAACCCAACCAGGCTGCGGGAAGAATTGCTTGAACTCACGCTGTCCCGTTGCCAGACTTTTGCCGGCGGTATCAAAAATAATCGCGCGAGAGCTTGTAGTACCCTGATCCAGGCTGAGTATGTAGCGCTTCATTTAACCACTCCATCGTTTCCAGCGGTTTTTGCTTCAGCAGCAAAGCCGCCGCGAGTTCAAGAACAGCCCATAACGGCTGCACGAAAATGTTAGCAAAAATGCTGGCTCTTGACCTTCGTCCACTCAAAAGCTGGCGTCCAGAACTGCATACATCCCTGGCAGGAGAGCTCACGGGCCCTCTTAAGATATCAATCTTCTCAAAGGGCACCCACGGGCCCCTTTAGATATCAATCTTCCTCAAGGGGCGCTCACGGGCTCCTTGAGATTTCAATCTTCCTCAGAGGGGCGCTCACGGGCTCCTTGAGATTTCAATCTTCCTCAGAGGGGCGCTCACGGGCTCCTTGAGATTTCAATCTTCCTCAGAGGGGCGCTCACGGGCTCCTTGAGATTTCAATCTTCCTCAGAGGGCAGCCGTGGGGAGCCCCCATTTCTTGCTCCTAGGAACTCATCAAAAACAGAGCAATCTCTGCAAGCGCATCCGCGTAAACCCGCTTGGGATGCCTCTCATCAACATGTTCGGGATTAGTGTGCCTGTAAGACTCGAACGGAGGCACATGCACAAAGAGAATGCCCCTACATTGTGGGTCTTCCTGCCAACGAAACAGGCTTCTGTAGTAAGTCTCATTGCAAACGAAAGTACCAGCATAGTTTGAAATGTCGACGGCATAGCCTTTTTGATTGAGATGCTCATACAAATCTTTTAGCTGAATCCGCGTGCGCAAAGCATCAGGGGCGTCATTATGTATCTGCTCGTCATCCCATTGGTGCCCTCGATTATCCGGCATGCGAAACTGGCGAACGTTCAGAGCAAAACGCTCAAGACAAATCTTGTCACGAGAATCCGCAAGTCCGGACATAAGCACGGCATAGGGGCTTCCAGCTCCTGCCTCAACCTCTCTGGACAAGGTGTCCCAGGCATCTGAGCAACATGTTGGTAGCGTAAGCTTGGCAACCCGCAAGTCCGCTGTTCCGTTTTTAAACTTAATAAACTCCGGAAGCTCAGCAACAGCTTCCTGGCTGGGGTTTGACTCATGAGTGCCAAATGCATCAAAGCCCGTAACGATGACTTTCATTGTCGAACTACTTCCAAAGAGAGCGAGCGTCTCAAATCATAGTGTAAAATGAATCTTCCCACTTTGCCGAAGTGGCGAAATGGCAGACGCAGTTGACTCAAAATCATCCGGGATAACACCCGTGTCGGTTCGACTCCGACCTTCGGCACCAAGTTTCGAGAGTATGGCTACCTTAATTTAGGGTAGCCACTTTCATTTGTGGGGGGTTATCGGATGCCATTTAAACCATTCCGAGTCGTGGTTCTCAATGACATTGTTTATGGTTCAGACAAACCACTTAATGGGCAGTTGAGGTCTCTGCCTTCGCGCGCGCTTTCTCTGCTGCGCTATCTGGTTAACAGGATAAACAACGAGATTCGTCCAGAGTTCGTTGTTAGACTCGGCAGCTTGATTGAAGACGAAGATGAGGAGACTGACGAAGAGAACCATGAAACGGTTGTGGATGTGCTGAAGCAACTCAGCATGCCTGTTTACCATGTGGTGGGCAGCAATGAGCAAGTGAACTTAAGCCAGAAGAAAATTGCAGACGCATTGAAATATCCCAAACTGTTTTATTCATTTGATGCCGGCGATTATCATTTCATCGCTTTGTTCTCGGAATCGAAAGATAAGCAAGAAGTTCATATATCCGAAGAACAGAGACACTGGCTCCAAGAAGATCTGGAAGCCAGCAAGAAGCCTGCATTGGTATTTGTGCATCATCTTCTGGATGAGCAAGACCTGAGTGAGAACTTCTGGTTTAAGCAATATCCCAACGGCTGTCTTGTAGAAGAACGAGCAGAAGTGCGAGAGATTCTCGCTCGCTCTGGAAAAGTAAAAGCAGTCTTCAGCGGCTGTGTTCATCAAAACAATTTGCAAGAACACGACGGAATTCAATACGTCACATTGCAATCCCTCGTTGAGAACGTGGCAAAAAACGGAAAAACTGCCAGTGAATCATTTACCGTAATCGAGCTAAACCCGCGAGAAATTCGAGTCGAAGTCGATGGGCTGGATAGAGCTGAGTATTGTATTTCCTGATCACCCACGGTGATGCAATATAGTGACTAAGTGCTGAGTCGAGCTGATTGTTTTTCAAGCACTACAACGCCACTCTGCCGCTACGATTAGCAAATACTATCCCGTGGCGATGAGGTAATCCGCTCTTGTGGATTGCGAACCGGATTGAAAACAATTTAGTGTCGAGTAATTAAATGCGTCAGATATCTACAGAATGTGTACCCAGCTCGTCAATGGCAGGAAATTCTTCGTCTAATTTAGAAAACGTTTTTAGCAGAGCCAAGATAGACCTGGGCGGAACTGGCTCAATAATCAGTTTCTTGCCTTCTTTGCGCATAATTGCCTCTTGTCCGGGGAGTTCAAATTCGCGCGGAATCCGTACCGCCTGGTTTCGGCCTTTCTTGAAGAGTCGGACACGTCTTTCTTCAACCATAATCATCCATTTATCATATGTCTAAGCATATGCCAGACCTGCTTTCTCGGCAAGGTTCTTGCTAGCCTTGCCAATGCTAACCGAGCAAGCTGCAATGAATGAGCAGGTGTCACGATGATGTCACTGTCGAACTCGTAGTCTCATCTGGTGAGCGAGGGAGAATAACTTATGCAAGCTAGAACGACAAACTGTGCCAAATATGGACATCCGGAAATTTGCATGCAGTATGATCCGGGCCGAGTGCCGGCAGCAATGGTGTCCGAGATGATAGGCTATTTCGAGTGGCAAGTCGAATCCGGAGTTCAATTTAAAGATGGCGAAACCATACAGTTCGGCTGGGGAGTTTTGAAAGTCCAAGCCATGCCGGATGGGTCGCTTGGAGTGTTTGAACCGGACCTCGTCTCTTTTCCAATAAATTGGATCGATTCTGTGACCGGCGTTTTGCTCCAGACTCTGATTCAAAAATATGTTGCGGAGAGTCTTGGGTTCTATGATGAAGCTGATTACCCAAGCGCGCTCAAGTACATGGTTGTGTGCGATAACTATGCTGATTGCCCCGCCGTCATAATGGAAAGAAACCGTCCTTGGGATGCAAACGACTCCGGTTGGAGATTGTTTTGCGCCGACCCGGATCATAACCATGAATCAGACGAGAACATCAAGCTGGTTTCCCTGTATGAATGCGCCGTAAACAAACCACAGGTCGTCGAATACTTGGCTCTTCCTGTTGGTATAGCGTTGTTTGTAGTGAATCTATATGACCAACTGGAATTCTATTTCAATGGACAACGGTTGCAATATTCGGAAGATTCTTACCTCTCAAACCGTGTAGCACTATTTGCTAACGCTGCATAGTCAACATTATCGATTTGAAAACAATGCCAACTCGTCTAATTCAAGTGCCGGCTTGATTGCCGGTCTGTATTTGAATTTTCATCCCAGATAAGTTCAAGCAATCGCTCGCTGTTGCAGAACTGAATTTCTTGAAGATCTTCTATGCTAATGCCACCATGTTCATCGATTCGGCGTGCAATTAGCCCCTGCCTGATCGCTTTTTGATAATAGTAACGCGCTTCATCTGCACACGCAGCCTGCTCCATTCGTTGCCCCAGCAACAGAAACAGTTTAGCAGCGGCTAAACTACTCTCTCGCATATTGTCATTGTGGTAGCTCATGGCAGCCTCGCTTGACATATCGATCATGGCAAATTTTGATGAATGCGGTATGCGCAAGATTGCGGATCTGATCATCCGTTATTTGCAGGATTTCTTCACCGGACAATTGTCAGGAGCTCGTAGGGCTGAGAACCTCGCGATCAGCCCAATGTCGCCATTATTGGCATTTCCAGGAACGAGCAGACAGTTCTATGCAATGATATGAGTGTCATTCGCTTGACACCACTTGACTTGCAAGCTTCCTCTCATCATGCTGCTCCAAAAGAAATGCCGCCCAAAAAGAAACAAAAGAAGAAAACCCCTGAAGCGAATAACAGAGTCAGCAAGCTTCGGCTGTTTGTTCTCATTTCAATCCTTGGCTTATGCCTTGGACTGCTATACATGAAGCAAGCCGGTCTTTTGTGGAACATTCCTCTGCCAGGAAATTTTACGACAAGCGATGCTGAGAAGTATTTTGCAAACAAGCTGGAAAGCAAGCACTTCGTTTTCTATTCGAATTTATCAAAAGAAAGTTTGAGCGCATACGCCCTTTTTTCGGAACAGTTTCTTGAGCTGGTCAACAAGAATTTCGTAAGCGTGCAATGCAGGTTTCCTCTTTATGTTTACATTCTTTCCGACGAGCAAACCTGCAATGAATTTGTCAAAACGAAAATGCATTGCACTGATCACATCATGGGCGCTTATTTCCCAGCTTACAATGCGTATGTGACTTTCGACGGTTCCGGGCTTGGTACTTTGTCTCACGAAATGATGCACAAAATCTTGCCCGAGTCAGTCGGACAACTCGAGCCATGGGCAGAAGAAGGTGTGCCTACTTTCTTTGAGAAATTTTATGGCTATCCAGAAGGAAATGATTTAGTTCTCAAATTTGGATTTATAAATCCATGGAGATTGGAGGAGCTTCAGCCTGAGTTTGATTCGCTTTCACCAAGAGCGATCGTCAGTAAAGCTAAACCTAATAACTCCAGCAGAGAATCCGAGCAACATTTGCTCGCTATGTTTTTGTACCGGCAGGGTAAACTCAAGCAGTACCTGCAGTTACTGAAACAGAAGGACAAAGGCAGCTATTCGTCATACGTTGAGGCAGCTTGCGGCAAGCCATTCCCCGAGCTAACTGTCGACTGGCAGAACTATCTTAACAGCATAAAAGTACACGGAAAAGCAATTATGAGGTTGCCACCAAGTACGGTGTACCCTTCAGAGGACACGTTTATTAGATACTCTAAGCAGTTTAGATTTTCGGAGCTGTCCAAGTTATGAGCTAGATTTATAAGCTGGGGAGTGGCCCGCTTCGCCTTCAAGCACACTCGCACGGCTCCCCATTTCAGGAGCCGGCGAGCCGCAGCTAGCCTCGTAATGGGGACCCGTACGAGCGAAGCGAGTGCGGGTTGAAGAGGCGACGCGGGCGCTCCCGGGTTTGGGATATATGGTGCGGACCAGGAGAGATTGAGCATCAGACGGGGGAATCGGACTTTGCTTGCTTTCCGCTTTTGACCATTGCTCTGGCATATTGGAATACATCTGCGCCAACCGCCATCATATCTTTAACCAGTTCTGGCTCCATGAAAGTAACAAGCGTGACCATGAACAAAAACTGGAAAAACGGAAGAATGAACAAATAAGCAATTCCGAGATGCAGCAAGAGCATGGCAATAAGCACGTAAGGACGTACTGGCTTAAACCAGATTAGTGTAAACCCGGTAAACTCGATTAGAAGTACTGCCCATGAAGACAAACGACAGAACCAAATTTGATCTAATAGCGGCATCGGGAAATTAATCAGTTCCGTCAAGCGAGATGCATAATAAACGGCACTACCATCTCGCCATTGAAGTCCCAAAGTCTTAGCCCAAAATGCACTAAAATAGGCAATTGTCAGTTGCAACTGAATCATGCGTTGAGCCCAGGGACATCTTAACGGCGGATAAGCAGGCAGCCCCCGCTTTGATCGTAGCCAGCTATCCAGCGAGTAATGTTCATTTGACGGTGTGAACGTCAGGAAGATAGAGTTCAATCGAAATAAAGCTTCGCCGGCGTTAAAAATGTATGGATTATGGTGATACAGCGAGACGAAGCCCATAGCTAAATAGCCTGCACTAAATCTGGTACCAAGGCCCAGCATCAAGCAAACCGCCGCAACAATAAGTGAATAAAGGTACGCCTGGGATGTCCAGTCATCAGGCGAAAGCAAGAATAAATCAAAACGTGCTTGTCCCTGCCAGAACACTTTCTGAAGAATGTCTACAGGCATTATCCCTGAACGTCCATACCAGACTGAAAAACTTGCGGAAATATCTACAAGATCAACGACAGCGAGAAAGCCAAACAAAATTCTGTAAATCGCAATCGTTTCAGTGCCGATTGGTTCAAACCAGAATCCTCGCCATTTCTTAGTGATTGCTGTTAAGATCACTGACTGCCCTCTGGATACTCATACTTATATAAGCTAGTGTGATACCAGCGCTGAGGCATCTCATCTCGCGGACTGATTTTCTTTTCCGGATTGCTTATCGGAGTCCATTCCAAGATAAGCGAGCAATATTTGGGCTTTTTTCCAGGAAACTCGAATTCTTCTAGAATGTGCTTGCACAATTTCGGCAAGTAGGGTCTGTAGCTCTGCGCAAGGACACAATCGGCTTCCCACTTGAGGTAGCGATTGTAAATATTGCGGGAAAAGAACGGCTGGTTTCTTGGATGAGGAGGCTCAATAATCAGCTTGGAACCGTCGTCGAGAGTAACGATGCCTATTAGATGAACAGTCATTATCGGTACTCCCGGCGCAAAAAGACTCCATCTTTGCTGCAAGCCAAAGAAGTTCCAGGTATTGAATATCGGCATCAATGTTCTTTGTACTTTTGGAAATTCAAACGCTACAGCCAAAGTTGCATAAAGTACTGCCACCACAGACAGTATCAATTCCATTTTACGGCTTTTGCGATTTACTTCACCTTGCTCTGATGCTGTCATGGAAGCAACCCATTAGTTAAGACGGGCTTGAGATTGCGCCTTTTCCTCGATGCAAGCGCAAGGATTTGGTTTGCTTTTCCATGCTCACCAATCATATCAAGCAGCATCGCCTGGTTATATAAAACAGCCAGCTGGGGTTGGCTCAAGTTCATCTCTTGCGCAGATTTCTGGGCGGTCAGCAAACATTCTCCAGCAAGCGTTATTAGCTCAGGCACACGACTCGCGTCAGACTGATTGCGCGCCGACAAATATAGAGCTACGGCTTCGTTGTTCAGATCTACGGCAACACGTGGAGATTTCTCTTTGAGATCTGTCTTCAAGATTTCCTGATACATTTTGCTCGCCTTTTCACCTTGTCCGTAATCAAGCAAAGCAGATGCGCGCTCAAATCCGGCTGTAGCAGGTATTGTTTTTTTGTTTTGTTCGGGTAAATGCTGTGAATCTGGTTGCATTTGAAAAGATTGCAAACAGCTGTAAATGCAGCCAATAAAGAAGATGATTACGAGTCCGATTGCCTGATAAGACATATGATCCTGTTTCAGTGCGAAGAGAGAACTCCCAAGCAGACTTGAATAAACCGCACAACGGAGAATCACGGCGCAGTCATGACAACCGGCTTCCCGGATTGATTCTACCATGCCTGAATATCAGATTCGGCTGAGAAACGAGCGAGCAGCAGTCACAGACTCGAAACTATCTGAGGGTCATCCATGTTGAAATAATTACTTGCAGTGTCTCAAAGCGCATTGGCTTCTTAACGCATTCATTCATCCCGCTTTCCTTACAGCGTTGGAAATCAAAATCAGAACTTACCGCAATAATTGGAACTGGCTCGAGCTCTGATTCGAGCTCTAAGTTGCGGATGGCATGACTTGCTTCATAGCCGTCCATCTCAGGCATATTTATGTCCATGAAAATTAATTTGTACTGGCGCTCATAGAGACAATGCACAGCCTCCGCTCCATTTATTGCTTCATCGGCAAGAATTCCAAGTTTTTCCAATTGCAGACTTAGCAATTGACGCTGGTGAATATCGTCATCCACCACAAGCACGCTTGCGTTCTCGTGCTTAGAGCGTTTCTTTACCAGTTCAACACTGATTTTTCTGGAGATTTTGGAGTAATCACCAGATTTTACAATCTCAAAGTAATCAGCCCCCATTTTCTTAGCCGTGGATTCAAGAGCATGATAAATGTCTTCTGCTATGGCACAAGGTTTGAAACCGCAAAAGAAAAATGGGGTTTCTCGCGTGCTCGGATTCGCCTTCACTGCTTTAACAAAGTCAAAAACGCTTTCATCTCCCAGATTTGAACAATCCAGATGCAGGGATGATAGAAAAATCTGGAAATTCGATTTATTTGCAGCACAAATAGCTTCATTTGCTGAAGCCGCGAAGGTCAGATCATAGCGAAGAAATAGATTGCGGTACGCAGCGATCTGTTCTTCTCTCTGCTCGAGGATAAGAATCCGCCCCACTATTAACCTTTTTTTGCGCACGGGAGATGCTTTTCTAGTAGGACAGAAGCTTTTCCAACAAGTCAATTGGAAAATAGTTCCACATTAACTTCGCCTTGCAGCTACCAATAATGGTTCGCTAGAATGATATGCTTCTTTGCTGAATGGTCTATGCGAGAATCAACCATGTTCGCAAGTTTTGGATTGACCCACATTCAAATTAACGTAAGTGATTTAGAGCGCTCTTTGAGGTTCTACCAAACTGTGCTCGGGATGCAGGAGCTTTTTCGCCTTGGCGAACAAGCTGTGATGGTGCAGACACCTGGTTCCAAGGAAGTTTTTACCATTAACTGCAATCCGGACGCAGCAGAACAGATCGGAAAGATGGGCGGTATAGCGCATTTCGGTTTCCGGCTTAAGGATGAAACGGATATGGAGCATCTTCTCAAAGCCGTGGAAGATGCCGGAGGCAAGGCTGGAGGACATGGGAGCCGAGGCGCCAACAAGACTGAAACTTATGCATTTGCATTTGACCCTGACGGTTACGAATTAGAATTTTTCTGGATGCCTGTTAGTTGCGATTAGCGCTGACTATTTTTCTTTTGCCAGCAGCGCTTGAATTTGTTTTGCATCAAGAGATGGATTTGCTTTGAGAAGTGAACCTATCCTGGCGGTGACTTCTGGAGTTCGGAACGAAATTGGACCGTCGCCAGGCAAAAGAACGTCGGGCTTTTGACCAGCTAACGCCTGATCGTTCGAGTAGCTCAGATTCTTGATTCCAACGGCCACGACATCTGGAAATACAGCAGGCTCAGCGATCAAAGTAGGATTCACGTGATCCCTGAAAGTAGCTGGTCCTTCTTTTATATAAAAATCAAACGAAAGAGGTCTCGTGTCATTTCCGTTTCGCGATAAAACAAATCTAGTTGCGGCGTTCTCCATTTGACTTCGGAATGTTAGCTGCTGCCGATTGTTCCAGAAGTTCGGCTCAAGCTGTGAGCCGTCAACGCTGTATATTTTTCTATTACCATCGAAAACACTGAAATTCCAATCACGCGGGGAATCCTTTCCAAACCAGAGATTGAATGCGGCTTCTCCATTTTGGCTAATATGCACGGTCTCGCTAGCATTGCTTTCGACGGTGCCAGAAGCATGACGAGCGATGCCATTGCCAGAACCTGCAGCTGCTACCACAACGTGACCCGCTTTATCAGTTCCTATTGCCTTGCTCAGCTGAAAACTCTCCCAACCCGTTCCATCCATCGCATGTGTGAATTCCCCAAAACTGCAATTTGCCACTGACGGCAATTTCAATTGTTTTGCGATAGAAACAGAATCGAGATAGGCTTCAGTCCAACCAGGGCGAGCAATCTGACCGTTCTCGAACTGAGTTTGCGCCAGGTTATTCTGACTGTCGTAAGCTTTGATCAGAATAAATTTCGCTTCTGGATCAGCATCCCTCAGCTTGCTGAGTACAACGCTGCCGTGTTGTAACGGATCATTGAACACGCCTTCACCTGTCAGGTCCCATGTTCGCAAAATCTGTGGTTCAGGTGGCAGAGATTCTGGCGAGAAACCACTGTCTATTACTATGTAGACAACGCTTCCTTGTGCATCCGGTTTAGCAATATTAGATTTGGCATTTAACATTTTGGCAGCAGAGGATTCGGCGCTGTTCCCCATTAACCCGCGCTCCCCGCTTAAGCTAATCTGCTTTGGCACGCCTCCTTCTGTTTTTTTCGCAGCTTGTCCATTGCCACCACTTACAGTATCATGCAAAAGTCCCATCGACAAATTCAAAGCGGCACCGGAAACTCCATTTTGAACAACGAGATTAGTATCGGCGAGCTTCTGTTGCCCAATAACACTCTGAAGCTCAATTTGTGCAGCGCCTCCAGCGAAACCTGAGCCCATGCGAATCGCAGTTTTTCCAACGAATGGTAGCAGTCCTTCTTGTTTGAACATTGGAAAGCGCGTAGCAACATTGCCGAGCTCAAAAATTGAAAACGCACCCATCGTTGCCAGCGCATTTCCAATTCGAGACTCGCCTTCTTGCGGACGCTTCATTGCAGCATAAACGCCAGCTCCAGATATCTGGGCAACGGTTTTGTTGTTCAATATTTTTGCTGCGGTTCCCTCAAGTTGCCAGCTAGTTGCGACATGAGACATTAAAGAGCCTGCAAGCTTTCCACTGGCTAAAAACGGAAGCAGACTACCAGCGCCACTTGCAGCAGATTGAACAAACCAATCGCAAGTATATGGCTCTACCTTTCGCACTGCAAACGGCTTGAGCTCCCCAGGGCTTATGGTCTTACCGGAGATATCTTCGGCAAAATGCGAAAGAATATTAACAGGTTCTATTACTGCTGCGTTCAAAACCGGAGCAATGATGGTCTCACGCAAGCGTTCACTTGCGCCAGGGCTATCGCGATCATCCAGCAAATGAGAACGTGTCAGTTCCATCCAAGTGGGGGCTCAGAAAGGGACCATAAGGATTATCGACTTTTTTGGCTGAAGGCAAAATACGGTTTTCACCAATCAAAGCGGCCTCTCAGGGCTCCCAAGAGGTAGCCTACAAGAGACAGCTTAAATTAAGGATGGGCTCGAAAAATGGGGCGACTTAAGGGGCGTCAGCCTTGAGTGCGCGGGCGTCCCGCCCGCTTTTACTGGTAAATGCACATCTGCGCTAAGATCAGGTCCCAGCTCTGCTTGATACAGGGTTAGCACTGAATCATTTGCCATATTTTTGCTCTTCTTGCCTGGACAGCTTCATGCGATCATCAGCTTGGGAAAACCTTTTCCCTGGAAGGAGAACAAAATGAAAACTGCATCGTTAGCTTTAACTACGGCATTAAGTCTATGTTTCGCCCTCGGCACTAGTGCAAAAGAGACCATCCTTTTGCCTCAGCAGCAAAATAATTGCGTCAAAGGAAAGGCTAATACAATCGCAGTCCAAAAATCCAACGATGGGCCGGTTCAGCAAACAAAAAAGGAATCTCCGGACAATAATAAAAAGACGGAAGCATCAAAAGGCGAACATCCAATTGATCTAGTAATATGCCTCGACACAAGCAACTCGATGGACGGACTTATTGATTCTGCAAAGCAAAAAATATGGGACATCGTCAATGAACTTGCCACAGCTAAACCGAAGCCGCATTTGCGTGTCGGACTTTATGCATATGGCACACCTTCTTTTGGCAGTAACACCGGCTTCGTTCATAAACAAGTTGAGCTAAGTGACGACCTCGACAAAGTCTTTACTGAGTTAACGGCTCTGCGCACTAATGGTGGAGACGAGTATTGCGCACGCGTCATTTCTACAGCGACAACAGAACAGCCCTGGAGCAACGACAAGAAAGCACTCAAGATAATAGTTGATGCAGGTAATGAGCCGGCAACGCAGGATCCAAAAATCAACGTGTTCGATGCCGCCAAAGACGCGGCTTCCAGGGGCATCATCATCAATATGATTTATTGTGGTTCACCCGGCAGCTTTGAAGCAAGCGATTGGCGTAAAGTTGCAAAGGCGGCTGATGGACAATTCGCGGCTATCGATCAAAACAGCGGAACTATCGTAAGCTCCACGCCCTTTGATCAAAATCTG
>JBIKOL010000169.1:0-18605 GCA_044358055.1 Obscuribacteraceae bacterium (SeqCode)
CAACTGTTTGGCGGTGATAACATCAATTGCGGTTATGCCAAGCACCGTCAGAGTAGCAAAGGTCACACCAATCTTGTTGGAACTGGGAAAAAATGACGACAAAACGAGTGCTCCGAGATCCATCGCGTCTCCAGCTACCCTTGACCACATTCCGCTAGTTGGCTTTTTACCTTGCGTAAGAATGGCCACGCCGTTGCCAATTTCTCTCAGTCCGCACAAGCGGATCATCGCAGTATTACGTTTGGTCAATCCGCTAATCGTCGCCACCGCATTCGGTGCCAATAGTTCAGCCAATCCTAACCCTATGCTGAATACTGCTAATTTCTTGGACAACTCTTCGGTTGTCGTTTGCTCAAATATTCTCTTCTGCAATGCAAGAGTTTGGTCTTGAACTGTTGCGACGAGTTCTCGAACAGCTTTGTCTAACTCGTTCTGCTTTTGTACACAAGCTGAGCTGCCGCAGCTTCCACTATCACTTGATCCAGACATTTTTGTTTCTCCACATGTGGAATGAACTCATCCCGAAGCACTTGCCTGGAGTCTTGGAAGTCGAATCTGGGTCGAAGTTCCTACGGTAGTGAAGCGCTTTATCCAAGCCAGCGAGCCGCAGTTAGGCTCGTAATTAGCATAAATTTTATTCTCACCAGTTTAATTTATCCGAAAACAGGAAGTGTGCTCTTTGTTAATGGGTAAGTAAAAACAAACCCTTCCATCTTCCAAGATCAGGTTCAGGAGAACTTATGCGCAGCAAAACCGCAATATGCATCAGTCTTCTGCTTTACCTGTGCTCGTATTCATGCACCTGGCACTTTTCATTGCTTCCGGTTCTGGCAGAAACGACGAGTGCAATTGACAAAGGTCAAGGCTCGGCAGATTATCGAGATTGGGCTCACTTCAATCCGTATAAATTTGAACAGAAGACTCGCCTGGTGCCTGCTCCGTCATTGATGCCGACGTCGGCAAATATGTTTACTCGTAGTCCGGCTTTTCCCAACGATCCTACAAGGAAAAATGTCGTTTTCGGGCGTGGAACAAATTCGCTTCCTACAGTCATTTATGCAAAAGCATTTGACTTGCTGCAGATTGGAGGGAAGTACTACCAGGCTCCTGCAGCAGGGGAAAGCAAATTGGTTGAGGTAAACGGTCGCAGCGTCACCATTTACGGAACGTCTGTTTACACGCCTCTCAGCGATAACAGAATGATTGCGAACCCCGCCAGGATTTCGCCATTTGATCCAAGCAGGATATTTTACAAACCAAACTCCACATGGCCCGCGGTTATTTATGGAGAGCCAGGACAGCAAATCAGAATTGGCAATCAGACTGTCACGGTGCCGGCGGCTGGACAAAGCATGACGATTACCGTCACTGCAGACGGACAGGTGGTCGCAGGTAGTCAGACAGACAAGACAGGTGCGCAAGGAACGAGCGGCTCGGCAGATGTGACCGGCAAAAGAACAAGTGCGAATAATGATGCATTAAAGAATGCCAGTGGTGGCGCGGCGTCGAGTTCCGGAACAGGTGGTGGCTCATCAAGTTCGTCATCGACGAGTTCTATCCCTGGTTCGAATACGGCTAGCAAAGGTGCGGGAGATAAGAATTCTGCAGCGGATAAGGCTGCAGCGGATGCCAGAGCTGCGGCGGATGCAAAGGTCGCAGCCGATGGCAAAGCTGCTGCTGATGCCAAAACTGCTGCTGATGCCAAAGCTGTTGCTGATGCAAAAGCAAAAGCTGATGCAAAGGTTGCCGTTGATTCAAAAACCACCGCCGCTGATGCGAAAGCCGCCGCCGATGCTAAGGCCGCCGCTGATGCGAAAGCCACCGCCGACGCTAAAGCCACCGCCGACGCTAAAGCCGCCGCCGACGCTAAAGCCGCCGCCGATGCTAAAGCAGCCGCTGATGCTAAAGCCGCCGCTGATGCTAAATCCGCCGCTGACGCAAAAGCCGCCGCCGACGCAAAAGCCGCCGCCGACGCAAAAGCCGCCGCTGACGCTAAAGCCGCCGCTGACGCTAAAGCCGCCGCTGACGCCAAAGCCCTTGCAGATGCGAAAAAGCTACCACCTAACATTCCCCAAGCGCCACCTGAGGACGTCGAACTTTCCATGAACGGTTTGCTCACTGGTGGCACAGACAACAGCAGCGGTTCACCAACAGCGCCGAAAAAACAACCCTTCTCCGTGCCATTCAACACCAATGTATGCTGGTTCAACGATCAAACATTCAGGCCCATCGTAATGGGCGCTGTTCAGGGTACAGTAAAAGGCGACAAAAATGCCAACACTTTCACGACCGATGTGGGCGGTGGTATCACTGCATACTGCAGCCTCAATAAAGAAACAGATTCAAGCGGCAAGTCAACGCTGATGCTCACAATTTCAAAATTCACAAAACCAGGGCAATTGGGACCGTGCAACCCACCATTAAAGATCCCCGTTGACACAATAGATCCCAAAGCCCCGCACAAGAGCAGGCCGAAGATGGGCAAAGATTTGTCAGGACACGAAGATTTCTACAAGCGACTTTGTGACGTCTACGACAAACTTCCTGAATCAGTGAAGAAATGGCTTGACGACCACAACTACACAATCATGGCGGATTGGCACATTCCTGACGGCTACGCTAGAAGCTGGGGCGGTCATGTTTGTTATGACGATAATGGTGTAAAAAGTGGAGAAATTCACATTGCATTTGAATACAATCAAAATGGGGCTCATATTACCTCAGAGGATAAAATAGATCTTTATTCAGGATTGGCACATGAAATTGGACACGCAATTGATAACGAATATAACCTTTCTTCAAAGCCTGAGTTCAAGACAGCCTACGACCGTGATATCGCACTAAAATATAATGGAGTTGACCTGAGCATGTATTCATCCGGCCAGGGAAACGGCAAAGACAATTATTCCGACGACAGCCCCGGCACAGATGGAAAGAACACCACAAGGGGAAAGCAAGAAGTTGCGGCCGATCTCATCTCATATGAATTGGGAGCTAATGGTAGGCGAGCAAACAAAGTCGATATGGCGTTTGAGAATGTGATGACATTGATTGACCACGAAAGTAATATGACACCGTTGAAAGGGCAACTGCAACAAGCAGTTCCAAACAGAGACTGAGGCAGGGCAATGATGTTTAGGCAGATACAATCAAACAACTCGAATCAAATCAAGAAAATGCAAGAGGCTCTACTGCTATTCAGTTTGTTTTGTCTAACCATCTATATCGAGGCAAAAGCGGGCGAGCCAGTAGATTATGAGGTAATCGAAAAACGGTCTGGAAAAGACTATGCGAATGGGTACGCAGCGGCAGAACAAGGAAAGTATGACGAGGCGGTAAAATGGTTTTCAAAATCCATAAACGAGAAACCTGAACAAATGGAAACTTATATGGATCGCACGCAAGCCTATTTAAAGTTGAAAAAATACAGGGAAGCACTTGCGGATCTTGAGAAATACGCCGTCATGTTTGATCGTACCAGTCGCAGAGAGGATGGTTTCTGCCTTTCAGGCATCTCCTTAGTACGTGGCGAGGCGTTAGAAGGTCTTGGACGTTATGATGAAGCCGTCAAATGCTACAAGGACTCGCTACAGAAAAGAGATTCAGTCGAAGCGCACACGGCGCTTGGCGATTACTACAAAACACACGGAAAGAAAGATCTAGCAATTAAGGAATACCAGGGCGCGAAGAAGATTTTCGACCTGGGAAGAAGGTGGAGTACTCACGGCTCAAGAGAGCCAGAAAGGCATGTTGATGAGATGCTAAGCGAACTTCAGAATCCTCTGGCAGGAAAAAATGGCAAGCAGCCAGAGAAAAAGAAATAGGCGCGAATAAGGCGTCATTAGAAAAATTTGTAGGCGAAATGCTGATGCTAAGGCACATAATATCTAGTAGAAAAAGGCGTTTGGTATCGCAGGCGGCTCCTGCGATATTTGATATTTTGATGTCTTTCAATTGTCTTGCAGCATCGGCGGAGCCAGTTGATTTTGAAGTCGTAGAAAAAAATTACGGCAAGGATTATGTGAAAGGAACTATCGCTGCAGAGCACGGAAAGAATGAGGAGGCCGTGCAGTGGTTCTCGAAATCCATTGTCGAAAGACCAGAGGAAAAAAGTTCTTATATGCAAAGGGCAGACGCTTACATCAAGTTGAAGAAATACAGAGAAGCTCTTGCTGACGTCGATAAATATGCCGCTCTACTGGACCGCAGCAGCCAACGCGAAGATAAAAGCTATCTCTGGGGCATCGACATGACGAGGGGAGAAGCGCTTGAAGGGCTTGGACGCAATGATGAAGCAGTGAAATACTACAAGCATTCGCTTGAGAATAGGGACTCAGTCGAGGGTCATATGGCTCTCGGCGAAATTTACAAAAAACACGGACAGAAAGCGCAGGCGCTGCAAGAATTCCAAGCAGCAAAAGAAATTATGGGGCTCCACAAAGGATGGAGTACCATCGGCTGGGGCGATACAGAAAAGCATGTTGATGAGATGCTGGTCGAACTCCAGCCTCCTTTGAAAAGCGGCAAACAGCCGGCAAAGAAGAAATAGACGCAACGATTTCGTCTAGCGCGATTACGCAAAACTGAATCAAGCGAATCTCTTGCCTTGAATATTCAATCTAGTCATCCTTCACAAGCATCCGAAACCATTTCAGTCTTGAGCGTCATACTTCATTTCTTCGGAATCGAATACCAAGTGCTAGGTCCCTTCCCGTAGCGAGCCAGCAGCCCCCGCTGTACAAGTTCATTCAAACGAAGTTTAATGGTGCTTCTACTTTCACCTGTAACTAATTCGATTTCAGAAGTCTTCACCCTTCCATGCTCTCTCACAAGCTCTAAAATCCGCACCGAAAGCTCTGGCAAATCCCCCTCGAACACACGTTCCCTCTCGAGCTTGTTTCGCAAAATCGACATCTGCTTATGCATAGACTGCAGAAAAAACTCGAGCCAGGGATCCCACAGTGGATTGTTTGATTCCAAAGTTCCCTGAGTTCTTCGCAGCGCGAGGTAGTAACCTTCTTTATTAGATTCAATGACGCTCTCAAGCGAGCTGTAGGGCACATAAGCGTAGCCCTTCTTAAGCAACAACAAAGTCGTAAGAACGCGAGACAGCCGCCCATTACCATCATGAAATGGATGTATCGCAAGGAACTTGGCAACAAAAACTCCGATTGCCATCAACGGATGAACATCGTTCGATTCCAACATTTCATTCGCCGATGAAATTAACTCAGTCATTTTGTACGGCGTTTCAAAAGGTGTCGCCGTCTTAAATACAACGCCGAGACTTTCACCCGCGGGACCGAACGCTTCTACATTGTTAGAAACCGTCTTGTAATTGCCTCTATGCCGATCATCTTTGGAGCTATATTTCAGGAGATCGCGGTGCAATTGTTTGATGTGATTTTCAGAGAACGGCATCTGATTCCAGTTCTGGAAGACAAGATCCATGACATAAGCATAGCCTGCAACCTCTTGCTCATCTCTAGAACGAAAGGATTTTTTCTTTATGCCGGACAACAATTTTTCCACCGCTCCGTCGGAAAGCGCGGCGCCCTCGATTCTCGTGGAGGAACCGATACTCTCTATGGTGGCAACGTGCTTTAACGCAGCTAATCGGTCGGGCGATATATTCGAAAATGAACGCCAGGCTCCTTTGAACTCATCGATTTCCGCGATGAGTATGAGCATTTCAAGGGTCGGACGGAAATTCTCAAATTTCATTGCTCAGGTCCTTTGGCCAATTTCTTGTCCATTCTTGACCAATTATAGCCACTTTTGACCAATTATTCAATTCATTTCATAGACTGCCAGCTTCTCAAGCTTGGCTGCTCAGATCGATAATTCGTTGCGGCAATTTGATGGACACTTAGATTAGCCGCGTTCTAATGCATGTCACGGCGGAGTCACAGCTCGTTCGCTACTTTTGCAACGGCAGGCTCATGAGTATGTGTAAGAGGAATTTAGTGATGTCCGATAAAACGAACTTTCATAAGTTGGAACTAGACAAATTAGCAGTAGATTCTGCTCTTCGCAAACTCGAAGGCTCTCTGCCGGCGCCGCCCACTGGCTCCGAGCGAATTAGCAGGAGGGCTGCAGAATTAGCATATCTGATGAAAGATGGCAGTATGGGTGAATTCCACAGCCTCAACCGAAATGCAATCACCGCAGATTTCGAAAACGCCAATGCACAAGGCGGGTTGGAGCAGGTGCACAAACTCGTCGATTCGATAAACGCAGCTCTCAAAGCCTCGGGCAGCGAGTATCAGCTAAAAGAAAATTTCCCTTACAGCAAGAGTCTATTTGCTCACGGATATGATCTGGTTGGCAAAGATGGACGAGTGCCGAATGATCCCTGCAGACACATGGACGTCGAACTGCCACCAAGGCAAATTCAACAGCGGAAGCCTGTAGATGAGCGGATTATTTCACCGGATGGCGGATATGAAACTAACAATGATGCCACCGGTGAGAAACTCGTTCAATACCCTGACGGAGCACGAACCTGCATAAATAAGGGTGGACAACTTACCGAAATGACGGACATCCACGGACGCACCTACAACTTGGGTTACGATGCTAACGGCGCGGTAAACAAATTTACGCATGATGGGCGAACCTTCGTGCGCCAGGGCGAGGATAGTGTTAATGCTCGTTGGATAAACGAGGCTGGCGAAACGCACTATTATGGTCGAATAACACCTGATGCAAAGCACGGAAGAATCAGGACGGAATATAGATCTGATAAGGACAATGGTACGTTCCGTCTTCCGCCCTCAATAGAAATTTTTTCCCACAGGGGCCATTTGATTTCTAAGTGACTTAGTTCAGGTCGCTACGGACCTTGTATTCAGGACGCGGATTGTCTGCGACGTTTTTGTTTCTTAGGATTTTGTTTCTTAGACTTGGTTTGCCTTTGGCACAGCTCTTCGATTTGTTCAATTCGCTTATGAGCATGCGTTTTCAAAACAATATCGTTGCTATTATTGAGAACTTCAGTGAACAAAGCTAAAGATTCCTGCATGTGGCGAGCATAGGCATTCTCCGCGTTGATTCTTTCGCTCGAGAGTGCTGGCAGGGAATCAAAAGTCGCCGCCAGCTGCAGAGATTTCGCGAACAAATTATCAGCTTGTTGAGTCGACTCTGATAGAGAGTGTTTTGGCAATAATCGATGCTCGTTTTCACGAACGTAATTACAAATGATTCTTCGCATCAAAGGTTGGTATCCGATACCCTCAAGCTTGGCTAGTTGCTTTAATTGCTCAATTACTGGTTTCTGAATTCGGAAGGAGAGCAGCTGCAATCCGAGCACTTCATCAACTGCTGACTCTAACTCAGCGGGGGCTTGAACAGCATGCTCTTCTGACATGCCCAGGGCGCCCGATTCCCAAAGTTCGGTATTATCTCTATCTGCTGCTTTGCTTTTCTTCCTCGCCATAAACTTAGCCTCGTGCAAAACACTATTCCATCTGACGTTGTGCTTGTCTCGAAGTTCTTCACTAACACATCACTGATGAATATGAACTCCGATATCTATATTGTAATACAAAAGAGCTACAAAGTTAATACATGCGTCTGCTACCTGAGCCCTAAGCAGAAGCAAGCACATTAATACCCAAGGTGATTAGCAATGAAGGATTCGTTTCTGACATTGCGGTTGTCAGATTTTTGATAGAACGCATTTGCGGGTTTTCCTCAACATGATCTATGGTAATGATGTGGTGGCAGATTGAACCATCCCTGGGCAGGTTCCCATGGATAGCGCGGAGCGATGAGCGAATGAAAAAATCTGACAAAGCGAAAGAAATCATCATCTATACCGACGGCTCATGCCTGCGAAATCCAGGTGCGGGCGGATATGGTGTGGTTCTTCTTTATGAAGATCGCAGAGAAGAATTGCAAGGCGGCTATCGACGCACCACAAATAACCGCATGGAAATCATGGCTGCAATAAAAGGATTGCAAGCACTCACAAACGATGGGTCCATTGTTCGCGTTTACAGCGACAGCCGCTACCTGGTAAATAGCATGTCGAAACGCTGGGCGCATAGCTGGCAACGCAAAGGTTGGAAAAAGCGCTATGGAAAACCATGCGCGAATATTGATCTCTGGGCGGAACTGTTGATCTTGTGCAAGCGACACAAGGTCACCTTTGAGTGGATTCGCGGTCATAGTGGAAATGTTGAAAATCGCCGCTGCGATTCGCTGGCTTATGCTGCGTGTAAACAAGGTAATCTTGCAATCGACGAGGGATATGTTGCGTCAAAGTCGCCCAATTCCCGGCTGAGTAATTTAACTTTTCCGTAGCCTGATTCTTTTGCGTTTTTCCGATCCATGAATCGATGTCCTCTAATTTCGAGAACTTCAACAGTCAATTCGCACTCACATTTGTCCTATCGAATGCAGAGCAGGAAAATGATCACTCGGCGAGCCGGAATGCAATTCCCAATGACATTGTTCCGAAGGATAACCTTCATCAGCCAAGCGGCTGTCATGCTACAAGAGATTGGTAGATGCAACAAATTTTATCCAAGCGAGATGCACTCAGCACAATTGAGTTGCCGTTCGATATATCTTACATATTACACGAAGCGACAGCGCGTGGGTTAATATGCATCAGTTAGCCCTCGAGCCGAAGCTTTGCGAGGAGCTCTTTGTGAATGCGCTGCTAACGCATTCGTAGCAGCAATGACTTTTTTTCCAAATGAGGTTGAACCTGCGATGAAAGCTGGCATGTTATTCGAAGTGGCGAACTTTTTCGGTGCCCGCACAGCCAGCAAGGGGCTAGATTATTTCCAGGAAAAAAGAGTAGAAGGTTGGTCCTATCAGAACGGTGTCATATATGGCACCGTCGAGGGAACTTCTGTCTATCGATCAAAGGTCAAACTTTCTAAAACAGGCGAAATAATTTCTTCATCGTGCAGCTGTCCATTAGGCGGCGATTGTAAGCATTGTGTGGCGCTTTTTTTGACATATAAGGAGGCGGCAGCGAATCAGAAATCAAAAAATGGGCAAGGTCCCAACACCGCCATCGCTGCTTTAAGTATTGTAGACCAGGCGCCTGTTGCAGCGCACGATATACAGACTGACCATGAACTGCTTTCAACTGAAGACAAGCGCACAGGAGTCCAAGCGAAATCAGCACATTCTGAGAAGCAAACACCTTTGGCTCGAGTGCAGCTAAGCGAAACAGCAGCACTCAACACAGCGCAATCGCAGCGAGCAAAGAAGGCCCACTTACTAAGCATCCCAACGCCCAGCGCTGAATTAAACTATGCCATAGTTCAGCTGACTAATATCACAAGGAGCAAGTCGAAAAGGGAGCAGGCTCATCAATCATCAGGCAATTTGACAAAAGGCGCCAAAGCCAGAATCGGATACGTCCTTCATGATATGGATAATCTTGAACCGAAAATAAGCGCCGTTCGAATAAACATAAAGAAAGACGGCAGCTGTGGAAGTTTTTATTCCTACAGAATGGAGCATCTTATTGAAAAATCCTCTCAATACATTTCAGATGAAGATGTGCAGATCTCAAAGCTGTACAACACATTGAAAGGGGACGCCTATTTTTCCTATTACAGCGACCGAACTCGCTTGCATGAGGAACCAGAACTTCTCAAATTCTTTTTGCAGCGTGTTCTTGCTACGAAAAGAGCCTACCTGCCTGGCAATTTTGAGCGCCCGCTTACACTTGGTGAAGAGCTTCCGGGAGCGCTGCACTGGTTAGAGAATGAGAAAGGGGAACAAGCACTATTCGTGCTTGCCCAAAGGGATTCGGATTTTTTGCCTTGCTTCAGGTGGTCTATTCCCTGGTATGTTGATCCCAATACGTTGAAATGTGGTCCGGTGTCAGTGGAGATAGAGAAAGATTTATTGCAGACGGCTCTAAGAATCAAGCCTATCAGCAAAAAAGATGCAGAATGCCTGCAGTTTATCTTGCCGTCTTCAGGTCTTGATTCCTTCATTCCATTTCCGAGAAGCGAGCTCCCAATCGAACGGCGAGTGCTGAGGCCGGCTCCAGAGCTAGGCATAAGCCCAGCTGCTAACGCAGCGACAAAGGGTCCAAATAATAAAGTCCCATATATTGTCTTTTCAAACACCTACGAGAAAGACATTAGCAATGTGCCGTTTCTTGAAGACGGCAATCTCGTCACTGTACAAGCCAACCGCAAGCAAGAGGCGGAGAATTTGCAGCTTGTAAAAAACATGGGGTTTACCGTGGAGACAGCAGATGAATCCAGCAATACAACTTATCTCAGTTCTACAAACCCAGCAGCCTGGTTGAACTTGCTCGAGCGTGCCGATGAGCTGCAAGAGGCGGGCTGGAAAATTAGCGGGGATCTGATCAAGAGGATGACTCCCCTGGAGGCGGACCAAGAGGCTCTTGAGCTCCAGGTAAGCGAAGAAAATAATTGGTGGTTTTCACTTGCTCTCGATGTGGAAATTGCCGGTAAGAAACGACCTCTGCTGCCCATCCTCCTTTCTGCAATAAGGTCTTTACCGGATAGCGATGCGTATGATTCGAGCGCGATAGAAAGCTTGAACACAAACGGCAAATTCATTGCGATGATGGAGAGCGGTCAGATATTGAGCCTGCCATTCGAGAGAATCAGACCGATTCTCAACTCACTTCACGAGATGTTTCTCAAAGATCCGTCAGTTTCTGCTGACGGAAACAAGATGAAACTTTCGATTCAAGATGCAGCCGAGCTGCTGGATTCAAATAATGAATATGTCTCCCAGTGGCGCGGTGCTCATAATGTAATTGATCTCGCGAATCGTTTACGCAAACTTACACATGATGTCGAAGCGGTTATTTCGGATAATCTCAAAACTGAACTGCGCTCCTATCAGAAAACCGGGCTGAGCTGGTTGCAGAAGTTGGCTGAGCAAAAGTTTGGCGGAATACTTGCCGATGATATGGGCTTGGGCAAAACAATTCAACTGCTTGCCTTTATCACAGCCGCAGCGGATGCAGGAATTTTGAAGAAACGTCCGTTTCTGGTTGTTTGTCCAAAAAGCGTTTTGCCTAATTGGCTCAGCGAATGTGCCAGGTTTGCACCATCATTGAAGGTGCTGGCAATTGCAGGGCAAGACAGACACCCCAAATTATTGAAAGCGAAATTCAGCGACGTGGTTGTCACAAGCTATCCAATACTTGTTCGTGATATCGATAAGCTAAAAGACGTCAATTGGAGCGGTGTAGCGCTCGACGAGTCTCAGGCAATAAAGAATCCAGAAACGCAGATCGCAAAGGCGGCATGCGCTCTAAAAGCCGATTTTCGGTTTTGTCTTACCGGCACGCCGATTGAAAATAACCTCGGCGAGCTATGGTCGCAGTTTCGTTTTCTATTGCCGGGATTTCTCGGCGACAGATCTGAATTTAGACGGTTGTTTCAGACTCCTGTGGAAAAAGAGAATGACAGATCTCGGCAATCGCTGTTGTCGGCAAGGATAAAGCCGTTTATTTTAAGACGCACAAAAGATGAAGTCGCGACGGACTTACCGGAGAAATCGGTGCTTATTAAGCATGTTGAAATCGAGGGTGCGCAACTGGATTTATACGAGACCGTGCGCCTTTCCATGACAAAATCGGTTCGCGATGAAATTGCGAAGAAGGGATTCAAGAGCAGCCAGATCATAATTCTTGATGCATTGCTAAAGTTGAGACAGGTTTGTTGTGATCCGCGTTTGGTGAAGCAGCTTAGCAAAAGCAAGAAAGTAGCAGAATCAGCCAAACTCGAAATGCTCATGGAGATGCTGGAGGAACTCCAGCAGGAAAAGCGAAAAGTACTGTTGTTTTCTCAATTCACAAGCATGCTTGATCTCATCGCTGAAGAATTGAACAAGCGCGGGATTCATTACATGGAGCTTAGAGGAGATACACGCGATAGAGAAACACCCGTGAAGGAATTCCAGAATACTGATGTTCCTGTTTTTCTTTTGAGCTTGAAAGCGGGTGGCACTGGGTTGAACTTAACAGCAGCAGATGTGGTTATTCATTATGATCCGTGGTGGAATCCAGCCGCAGAGGATCAGGCAACAGACCGCGCGCATAGAATCGGACAAACAAAAAAGGTGTTTGTGTATAAGCTCGTGGTGAAGGGATCCATCGAGGAGCGAATGTTGCAGTTGCAAGAACGGAAGAAAGCGCTGGCGGCGTCTATCTATGAAGGAGGCGCTGGTTCTGGGCGTTTGCTCGAGGAAGGCGATATTGATTTGCTCTTGCGTCCAATCGATGTACTTGAATCTTAATTGCTTTAGCCGTATAGCGCATCATTCGATGACCGCAAAGGGGGCGTGAGTCCCAATTCTTCGAGAAGGGACGACAATTTGGAGCAGCCTGAGAACAAATCCGATACAGCAGCAGATACCGCCGAAGATTTGCCAATAGGGAAGTTACAAAGGACGGTGCAAAAAATCAAGCAAGATATAAAAGACAAGCAAGCAAAAGGGCTGCTGAAGCCAAAAACTGTAAATATAAACATGGAACGAACAAAGAAAGAATCCCAATTCCGCAAAGCTAGATTAGCTAAGCCAAGCGATGAAAAACTTGATTGGATTCATGAGCTTCCCGCCGAAATTCGACGGACTCCGATAGCAGATTATCAAATTAACACAAGGTTGAAATACATTCTAATCAGATCAGGCATTGTTTTGCTGGAAGACCTTGCAAAAGAATCTGAACTGAGCATCTCGGAGAGAAGATGTTTTGGCGCAAGAACATTAGCAGAGCTTCGTGCCTGGATGGAGAAATTGCGCATGAGCTCTAATCCCCGTGCTTAGCCTGGCCACGCTATCCAGGCAGAGAAAACGCTAGCACTGAGTAGGACAAGTGAGGGTATTTGCCAAAACTAATACTTCAATTTCGATTCGCCGATTGGTTTAATCACAGTTCCATAAGGCATGTGATTGTATATATCCGAGGTGAATTCCCATTTCTGACCGGTCATATCTAGCTTGATGTCGGCGCCTTTGCCCTTTTGATCCATCTTCTTCACCAGGTCGAGCAGCTGGCGTTGCTCCCAGGGGCGACTTTGCAAGTCTAGAAGATCCTGCCTCAGCATTTCAGCAGCCTGATTCACTGACGAAGGCTTTCCTTCATCAAACAGACGCGCGATGTTTTCTGCTTCCTTATGTATGCGCTCTTCACGATTCATGATTGCTACCTCGCCTCAACATTCCCTGCTCATTAGAATAGCCGGTCGATATTGGCATTTTATTGGCAGATCATGGGGCGGAACTCAGGCGATTCTCCGACCGAACGATTCATGGGCGGAACTCTGACGATTCACGTAGAACCTCGACGATTCATGGAGAGCTCTGACGATTCATGGAGAGCTCTGACGATTCATGGAGATCTCCGACGATTCATGAAGATCTCCGACGATTCATGGAGATCTCCGACGATTCATGAAGATCTCCGACGATTCATGGAGATCTCCGACGATTCATGAAGATCTCCGGCGATTCATGGAGATCTCCGACGATTCATGAAGATCTCCGGCGATTCATGGAGATCTCCGACAATTCATGGAGAACTCAGACGATTCATAGAGAACTACGATCATACTTATGCGCGGGCGGGCCTTAAATCGCTCCAAACTTGCGGGGAATCGCGCAAGTGAGATCAATTTCGAATCAGTTCTGAGCTTAAACTGAAACGAAAAAGATCTCACTATTAGCCTTTCACGACCAATTGGCAACAAAATCTGTCCACTAGAATACAGCTTTCATGTAAAATGCTGGAGTCAAATGAGCCAAGAACCTTCTGCTCGATCGCTTGGTGAAATACTCTATCCTAACAAAGCAACTGGGTGAACTCAATGAAAGATTCTCAATTAACTGATCTCAATCAGAATTTTATTGAAGAGCTTGCTGCCATCGGAAGAGTGCTGAACCCATCAGCCGAAGCAAAAATACTTGCCAGGGACAATAGTGCTTTGACCAGGGATCTTATTGCGATCTTATCTTGTAATGAATTGATTGAAACATCCGAAAAAAGGCTCGACTATGTACCTCTTCTTGCCGTACAGCTATTGCGAAAAATGAAAGCAGTTGAGTCTATAGACGTGATGCTTTACAGACTGGTGAATTATGTCTTTGTGGACGAGCTATTTAACGAGCTAATTTTTTGTCTGACGGAATTTGGGTTTCCAGTTCTCGAACCTGCGCTGAAGGTTTATTCTGAAATTGGAGACGCAAAGGAGGATTCCTTTATTCGCACCGTAATCCTGGAGATTCTTTCAGGGATCAGTGTGCGAGATTCGCGCATATTTTCGTTGTTAATAGAGCAGCTCTCCTCAGAGGCTGCACCGGCGGCAGACAATCTTGCTGATTATGGTGACCCTGCTGCCATACCTTACCTGCTCTCAGCTTTCGACAGGTGCGCGCCCAGACGGAAAGAATCTGAATGGGAAGAAGAAGATATTATTGAAATTGCTCACGCAATCGATGAGCTAGGCGGCGAGCTTGATTCGAAGCAAACGCTGATTGTCCAAGATGTGCTTAGTACACGACTTCGACGATCTCGCATGGAATCGAAGAGAAAGACGGGGAAGAAGCTGTCCCTACTCCGACCTGGAGTTAGTATCAGACTGCGTTAGAGTAAAAAAACGCGACCAGTATCGCGGATCCGAGTAATCGCGCTTACTCGTGATTTAGCTCTTTCTCGCAAACCTGTTTTTCGCATACTGATCCTGATTATTCAATTAGTTTAGGAAGCCTCTTATGTAATTCCGAATATATATTAACGTCGCGGCCGTTCAGTAAGAGCACTCCTGTTCCCGATTTCGAAATAACCCAGGTCTCTGGTATTTTCATTCCATATTGATGATAAGATCTCGATAACTCCCGTAAGAAACCTCTCGGTTCGTCCGGCAATAGCAAGAACGAATGATACTGGGCATTTGCAAACTGGACACGCTCTCCGCTTGCCTCATCTTGACTCGATGGCAAAAGCATCCCTATGATTTCAACTTGCGACTCGGGAAACTCTTTCCTGAGCTTGTTGAGTTGTTGAATTTCGTCGGAGCACCCCGGTGTTAAAGCAGAGACAATCACAACTCTACCTTTATATGAAGCCAGATCCTTACTTTGGCCCGTGCGAGGGTCTTTGATTGGAATATTGAATGCTTTCTTCAATAACTTGGTTGGCAGGTCAATAATGGGATCGGTACTCCTTTCGGTTAGTCGATAATCTTCGAGTTCTTTTTCGAGCTCAAACGGCTTATTATGCAGTTCGGACCACAAGCACGAAATGATAATTGCAGACATATCGTCCGGTTGCTTAATGCCGTTTGCAAGGAAAAATTTTACTAAGGGGCTGTCACCATGATGGTCGTAGATATACTCATTTCGCATGCCTGACCCGAGGCTCATGTGAAACTTAGTTAGATTGCTAGCGTTTGCTGCCTCCAACGATTTTAAAGTGCTCTGTGGCAACTCGGCTTTTATCTTCTCTACACAGCTAAATAATGGTTTTGAATTTTCCACTTTATGCAAAGCGCTTTCCTTTGCATAAGCTGCACTAAATAACATTGTCATGGAGGCAAAAGCTATGTGTAATAGAACAGCGATACTTGTTTTGAAACCAGAACAGATAAGATAGTTTTCGGAAATTATTCGCTTCATTTCCCCCTCAACAGACGCCCGACGTAATCATTCAGTTCTCCTTCTACAGAAGGCTGATAACTGTTAAACCTGACCACCATCCTCTGGTCCCTGTCAAACAAAATGTTTGCCGGCACGCAAAAAACAGCCGGAGCACAAATTTCGTTTCTCAAAGCCCTTCTAAATCCATGCGGTTCGGCGTCCACAATTAAATAAGGGCTTGATTTTATAAGCTCTGTAGTTTCGTCTTGTTGTTTTACAGGCTCCTTCTGTTTGTATAACAGGGCCACGATTGCGAGTTTCTGTTTATATTTCTTGCTCAGGGAGTCTAGAAGTCGCAATTCAGGTAATGTGAAATAATCGTCCGAATCCATGATTGAAAGAAGGAGGATTTTTCCCCTAAAATCGGCCAGGCAGAATTCCTGACCTTTGGAACTCTTCAATTTGGTATTCGAAGTGCTTTCTGAAAGCTCTATAGTTTCCACTACTTTATCCTGCATCCGGCTTTGAAAAAGCTGCGGGCGCTTAAACAATGCATCGAGGTTTGCCGGTTCGTTGCGCAGGTCGGTCCAGAGGTTATGAATGATAATCGAAGAGATGTCGTCGGGGCCTCGCACACCATTCTTGAAAAAATACTGAGCCAGCGCGCCATGAGGATGTGGCCATAACCAATTATTTCTGATGTCCATACCTAGACTTGTGTGAAACTTGACCAAATCTTTTTCGGATGATGAACGTATCTCCTCCAATTTTTCTTTGCCCAACAGTTTCTTCAACTGTTCAACGCATGTGGATAATGAGTCGGGGACACTGTTCCATAAATTAGCGCTCGACTCTTGGTCTGCCGCGCCGCAGGTCTGAAAAACGCCGACTAGTAACAAAAGGCACAAGGCAAAGTAGACTTTGATTATGGTGTATTTCATTGCTATTTGCCTAAAGAAATTGGTAGGACTTTCGTGTCACCACTCTCAGGATTCGAAGGATCATAATGAATCCACTTTGTTAGAACACCTTGAGCAGATAACATTATTCCGTCCCTTCCCAGCTGATCCGCGTGTGCATAATCACTATCCGATTGGTACTTGCCATTAAAATAGGTCTCTGGTGTAATACCACCGCCAACAGTGGCATGCCCGTCGTGAGTATGGAGGTCAACTAAATTGTGATTGTTGGAGGTACCTCCCCTTTTATTGATTCCGACGCTATCGGGAATATATCTATCTATGGCTTTCTGCGGATCTGACTGGGCGGGAGTTCCCCTGAGGGAGGGAGTGTAACGCCAAACTGTATCGGATTCTTGGTACAAAGCTGCTGCGTACTCCCTGTGGGTTTGCTTGGAAATATCATACACATCGTTAGCCCAACTCTTCAGTGCCTCTTCTGGGGATGAAAACTTTTTGCCCGAATTACCTACTATGACTTCAGGCCCGGCTGGATACTTATCCGCGATCGCTTTTTCCATTGTAGCGCGCTCTTCCTCATCCATTGCGGTGGTGGACGTGGTTTTTCCACGGACACATTGAGCCCCCTTAGCAAGGAGCTCTGAGGCAACCTGCAGTTCTTCATTGCCGGCTTCTAACTCTTCTTTGTTTTTTCGATCAGTTTGCAGTTTCTTGTAATGTTCCATCGCGGCTTTTATTCTGCCATAGCATTGTTCGAAGGTGTCAGCGCAATCCGCGTAGTCTTGTGACCTCCGCATTGCTTTTAAATCGCGTTGAATTTGCGAATCCTCTTTGGATGAGACGGTTGGATCATTAAAGGCTCGCCCGAGTAGGACTGAGAGAACATGGTATACATCAGGTCCAGCTTGCGAAGCCAATTCCTCATCTGTCAATGGTGAGCTTGATTTTGAGTTTTCGGACGATGTTGTGGAACTGCTGAAGCTTTGCATCCCATTCTGAAGTCCGGAACCTACGGCTCCCAGAATGGCCTGCGTGGTGGTGGAGCCGCTTGAGTTGGGTTTAGCCAAAGATAACTGTTGAGGCGCTACAGGTGCGGCGGTAGCTTGCTGGGTAGAATTTGACTGGACTGGCTGCGTTGTTGGAGAAGCTGGATACACCGCCTGTGGTGCTCTTGCTTGCTGTTGTGAGACTGTTTGTTGCTGGGGAGGTTGGGGCGTTGTTGTTGTTTGCAGTTTCGCTTGTTGTTGCGGTTGTTGCGCTACTGGTTGCTGCGGTTTTGCCTGCTCTTGTGATACTGCATGTTGCTGCACTGATTGCGTTGCTGCTTGCTGAGATTTTGCTTGTGATAAAATTCCAACAGTATTCGCAGTTGCAGTCGACGCCGTATTATTTGTTGTGTTAGACGTAGATATTGCATTCTCCTGTGCAGAAGCCATCGCTGAGGTCGAAGCTCCACTGCTAGTCCCACCTTCGCCTGAGTTTTCTCCCGAAACAGTTGTTCTGGATTCAGCATTTTCATCACCCGGATTCTTTTCTTCGCCTGACGATTGATTGTTACTTGGCTGGGCAGCCGCTGACGAGCTGGAAGGCTTAGCATTGCTGCTGCCGACAAGTGATTTCTCACGTCCATCTGCACCAAACGTGAGAGTCACCATGTGCCCTGCTTCCGGTACAGTGAATTGCTGGCCCGAAATAGATATCGAGCTACCGGCTACTCCATAGATGACTGCAGGATACACATCGTTTTGTTTATAGAAAATTTTAGACGGGTCAAATGGCGTGACCTTCAAAGGATTAGCAATAAGGTTGTTTGCTCGAAGCGGCGTATAGACGGTCGTGCCGTAGATGGTTACTGACTGCCCGTTAATCGAAAGCGTTTTTGATTCGCCCACGCCAGGCGCTTGATAGTATTTTCCAGCCAGAAGAAGAACGTCATAGGCTTTTGCATAAATTACGGTAGGCAAATTCTTTGCGCCACGCCCAAAAATTACGGTAAATTGCGCGGGATTATGAGGAAACGCAGGAGCTTTTGGATAAACAGCACTCTTGGCGGGAATAAGTGCAGGCGAAGGAACCAAGCGATTCGAT
>JBIKOL010000130.1:0-25629 GCA_044358055.1 Obscuribacteraceae bacterium (SeqCode)
GATTCGATTGCTTAAAATTATACGGATTGAAGCGCGCCCAGTCAGTTCCGGTGACGGATGCATCTTCCCGTCCTGTTGCCGCAAAACAGATCGATGTTAAAGGCCAGAACACCAACGAAGGGAATAGCAGTATGAGGGATAAAACGCACAACCGCGTGGGCTTATGCAGTTTTCTAGATTTGCATATCACTTGAGAAGCCCACGAGGGGATGTCACCTATGCTATACCCAATTTTTGAGCCAAAGGATAGACGCAGGTTGTGTATTCAGAATCGAAAATCGCAACTACAAAAGTCCAGCACACAACATCGATGCTTACTGTTTCTTCAAGATCAAGGCTTTACAGGAATAATTGGGAGACGCTGGCAGATTGAGTGGATAAATAAAAATGGCAGTTTATTCCCCTAACTGGATTTTGTGTTCTTCTCAGATTATGCTGCCGCTAAATCAAATAGCAGCAGGTATCAAAGATAGGGATGCGTTGACCAACAAGAATCGCGGTTGGCAGGAGGGCCTCATATCGCTCCAAACTTGTGCCGAATCACGCAAACGAGATCAAATTCGAATCAGTTCCGAGCGTTGAAGTGGAACGAAAAAGATCTCACTCTCAGCCTCTCAGCAGGAATTGGAAACAAAAACGCTCCGCTTGACACAACGCCGTTCTGAAATGCCGCAAGAACCGGCAAGAATCGGCAAGAACCGCTAAGAACCGGCAAGCACCGCTAAGAACCGGCAAGCACCGCTAAGAACCCGCAAGAACCTCTAAGGACCGGCAAGCACCGCCAAGAACCCGCAAGCACCAGCAAGCCCCAAGCCAGCGCGCAGATTATGCTAAAGTCATCCCAGCACCGACCACTCTAAACACAACCAGCGAGGCAAAAATGGCTATCGTAACCGGACTCTCAGGAAACGAATTGTTCTGTCTTAAACAAAAGGGCTACGAACCAGGCAATCTAGTCATCGGCAACAGCGTATTCTCGCTGGGAGTGGTCGGCACTTTCACATCCGGTTTGAAAACGATAGGTGGCGGAGAAGTGCACCAGCTGACCGAGTTGATTCGTGAAGGACGCACGCAAGCATACATGCGCATGACAGAAGAAGCGCGGCGCCACGTCGGAACCGGCGTCACAGGCGTGACGAGCCAATTGATTTTTCACGACACGAACATCGAATACCTCTCGATTGGTTCAACGATTCATCATAGCGATCCGCAACAGCAAGCGAAAGATCATTGCTTCTCGACTTCGGCAAACGGACAGGAACTTTACTGCCAACTCGACTGCGGATTTGAACCCGTGCAATTCGTTTTCGGAAACGTTGCCTACGCGCTGGGACTGGGCGGTGGCATCATGGGTGCGCTCCGCAGCCTCAAGAGCGGCGAAGTGGTCGAGTTCTCCGGCATGCTGAATAAAACTCGCCACCTCGCGCTCGAACGAATTTCAACAGAGGCGCGCGAGGTGGGTGCAAATGCGGTGCTTGGAATTCAAACTGTAATTGCACCACTTTGCGGCGTGCAAGAAATGTTGATGACAGGCACAGCGTCGCATCATCCTGCATTGCCTGCACAATATACGGAGACTCCGATTACGAGCGATCTCACGAATGAGGAAATGTGGAATGTTGTCGCGTCAGGATTCTGCCCGATCAAATTAGTGCTCGGTGTATCGGTATTTTCTGTTGGGCTTGCTGGTGGAATTAAAGCTATGGTGAAGAGCTTTACTCGCGGTGAAGTGAAAGAGTTGACGTACATGATTTATCAAGCACGCCTTAAGGCGCTCAATATGATTTCGCAAGATGCCGCCGCATGTGGTGCTGATGATGTGGTTGGGGTGAAAACTTATGTATATGATTTTGGTGGCGGAATTATTGAACTGTTGGTGATTGGAACTGCGATTAAGAAGATGTCGAACGTCAAGACGCTTTCGCCGTTGCTGATTCCTCAGGCGATTATCAAAGATACGGATACGTTTACGAATAAGGTGTCGCTGATGGGCGGGCTTACTGCGGGGATGGCGACTCAGGAAGCGGGTTACTAATACTTCAACTTCGATTCGCCAATAGGTCTGATATCGATGAAGAATCCGGATGGTTTGCTAAAGGCGGCGTATGTCATGAAGCCAGGAAGCTCAATCTGGCAGGAGTTCCAGGCTAAGCTAAAATCTGAATGAAGATCAACAAAACCCCGCCTGGATCAATCAAGTTCGTGATGAGCGCCCCATCCCTCTCCTCCACTTCAGTAATGCGAACCTTGTCGAACCGATTACTCTCCACAAGCAACTTCGCGCGCTGATACCAAGCATTCACATCATCAACCTGAAGCAACATCATAAAGTTATCAGCCCAATCTTTCACATAGTAATTCTGCAAGCGAAATTGCGCCGCTCCCAGTTTGCAATCAAACGTGCCACCATAGCCTTCTGTCAGTTCAAACCCGAGCTCGCGGTAGAACTGCTTCGACGCTTCGAAGTCAAGGCACGGAACGTATGTTTTCAAATCAGATATCGTTAGCAACTCAATCCCTCAATAACTAGAAGATTCCGCCAGTATACAAAGACTTGCTCAGGAATTCAAACGACGTCTAGTTCCGGTTCCTAACAACGCCCTGCCTGCACATGATCTTCCGCGCCGACGCGATCCGCGCCTGAGTGCGTCCAGCGTCCTCCATATTACTCACCGCGTCGTCCGCTTCCTTCAACGTAAACGCCACCGAGCCGCTTACACCCGCACCTTCACCGAGCAAATGCGCACCCTGCCTCGCTCTGCTCTCCTTTATGAACGCAGCGATTGGATCAGCAGCTTCCGCAGTCTCAGCAGCTCCTTTCCAGAGACCAGTAATCCTGGCGGCACCTTTCACAAGTCCAGTTCCGATACCTGCAAGATCACGAGTTGCCATCACCATAAATGCTGCATGCCTGAACGAACTCAACGCACCGGCTCCCGGAATAATTTCTTGCGCGCCGGCATTTTCGATGATACCGCTGAGACCAAGTCCAAAATTGAGTCCGGCTCGAAAAGCTGCAGCTTTGCCCACCGTAGCCAAACCCTTAGAGGCAAGAGCATAAAGACCCAGTCCGCCCGAAACAGTCATACCAACGTCCATGCCAACAGAAGCAATCGTTCCTATTTTATTCCATCGCCGCTCTGAATCGAGATGCGATTGCAACTCGTCAGCTCGAACCAATCTCATTTTAGTACCTGCTCCTACAGCCACCATCTCATCCGGAGCATAGCCTTTTTCAGAAACAACTGGCTGCCCTATCGGACTCGCCCAACTGTTCTGATAACCATAAATCGGTACATCCATAAATTGTTCAGTCCGCCTCACGACGATTTTTCCGTCGCGTTCTTCGACACCACATTCGGTGCGGATAAGATTGCTCGAAACGGCTTCGGGCTTGGCTCCTGGAGGAGCTGTTTCGCCGTCAGCAGCGCGCCCGATCACCTTGTTATTTTGATCGACCCACAGCTTCACGCCGGACAGCGATTGATCTCCAACTGAGTACTGGAAGTTTGTGTATTCGTTGAGCAGTTTACTGAATTTCGGCTGTTCATTTTTGAGCCAGTCGGTTAGGGCCGAAACTTTGGCGCGATTTTCAGGATTAGACATGTCGAGGTCATGAGGGAGATCTAATTTCACAGAACTTATGCGACCGTTAGCATCCCTTCTAAGCTCCGTGCCGGGAGGCAACGTTCCTTGCCACTGAGGCAACGCCATATGAAGCCGTTCCATGGCGGAGATGGTATCAATTACAGTGCCGACAGCACCCAACATTGTTCGCGTATTTCGTTCCCAGGTTGCATCGTCTAGTTTCCCATGATTCAACCATGACGGTGGAATTAATCCATTGCTTTCCTGAACGGCTTTCTTGATATCAGCAGTCGTCACGCGCAGCGAAGCCTCTTCCAACCATCGCGTTGATGCTTCCAGCTGAGCAGCTGCTTTAGAAAAATCTCCATCCAATTTTATCTCGGGAATTGAACCCCCTGGAGCCGGAGAAAGCTTCCGTTCCGCAAGGTCCTTCTCCGCGGCTGGAATAGCTTGATTATTCATCCACTGAGATACTGATCTAAGCGCGCGTTCAGTAGCAGGACCAGCTTCACCTGGATGCTCGCGCTGCTCTTTCTCCAGATCTTTCCTCAGCTCTGCAAGCTCCTTCACTTTATCAAGCGCAGTGCGCAGCTCTTCTTGTTTTGCAATGCTGTTGTCGCCGCTTTCGACAATCACGCGCAACGAACGAGAATCTCCCAGCGCAGCAGACCGCTCGGTGCTGAGTAATCGCTGAAGTTGTTCTTGAACCTTGTTGAGATTCTCCGCGCGAGTTTCTTGGTCCGGCGTTTTACTTTCGGGAATTCGTTCGTTTTCATTATGAAGCAGTACGACATCCGGCAAATTGTAGCCTTGTGGCTGTGTTGCATTGGATCGAGTTTCTGGTTTGGATTTAGAGTTGCCTTCCTCGCGCATTCGATCAGCCGCGGCGACTGAATGCGCTCCCTGCTTCTCGTTACTAGCTTCGCCGATTTCAGTCGGATTCCTTGACGGCGCCATATTTTAGCCATCCTCGCGCTCAAGTTCTCGCTTTCGCAACATATTCATGAACATCAACAAAACGCCGAGCTTGCCTGCTTTGTCCAGTCCGCCTTTAAAGACCTCGCCGCTGGATTTTTCCGAAGACTTCTCAGAAGATTTTTCCTTTGATTCGGATTCGTTTTTGTTTTCCGATCCTTTCTTCTCGTTGCGATTGCTTGCAATTTCTCTTGCAAGATCAGGTTTTGTCTCTGCCGCACTGAGCGAGCGCTCGCCTTGCTTAATTTCAGTTCCTTCATCGACTTGAATGCTTTGCTGCTGTTTTTCAAGCGCTCCTGCATACTTCCGCTCAGTGCTGACCTTAGCGTCCAACTGCTTCATTTTATTTTGCAACCAATTCGCTGCGCCGCCCGGCTTTGTGATGTGCTCAGCGTCAGCCTGATAAAACGGCTGACGGGATAGATGTTCTGCATAGCCACGCACAAGTCGCTCTGTTTCCTTTAAGCTGTTGCTGCTAACATCTTTGTCTTTAGCGACTCCGCGAACCAGCTTATCGAATTCAGGAGGTTCAGGAATCAGGACGCCCAGCTTCGCGGCGTTCTCCATACACTCTTTTGCCTCCTTCGCGGTCATTTTGCCCATGTCCGGGAACCTTGTATTTAATCCCGCATGAAATACACTCCGGCGCCCGCTTCCATCTTCGACACCCGGTTGTTTCAAATCAATCGGCCAGACGCTTGATCCTTTTTTCGTAGTGACCTTGATGAACAGGTCGGTTCCACCTTGATCAGCTGGCGAGTAACGCTCGCACCCGACCACTTCGATCTTCATATCAATTCCAGCTTTCTTCAAATTTTCAGTAGCTTTGGCAGCCTGCTCGCTCAATCTCTTTGTTTGAGCATCTTGTGTTTTAAACCCTCCAGTGATCTCAAAAGCATTTGGAACAAGCCGATGTACCCAATCTCTGTTGAGTGTCTCAGGGTAATTCGGTGATTTCACTTGCTCAATCCATTGAGGACTGCCAAATGGTGCGCGCTCAATTTGCGCAGAATCACGCTTTTCTGCTGCTGAGGCTGGTGCTAAGATGCCGCGTGGTGCTTCGGGCGGTGGTGACCCCGCCGGTGGTGCACTGGCTGGTCGAGCATCGCCAGATGTTGCACTGGCTTGTCGAGCATCGCCCGATGTTGCACTGGCTGGTCGAGCGTCGCCCGGTGTTGCACTGGCTGGTCGAGCATCGCCCAATGTTGCACTGGCTGGTCGAGCATCGACCGTTGCTGCGCCCTCCGGTGCTGCATTCGTTGCGCGTTTAGACCCTTCCGGCCGAGGCGCTCTAACTTTTCCAGTTGGAGCCCCATCAAGAGAAATTTTCGGCAAGCCATTGGCAGTTTCCGGAGTCGGTCCCATCGTCTTTGTGGCCGCTCTGAACTCATCTGCATTGCCGAAAGCATCGGTTGAAGCTTTCTTTTCTGCATTTTTACTTTCAATTTTAGCTTCTGTTTGCTCAGAAGATTTAGAGCCCGCTTTGTCGCCTTTCTCGCTCATTACAGTTCTCTCCTATTGAGAAGGATGAGAAAATATGCCAGTTCGAGAGTGACATTGAAGTGACAAGTTTTACGGTCCAGGGAGATATTTTTCGTTATATCGATTAATTCAATTCGATGCTATGTATCTCAGTATGATCGCCGCCACCCAGGCTTTCGAACAGCACCAGTCTATCCAGCGGAAGCGTCACGGGCAATTGAAATGGTGGCATCAGTTCTTCATTGCTGAGCGTACTGACTCCAGTTCGATTCTTCCAGATGGTCAAATGCGCTTTGTACTCATCCCAGGACAAGCGCTCAAAATGCCCAGCGAGAATCTGCACCGCCTCATCAAACAATCTCTGTGCATCATCAAACTCATTCGCCGCAGCCGTAACATATCTGTCTTTATCTCTACCGAGAAAAGCAATGTGATCATATTTTATGCTCCCAGTTCGCAGCATCCCGCGAAGTTTCGCATCCGCAATTTTTTCACATATGACCGCCACATCCTCTGCCGGCGTCTTGCCTAGATAAACCACGGTAGTATGCGGAATCTTCTCCTTCTCCCATCCATTCGGCGCATCTGGAAGCGAAACATCATGGGGAATCCCGAGCCAAAGTTTCTTCATACTCAATCCTGTCTTGCGTGATCTTGCTGGAGCAAAACTTATCCCTCCAGCGATCCGAGATCAATTCTTTTGCTTCAACGACTTATCTCAATTTCAACGGAAGCTGCAATTCCTCATTATTCAAAAGCTTTAGCTGAATCTTTAAAGCACCCGCAAGCTGAAAACTCAAATCGGCGCTGATGACATCATAGCAGAAGCAGCACCGAACTATCATTTCTTGGTATAGTCTCAATGCCATGGGCTTTTAGATCCAGTTCAACGAAGTGAGTATTCCGCATGACCGAGCAAAATCCAAAACTAAAAGAACTCACCGACACGTTCCTGACGAGAATCGATGACCCCAGCAATCCCGCGAAGGAAGATCTCGAAGCAATCCTCCCGCGCATCTCCACTGCGGATCTCGATGTGCTCGAGCTCGGCAAGGAAATAATTCTCGAGGCATACAAGGAAGAATGCGACAAAGCGAAAATCATCGAGCAACGCGCATATCAGATGATTCAATTTTCGAAGATAGGCTTGACTATTATTTTTGGTATTTCCACATTCATCAGCACATTGAGCAACCATCACACCGAATTCAAAATCAGCCTTTTCACCGTGATGCTAATCGCGGCAATTTTTCTTGTGAAAGCGCTTTATCGCGGTGCGGCGGTAATGCATGTCGGCACCATCTTCCGCCCCACGGCTGAGCATGTTAAGTTGAATCAGTTAGATCTGTTCGAGATCCAGAATTTGAATTACGTTAACTCGCTGAAGTTGCATACAGCCAACCTGCTCGTTTACTTCGACAACACGTCAAAACACAATGTCGACAGAACCTTCGATTGCAAGTGCTGTTGGATAAACATCGTCGCATTCATGTGCGCTTTCTTTGTTTTCTTCGGGCTTTGCTTCATGCATATTCTTTACCCGGAACTTTCGAAATCGATTTTGATTCATCCGCTGCTCGGCGTCGGGCTCGGTTTAGCGGCGCTGATCTTTGATACTGCTTTATCGAAATGCGGTTTGCCATTTCTTCGGCGGGAAGAACTTAAGGCGAGGTATTGATATTTTCACTCTTTCACCATGGCTGTCCTTTGCCTTTCTTTCCGTTCCCGCCAAAAAAATTTTCCAGAGAAGTGACCCGCCCATCAAGAGAGGTGACACGTACCTCCAGAGAACTGACGCGTCCATCAAGTTGAACAACGGCTTCCGAAAGCGAGAGCACAATCGTGGAGAGCCCTCCAACTGTCGTGGACAGCACATCAACTGTCTCAGACAGGCCGGCAACTGTATCAGTGAGCTGCTTTATTTGCCTTGAGTGCAGTTCAACTTCGCCCGCCAAATTACCAAGTTTGTAATGAATCTCAGAGATTTCCTTCCTCATCCCTGTTTGCTCTGCTCTTAGCTCACCAAACTCTGCCCTTAGTTCAGCAAACTCTGACTTTGTCTCAGTCTCAATTTTTTCAACCGTTCGCAAAATGCGAAGCAAAACTTCGTGCTCACTTGCCATAGTGGAACTCCTCATAAGCATATCTCCTTATAAAGACGGTAAATTCATGCCAAGAGTTCAATCTCAGTATAGCAGTTGCACAAGCGAAAACCCGCCATTTTTCTGACATTTTGGCAGGCTGAACTAAAACAAAAGCGCTTCACTGAACACTACATAAATGCACACAGTATGGAAATTGAGATTACGATCAATGCATTAACACGTTAGAGCAGTCGAAACTTTAGAGAATTTCGTACGCGTAGTTTCGGACAAACATGTTCCCAGGAAAGACGGGAAAGCAGTGGTGAGTTTAGTAAAGGAAGCTGTTAAGCTACCCGCCCGGTTGATAAATCAAACCGGACGGATAACCCATTCCCTATTAGTGGGCAACTTTTTCTTTATTTGCTGCTTGCGTAGCGCACGGTCCCTTAATAGCCCAGATGTCCAGCGCCTCACCTGTCTCGATGAATGACTTCAAGCTAGACAGCACAAGCGGCCAACCTTGCGAAATTTGCGTCGCCATGAGCGAACCGCTTTCCAGCTTGTCGTGCGTGACTGTGAGTTTGACCGTATCTTTGATCGTTTCCAATTCAAACGTAACGCGCGATTTGTCGGATTCGTTGTTGGCGTCGGGGCGATGCCACGTGTACGAGAGTCTATTCGGCGGCGATGACTCGAGCACTTCGCCGATCATATTTATCTTCCCATCTGCGTTCGACACGCTGTGCCATTTCGCGCCTACACTCCAGTCGGAGATGAGCTGGCAGCCCCAGTACTGGCGCGTGAACTCTGCGTTTGTGATTGCGTTCCAGACTTTTTCTTGTGTTGATTTGATGAACGTGGTGTAAACGAATTCAACCGTCATTTTCTTTTTCCTCTAGTGCTTGTTTTAGATTGTCCAGGGCGTGGAGCCGCTGCTGCTCGAATTTGCCTATCCAGCGCGAGTAGATCTGCTGGATGGGAACCGGATTGATGTAATGCAGCTTTTCGCGCCCGCGTTTTTGCGTGACGACAAGATTGGCGTCTTCTAGTAGATCGAGATGCTTTGTCACCGCCTGCCGACTCATGTCATGCAATGCGCAGAGTTCGTTGAGCGACTGTCCGTTTTTTTCGAACAATCGGTCGAGCAGCTTGCGGCGGCTCGGATCTGCGAGAGCTTTGAACACTTTATCTTCATCGGCGACCATGCTCTAGATTATATGCAACCTTTTGGTTGCATGTCAACCCCACCGGTTGGCAAGGCTCTTTTGCTCGTTTCAATAAACACATGCTGCGCTGCCTGCTCGTTCCATGCCCAATCCGCTACCATCGAGCCACGCCCCGCCGTTCCACCCACAGTCCGATACCATTGAGCCACGCCCCGCCGTTCCACCCACAGTCCGCTACCATCGAGCCACGCCCCGCCGTTCCACCCACAGTCCGCTACCATCGAGCCACGACCCGCCGTTCCACCCACAGTCCGCTACCATCGAGCCACGCCCCGCCGTTCCACCCACAGTCCGCTACCATCGAGCCACGACCCGCCGTTCCACCCACAGTCCGCTACCATCGAGCCACGACCCGCCGTTCCACCCACAGTCCGATACCATTGAGCCACGCATCAGCACATCCAAGGTCAAATTCATTTGTGCTTACACGCACAAATTCAGCCGAGGCATTGCCAAGCCCACCTCACTCCAGTCAGAAATCAGCGCAAATTCCGCCCAACTTCATACCCAGCCCTCCAAACCCCACTAAATTGGTGGGCCGGAAAACGTGCCGTTTCGCTCAATTCAAGTTCAAGTGAGATCCTTTTCGTTCCGTTTACAGTGCGTATCTGAAGCGAAAAGCGGTACAGTTTCACTAATTTTGATGCGTTTGAGTACTTTTTCGCTCCACCCATCTTGCAAAGCGATTAAATCCGATCCCGAGCTTGAACTTTTTCGTTTGACCGAACGTTATTGATATTAGTCATCGCATGAGTTGATCCGTTCAAACAACAAGGTCAAACTTTTTCGTTTGACCGAACGTTATTGATATTAGTCATCGCATGAGTTGATCCATTCAAACGACAAGGTCAAACCTTCTCGTTCGATCAAGCGTTGCCTATCGATTATGGCAAGAGCGTTGTTTAGTTCAACCCGAAGCGACCTCTGTCTTCGATAAACAACGTTGCAAAAGTGGTGGCAACGCCAATCATGTCAGCCACTCAAAAGGGGTGGCAACGCCAATAATGTCAGCCACTCAAAATCAGGCGTCTTCATCAGTTCCAATGAAAGGAGAACTTGGGATGAATTCTTATACCATCGAGAATCAAGAATCGGAGAGCTTCAGCGATGAGGAGTTCTGGCCGATTTTCGAAAGCGATCTCACGCGTGCAAGGGGACATGTAATCATCCAGAGCGCATTTCTTGCAATCGGGCGACTCAAGCAATTAGTTGAGCCATTACAAGCACTGAACGCAAGAGGAATCACAGTTTGCATTTTCCTGCAGGATCCCAACTATTTCGACAGACCTCAAAAAAACACAAACACAGCACACAGCTTCATAAAAGCAGAAGAGTTCGACTACGGCATCCGACTTTTACGAAAGCTGGGCTGTCATGTAAATTTGCGCAGTAAGATTCATCAGAAATTCGGAGTCGTAGACAACGAAATCCTCTGGGATGGAAGTCTCAACATTCTGAGCTATAACGATACGCGCGAGCACATGAGGCGCTTTGCGAGCCGCGCGGAAGCCGACGAGATCGTGGCAAAGTATGGGCTTAAGGATTGCGCCGAGTGCATATTCAATCGATCTCAATGCGCAATCATCAAGGAAGAAAGTGAATTGATTAGCATCGGAAAAATAATTTCGCAGCACCGCAGAGACATGAACTTATCGCAGCGAAAGTTAGCGAGCATTTGTGGCATTGCTCCCGCGCGAATAAGACAGTTGGAAGCTGGAGAAAGCCTGACACTTAATAGCCTGATGAATATTACCGATAAGCTCCGACTGGAGACCCTCGTGCTGCCATCAATTTTTGTGCCGTCGGTAGTTAAGCTATTGCGGCAATTGAGTGAAGCCAGAGCAATTAGCGCAAACTAAATCAAGCGAGCGACACCACGCCCGGTGCCCCAGGGAGTACGAGACACAGCCACAGCTGCGGTATGCGCATTATCCCCGTTCTTCAAAGCAGAAAGAATTTCATTGTAATGACCATTAGTCAAAGTCTTTGCGGTTGCGTCCACACCTACGTCAACTGAAGGGTAACGTTTCACGCCAACGCTGTTGAACCTGTGCGCCCCCGGGGCATTTTGCGTTGTATTAAATGGATTATCGGCGCTTCCGCCCTCGGCTTTTTGCCAGGCGTCAAGAAAGGCGAGATTCGATTTTGTCACTGGCATTCCGAGTTTATTCAGCAACTTCTCGCTGAAGCCGCTCTTCGATGGGGAGGCTTCAGTTGTGTCTACTGGCTTTCCTTCCGGAAGCGGCTTTCCATCAGGACCAATGGGGTTAGAGCCTCCATCAGGTCCGCCATGCTCGGGGGCGACAAATCTCCCTGCCCCGTGTCGGAAATGCCGATGAGCGTTATGTCTTATAGCGTGCTGAACCGCATGCGGCAATTGATGAAAGCTGTGTTGAGCCTCAGACTTAGTTTGCGCCGAAGCTTGCGCTTGTGCTTGTGCGTCAGCGGGCTTAATTTGAAAATCCTTGCCGTTTTCTGTAATTGTGATCTGCGGCAAATGCAGCTTAGCAAGATCTTGATTGAGTTGTTTATTCAAATTTTGCAGGTCTTTGCTGAAATCTTTTCCGCCCAGGCGGTCAGCATCACGCAGCTGATTCAGCTCTTTGATGATCTCAGAATTGGCGTTATTCGGGCTTTGTCGCAGGCTGTGGAGTATATTGCGCTCTGCATTAGTTGCCGCATCAGTATTATGGTGGCGATTTCCAGCATCGTGCTGGTGTCGCTGTGAATTTTCAAAGTCATGTTTCATAGTAAATTCTCTTGAGTCTTGCGCCGCGAAGAATCAAACGACCAATTCCTCAATCCGATCCTGATTAGACAGCCTTCCGAATCAAGGTAAGTCTTAGAGAGTGAATTCTTCGTGAAAATTCTGCCTAACAGCAGCCGGTTGGCAAATTTAACTTATCCGCACTAAGGGTCCGGCAAATTTAATATGTACGAGCTAAGCGTCCGGCAAATCTAATATGTACGCGCTAAGCGTCCGGCAAATTCACCTGTAGGCGCTAAGCGTCGACACTTGTGGGAATCAACGAAACGTCGGAGGCATTCGGCGCAGGGCGTGTAGCGCTGCTGGCAAGTACCACGCAGGCAGTACCGACTCCCAACAAGTAAGCGCCGATGATGTCGCTCGGCCAATGCAAGCCCTGGTAGACTCTGGCAACGCCGACTGCAATCGGAATGAGAAAAACGGTGGCGGCTTTCCAGCTTCTGAAATGGTAAAAGACGATGAATGCGAACGTCATCGCTAAGAGTGCATGCGCTGAAGGGAAAGAGAATTTTGCTTGTCCCAGATCAGGCAGTGGCAGGTTTATCAAAAATGGATAGACATCCGAGGGACGGAGTCTGTGTACCAGGTGTTTGAAGATTTCGCTCTCCACCACACCCAATAGCATCGCAATGGCGATTGTTTTTGCCAGCACTTTATTTCCTTGCGACCAGTAAATCGCGGAAATTATCCAGGCGAATGCGCCACCGCAAGTGCATATTGCGATAATCCAAGCCAACCACGTCAACGCAGGATTAGCGAGGCTGTGTATTGCGAGCATCATTCTATAGTCGAGATTTTGTATTAATGCGAATAACATGGGCAATATGACTCATTGCAGTAACTGATGTCTGTTCGACGCGCTGGAACATTGATTGTTTCCATAATTTTGTCAGCACGAGAAGACGACATCGGCGGTCTGCCAGATTCAGGCCTCTTGAATTTCATCCGTTACCACGAAGAAATGGTCAAGCGTTGTCGGAGCGAACGTAGTGGAAAGCGCGCAGTCTGCGGCGTCCCGACCGTATGCCATAACGATTCGCCCGATGCGCGGTTTATTATGCCGCGCGTCAAATGTGTGCCAAGCGTTGGAAAGGTACACCTCGAACCATGCGGAGAAATCCATCGGCGGACAGAGCGGAACGCCAATGTCGCCGAGGTAACCGGTGGCGTATCGCGCTGGAATTCCCATGCATCGGCAGAGCGTTATTGCCAGATGCGCAAAATCCCGGCACACACCTTTGCGTTCTGAGAAGGCATCGAACGCAGATTTGCTGCAGTTTGCGAATCCATATCCAAATTCGATTTGTTTGTGCACAAAATCGCAGATAGCTTGAACTCGCTCGTATCCAGCGGGGATGCTGCCGAATTCCTTCCAGGCGAATTCCTCGAGGCGATCTACTTCGCAATAACGTGATGAATAGAGGAATGGCAAGGTCTCGTGCGGTAAATCAATAAGTGCGTGTTGCTCTGCCGATTGATTGACAGCATCTGGCTTGCCGTCGACTTCGACGATTGCGTCATTTGTGAGTATGAGTTTTCCAGCAGTAGCAAGAAATCGCGTGCACGAATTGCCGAATTGATCGCGGAATATTTCAACGGCACAATCTGGCTCGACCTGCAATTTTTCTTCCTTGCGCATGACATAGCGCCCAGGATAGGTGTGCAGGAGCAAAAACAGAGTAGTGGGTTCTGGGATGGTAAATCTTAGGTCGAAGCCGATGTGGATGAGCATGGTTGTTGCTTGATTCGTGGCTGATAGGTGGGTGCCGCCCACCCGGGTCAAGAGATTATAGTTGATCATGCCAGGTTTTGCTAAACTACGACTGACGCATTTCAAAGAGGTTCATGAGTGAGAATCTGGATCGACGCCGATGCATGCCCTCAGGCAGTCAGGGATATCGTAATCAAGACAGTAGTCAGGCTGAAACTGGAAGCAGTTTTCGTCGCAAACAAATCTTTGAATTTGCCAGAATCGCCTCTTATCAAATCGGTACTTGTGCCGGCTGGTCCCGACGTTGCAGATGATTACATCAAAACCAGCGCGCAAGATTCAGATCTGGTCATAAGCCAAGACATCCCCTTAGCACATTATCTGGTGAAAGCCGGAATCGTGGTGATCAATCCCCGAGGTGATGTTTATACCGAAGCAAACATTTCAGATCGAATCTCGAGTCGAGACTTAATGGAAAGCCTCCGAGACGCCGGAATGATCACAGGCGGACCGGGCCAATTCGGCGAAAAAGAAAAACGCGCCTTCGCATCCGCCCTCGATCGCGAGCTAACAAGATTACGCAAACGCTTAACCGACCGATCGGTCTGATCGTCTCTAGTGCTGTTAATCAAGCAGCACAAATCAAGCCAACACAAATTCAAGCAACCAGGCTCGTCGTGAGAGCAGGCCTTAACGGCAAAGACTCCCCGCGAAACAGATTGGTCACAAACCGTCTCATCCCAAGCAATCTCATCCCAAAACATCTCATCCCAAACAATCCCAAACAATCTCATCACAAACCATCTCATCCCAAGCAATCTCATCTCAAACCATCACACACAATCAACTCGCGCTGGTCATTTCACCCCGTATATGATCGCCAGAGTATTTCCATCTCTCTTCGAAATTTGAGCTGCGTTATCGGCGAAATACATAAGATCATTAGGATTGCTACTGTGCCCGAGTCCCAGCGAATGTCCTATCTCGTGCAAGCTAGCCTTTCTTAGCCTCTCTTCAGTAACCGCTATTTCCTTATTTTCATTATTACAGGTCAATATAAGTATTTCCGCTGCCTTGATAATGTTCTGTACGTATTTCATCCTTGCTTCCGCCGGGCAACCTGGAAGGTCGAATTCATTTTTATTGGCGGTCCAGCGAACAACTATATTGGCAGTTTCAGATTCTGCTGTTAGAAAGCGAAATTTTACTATCCCAAGTTTTTCCCATTCAAGAAAGGCACCTTGCACTATGTCTTTCAATTCCGGCTTCCAATGGGATACAGCTGCTGCGTCTTTAATAAAGACGGTCAGCGTTCTATCTTCCGGCAATTCCCACCTGACCAACTTACCGCCACGCCGCTGCAGCGATGCCTCGTAATTGTCAGCGTTTTGAGAAGCCGCACTTATCGAACCCATCCCACCCTGGATTGCTTTTATCTGGTTTGACATAAGTCCGTAGTGTTTGCTTTTCGGGAAACGCTGTAAAAATGTCTTGGTGGCGCTCAAAGCCTGGTTAAAATCGCCCACCGCAATTGAAGCATTTGCGACTCCCAGCCAGGCTGGCTCTAAATTTGGATCAAGCTGAGCCGCCTTTTGGTAGGCAGGCAGCGCGTCCGCATCGCGATTAAGATTGTGCAGAATAAATCCGTAGTTACAATAAATAAAAGCCTGATCTTTCACAACACTCAGGACTTTCTTGCATTTTTCTTCTGCCTCTGGAAATTTTCCTGCGTTGACTAGCGAGCCAACTTCATTGGCTAGCACAATAGAATCGGCATATTCCTTTGACACGGTCTTGCCCTGGTACGTATATTTTTGAGCGAGGCAAGACGGCGGCGTAGTAATTAAAAAAGTGCATGTGAGGAGACAAGCGATGCTCATGCTTTTTCGCAAACCTTGCTGTTCGCCAGGCTCACTTTTGCCTGCAGGTCGGCATAATCTTTGAGGGCTCAGTTTCAAGTTGTGACCTCAGCTTCCTCGACCTCAGTTCCTCAAGCCTCCTCTACAATAGCGCATCCTTTGAGCTTGATCCAGCCCCATGAATTGCTCAGCGTTATGCTTACAGAGTCCGGCTCGATTACTCGTGGCTACTGGTTCGATTACTCGTGATTACTGCTTCGATTACTCGTGGCTACTGGTTCTATTACTCGTGCTTACTGCTTCGATTACTCGTGGCTACTGGTTCGATTACCGTGATTACTGGTTCGATTACTCGTGATTACTGCTTCGATTACTCCTGGCTATTGCTTCGATTACTCGTGTACTGCTTCGATTACTCGTGGCTACTGGTTCGATTACCGTGATTACTGGTTCGATTACTCGTGATCACTCGTGACTACTGGTTCGATTACGCGTGCCTACCAGCTGGCGAGCTCATTTTTCCTCAAAAAAAATAATCAGCAAACAATGCTGAAATTGTCAGTACCTCGAACACTTTCAAAGAGGCGCGTTGAACCAAACAGCGTTTCGATCTATCCTTATTGCTCACCTCAAAGCTGCGGACAGGAGAATTTCTATGAATAGAAGAGCCAAGAATTTTGCGCAAAACTCAAGCATGCTGATCGCAGCAGTTTTGCTAACAGCGAATGCAGCGCATGCCGCACCGAAAGCGTATGAGTCAGTGACAGAGAATTTGCAGAGCAATTCATCAACGCACATGTGGAGCGACGGCAACGGAAAGATCCGCAGCGAATCCAACATCAACGGCGTCAACCACGTGAGCATTATGGATTTGAACAGCAAGGTCATGTATTCGATCAGCGATCAAACCAAAACAATAATGAAGATGCCGTTGAAGAATCCGCCAGGTCAGCCAGATCCCTCCGCGCAATGGCAAGAGATCGGTACGAAGGTGATTGATGGGCATCCGTGCCACGGGAAGCGTGCCACCATGAATGGTGCTGCCATAGAACTGTGGACTGGGGATGATACGAATTGCACGGTGCTTATGACGAACAACGGGAAGCCGGTGCAGAAGTTGAAGTCGTGGTCTGCGACTGTGCCGAATGCTTCGATGTTTAATTTGCCGTCGGGATACAAGACGGTGGATATGAGCAACATGATGAACGGCATGGGTGCTGGTGGAAACTTTGATCCGGCGGCAATGCGAAAGATGTACGGACAAGGGAATCAGTAAGCGACTGTCGAGTCCCGTAATGCCAGTCGTAACCGACTTCTGGAAGAAACCAGAAGCGTACCGACTGGCTGCCGCGATGTCGAGATGATGGCATCGCAGATCAAGTTTGTCGCGCACCCGCCGCCAGCAGCATTTCGATAATTTTCTTTTGCTCGGCTTTTGCTTCAGGCGTGCCAGATCCGCCGCGTCCGGTTCTAAGCTGAGCAAGCAGAAGTGGAGATGAACCACTTTTGTTTTTCAATTCTACGTCCGCTCCACCAGCAATCAATGCTTTCAAAGCGCCTGTACAGCGTTGCCGCACCGCGCGATGAATTGGGCTGACACCACTTTTATCACGACAATTGGGATCCGCACCAAAAGCGATCAATCGCCCAACTGTCAATTCTTGCCGTTTATAGTCTGAAGACGGCGAGCCATCGCATGCATAATGAATTGCTTGGGCACCGCGGCGATTGACCGCGCTGATATTAGCCCCCTTATCGAGCAAAAGCCCAACAATTTCGTCGCAATGTGCCATGGACGCAATGTGCAGGGCGGTATCTCCGGAATAAATGTAATGTCCCAGCTCGCTAACGAAATAATCGCTAGCGCGTTCTTTTGTGCACTCGAAAACCAAAATCTGTTGGGCGAGCGAAGGAGATCGTTCTAGAAGCTCGCACACAGCACCAAGATCATTTAGAAGAACAAGTTCCAAAAATTCAGCGATGTGCGGCTGCACTTTGAGAAGCGGGGATTTTCGCCAGTTCATATTTTGATCTTGTTCCTTATGAGCAAAAACTATAGCAAACGGATTTGCTCGGCGGCAGAACAAACATTGGCCCGGACGAACTCACTTATTAGATCCAAGCTGCATGGAGCACTATACTATTGATTAAACTCATCTAGGAATCGAGCAGCTTTATCCAGAGACTTATCTGATGCAATCCAATCCATGCACCTTTCTGTCCATTTTGTATATACAACGCATATACAGCAGACGAGTCATCTCCTTTTAGTTTTCTGCGCAAAATGATCGAGCGGCTTATCGCGCGTTCATCCGCTGATCGCAAGACATCATCAACACTCCAAAGTGATCAAGCGCGAGCAGCAGAAATATTTGCGGGGGACTTCCAAATGACGGCGATCGTTGGTACATTGATATGCATCAACGGTGAGTGATGAATAAGTCATCGCTTTGAGCCGAGGGGCAAACGCAGAAATAGCAGGGATGCGCATCCCGGGAACGACAGCGGAAAGCCCGATATACGTGACGGATTGGCTGAAGCGTATATAGATACTAAGCCTCCAGCAAGAGGCAGCCAAAGAGTAGCGAAGACACCACCGCGATTTAGTTCGGGTGGGTGTTTTTGTTTTTAAAGTGTAGACGTTCAAAGATTCTGCACAGGTTCTGCACATGCCAAAGAAAGTACTCGTAGCGCTGCCCCCAGGTTTACTCGAACAGGTGGACTTTGTCGCCCAGGTCGAGCATAGAAACCGCTCTGATTTAGTTAGGGAAGCGTTGCGACGCTATGTCGAAGAATTCAAACGCGGGCAGTTCTCGCAATTGGAAAAAGGTTCGACTAAAGAGAAGACTGTCGTGAGCCCTGCTTACGTCGAGTAATCGCGTTTGAGGCCAACAATCTGGATTAAGCTATCGCTACATTGGGGGTACTTGCGTGACCGATTCTCGCGAAGCCTCAATGGATAGACAGGCGACTGCACACGAAGCCCCGATGGATAGACAAGCAGCGCCTGCACATGAAGCCTCGAGGGATAGACAAGCAGCGCCTGCACACGAAGGCAGCAATGTTTCCCGCCGTAATTTTATTGCAACAAGTCTAGGTCTTGTTGCTGCAGCAGGCGCAAACTCGATGCTTGAAGTTGGTGCAGAGAAACAATCCGCCCAGCACAAATTAGCACGCCCCAAGAGCATGCTTGTAAAAAACGCTTCCGTCCTTGTAACCATGGACAAAGCACGCCGCGAAATTAAAGACGCAGGCATGTACATCGAAGACGGCGAAATTAAGCAAGTTGGTCCCAGTTCGACGCTTCCCAAAACGGCTGAGAAAATACTTGATTTGAAGGATCATCTTGTCCTTCCTGGAATCGTCAATACACATCATCATCTTTTCCAGCACCTGACACGTGTTGCACCTGCCGCACAGAATTGCTCATTGAAAGACTGGAAAAAGAATCTGCTTCCGATGTGGCAGAGAATCACACCCGAAGATCTTCGCCTTTGCGTGCAAATTGCTCTGGCCGAGCTTGTTCTCTCGGGTTGCACCACGGTATTTGATCAGCAGTATCTTTTCCCCAACGGCTGCACACTTGATGACTCGATTCTTGTTGCAAAAGAGATGGGGGTTCGTTTCAATCCGAGCAGAGGCTTTACATCCGGCAGTCGATCGCTCGCAGGCGATGCGCCGAATAACGGCTTCGAAAATGAAAGCAAAATCCTGAGCGATTGCCAGAGGCTAATCGATAAGTATCATGATTTGACAGCGGGAGCGATGACTCGCATCGCCATTGCGCCCGACTCCATATCAACCGTCAACCGGGAACTCTTCATCGAAAGCGCCAAGCTCGCACGCAGAAACAAGTGCCGACTTCACACTGTTATTGCCGAGACCAACGAGGAAATACAGTTCGCACTTAAACAATACAAACTAAGATCCATTGAATTTCTGGAATCTCTAGACTGGCTTGGAAACGACGTTTTCCTGGCGCATGCAATTCACATTACAGATGCAGACATAGCAAAACTCGCCCGAACGGGCACAAGCATCGCACATTGCCCATCATCAAATTTTCGCCTTGCTTCAGGTATTGCTCCAGTATTGAAACTGCGCAACGCCGGTGTCAAGGTGGGTATCGCAGTTGATGGAGCCTCCAGCAACGATTCCGGCAATGCTCTGGCGGAGATCCGAATGGCGCTGATAGCGGCTCGAGCATTAGTGGCAGTTTCACAAGGAGAAACTGCGTCAGACAATGCCGCATGGCTTTCTGCTCGTGATTGCCTCGAAATGGCCACCATAGATGGTGCGACAATATTAGGACGGGACGACATCGGATCTCTCGAGCCAGGAAAGAGAGCAGACTTCTTCTCCGTAAACATAAATCAGGTCAGCATGGCTGGCGGCAGTGTTGTGGATCCAGTAGCCTCGCTCGCCTTCTGCACACCTCACAACGCAGCATACACAGTTATCGATGGAAGAGTAATCGTTAGCGACGGGCAAATCCAGACTCTCGACTTGCCAATTGCAATTGAAAAATTGAATAAGGCATCGCGCCGCATTATTGCGTAAATACGCTAAGATTCTCTGGCAACGTTCAAAATAATCAATTCATCGATTATACGCGGCTGAGATTTCCTGGAAGGTTCTAATTACCGAGCCATCACATTAGTGCTGGCTATCCGGAATTTTCTTCCCGTTCAACCACACCGATTGAATCATCTGAGTATTGCTAATGCTCTTTAGCGGATCCGCACTGAGAACAATAAAATTCGCCAGCTTACCTTCCTTCAGAGTGCCAAGCTTATCAGCGACACCAAGCATCATGGCGGCGTTTTCCGTCGCACAATGAATAGCCTGCATTGGACTCAGCCCCGACGCCACCATTAACTCAAGCTCGCGATGCTCACCAAAACCTTGAATCCGCTCGGGCAAAGCCCCTGCATCGGTTCCAAACGAAATATTTACACCAGCTTCATTGAGTGCCCTCAGATTTTTTTGAGCAAGCGCAAGAGCCTTACGCTCCTCCGGCTTGGGATGATAGCGCTTGCTTCCCAAATAATCGAGAATTCCGTCATCCAACGCATCTGTGAAGAATTTATTCTTCTTCAAATTATCCAGCACTCCAGGATCCGCAAAAGTAAAGCACACTTCGTCCAAATAAAGGGTTGGAATAATCCAGACCTTGTGCGTAGTCATCGCCGAAATAAATTCCGTATCGACTGGCAAGTCGCGGACGCTGTGCGCGAGAATATCCACACCTGAATTTACCAGCGCCTTCGCATCTGCAAGCTGAGAAATGTGCGCAGCAACCTTCAATTTTTTCTTGTGCGCTTCATCGATGATCGCCTTGTACAGTTCTGGCTTCATAGCAGGCACTTTACCACCGAGATTGTCCAGCCACATCTTCACAAGATTCGCTTTGTGAGCTGCGAGCTCGTCAATATCCTTGCGCGCCTCTGCTTCATTCGCCGGGCGATAGGCGAGATCATCTATCTTCCCTTCAATTGGCGGTGCACCGCCTTTAATACCAAAGCCATGCCCCGCAGTAAGAATCATTGGGCAATCAGCCAGCTCTCCTTTCTGCTGGCGCTCACGCATTGAATAGATGAAATCTTCATCTGTTCCAAGCGAAACCACGGCACCGATACCATAACGTGCGAATCGTCTGAGCTGGCGCAGGTCATTTTCTTCCGATTGATTTCTTGTATCAGCGCTTTCGCCCTTAAGCAATCCAAGGTGCGCATGTCCGTCGATAAGCGTGGGCATAATGGTCAAGCCTTTGGCGTCGACGACCTTAGCTCCTGCTGGAATCTTAGCCGTTGACGCAGGCGAAACTGATTTGACCCTGTTGCCCTCAATTATCAAAGTTCCATTATCAATTGCCGCGCGCCCGCTTCCATCAATAATTTTGGCCCCAACAAAGGCGGTCGCAGCAGGCTTCGCCGCTTTTGTTGCTGTCGACTTCGCCGCACTTGTTTCTACAGACTTCTTGTCTTCACATAACCCCGGATTTTGCAGCTGGACTGTGACGGCTATAAGGGTCGCAGCTATCCTCGTTTTCATTCTAGCCTCGCCATGGATTAGACATTGGGAGCGAAAGTATATCAGTTTGTTTAAGCTTACTATGAAAATTTGCTATTCTCTTGTTTGCGCATTTGCAGGGTATTTCCATGAAGCCGAAGACAAAATACTTTGGAGCCGCGATAATGGCAACATTCGCCTCGGTTACCATATCGCAGGCAGCGGATTTTGTCATTGACGTACCTCTTGGAGATGCAGCGCCGAAGATTCCTGCCGATAACCCAATGAGTCAAGCGAAGGTGGAACTTGGCAAGAAATTATTTTACGATCCATCCTTCTCCTTCAACGGCAAAGTAGCCTGCGCCACCTGCCACATTCCCGAGCATGGATTTGCCGATATTACGGCCACGGGATTCACCAGTGCCGGTGGACAATTGCCCCGTAACACACCAAGCGCCGTCAATGCCGCAATAAATCAATTCCAATTCTGGGATGGGCGCGCGGAATCGCTCGAGGCGCAAGTCGCTGAGGTTGCTCGTCCAGCGGGAGACACTTCAATCAACATCAACAAGGCGGTCAAGAAATGCGCGACTAACAAAGAATATGCTGATTTGTTCGAGAAAGCATTTGCGGGCGAAGCGACTTCACAGAGATTTTGTCAGGCGATCGCCGCATTCGAACGAACACTTCTTGCTGGCAATACTAAGTTCGACCGTTTCTTGTTCAAAGGAGAGGAAGCCGCATTAACACAAGCGGAAAAGCGGGGCTACGAAATTTTTGTCGGCAAAGGTAATTGCAGCGCATGCCACTCGATCGACAAAGCGGGCAGCAATGCAATCTTCATCGATAATAAATTCCACAATACGGGAGTTGGTGCATATGGAACGAGAATGAAAGACGCGGGACGCTACAACGTCACTGGAGAAGAAAGCGATTTCGGTTCGTTCAAAACGCCCTCATTGCGCAATGTCGCACTGACCTCTCCTTACATGCACGATGGAAGTTTCCCGACGCTTGAGTCTGTTGTGGAATTTTATAATAAGGGCGGAAACGCGAACAAGTATCTGGATCCGCTGATAAAGCCTCTGCATTTGAACAGCTGTGAGAAGCATGATCTGATCGAATTCTTGAAGACATTGTCTGATGATAATTTGGCGAAGACGTACTTGCCGCCGAAGGTGCTTCAAGATCGGATCAATAAAGTTTTGAAAGAGTAATCTTCGCGCAGCTCCGACTTATATCGGAAATGAAAATATATAGCTCGGTCTAACAAGCTGTCGAATTAAGCACGAATTCAACAGCTTGTAGAGCTCGGTCTAAATAGCTGTGGAATTAAGCATGAATTCCATGTGCAAACCCACAGTTTAGCGGCTTTCAAACGAGATCTTAGCAACGATTCCCCAACTTCTTAAGCCGCCTGCGCAATCATGATCTGGTTGGCATTCTTTGTGGAGCAATCTATGGATAACAAGATCACCCTTTCAGCATCACGCGAATTGCTCGACAATTCAAAGGAGGAATCAAAATTCAGCAAGTTCCAAGATGAAGTCTTCAATCTAGTGAAAGAGCATCCAGTAGAAACTGCTGTTGGTGCTGCCGCAGCACTGGCGGCGGGTACTGCTGGAATAATCAAGTTGGCATCAAGAGAAGCTACTCAACTTGCGGCAATGAAGATAGAAACCGATGGAATCAAAGCTGGCACAGAAGCACTTACGCATGGCGCCGATTCGATCGGGAAATTGATCAAACTGGGCGAGACCGATGCGGGCAAACTTACTGAGCTCAGCGTAGGTGACAGACTCGATGTTATGGTGAAGTATGGAAAGTACCAGCCATATCCAGGTCTCTCAGCAGGCAACAACGGCGTTGCGGAATTAGTTAGTGGAGGATACGGTCCAGAGGGAACTAGAACGGTGCGCGGTATTTTCCAAATCATTGCGCCTGGTGAAGATGTGATTCGCGTGACTATTCCGGGGAAAAAGTTGGAGTTCCCGATAAAAGCGAGGTGATGAGGTTTATTGTTCTTAGTTCTTTGATTGAATAATTTCTTTTCTTATCATTAGCAGCGGGTGAGGGCAAGGCTTCGCTCGCTGTTTTATTGTTTGGTCGGATCAAGACGAGCGGGACACCAAGTTATATAATAAGGTAGCCGTTACTAAATGACGAGCATCAGGGTTATTGGCAATCAAGTCCAAAGCAAAGCTAATGAATATCAGGAAACATCGACTTTCCACTCCAGTCCTAACCGCTATGCTTGCAGCAGTACTTTTCGGCGCGAGTACTCCCGCGACGAAATTTCTGACTGGACAAGTCTCATCACAATTGCTTGCGGGAGTCTTATATCTTGGCTCCGGAATTGGACTTCAAATATTCAGCATCTTTTCCAAAACTACAGGCAAAACGCAAGAAGCAAAATTAGGCAAGCGCGACATTCCCTGGCTTGCAGGAGCAATTCTCTGCGGCGGAATTGCAGGACCTCTACTTCTAATGATTGGAATAAACAAGAGCACCGCAGGATCAGCCTCACTTCTGCTAAATCTTGAAGCAGTATTCACAGCATTACTTGCATGGTTCGCGTTCAAAGAGAATTTCGATCGCCGAATTTTCGCGGGCATGATTGCAATCGTAGCAGGCAGCTTGCTGCTCGCCTGGCGCCCAGACTCGCATGATCTGTTTTCTTCCGGCGCGTTGCCAATAATTGCTGCGTGTTTTTGTTGGGCATTGGATAACAACTTAACCCGCAATATTTCAAGCGCCGATCCCGTGCAAATCGCATCACTTAAAGGACTGGTTGCTGGCGCCGCAAACACAACAATTGCATTAGTGGCAGGCAGCTCGCTGCCAGCATTGCAAATAACGCTTCTAGCAATGCTGGCAGGATTACTTGGTTATGGTATCAGCCTCGTTCTTTTCATAAAATCACTCCGCTCACTCGGCACAGCAAGGACAAGCGCTTACTTCGCCACGGCACCATTCGTCGGGGCAATAATTTCAATTCTGGCACTCGATGAACCAATTACAAAAACGTTTCTACTTGCAGCAGTTCTAATGGCAATCGGCGTCTGGCTGCACGTCACCGAGTCGCACCATCACGAACACACACATCAGAACCTGGAACACGAGCATCTCCACACTCACGATGAACATCACCAGCACGAACATGACCCTGACGATCCAGCCGGCGAGACTCATAGTCACTGGCATCGTCACGAGTCAATTACGCACTCGCATCCACATTATCCAGATCTGCATCACAGGCACGAGCACTAGACTCTGTGCGCACTACATACTTGAACCAACAAATTGACCGGCAGGCTATGTCCCTCGTGTTTCGAGCAGATTACAAGCTTACTGAGGAAGAAAGTTCAACCTGACAGTACGCTTCGCCGCCAACCAGACTGAAAGCACGCGAGAGATACTCTCTACACCAGCCGGCTTTGCCAGATAATCATCAAGTCCAGCCTCTAAAGCCTGTTCGCGAGAGCCTTCCATTGCACCAGCGGTAAGAGCAATGATCGGTATGCCCGAGTTTGCTTCCACTCCGCGACTATTTTCCAATTGGCGAATAACTTTTGCCACATCAAAGCCGTTCATATCAGGCAACTGAATATCAAGCAAAATTGCATCATACTGTCCTGTCTTGAACTCAGCTATAGCCGACGTTCCATCAGCAGCAGCCCCGCAATCAAGCCGCAAACTTTTTAATTGCTTGCAAACAATTTTTCTCACCACATTATTATCTTCCACAACAAGAATCTTCTTCCCAGAGATAAGTTCATCCGGTAATAGCAGCGACGCGCCCGCTGAATCATCAGGACTTGCTTCAATTGCCGGCAAGACTTTCTTTCTAAATGGAATTTGAAACCAGAATTTAGAGCCCTTAGACAACTCGCTCTCAAATTCAATTGTCCCCTGCATCATTTCA
>JBIKOL010000087.1:0-36983 GCA_044358055.1 Obscuribacteraceae bacterium (SeqCode)
GTGTGCTGAGTGCAAGACCAAGCCCAGTGCCACCCTATGTCCGAGTGCTGCCAGTTTCCACCTGAGAGAACGGTTTGAACAGTAGTCCGTGATTTTCCGGCGCAATTCCAATTCCAGTATCTTTGACCGAGAACTGAATATTGAAATGCGAGTCAGTTTCACTGATAAGCTCAGCCGCTACATTTACAGAACCGTGCTCGGTAAACTTGATTGCATTAGCAATTAAATTGATCAACGTTTGTTGAATGCGCGAGGCATCGCCACGAACAAAAACAGGCAGCTGGCTATCTAACGAAACGTTGAGCTTGATCCCTTTATTTGCCGCAGCTGCAGCCATGAGCTTGACACAATCTTGCACCAACAACGCCGGATTGAACGGATCCTCCCGCAAGTCGATCTTTCCGGCTTCAATTTTTGAAATATCGAGAATATCATTAACCACAGAAAGCAGCGCCTTACCAGAATCAGCAACAACTTCCAGCATCTCACGATGCGAATCATCCAACTCTGTTGTAAGCAGAAGCTCCGTCATCCCCAGAATCCCGCTCAGCGGAGTCCGCAACTCATGGCTGATGTTAGCAACGAACGCGGATTTTATGTTCGACGCTTCAATTGCCTGGTCGCGAGCAGCCACGAGCTCAGTGTTTGCCTCGGTCAGCTCTGCGGTTCGCTCTGCGACTTTCAATTCAAGCTCTTGCGCTGTCCGCTCAAGCTCCTCTTTCGATCTTTTCCATTGCGTCAAAACGCTCGCGTACGTCAGTCCGGTTACCGAGAATATGGACAAATATCCGGCCAGCAAAAACAACGACCTGGACAGCGAGTCCATATATAAGGGTCCAAGCGCTTTCCTTCCCAGAATAATAAATATCTGCACCAGTGGAATGGTTATGGTGGCGCCCCAAACACCATAGCGCCAGGCAGACACAAGCAAGAAAAGGAATGTTGGAAAGAGCACCGGATAATGTTGTCTTCCGATATCGCTAAAGCTGGACAGGTAAAAACAGAACAAGGAGATAGCAACGACAAAAATTGCAAATTCCAGAGTACGTCGCCAGTCTTTCAAAAAGTCCGGTACAGTTTTCCAGCTCAGCAGCAGCGGGGTATAAACAATTACCCCGCCCAGGTCTCCAGCCCACCAGGTGAACCAGGTGGGTACAAAATTGCTCCAGCTTAAAAAGTGCGCTGCGACAATGGTACTTACGCCTATGCTTGCAGCAATGGAGCACGAAAGTGCAGCGATTGCCAGGAACACAAATACATCAGTCGGGCTTCCGAAAATCGGTTGGCGATTGTTCTTTTTGGCGATTCTATCTAATAAATACCCGCCTGCTAGTGCTTGAATTGTAGAGCCCGTTGCAATGCAAGCACTAGCAGCAATAGCAAGAAGCGGGCTAACGTTGCTGCTGCTATAGAACAGGAAATTAAGAACAAAAGAGCCCAACCATATCCCAAAACTGGCGGAACGGCCGAATATTAGAATGGATGCAAAGGCGATTCCCGATGGCGGCCACACTGCCGTCACATTTCCAGGGTTGAGTGCCATGAAGAAACCTAGTCGCCCAGTCACCGCATAAGCCGCAGCGACGCCCATGGTCATGATGACCAGGTTTAAGAAGCGACGGGATTGCCGGGGACTCATCAATTCAAGGCGCCGAGAAGATGGGGGGATCTCAAACTCGAGCTTGTTACCTCTTTCATTGTAACCTCTGAAGCGCATTCTGGGCACAAAATTTGCTCAGCTTCTTGAATTTGTCGTACACTGCAATTTGAAAAAAGAGAACCACCACGGGATTACTAAAATGAACGAGTTTTCGAAAGTCGCCATTCTAAGCACTTCCCTCGGCATTCTTGTCTGTGCAAACGTGGAATCGACATATGCGCAAGACAGTACAAGCGACAGCCAGAATGCATTTTTACCAAATGTCAGTGGCTCCGTCAAAACAAATGCATTCGTTCCGACGGAAAAACAGCTAAAGGAGTGGAACACTCCAATCAAGGGGTTTCATCCCATAAAACGATTAACCCGCCCAATGTGGAAGCTAAAGCAGCAAGCTCAACAGTTGGAAGATGACATTGCTAAATTGCAGCGCCCTATGGACGGATTGCAGCCCGCGTTCAATAGCCTAGAAGGCAAGATGCAAGGTGTGGAAACGAAACTGGGAGGCTTACTGGGTCAGCTCAATTCGATGAATCAGAACATTGAGAAAGTATCCGGTGATATTCCAAAAATCACCGGGTTATCGACTGATCTCAACCAGGTTCATAAAGACTTGCAAGAAGTAGTTGCCTTGCACGCTGATATCCGTGAGGCTAGCAAGGTTAGACAAGATATTCAAAAGATGAGCAAGCAGATGCAACAGCTGGACAAACCACTGAGCTCATTGCAAAAGCCGATGAGACAACTTGTGCAACCGCTGGAAAAAGTGCATTCGCAATTATCAAATACCAGTGAACAACTTGGCGGCATGCAATTATCAGTTGCTCACATGCAGTCGCAGCTTGGTGAAATGGGCAAGAAAATTGATGATCTCCAAAAGCCAGTTTCCGCAGTTAATACGCCGCTGATTGAACTGAGGAAGGAGGTTTCGGAGCTGAACGACATTCTGCGCATGGCTGTTTACACCTGTATTGCCGTGGTATTGTCTGCGGTGCTAGCAAGTGTTACAGGTCTGGCGGTTTTATACCGAATGCGGCACACCTTGCTTTCATTCACGTTTCAAAGAAAAGCACAGCCAACTGTGGAACGCGAAGCCGAACTTGCGAGTTCAAGTATCGCTTCTAGCAGACGCTAAAAGTCGTTCCGCCTGATTTTCCCAGAGAACTCAAAGCCAGAGGTGTAGTCCCCCTATTTTTTGCCAGCGGGCTGTTAAGTTAACAAGAACAGGGTAGTTAGTGAAGGATTGGTGACGGGTTATGGACGAGAAATTACTTTTCGCAGAATACGTGAGTGACAGACCAAAATCCAATAATCTATTCAACGATGAAGCAGCGATGATCGATTTGCAGAGCCTGGAGAATCAAGAAGCAATTCTCGACTTTTGCTCACAATCAAGCGAATACAATATATATACGCCTGGCAAACCAGGCGATAGGAATCCTCAGTAAAAGGGGCTGAGAAAAGAACGCTGCCTCTAGGAAACGGTGAAAAAAATGGTAGGGCGCCTCACGGATGCCCTTTGAGCATGGTTCCTAATGGCGCACGTGAGGCCTACCATTCTAAATTCGCTTGGTCTCTATTCAGCCTCTCGTCAATTCTTCGGGAAATTGTCTTTTACAAATTTCTCGCGCACTTCTTTCAAGGCGGCCTTAAGTTCCTGTTGATTTGAAAATGCCAGATCAACATCTGCCTGAGCAGCGAGTTTGTTTTCGACGAGAATCTCGCCAATTAATTTTCTCGGTGCACCTTGAGGAATTGCTCGTTGGATCTCCAGAGCCTTCCCGATCTGCTCTTCGCTGATTTTTCCAGTTCCCTTCAAAAACTGCCCAATTTGTGGAACGTGCTTAAATTGCAGTTCCTCAGCTGCTTTGAGTAGCGAATCAGGGGTGTTCACATTTAGAACCCTGCCCGACAAAATCGCATCGGCATTTATTTCTGGATTTAACTTCGAAATGCGATCCAATTCTTTCGCGATAGCTTCGGGATTTATTCTTTCACCGGTGAGCGTCGCGCGATCTCTTAAATTACGTTCGGCAAACCCGGCCAGGTTCTCTCCTTCGTTCGCCTCTCCAGTTGCTGGAAGCTTCCAGATTTTAGAAAGATCTTCAGAGTAACTCGCACTCGCTTTTTGCTTTACCGCATCTAAATTAAAGTTTGATTCCGCAACCTGCGGGCGCTGAATATCGGGAATCTTCTTTCCCTCTAGGGTAAGCGCTCCCTCGCCATTACGCATTTCACTCCGGATCACCTCTTGCCCAAAGCGACGAGACAGAGCCATCAGCGATGCGACGCCGATTGCGGCTACTGCAGCGGACTCTATTGGGTTATTCCGGACGACGTTGTATGCGTCAGTGAATAAATTTGAAGGTGTTTCAGTATGCAAGAGATCGGACTGTCGCAATCTCATTACATCGTTATTCGCGTCCGGATTCACGCCGGACGACGGTCCATGGAATTCATTACTCATTTTTAGCTCCCCTGCATGAACAAAAAATGGTGGATTGGGCCATCATAAAGATGGCGAAATTCTTGACCTTTGCCCGATTCAGCCAAGAACGCACCCTAATTTAATCTGTTGGTCCTGCCGTTACAATGTGTCTTGCTTCTTACTTTTGCTACCTGATTGCACAGATTGGAATGAGAATTTCATCTAATCACAACCCGTAAGTCACCTCAAGGGGAAGAACCCCCCGTGTTGAGATCCAAACGCTGCAAATTGTGATGATTAGAAGCCGCCGGGATGGTAGTGCTTCCAGGACATCCGTTCGTCACATTCCTGAGCTGTTTCAGAGTACGGAAATTTATTCCTGGGAGCGCTGCCTTCCAGGCGGCTTCTTCTTCCCGTTTTGTCGGACTTGTTTTCGAATCAGAATGCCCACAATCCCGGGCATCCGCTCTCCTGGAGATTACTATTGAGGAATGCTCCCAGTAATCTTGGTTCCATCAGGAACAACATCGCTAGTAGTTGCACCGGTTGTGGTGCCAGCAGCAGCGTTGTCCTGCAGCATAGCCATCTTATGTTCTTTATTCTTCTTCTCGTGCTTTTTATGCTCTTTCTTAGCTTTGAAGATAGAAGCAGAACCTGCATCATTTAGTCTTTGTGACATTTCCTGCATTCGCTGTCCTACCATCACATCGTTCAAGTTGATGTTCAGATTTCCAAACCCTTCGGCAAACGCCGCCATAGGAAAGAAAGTGATAATACTAAGTGCAAGAATTGTTGTTACGGTCTTCATTTTGTCTACCTCGTTCAATACATCCAGTAAACCAAAAGTGAGGTAAGGAATTTGTGAGCTTCCGTCCCCAACTTTCTAAACAAAATCGGATCATATTGTTTTGAATTTGTGAGGAGATGGAAGAGCTCCTCTAGCGAGGAGTCCCGAGACTCGAAAATTATCTGCTGAAAAACGGTCCGTGACCGTCGTAACTACAGACAGAGCAGCGGTGAGCTTCAAAATCGTGCTTGCAAGAGCCGGCTGGAGGCCAGGTACTAAGATGAAACTCCCTTTTGACAATTTCCCGGTTAAGCGCTTGATTACCAGAGCTACCCAGAACTTTTGCTTTGTCACATTATTCCTGGAGAATCTGGCTTAAATTTCGGCGGGTAGGACTTGAACCGCCGCTATTCTCATGGTTAGACCGTCCTATTTTGCTATCTTTAGCTCAGTGTTTTTTTGAGGTGTAATTGTGAGAATAGGTTTCCTGTTAGCGTTAATGCTTTTGAGTATTGTCTTGCCTTCGGCCGCGTTTGCAGATGAAGCCACGGACAAATCCTGTAAAACATATGTTCAGGGATTCTACGATTGGTACTGGAAACAATGCCGGGGCACTCACAATGAAGACCCCTCCATGGCTGTCTTCAAAAACAAGAATTTTGCATTTAGTCCCGAACTGTACTCCAAACTCAAAGAAGACGATGATGTGGCTAAACTTTTTCCCGGCGAAATTGTGGGACTAGACATTGATCCCTTCCTCAATGCCCAGGACATTGCACAGAAATATACGGCAGGAAAAGTAAGCAGCGCAGGCGCAAAATACCACGTGGAAGTCTTCGGCACGTGGGAAGGCAAGAAAAGCAATAAACCAGATGTGATACCAGAATTGGTCTTCGAAAAGGGGAACTGGACGTTCGTTAACTTTATCTATCCAGGAGCTGATTCAGCAAGAAACAACGATCTGCTTAGCGTACTTGCGCAACTTAAAAAAGATCGCCCACCATTGCCTAAAGTCAAAGCAAAAGCAAAAGCAAAATAGAAACCGGTAGAAAGACCAGAACTCTGCGTGCCGTGCGTTAGTCCGCAATATCAGTGGTGAAGATTACTGCCACATATTATTCACTTTCATATGTTTTAGTCAGTGGCGAAAAGGAAAGTTTGGTGTTCGCGAAAGGCGCTAATTCAGGAGAGAGAAGATGCCCGATTCACAAGCAGGAAAAGTAGCAGATAAAGCTGGCGAGAGCTCGATATCTAGCTCGGCGCTCTCTCAGGTTCATGACGAACTGAGCCGAGAACCAGCCGTACATACATCAAATACATTCGATCAATTTCTCAAATCAACTTCATTGCCAACTCTTTCAATTGGAAATGACTCGTCCAATCAAACAGTGCCGGACTCGTCCAACAAAGGGCTGGTCCAACTTGCAGAAACCTGCCGCTGGTACGACGATCAGGGAAATTCTGGATGGGGAGACTGCGATTTCGGCAACGGCACCATAAGAAAGTGGCCGACATAATCGAAAGCAAGCTCGCCGAAGAATGCTTGAGGCAAAACCTTGTATTTACTTAGGTATAGAACCTGGCAAAGCGGCTCAAAAGGTCGCTTTTTTACGGCTCTTTTAACTCAAATTAAGCAAATGCACCTCCGGGGCATGCTTGCAGTGGGAGATCCACGCTAGCCCTCTGCCCCCAGCTGCCCATAATTGGGTCAGGGATGCAGTATTGGGTGATTTACAGGCATGGAAAAACAAGAGCTTCAGCTCAGTAAGAATGAGTTGGCCAAAAACGATGCGGAGAATGCCAGCTCAGTTTTCTCGAGAGAATGGCAAACTGTCGGACTTGGACTCGCTGATGGCATCGGCAAAACAGGAAGCAGGACTGCCGAAGATCTGAAACAGGCAGGCAAAGATTTTTCGGCGAACCCAATTAGCGCAACGGCTCAGTACCTGGAGAACCACTGGACTGATGCAGCAGCAGGGGCTGCGATAACATTTTTACGACCAACAAAATGGGCTAACGCCGCCTTAGTCGCATATTCGCTTAGAGGCGGCGCTACTGCAACATACGATGCACTTGTAGGCGCCATGGATCCCAAAGCTGATTTGAAGCAATTGCGCAACACTTACTCAGACGAAATTAGCAGACAAGGCACCGCATTCATATCATCAATGCCTCTCGCCTTGCTTGGAGGAAACATAGGCAAAGCCGGTGCTAATGCCGTATTCGGAAAAGGCATGGGCGCGCTGGATATGCTAAGCGGAAAGGTGACAATGGCTGATTTGAAGCAGAACCTCTGGGATTTGCATGATGCCATTAAACCGCCATCCGTAAAGCTTGTTATAACCGACATGGATAATACTCTGGCTTCGCACGGCAAATACTTTTCAGAAGGCATAAAGACTGCGATCTCTGATCTTTCAGCGAAGACTGCCATTCCTGAGTCAGAACTCTATTCCTCCATTGGAAATCAGATGGAGAAATACAGATCGCATGATTATCCCTGGAGTCTAGAACTGGCACTTAAAGACCGTCTAAAGATTGGTGAGCCAGGTGGCATGAGTGTAGCTGATTTTGAAAAGAATATTGCTAATCCATTTTGGGATACGATAGACAATTCACTTAAAGAGCACCACAGTCCTTACGAAGGAGTCAAAGAAACACTCGAAGAATTGCAACGCCGAAATATTCCGGTCGCTGTTTTGAGTGATGCTCCTGCGTTTATAGGGTTGAGGCGACTGTCCAATCTCGGATTGCAGCATGGATTGGTAGAACGATTCTACGGACTTCATAATTGGCACGAACCCGCTGGGCTTTCTGAGGAACTCCTGCAGGCCGGTCGGAATAGAGTGGAATCACTTCTAAAAACTGAGAACTCACTTAAAGAATTCAGGGCACTGCCACATCAATGGGAAAAACCTGAAACAGCAGGCTTCGAAGCACTGATGCGCCAATATAATGTTCGCCCAAGCGAAACATTGATGATTGGGGACAGCAGAGTAAAGGATGTAGGTGTTGCACATAAAGCTGGATCGCGCGGAGTCTGGGCAAGCTATGGACAACCCTCAGCAGCAGAAGAAGCGGTTTTGACACGCTTGCGGCCTCTTCCGGAAAACAATGGCGGAGTAGCAAGCAAAGGTGTCGCTCCACCGAAGAAATACGCACCATATTTGGAGGCAGCAGATTCTTATGACAGGCTGCTGGCTCATCTAAACCCAGAGGCGAATTACGCGGAGCTAGCCTCGCAAGCCTACAGATCACTGATGCTCAAGCCTGACATGAAAGCGGCTCTTGGCGCTTACTCCATTTCACAGCCCAGATGATTCCCAAAGGATCGCCTGGATAAAGAAATTGAACGCTGGTAGGAAAGAGTCCTCCTTGAGAGCGATAAAGATCATTCTTTGTGTCAATAAAAATTGCCGCGATTTTTGAAACAATTATCTTGTTACCTGCGACCAGGATCAATTGTTATGAAAAACCAAACGCCAGTAAAAGAGAAAGTACAAGAACAAGAGAAACCAACTCAAGAAAAAACAACAGACGTAAGCACTAAGCACGAAAGTTATCTGGCCTATCCATTTCATCTTTTACAGCGCGACATGAATCAGCTCTTTGAGAATTTCACTCGTGGAATTGATATGTGGCGTCCACCTTTTGTCGAGCCTTTCTTTGGTGATTTCCAAATCAAACTTGACATCAAAGACAACGACAATCAAATTATCGTAAATGCGGAGATTCCCGGTGTCGAGCAAAAAGACATCGAAGTATTGTTAACCGATGAAACACTGTCTATTAAAGGCGAGAAGAAGGAACAAAAGGAAGAACAGGACAAGGGTTATTATCGTGCTGAACGAAGCTATGGTAGTTTCCAACGAATGATTCCGCTGCCTTGTGCAGTTGAACGCGATCATGTGGATGCAACATTCAAAAATGGCATCCTCACAATTGTTTTGCCGAAAAGCAAAAAACCCTTAAATTCGGCAAAAAAGATTGAGTTCAAAAATACATAACTTCATTGCCTACGTAAACTTGCGGCAGCCCACCAAACGATGGGCTGCCCATTACACTTTAAAGCAAAGGATTAAGCCATGAAGAAAAAACGCACGCCCGGCGACGATTACCGCATGCGAACTCATCTAATACATGGCAGTTTTCATAGCCAACACTGGGAATACAGCCACCATATTATTCCGCCCATGTCGGCTTCTGCCGCATACCGGCTCGATTCGGTCCAGCGAGGTGCACACGGCTTTGTTCAATTCGGAACACATTCTCAAAGCGAAGCTCCCATTTTCATTTACGATCGCTTAGACGAACCAACAAGAGGTCTTCTCGAAGAGAACCTCGCCTATGCAGAAAGAGGGGAAATTGCAGTTTGTTTTGCCAGTGGTATGGCAGCCATAAGTGCAGCCCTGGGAGTCACTCTTAAATCTGGCGATCAAATATTGGCGCATCATACTCTTTATGGTTGCACTTATAGCCTTCTTACAAAATGGCTTCCTCGGCTGCAAATTGAATCACAATTTGTTGATTTGAGGTCTATCGAAAACCTCGGCAAAAGTATCGAAGATAAGACTAGAGTGGTTTACCTTGAGACGCCGGTAAACCCAACCTTGGATTTAATTGACATAGCAGAAATACGGCGAGATCTGGACAAAATAAACCAGAATCGAGAAAACAAAATATTATTGATTGTAGACAATACATTTGCAACACCCTATTGCCAGAGACCTATCTCATTGGGAGCAGATCTTGTTGTACACAGCTTGACGAAGAATATTGGTGGATTTGGCACCGACATGGGCGGCGTAGTTGTTGCTTCGAAAGCGTACGAAGAATCGCTTCTGATGTATAGAAAAGATTTCGGCGGAGTTCTTTCTCCAAAAAATGCATGGCCGATTTTGGTTTACGGACTTCCCACACTTGCCTCACGGGTGGCGAATCAACAAAAAAGCGCATTGAAAGTTGCACAATTTCTCGAAGGGCATCCAAAGATATCTCAAGTTGTATATCCGGGGCTTTCCTCGTTTCAACAAGCCGAACTAGCAAGACGGCAGATGACAAGCTATGACGGCAAATTTGCACCAGGCTCCATGCTCTATTTTGTTTTGGCGGGAACCACTAACGAGGCAGCTAATGCTGCTGAGAAGTTCATCAATTACATTGCTGAGAAGGCTTACAGTATTACGCTAGCTGTAAGTCTGGGACAAATTCGCACACTTATCGAAGAACCATATTCCATGACGCACTCAGCCTTGCCCGATGAGCTGAAGATGAATAAAGGTATGGACCCGGGAGGCATCAGGCTCTCTATTGGTTTGGAAGATTGGCACGACATCATTCAAGATTTGAAAGATGCTCTATCGATAATTTAACTGGGAGCTCATTAAGATTCAGCAGTGCTATCAGCGATTCAGTCTTCTGATTCAACCTTTAGGCGGAGGTAACCATCTTGTTACTTCTTTATTATTAGGGAGAGTAGCTGATTCGGAAATAGAAAGATGGAACTATCAACAACTGCCTCGTCCCAGTGCGAAAGGCAAGAGACTAATCCAGCCCAACGTTCTCATCCTCTTCAGAAAATTCAATTTTGCAAACATTCCCTCGTCCCGCATTATTGCGCTAAATGCAAATTTGGTGAGTCGGTTAACGATGTATTTTCGAAGAATTGCGCCTCCGCAATTCAATAACACAAGAAGGAGAAGAACCATGATCACGAAGCACGCAAACGAAGCCTGGACTGTTGGAATGGCATTTGCTGGTGTTTGGCACAATCAACACAATTCAGAAATGGAATTGAAGATTGGGCCGGGTGGTCAAGTCAACGGCACATTTAGAACAGCCACATGTGATCACCATGACAAAGTTGAAGAATTTCCTCTCACTGGATTTGTATCACAGGACGTAATTGCATTCTGCGTAAACTTTACGGAGCATGGATGCGTGACAGCCTGGGTTGGACAAATGGATGAAGGAAACAACGAAAGCATACAAACGCTATGGCATATGGCACTTGACGTTGGCACGAACAAGAATCAGCTCTGGAAATCAACGGTTGCTGGAGCAGACTCATTCATTCGCGGCAATAGACAATCAAACAAGTCGGAATTGCCTACGCAAGCCTCGCATCCAGTTTTCTTGAATAAGAACGAAGACTAATCCAGCTATGCCCATCAATGTTGACGGCAAAACTGAAGGCAAAAGTTCGCTGGACATGCCATCGCTTCTTTCGATTCATGAAGGATACTTCCATGCATTCTTCATCTACGATGTAGCAAACACAATCGATCTGGCGAACTTACAATTATTGGCAAAAACAAGTTTCAGCAGAACACCCTTCGATTTCAACTCGGAACATACGACAAATCTTCAGGTGTCCAGCACACCGATAATGACCATTCTGCCGGAAGTGGTATTAGAGGAACAGACGGCGCGCATTACACTTAAAGCGTTCGAGTGTGGTGCTATTTCGATTCGGCTCTCTTTTGGATATCGCGGTTCATTGAATGACTTTGCATGCATGATGCAGACATTACGTCTATCTCGAGAGTTAGAAAAATGTGCAGAAAAGGTTTTAAGCGAACTGCTTGAATCCGTCGATCAATCTTTGAACAAAAGACATAAACCATTGCTGGAGGATTATTTCATAGTCGAATTGCGCTCTAGTGAGCCTGCAATGACAAGCAAGGATCTATTGTCGGAACGAATTCAGCTCTCGTCACTAATTTTGTCAGAGTCTCGGCACTTGTCAGGAATCGAACAGGAAGAAGCACTAAGGCTCCACTTCAGCTATTTTGACAATGACCTCGTAATTATCCACTGGGATTCGGCATTAGTATATGACAGCAAAGAAGGAGCAGAAGCCATCATCAACATACTCGAACTCGCTAATGTTCAACTAGTAGAGTTGAGAACATACGATGCCAGGCTTGATGCCGAACTGGATGAAATCTATAAGTGGGATGCAAGCACCTTGCGCCAACAAAAGTGGTTTCTCGGAGCCAGAAGCGCACAGCAACGTACAGCCAAGCTGAGACGCCTCAAATTGGATATCAGAGAGCTGGCGGACCGGGGCAGCAACGCTCTTAAGCTAATTGGCGATGCCTATTATGCGCGAGTCTACAGAGGAGCTGTTCAAAGGTTTTGTCTATCCGATTGGCAACAACAGATTGAAACCAAGCTAAACAGTGTTGGTGAAATCTATCGTTTCGCCACAGACGAGGCTCAACATGCGCGCAGTGAATTCCTCGAAATTATTATCATCGTATTGATAACAGTAGAAATCTTGATGGTTATCTTTGGCGTCGGCAGGTGACGTAGACGAATTATTGCGATTATGCTGCAAGATGATGGGCTTGGCCGGCAAGACCGTATTGAGCCAGAACATCCGCGGGAAAATTTCCCCACAGCTTGATTATGCAATCATCCTTTGGCAATGCCTGTTCCGGAAGCAAAAGTTTTAAATCAAGCAGTAAATTTCGAACTTCTTCTCTGCTGCAATACTTCAAACTTCTGACTTGCGTATCGGATTGGAAGCCAATATACGTAGGTTCAAGATTCAAAAATAAGTTGCCTTGCATGACAGTTAGCTCCTATTGAGATGTCTTGACCACTGATCGAAACCTTAAGTCCTATGTGAAATAGACCTTATTACAGGTATCATTCCAAAGTTAAGACGCCTGCGCCTCATCCTGTAGGCTTATCCCGACTAGCCAGTATTGCAGGATCGATAAATTTTAGGACCTTTAACATGGCCGGCGTTGAGCTTCGCCAGTCATGGGCACAAACCTAACCAGAGAGAGATCACTTTGTTTGATACCATTCGGAGTCCTTGTAATAAGCCTCAAGGTCTGGTCGTTTTCACCCAGAGGCAATATCATATGGCCCCCAACCTTGAGCTGATCAATCAACGGCTGTGGAACATGGTCCGGAGCCGCAGTTAGAATTATCGCATCGAAGGGTGCGGCTTCAATCCATCCGCGATATCCATCTCCGCAGCGCACATGAACATTAGAGAACCCAAGCTTTTGCAGGCGGTTTCTAGCTTGTTCTGCCAGAGGGTCCACAATTTCTATTGTATACACTTCGGCGCTCAGCCTACTCAGTATAGCGGCCTGATAACCAGAACCAGTGCCGATCTCGAGAACCGTAGAGTCCGGCTTTAATTCGAGGGCCTCAGTCATACATGCCACAATGTAAGGTTGTGAAATAGTTTGTCCATAGCCAATCGGGAGTGGCCGATCATCGTAAGCTTCGTTTTGCCAAGACTCTGGCACGAATAAATGACGTGGCACAGATCTCATCACCTCAAGAACTCGCTTGTCTGTGACTTCCCTGCTTACCAGTTGCTCATCCACCATCTCATTGCGTTTCATGCGAAAATGGTCTTCTCCGTCTGGTGTTAATGGGCTGCTGCAGCCATTTTGATGAATTCGTACAGAATGCGCATGCACTGAGCGGATGATAATTAATCATCCGCCCGCAGGAAATGCGGTTGAGATGAGTGCCGAAAAAATCAAGCTTGCCTACTTGATGACTCTAGTTCAGCTGATGGGCGCTATCCAAAACAACCGGTCCGAAATACCCGGTGTGTGGACGGCAGAGAAGGACGACAGAGAACAACAGTACGGCAAGTCATTCCAAAGGGTTAGCTATCCGCTCCGTAAGCATGATGTCTTGCAATTGCATGCATGGTACTCTGCAAATGAGGCCAATTTTCGCTCAGTCGAACAAAGGAGAATAGAGATGAGCTTCCAACGAAAAGTTCTAGTTGCAACTGACGCATCGAAGTATGCCTCCGAAATCATAAATACAGTGGCTGCTGCTAACTGGCGAGATGGTAGCGAATTGCATCTCTTGACCGTTGTGCACAAGACACCAAATTGGGAATCGCAGGAAGAATATATGAGGCAATGTTCCTTGATTCAAAAGGATCACCTGTCTCTTCTGCAGGCAGCTTTGCCCAATTGCATTGTCAAAGCGGAATGCATAGACGGTGTCCCAGCTGAGCTCATTATAAAGAGAGCGATAGACGAGAACTTCGATTTAATTATTCTTGGGTCTCACGGTGACACCGGTGTAAGACCAGAGCATGTTGGTAGCATCGCTGCAGCAGTCGTGAATAGAGCTCCCTGTTCTGTGGCAGTTGTGAAGGTCGGAAAAGCAGAGCTGAAGGCAGCCGAGATGCTGACTAAGGCAGCTGCTGGTAAGCGGAACTAGTTTCAACGCAGCAAATCTAAAGATCAATCTAAAGACGAATACAAAATAAATCCATGTACTCATGCAATTGGATTCCAATTGCAGCAAAATAGTCATGGAGGCAAAATTATGAACAGCTTACCGCTCCTTTTTATGACTTCTATCGTCCTCGCACTAATCGTGCTTCTGTGGGGCTCAATCTTGGAATGGTTGGCGGATTTGAATGAAAATAAAACTCATCAGTGAGTTTACACAATCATGGCAAACTCAAAACGACAAAAACGAATACAGCTTGATCTCCGCCGCCGGGGGACAACAATTGAGCGCCAAGATGTTCAAGAGAAGAGGAAAGAAATTTCAAACTTGCGTCGCAAATTGGAAGAAAAGCCATTCTCAGCAGTTTTGCAAGAACTGACCGCTCTGAAGGAACGTGTAATTGATCTACAGGAGCAGGTACGGTTGCTCCAATTGGAATCGGACGAACAACGAATGCAGTTGCGAAAGCTAAAAGCTGAGGTCGACAACAATCTGCCGGATCTCGTGCAAAATAATACAGAGCAACAAACAAAAGTTCGCGAGGACTGGCAAACATTATTTGAAGCCGGACAGACAGTAGCAGAAAATAATCAAGATTTTCACGAACATATTTTGGAGCTGAGAGAAAAAAGAAGCAAACCAAAATCAGATAGTTCCATCAAAGACCAAAATTAAGGTATTAAACATCGGAAACGATGAGGCTTGCTTACTAATTAGTAGGTTCGCTCTGTAGGTTGATGTCTCAGGAATTTCGATAGGGTTATCATAATACTAGGATGAGAGTTAGAAACAACACTAGTTAATCGAAATGCTGCAATTCAAAGAGCCGAAACCCAACCCGTTTGTTATATCACTGTGCAAATTGATTTTGCCGGTATGGTTGAGATTGAAAGAGCACCTTTCCATAAGCATTCGCGGCAGAATACAAGATCTCAGAACATTTTCAAAATGTCGGAGAGCTGTTGTGCTTTTGAACCATCCGGATCGGCTAGACTCCCTAGCGCTTATCCAGCTTTCAAGGAAAATGCACGAGGATTTCTATTGCATAGTTGCGCGTGAATGTTTTGACTGGTACGGAGGTTTGCTGGGCTGGTTTTTCCAAAATATCGGCTGTTACTCAGTGACACGTGGAAAAACAGATTTTCATTCCATTGCCATGACTAAGAAAATCTTGCAAGAGGGTCGTCGAAAACTGTTAGTGTTTCCGGAAGGTGAAATTACTGCAGATTATTTCAAGCTCCACAAAATCCATGACGCCATTTTTCACATCGCTCTTACAGTTCAGAAGGATTTATTTGAAGCCAATTCAGAGAGTCCTGTGCTCATTTTCCCAGCAGCTACGAAGTTTCACCTGGAGTGCGATCTGGCTTCTGCCGTAAACCCTTGCCTCAATAAAATCGAAAAGCGTTTGCAGCTAAATAAGAACATACATCCAGATACGTATTTCAGGATAAATTCGGTTGTACAGGCTTACCTTCAGCTCGTTCTTGATTCCTACGGAATGGAGAAACCGCAAACAGGCATGGAAAATCTTGCCGAGTTTGTTGCGGTCGAGATTCTTCGAAAGATAGCTTTGAGAACAGGCGTGGCTTGTGACGAATCTCTATCACCACTCGAGAGACTCTACGCTTTCCGTAATAAGGCCGCTGGACACGCAGAAGAAAGGTCTGTTGCTCTGAAGTCAAGCAAACTGCGATGCCTGGGGATTTCAAAGCCATGCATTTACAGCGATTTTGAAAGAATTGAGCGATTATTGATACTGCAAAAAATGTTGGACCACCCATTTTGCGACATGGAATATTGCCGCATTCTCGATTTCATTGAATGCGAACTGTTTGAAACTATTTCTCCTAAGGGCTGGCAATCATGCGCGGTCTTAATTGGTGCCCCCGTCGATGCTTCATCCTTCCTTTTGCCATTTCTTGAATCCAAAGAAAAGGGCGTCAAACAACTAAGCGAACATTTTAAGGAAAAACTGCAATCCCTGCTATTAACTAACCTGGCGCTGCCTGACAAAAAAAATAGTCGTGCCGGATTATTGAATCAATGACGAAGCGCAGAGCGCGACCAGTATCTGGCGGCAATCTAGTTCACGAATAAAGCGTAAGCGGAAAAAGGAGCGTCAAGATTTATTAGTCTCTCGACCAATGAGCTTTGTTTGTTCTTTTTCGACCAGCCGCATGAATTCAGAAGCAGACATAGCTAAGGCACTAGATAGTCTTACTAAAGTTTTGAGAGTCAAATTCCGCTGGCCCCTCTCGATATCGCTAATATAAGTCCTGTGGAGACCGGCACTTTGGGCAAGGTCTGCCTGGCTAAGACCAAGCTCACGGCGCCGGTTTAGAATAACAACCGCTACTCCCAAAATAATTTTGTCATCAGATTCTTCCAATGGAGATACCTAATTCTGTTAGCTGATTGCTGATTGCTCTTACCTAATTCTCAAAATTCACTCTACATTTGGCTCAAGTTTAATCGTCCCCAGCACGATATTTATTTATTCGACAGGCGGTCGTCGTCGACGTTACAAAGGGAGATTTGCAGGCGCAGCGCTGCATGCTGCTCTCTCAGAATCGCAAGCTTAGACTGCATAGCAGAACACAATTTAGTGCATCTATCTGTTAGAGTCTTGTGCCGCTCACGCAGCTCGACAGAAACTGAAATGGTATTAAATGCGGTGAGCGCCTCTTCACCAGACCCCACCAATATTACGTTATACTCAAACCGCAGAAGTTCCTCTAAAACACATGCGGTCTCATCGTTTTTGATAACTACAAGAAATGCTTTCACAATTCCCACTATTTCACATCAGGTCGATACCCGGAGAGCAAATAGTGGAGTTACAAGGTTCTCAAGCCAGCGTAAGGCACACTTCTACAATCAATAGTGATATGTTAGCAGCTGTACCCCTTACTATGCAAAGGGAAAGAGATGGAGGCGATTGAATCAGCACAGCTGTCCGAGTCAGTTCTCTGGACTTTCTGCTGGAATCGTTACAATCTCGGCTAAAGACTAGAAATGGGACTCCATTCATGACACAATGTTTCTACAAGCAAGGGATTTACTCCTGCATCATTTGAGCGCCGCGTAATAATATTAGCGCTCCCTTCGACAATTAATTAGAACGGCCATCTGCCGCAAGAAGTCAGACCCATAACACTTTTTAGTTGCTCAACTGCAAGATGCTAAACGTCGCGAACGAAAGCATCTCTACTGCTTTGCTTGATTCGATTTCATGAATCAGCCCAAACATTCTATTTAGAGGTTTCATTTTAAATGCAAAACGTATTATTTGTGCGCAATCTGTCTTTCAATACAGAGGATTCCGAATTGCGAAAACTTTTTCGTAACTTTGGAAATGTGCTCTCAGTGAGAATCCCCTTGAATCGACAAACCGGTCGCTCGCGCGGCTTTGGATTTGTCGAAATGTCTACGGATCAGGCAGCCGCAGATGCGATGAAAGCTTTGAATTCTCAGCAGATTGCAGGACGGAAGCTCCAGGTCTCATTTTCTGAGCAGCGCGACCAAAGATCCACGGCTTATGGAATTTATTGATTAAGTAACAATCCAGAGTGTTTAGAAGTCCCGATGCATTAAAGCCTCGGGACTTCTTATTCTTCTACGCTTCGGACTTAGAGCGAGTAGAAGCACAGTCGTCGAGCAAGTGTGGTCCTACCTACATAATCAATCAGGACTCAGCCGCGATTGGAAGCCCCTCCTCCAGCGAACTCAGAGATTTCTTCGCACTTTCGCTGACAAACACATTCTCATCAGTAGATAATTGTTTGAGAATTTCAATCGCCGCAAGTGGGCACGTTGTTAGGGCGAGACGAACATCGTCGTCCTTGTCTCGGGCCAGGATCTGAGCCACCGTCAGGTCTAGACCCGGATTGTCGCAGAGGCTGATTCGAACGCTCAGTGCTGGGTCGCTTGCCAGCTTCAATTGAACGGCCTTGCTAATTCTGCAATTTTCTGCGAGCTTAGCTCTAACACGCGCACTACTGTCGTCAGCAAGTCGTTCTAGCACAAACATTGCCGTATGCGGATTTCCGGCCAGAACGAATCTTATGTGCAATTCTTCCAGCGTGTGTGGGCTGTTATCAGGTTCCGTTTCAATATATAGCTCCTGCAGAGTTTTCAGCAGTGCGCACAGCTTCTCAGCCGTGACAGGCTTTGCCAGATAATAATTCATTTTCGTGCGAAGCGCTTCCAAGACATCCTCGTCTCGTTCAGAAACGGTGAGCAGAACTACGGGAATGGTTCGCAGTACAGAATCGTTATGTATGTCCTCAAGCAACTCGTGTCCGTTTTTCCGGGGCATATTCAGATCCAAAAGGATTATATGAGGCAGCTTTCCATCTGGAGTCAATTTAATTTTGTTCAAGTATTCGAGCGCCTCGACGCCGTCGTTGACGACGGAAAGTTCATATTCAAAGGCAGCACCTTTCAGGGCTTCCTGCGTCAAACGAACATCAGACGGAGTGTCCTCCACTAATAGAATTTCAATTTTTTCCTTCAATTCGTCTGCCTCATTCTCTTCAACTACATTTTCCATTGACGCTCTCCCTATTTCTTTACTTTTTTCTTTCACTGTCGGTAGGGTGAACATAAAGATGCTTCCCTCATTAGCGTCTGACTCTACCCAGATGCTGCCACCATGATTGGTGACAATCCGCTTGCAAATGGCCAACCCCATACCAGTTCCGGGATATTTACCTCGAGGATGCAAGCGCGAAAACATTTCAAAAACTTTCTCTGAATAACAAGAATCAATTCCTATTCCATTATCACGATAAGTGAACAGCCACTGATTAAAGAGTCTTTCTGAGCTAATTGAAATCCTGGGTGCGCTCGTGCCTTTGTATTTTATTGAGTTGCTTACTAGATTTTGAAATAGCTGAATCATTTGCGATCGCTCAACTGCAACCACTGGCAAAGTATCGACATCCAGGACTGTACTTGTTTCTTCAATCAATACACGCAGGTCGCTCAATACGTCGATAATTACAGCATTGCAATCGGTTTCCTGCTCGACAGTGTCCAGCTTGTTCGCTTCTGCATGAGCCAGTATTGACTGGATGAGCTGGGTCATCCTTTCTGTTCCGTCGAGTATGTACCCGACAAACTCCTCGCAATCGGGACTCAACTTTCCTTTAGTATCGCGAAGAAGCAGGTTCGCAAAACCCTTCACAGCCCTCAACGGTTCCTGCAAATCATGCGATGCGATTTTGGCGAACTGTTTTAGCTCATCATTGCTAAGGCTTAGCTTTTCAGTGCGTTCGAGAACCAGCCTTTCCAGATCTTCTTTGAATTTTTGCTGCCGGCTTATATCTCTAATGAAGACGCAAAAGCTACCCGGCTCATTGCTCAAGATAATTCCGAGCTCTGCAGAGAATGTTTTACCCGTTTTGTGTTTTAGGACGACCTCTGTCAGGCTCTTGAAGTTCTTTCCCACAATTAGAATCCGAGGTAGTTTCAGCCTCTTTAAGAAAAGCCCCTGCAAGTGGAAAGGAATGATTAGGGTCAGCTTCTCGCCAACTGCTTGTTCTTTGCTCCATCCGAATGTTCTTTCTGCCGCAGAGTTCCACTCCAATATTTTCCAGCGATCATCAATAACAATGAAAGCGTCGAATGATTGCTCGAGAAGTGTTCGTATGCGGGTTTCTGACTTAAGTTGGCTTTGCTGCCGGCGATGTCGTTCAACAGCAAACCTGACTTTGCGTTCAAGATTTTCCCAAGTTCTTTTGGTCTTGATCAAATAATCCTGTGCACCCAACTTCATGAATTCAAGCGCTGTTTCGATGTCGTGGTTATTCGAATAAACTATTATCGGCAACTGGGGAGCAAGCCCTCTCACGTGAAAATATAAATCCAATCCCGAGGAGTTGGGCTTGGATACATCCAACACAACTGCATCCGGTAACACAACTGCATCCGGTTGTTTATTGCACAACTGCTCGAACTCTTGCAGCCTTTCAAGAGTGCGCACCTCAAAACCATGCTCTCTCAGTTCGTCAAATGAATTGTCTTCATCTAGACCAGCAGAGTCTTTTATAACAAGCAAAAACATAAGCAACCTATCTTTCGCTCATAACGAGCACGAATCCGCAAAGCACTGAAGAAAACCGTCTTCATGCTTTGTAGAAGGAGATAGGATTTTAAGATCAGCGACAGATCCATCATGCCACTGAAAAAGCTGCTCCGGCGAAAATCCATAAGACCGGATATTACAAGTATGGCACAATTTGCACACGGCCGCAAATAATAGGCTTAGCTACTCAAAGTGATAATTGCAGGGCTAGAATATCTTATTCTGACGCTAGCTTGTTTACTTGAGGCTGATACTCCAGTATCAATCCTTCCACAACTTTGAGGCGCTCTTCTGATGTAGAATCATCCATCGAACGCACAAACAGAAACAGGTCTTCCGGCGTGCCACCATTTCTAGACCAAAGTTCCCGCATTTTGCTTTTAATCGAGCTTGCATGACGAGCCATGTTTTCGCTTTCACCAAAGAAAAGTACTGTATGACCCTTCGGCTTGTTCTTTGGATCTCGCTGATATGTTACGGCGAAGAGAGCCGGTATCGCAGGAGGTATCCAGCTATCCAGCACACCGCACGATGAAAACGTGACTTTTTCGCGTCTGCCCCAAGATATGATGCTCATGTTTGACCTATCTAAGTAGTAGTTGTTGTTGTATGTTCAAGAAGTTGAATGTTCAAGAAGCGCAGTGAAGGCTCAGTCTAGCCTAATGACCTTTTTGGCTTCGCCTGCGATACCGTAACACTTATCTGCCTTCCGCCGAATTCCTGTCCGTTCAGGCCGGCTATAGCATTCTCTGCTTCGACCTGATTCTTCATTTCAACGAAGCCGAAACCTCGCGATTTGCCGGAGGCTCTGTCTGTGGCGATGTTGCAAGACAGAACTTCTCCAAACCGGCCGAAAAGCTCATTCAATCCCGAGTCCGTGACCGCGTAGGACAGATTGCCTACGAATAGTTTTTTGTTCATTTAAAATCTCAACCTTTTCGACCAGAGTGCTCATCTACAGGATTGAGATCAGAGGCCAATTGCATGTATTGTAATTATCTCACGTTTCGGACTCAAGCGAGAAATAAGATCTGCTCGATGCTTCAAGCAAATGCGCATAACTGCGAGTAGATCTACTGAAGCGAGATAATAAATAATTGCAGTGCGGTCATTTGCGCCTATGCCAAACGCATTGAAGATAGCTTTATTTTTTTGAGTAGAAGCGGCCTCAATTTGTTCATTCGCGAATGTTCCGTCTGGCCTCTGCAACAATGAGGATGCTTCAGGCAGCCGTCGACTCCTGCTCTCGCTCAATTTTATGCAATGAAACCGCACTCGGTGGCTTGCTGATGTTTACTCTATATACAAGACCAAGAGAGCGCAGGAATCGAATCGTTAGCCAGGAAACGTCAAGTTCCCACCAACGCATTCCTGTCTTGGCCGAGCCCGGCATGCAATGGTGATTGTTATGCCAGCCTTCGCCCATTGCAAGTAGAGCGACCCACCAGACATTAACGCTATCATCAGTGGTGGTATAGTTTTTGTATCCAAGCTTTGGTATGTGACACACAACGTTTAGCATCAGTGGGATCTGTAAAACAGCCAAGCCAGCGAGCATGCTTGCCAGTGCCGGCACCCAGCCGAAGCAAATCAAAATTATCAAACGGAAGAGTATCGAAATCACAAAGACGCAGGTGTGCGCTCTTGTCCAGTCTCCATTTTGCTCAAGGAATCTGTAAATTGGATCTTTGATAAGATCTTTTCCTTGAATTTCTGGCGAAATGTGTGGCGGATATGTTGGTTTAGTGAGCCAACCCATATGCGCATTCTTAAGGCCGTTTCTCGGTGAGTGGGGATCAAAAGGAGTATCCGAGTATCTGTGATGAGCTCTGTGAATGGTCGCCCACCAAATGGGAGAGCCTTCCATTGCCAAATAGCCACCTAGCACAAAAAAATATTCAATGAACTTTGGACAAGCAAAAGAACGATGAGAAATAAGGCGATGATAGCCAATAGTTACACCCAGCGCATGCCATATGTAAAAGATACCGAATAAAACAAAAAATTCGAGCATGTAAACACCTCTCGATGCAAGCGCATCCTATTCCTGACACCACAAACGGTGGCACGCTCAATTCTCCCGAGCGTCCCGATTTCTTTAAATCAAGCTGACCAGCGCACCTCAAGCGCAGGCACAGAATCAGCGAAAGAGGGCTGATTCCGGACGTCCTCTACGAATGTCCTGACTCTTTTCGTCCTGTTCGACAAATTTGTCTACCCATTTGTCATTCATCAATTGTTCTAGAAACTCTTCCAACGTTTCGGGAACCTCAGCGACTTGCAGCACTCGCCTGTTATCGTTATCCGGACCTGGATACTGCTTCCAGACCAGACGATCAATTTCGAATCCTTTGCGATTGTAGTAAGCCAGGAGTGCTAGCCCGACCTCTTTCGAGACCCGAGCTTTGTCTTTGACTTGCCAATCACGCAAGATTGTTCTGCCGATACCAATAAAACAATATGCGCGCTCTTTTTCGTACTTAGGCTCATCGATAAAGAAGGCCCAGGTCGTCTCGTCGACGTTATCCAGATATGGCTCACATCTAATTTGGAACAGGCGCCCAGAGTTTGAGGTTAACGAAGTCGGCCCGAAGCCTGAATTCATCAAATGAATTTCTATTACCCTCATAATGTGGGCATTGAAACTAATTCCCTTCTTGTCAGCTTGCAGCTGAAGTCGTTTTCGATATTCATCGGGAATGCGGATACTGACGTTACTCGTCTTTTCACTCATTACACTTTGTACTCACGTGATTACAAATTGTATTGTAGCAGAATTCGCTGGAATTCATAGAGATTTCCAGGAAATAAGCCGAGCCAGCTCTACAGCAGGCAGACTGCGAGGTCTCGCGCTGGATACAATTTGTAATCACGCAACTACAGGCTGATATATCGAACCCTGTTACGGATGAAATCATTCATTTTGAGTGTCTCTTAGGCGTGCTGAATTGCCTTTTGCCCGTAGAGCTCAGCTAGAGCTTCTTGCAATTCCTTATCTTTCACCGTAGAACCATTTACCAGATAAGCGTAATTTGCTTGCACCATGAGAATTGGGCAGCCGACAAGTTCACCGAGCTCTCGAGCTAAGCGCTGATTTTCTTCGCTGTCTGCCAAAACAACCAAGCGGCAGGTCTTAGCTCGGTTTGCAATTTCATGCATGATTGGTCCCACATCAACAAACCGACAAAGAGAGACATCATGCCCTTCAGCGATTGCTGCGAAAGCATGCATTAACGAATCACCTAAACCTTTCAGCGCTTGAATTATGTTCTGCTCCGCCTCGATAAACACGCCGCTGCCACATAGTCCCGGTGCACCTTTATAGCCTTCGAGTGAAAATATTCTGCGCGGGTCGATTACAAACTGGGCTATAAGATCAGAGCGAAGCTTTCTTGCCAGTTCGATTGATACTTCGCCCGCAGTTTTGCTTAAGCTAGAACCTTCAATAAAATATAGTATTGACATAAACACCTCCCATTATGTTTGTTCTTGATCGTGTGAGTGCATTAAATCCGCTGTGCAGATGCCAACCGACTTCGCCAGGAGACGATTGAAATTATCTGAATTGATTGTTGAGCAAAAGTCTTGATTTCCACGTTCCACTTTTCTGAACGTGTCCTTGAAATAGTCGCTCAGTAAACGATACTGCCTGGATTTGCTCTTTCCCGGTTTCTGCAGGCTGCCAAAATGATTTTTCATAATAAATGCCTCCCGAACTTAAGCCTGGGGAGATGTCCATTGCACACGAGCGAACGATTCTTCAGGAAAACGCCGAATATTCAAATTACCTTTTAACGCCTTACGAACTTCTTTGCCGATTCTGAGTGCGAGCCACTCAGTTGTTGTAGTCACGTAAATAGTTTCTCCCAGATCATTGAAACTGAGAATTCTCGACTTCGGATTGTCATGCCAACATTTCTTTTCTATGTTTGCGATCAAATAATGAACAGTAGTTCTCATTGCATCGAGCTTCGGACCTCGTAGAACGACTTCTCCATTGCATATATGATTTTCAACGGAATAACAGCCCGGGCATAAAGTCTCATGCATTTCCATGGATTCAGGAAATTGTTTGGCTTCGTCCGGTGCATACCATCGTTTGTCATGATGCTGTGCTTTGCAGCCTTTGCAGTAAAGGACTCCAGGCTGTGCAGGGCGCTCTTTCACAATGGGAGACTCTGTGTGCTGCCTGGCTGCGTTGCAGCGCCCTCGCTGAAATGCGCTGAATGCCTTCTTAGACATAACACTTACCTCTCTTTATGTTTTACGTTTCGGAACATCTCCATTCATCAATATTCTGGTTTATTTCTCATGTTCCTACATCTACATTTCGGTTGATTATTTTGCAAATACTCCGGCTGGAAAGCTTGATTAGCAGGTAATTCCGCCGAAAGGTTGATAATCAACCAACCTTTCGAAGCATGCGCCTTTACTGTCGGAGCGATAAACTATATTCAGAAACGGTAAGCCAAGATAAAGTCGCGGCAAGCTGAGGGGCTTTGTGGAAACAGCAGGTAAGCGCAAACCGGAAACATAAGCAAGTAACGCCCGCCAACGTGAGGAAGCACTGGCCCGATCATTGGAAATACAGGACCTAATTAGAAATAGGTTGCCAGAAGTAGCAAGAACGCCACCGCAGATTCATACTGGGTGGCGTTTTTGTATGTTCGCAACATTGGCAGGGCTGCCCAGGGCGCCTTCGTCCGGCGTAGCGAGATTCGCGAAGGGCGCCCGTTACGCGAGGCACCCTACGTGACTCAAAGGGAATAGCTTATTCCGATTAACTCGCTTTCTTGTGTGCTGGCTGCTTTATTTGAACCTGAACAGGAGTATCTGTATCAGTAGCCGTCGCTGATGGTTTCACGCCAACATCGTCCCATGCTTTTTCGAGAGCAGGCACAAGTTCTGCATGACCAAGCTTCTTGGCTGACTCGATTGTGTGATACGCGAATTGAGCAAAGCTTGGATTGTTGCCAGCAGCCTTACGAGCTGCATACCAGATTTCTCCAGGTTTTTCCCAGGCATAACCGCCGACAGCAATTGCGAATGTGGCAAAGGCTTTATTTGGAATCCCGGAATTATAATGGACTCCACCATTGTCGCCTGACATTTTCTTATAGTCTTTCATGTGCGCAGGCTGTGGATCTTTGCCAACAGCAGGGTCATCATATGCCGTGCCTGGATGGAGCATATCCCGCAAGCCTCTGCCTTTGATAGTGTCTTTCCAGATGCCATTTCCTACAACCCATTCAGCATCCTTAGCTAGTTGCTTGTTAGCACGTTGTTCGATAAGCTCACCGAATACATCGGAGAAACTTTCATTCAACGCACCAGCTTGACCATAATACTTTGTCCCGGCTTCCTTTTCCGTTACACCATGGGTGATTTCATGGCCGCAGACATCTAAAAGCACAAATGTTTTGAACGGACTATCAGGACCTGGCTTTCCATAGGTCATCTGCTTGCCATTCCAGAAAGCATTTTCATAACTCTGTCCGTAGTTAACGGTAGAAAGAAACTTCATCCCGTTTCCGTCAATCGAATTGCGATTGAAAACATCCTTATAAAAGGAACGCACTTGTCCAGTGTAATCATAGGCTTTGTCGACTTCATCATTGCCGCTTGCCTTTTCGCCTTCCGAACGAATCTTTGTTCCAGGAAGACTGTATTTTTCTTTGGCATCATAAACTTCACGTTCGCCGTTTGCCTTTTTTCCCCAGGGAAACGGCCACCATGACAGGTCTTTCATTCCATTCAAAGTTTCCTGGTGGCTCTTCACACCCGGATTTCGCTTTGCCAGCTCTTGCAACAGATGAGGCGGAATTATGCCTGTGGGTATTCCATTATCAACCTGATCTACAGTGACATTTTGTTGTATTGGCTTTTTATGATCCGCAAGAGCAACAAGGCTCAATTCGGAAGACTTTGTGGTATTGGAAGACTCCCGGTCTCCCTCTGCAGCAACCTTTTTATTAGGCACATCAAGATCCATGAGAATCACCTCAGTCAGTAGTGTTTCCCCAGCAACCCGCCAGGTTCCACTTTAGGATCTTGAACAGCAGGTCACAATCGTAAAGCTCCCACTTCCCGCGGGATGGCGGTTTATGATTGTCTAATCTCAATCAGGAGGGCGATGCCATGCGTCGCTCTTCTTCTTATTGAAGCAATATAAATAGAGACACGCTATTCCATATTCCTATTTTTTACGAGGTACCCATTCCCAGCTCGTGCCAACGGTCATGCCCGCGATTTGATTGTAGTTCTGTCGCAGCGTATATTCCTTGTGTTCGTTGCCGTTCTTCACTGTTGCAACAATTTCCGCCGGTCCGACCTTTTCCCCTGTTTTTGAATTGAACTGACTTGTTACTTTGGAAAACGAAATATCAGTATTCAAATCCATCTTTGCACCGGGAAACTCTAACGGCAGCTTTTCCTGTTTACCATTTATTCCAAGTTCCACCGTCGGTGTAAAAAAAGGCTTCAGAGCATATTCCTTATTTTTTGTCTCAAATAAACTATGGGCAAAATCACGGTAGCGAACACCGCCCAGATTTTGTTCCATCGTAATCTTGCCTACATCAGGATTCTTGCCCGCCTCCATGGATTGAGCAGCCGGAACAACTCCTCTTTCCATTTGCTTGATCATGGTGTCCATTACAAGACTGTTTGGCTGCGTTACCATTTCAATTTCTTTGGGGACTAGCTTGCCTGCTAGACCCTTAGATAGAGAAGCAATGTCGTTGCTGCTTAGTTGTTTGGTTAACTCGCGCAACTCGTTCAAATCTTTTGCCAGTTCCTTCATTGAACTCGGGCTGTCGTCAAATTTGCCTGATTTCTCGGAGATCAATTTGGCCTTTGCGCCCAATTCTTTGATTCCTTTTGATCCAGGAATATCATCCGTGGCTTTTGCCAATTCGTCGACGGCTTTTATGGCGGACTTTGCTCCTTCAGGGATCTTTGAAGGCTTCGCACCTAATTCGAAACCAACGGTCAGCGGAAAAAAGTCGATTTTAGCAGGTGAATTTTCCGTTGCCTTTTGAGCACCCTTCTCCGCTTCCTTTTCAGCAGCCTTTTCAGTGGACTTTTCATCAGGCTTTACACCAGCCTTGTCATCACTTTTCTCGGTAGAACTTGCGTTTGCTTTCTCAGCAGATTTTTCGTCTAGCTTTTCAGCGGTCACGCCTGCGTTTCTTGTACCGTTCATCGACACATCAATCTGCTTTGAAAAATTCATCGGGGAATTTTCTTCAGCTACTCGATTCAAGTATCCGTTTAAGCTGGGTTCTTCATTTTCTTTAACTACTCTCTTCAAATAATTATTGAAATTGTCTTCAGCCGCAGGCTCTTTAGGATCCTTCTTTTCATTCTTATCGGTGGAACCTTTTGCAGAGTCTTTTTGATCCGTGCTCTTATCAGCTGTCTCTTTAGAATCCTTCTGATTTTGCTTGCCATCATCAGCGACCCCAGACATGGGCTTTTCTTGTGAATCAACTTTGCCGTCTGATGGTTTACCCTTATATTTTGCTGGCGGATCCTTGTCCAGGCCTTCAATCGAAAATTTGTTATCGAGAACGGCGCTGGCAGCATTATTTTCTCTGCTCTGCGAGGCTCTTGCAAACGACGAATTAGCCTCTTTATCCCAATCAAATGTATTTGGCGGAGAGGAGGCAGAGTTATCAGTTACCTCATCCTTTGTCTTTGCAGGTTCTTCTAGTTCGTTAGCCATCGCTTTATCCCCAAGGTTCACTCACGTGCTTCGTCCATGATCCAGCTTTCACCACCGCAGCTACTATATGCAAAAACTGTCCAAATTTTGTCCAACGAACAAAAGTTATCTCGTCTTTGCTTTTTGATTGAGGGAAACAAATAAGTACATCAGCAATCCAATAACGGAGAATGCACCGCCTGTAATGCAGACACCCGGCCAGCCCCAGCGGCTCCATGCTAGCGCGCCAAGCCAGGCACCGAGCGAGCCGCCGATGAAGTAGGACACCATGTAGATTGTGTTCAACCTGTTATACATGGAGGGGGAAAGCGAATAAATTCTTGCCATGTTGGACACCTGCGACGAATGCACAGCAAGATCCAGAACGACGATACCGAGAATTAGTCCGAACAAGTTGCAGCCCAAATAAAACAGTTCGATATAAGACAAGATGACAAGGCATAAGGACAATCCAATCCCAAACATGGGTCCCCGGCTGTCGGCGAGTCGTCCAGCAAGTGGCGCCGCCAGGGCCCCCGTTGCTCCAATTACTCCAAAAAGTCCTATGATTTCAGTTGAATAGTGATATGGATTTCCTGAAGCAAAAAACGAGAGAGTGGTCCAAAACACATTGAATGATCCAAAAGTCATCGCTCCAAAGAACGCCGATGTTTGCACTATTCGTTCTGTTGTCGCTATTTCGAAGATAGATCTGAGCAATTTAGGATAATTCAACCCTGCTGACAAAGAGCTTTTAGGCAAGCTTAAAGACATTGCGACTAGAAGGACCGTATTTAAAGCAGCTGCACACCAGAACACAGCTCTCCAGCCCAAATGTGCACCAATTATTCCACCAAGGGTCCGAGAAAGCAGGATTCCGGTCAACAATCCAGCCATCAATTTGCCAACAACTGCGCCTCTCCGCTCAGGTTCCGCAAGTCCTGTAGCAAAAGGAATGATCAGCTGAGGCGTAATTGTAATCGCCCCAAGCAAATAAGCTGCCACTGCCAGCAGTGTCAAATTCGGTGCAAAGCCTATTACTATAAGTGCGACAGTGATAAGAACCAGAAATAAGAGAATCAAGCGGCGGCGTTCAAAAATATCACCCAAGGGAACGAAAAGCAGAATGCCGCTGCCATAGCCCCACATAAGCAATGCGGCAATGGATCCCATTGTTGACTCGCTTGTATGCCAGTAAGCGGCCATCTGCGCGAGAAGCGGCTGAATGTAATAAAGGTTTGCCACCGTCGTGCCGCAAGCAATCGCCAGCAGCCAGATCAAACCTGGACTGAGTACAGCTTCACTGCTTGGACGGTGGTTTTCTTGAGAAGGCAAAATAGTCAAACTCAATTGCGCGCGGACATTGTAGCAGCAAATGAGAATTAAGAGTTGTTCAAGTGCCAAGCTCCCATTAACTCTGCGGAACTCAACACAGCTGCCAGGATGCAATGCCAGTTGCCCCCAAGAAGCCAATCTTGCGCAACCTTCGCTAACACCTGTGCATGGGGACTATACGGATTTCAGTTTCGATGCAGGTTCCTATACTAGTGCTGGGCATTAATTCACTCATTGGAGCGCGCGAAATGAAAGTCGAGAATTCGGGTAGGGCAACGGTCACTGCTTCTTTATTGGTAATTGGCATGTGCTGCAGCGTGCAAGTGCATGCAGAGAATGAAATAGCTGCGAATCTGCAAGTTTCACCGGGCAATCCCATCAAAATCCAGGCGACGGATCTCGTAAACGAGCATTATTCGCCAGTAAATACTCCATGCCAAAACAAAGTAAGAGGTCTGGCGCTGTCTGGAAATGGTCAGCTATTGAAGATCTACAAGGATGGAAGCATCAATGTCGAGAAGCAAACATTGCGATGGAAATGCCGTTTCATTCTTACTGAAGGCACGACGTTGATCACCGCATTAGGCAAACCCGTTCTTGTAAGTGCAGGTGATCTGAATGTTTTTCTCGATCAGGGCACAACAGCAGTTGTTCATCTAAGCAATGGAGTAACGCGCTGTGCAAACATGACGGACCACCACCAGGGGAGCATGAAAATACTATACGGAAAATACTTTCACGATGTAGCTCCAGGAAGAGAAACCGTTTTTGTGAAAGGCAAGCAGAAAGAAGCTCAAGAGCTTGCCCACCGTGATGGCATCGGTTGGCGCGACGTGCACTCAAGCACCATTGGTGATACCAGCATCATTAGCTACAAAATACTCAACAGTGATATGCTCAAGAAAATGAAGATATATCAGCAGCTCCAAGAGTCCCCACTTGCGGAAGATCACCAGCTTTGCGAAGAGCTTATGAAATCCGCTGCAGCGCTGGAAACGATGTACATAAAGAAGCAGGGTCCCTATGTCGTCACCGATCCCTACAAGTACACGAAACAAGAGTCGCAGCAGATAGCCGATGATAGTGCAAAAGCAATTTAAGATTTGCTGAGCTCAATCTGCCATGAAATTGTCCCAGTATTCTGTGCGCTCTTTCCAGGAGCAGCCTTCATTTGCACAGATAAGCGTGACTCTTGCCCCGTGGGAATCAATCTCTTGAATATTGAATCCATCACGCACAGAGTCGATGGTTTCTGCATATTTTTCGAATTTGAGAATGGGCTTTTTGCACTTGGGGCAAATCAACTTCTTGTCTTCTAAAGCGCTTTTGAATTCCTGGAGCGACATATTTGCCTCGATGAGTCAGTTTGCTCAATGATAGCACCCAACAACAACAGGTCAGAAAAATTTGAATCTTGTTCAGCAGCGGCTGCCCCGGGAGCACGCGTCGCCTCTTCAACCCGCACTCGCTACGCTCGCACGGGTCCCCATTCATAGGCTAGCTAGCAGCCTGCCGGCTTATATTCCCGCCAGATCGATCCGATCTTTTAGAAGCCGGCGAGCCGCCGGCGCTCCCGGCGCTCCCGGCGCTCCCGGCGCTCCCGGCGCTCCCGGCGTTCCCGGCGTTCCCGGCGCTTTCGGCGCTTTCGGCGCTCCCGGCGCTTTCGGGGCTGTCGCATCTCAACAGCTTGAAATACTTATTGGGTTTGACCTGCGCGGTTTACATAGCACAACACGCAGAAGCCAACAAATATGAGAACAAGCGTTAGGGGCCAGCATCCACCAGGCAAATAGCGGGTCAGCATGATGCAAAGCAACCAGACAAAACAAATTACTGAAGCCTTCTCTGGCGGAAATTTCTTGTATTTAGGCAGGGGAGCTCGCCTTCTTGATGGATAATGACTCACTTGGTTCTTGGCCTCTGTCTCAAACGTATTGGGATTACAGGCGCTCGGGGTCAAATTAGGAGTATGGGAGCAAAATCGACAATTAAATATTTCTAGGACTCGAAACGCAAGCTGCAACGGAAATTGCACAAAACAGTCCGGATTTATTCGCTCCAACGATTTTAGATTGATCCTGGCATAAGGATGGGGGACTACTATCGTGAAAGAGTTCAATAACTCTATAAGTGAAAAATCGGCACCGTCATACTCGTGTGAAATACCAAACGATCAATGGAACAGCATTGCGATCTTGAAGGAAGAAGACGCGGTTCCTCACAAAATGCTTCGACAATTCGGTCCGCCGGACCAACGTTATCAGCAATTAGCGAATGCGCAAGAGATCCAAGTTCGCGCACTGAGTTCAGGCAGCAATACTCAATATGAGTTTTACACCACAATAGATGGCAGCGAACGAACTGTTCTGCAAACCGATCAGCAAGTAGAAATTGCAGAGAAACAATTGAAGCAAATACAGAATGACAAAGTTCAAGAAATCGAAAAAGCCTACGGCGTCGACATTGGCAAAGACGGCGAAAAAACGAAGTCGGTCGATCAGTCCAAAGATTTGCCGGTGACTACACCAACCATAGGCGAATCATCGGCCATAGAAGAAGCCCTTCTTCACTCTGTTCCAGACACGACAACAACTGATGGCAAACCGCTTCGCATCGTCGTCGGTGATAAATCGTGGGGATCCGACTTCGGCGCTGGTGGCGTCAAACGTGATGATGAAATCGTCTTTGCCTATTCGGACAGCATTTCATATCTTAAAGAAGTTGGAGTGCATGAACTTGCGCACATCGGTCAGGCTCATCGCGAAAAGGATACGGGATACGACGGCTACGCCACAGAGCTTGGCTGGGTCAACGTGAAAGACGATTGGTTGCTTCGCGGAAAGGATGAATCTTTCTGGCAGAACACAGGCAGAGACGGCCTTTGGATACGAACAGATGCTGACGGAAATCCAGCTGATGTAAACGGCAAGCGTGTCGATAATCCCTTCAATCCGTTCGATCATGGCGAGGATAGCAATCGAGTAGAGAAAAAGAATGATGCCGAAGTGCGAGAAATAGCAGTCGTAAAACCGTATTCCACGTACTTCGGCAACCCGCACGAGATGGGAGCTGCGATGCTGACACCCTTCCGCGACAACCGAGAGCTGCGCACAAAGCTATATAAAGTATCAGCTGATTCGTATGCGGTAGCAAAAGATCTCGACCAATATCAAATCAATGCTGCATTTGGAACACAGCCCGATGGCCAGCCCAAATTCATTCGTAATCCAGACGGAATTGTTGTAGAAAACAACGATAACAATCGACGCGTCGTGGATGAATTTGAGAAGAAACTAAGGGACACAACGGCTAAGGCTATTTAGCCTGAGCCTTAGCGATAATGTCCAGCACCACCGCCAACTGTTTCGCTGTTAGCGGATAGTTCTGCCCGGCAACGCTATCAACAAATTTACCGTGTGGAATCTTTCCTTGTTCAAGCATTGTCTTCAGCGTGCTGTGCGCTTCTTCTGCAGACAGTTGCGGAGTCACAGGTTTCGTCACAACTGGCTCGCCAACCATTGGCTTGCCGTCGTATGTCTTTACCAGATCGTCAATGTAATTCGTGTATTGCTGTGCAATTTGCGGAACATTATCCATCATTACAACATTCTCCGCATTCATCGTTGCGTTTTTGGAGAAGTTGAAGCTGCCTGTCCCTGCATTCTTACCATCAACAACAAACATCTTGTCGTGCAAGAAATCGTGAATGCCGTTCGGAGTATATGGATGTGACTCCTTGCGTACCAGAACTTCTTTCACTTGCTTCCACATTTCAAGCTTTTCTGCGCTGCTCGGGAATTTAGACCAGTTGCGTTCGACTTGATCCATTTGCGGTCCATCATAAATTCCAGTTACTTTTACTCCGCGGTTGATATCATCCACGAGTGCTTTCAACATTTCAGGAGAGGAAATTACCATTGAAGCAATGTGTACACTGTCTTGAGCAGCGGCGAGTCTCTTCGCATACTCAGCATCAATGAATTGACCATCACCAGGTGAGAAAGCAACAGTTATGCTGCCGTCACCGACTTTAGCTGTGGTGTGCAAATCAGCACCGGTACCAACGAGCGTGCCGGCTTTCCACATTTGAGCAAAGTCTTTTGCATAAGCACCAGCCAGCGTCTGTGACTTCAGAATAATGATGTTGTTATCCTGGCTGCCGAATGCATCATCAGTGAAATTGGTGGAACCTGTCCAAACTTTTCCATCTTTTGTTCCAGCATCAAGCACAACATATTTATTGTGCATCAGGTGACCGCCACCTTTAATTCCAGCTTCTGAAACATCACCACTCAGGTTGCCGTTTTTACCGCTTTGAAGATCAACCAGTCTGGAACTCAAACGACCAGGCTGCTGTGCAGCAGCGAATGGATCGGGAGGCAAACCATCAGAAACCGAGACGGTCTGAACAGTTATTTTCGGGCTGAGTTTTGCCAGAAGTTCTGGGCTTGGTCCATGAGCAATATTCACCTGTCCACTATCGCCCGTTGGCTCAGCCACATTCACAATACCACGCGCACCATCTGAATGTGGTTCGGGTTGGAAGAATGCAATCTTCACATCGAGTCCAGCTTCAGCGGCTTTGTTATATGCATTGATTACAGTATTTTCAACAGTAGGATCTTTCAATCTGAAATCATAAACCGCAGTTGCTACAGATTTCTTGGCGGTACCGATAAACTCTGCCAGGCGGCTTGCGACCTGTTCAATTTGTGCCTGACGCGCACTCTCATCAAACTGCTGCTTCAAGAGAATCAGTTCAGGAAGCTCTGCGTTACCAGCTGGCGAATTGCCTTTCGGCGGACGAGCCGCAGCATTTTTCTGTGCATCCTCCGGAACATCAGAAGGCTTGACGCTTGCGCGCGGTCCGCGCTGAAGGTCAAGTTGCGGCAGCTTGTCTTGCGAGTCATTCAACAATTTGGTCGTTGGCTCTTCGGGTTGCACGATGCGCACATCTTGTGGATGGCGAGCACCATCTATAAGATCGCTAAGTCCTTTTTGCACTATCGGCATAGTGACATTGATGAATCCACCACTTGCCATAGAATTGATGCGGTCATCCCAACTGACTTCACTCTTCACACCAAGTGCTTTTGATACGAGGTGGGAAGTTTCAAGCGAGGTCAATCCGCCCGCCATGCCGACTCCGATGCGACCCAACCCGCCAAGTACGGCGCTGTTGGCTATGGTCTTGGAGGCGCCGAGCAACTCGTTTCCGGCAGCAAATACGCCGAATGCGGCGACAGACCCGGCAGCATTACCCAGTCGGGTTTCACCGGGGTTTGGAGCTTTTGCCAGGTCATACAAGCCTGCGCCGACGATGTTGGCTGTGCTCATACTGGTCAAAGTTCTCGCAGCCGCGCCTTCCAACCCTGCGGCCGAGCTTATCGCGCTGAGTCCCATATTCGTGGCTTTGCCGACTGCAGCATACGTCAGGACGGCTCCGGTAGCAGAAGAGAGTGTGTGAATTGCCCAATCAGTGCTCAGAGTCTTGGCTTGAGGAACATATGCCGGGGCAATCTTTTTGTCGTCGCTGACGAAGTTATTGTATATCTGAGCCAGACCAGTGCCGTTCTCAAATGGATGCAGAACATTGTCCGTAAACCATCCCGAGGCTTGAGGGTCGTGTCCGTCCGCCAAAAGGCTGGATTCTGTCAGTCTCTCCATATATAGCTGCTCCCGTAGCTTTGTCCCACCGAGAGCTTGTATACAAAAAATAAATTCTTCGTCCTTCCCGTTTTCGTGTTTTACCCAATCACAGCGAGCCGAAAAGGCTTAACCCTGCTTAATCATGGGACTTATTCTCCGTCCGTGGTACAAGGAAATAGGGATCAACAGGGGCGTTCCATGGCTTCACAACATATAGACCCGGCCAGAGAATTGCAGCAAATTGCACTGCAGCACGCTGCACGCCATGGGCGCATTGTTCTGGCGGATTTGATTCACGCGGTTAAAACTGAGAGAAGCGCACAGATACTGGTCGCTATGCTGGCTTTTTGCATTCTATTTTGGAATGTTCCACTTATTAGCACCCTGCTTTATCCACTCAAATTATTCGTCACCATGATCCATGAATCGTGCCATGTTCTAGTTGCAAGACTCACAGGCGCAACTATAAACTCCATGTCCATTTCTCCTGATGAATCTGGTTTGACACAAACAATTGGTGGTTTTCGACCGCTTGTTGCTTGTGCCGGCTACACAGGTACCGCGATATTTGGTGGACTGATGATCTGGTTGGGCCGGGAGCCGAAGGCGGCTCGCTCTGTACTTAGAGCATTAGGATGGATATTACTTTCGCTCACTATTTTTTACGGAAGCGGAGGGTTCTTTTCCTTTATATGGATGCTGATCATCTCTGGAGGTATTCTTTACGCTTCGAAAAAAGCAAGCACACAACATTGTCACTTGCTTCTTTTGATGCTTGCAGTGATCACAACAATAGAAGCCTTTATTGACTTCCGCATACTCACGAGCGTGGCGTTGCAAGCAGATGTTAGAACGGATGCTTCAAATCTTGCACAAGTAACTGGAATACCAAGAACAATATGGACATTGTTCTTTGGTTCATTTTCTCTAGTAGTTCTCTTCCTCTCGTTCTGGCTGTCTTACCGACCGGCTGTGAGAGGCAAGAAAGCCAGCGTAGATTCTGATCTTGCCGAAGATCAAAATGATGATGATGATGATGATGACGATGACACGGAGCAAATCGAAGAAGATGATGACACCAATGACGTCGCGATAGAACAGCCAAGAAAAATCAAGATCTCAAAACGAAATAGGCACAAATAGAGATATGTGTAGGGACACCGATGGGGACCCACTGACTCGCTTGTGCTCGCCAACTGGCCCCCATCGGCCATGCGTCACCCTATGGAAGAACCATACCGCGAAACCCGGAACATAATACTCGACTGGCCGTCCGTACTATTCAGATTCCAAAACTGGGCACGTTAAAGCGTACTTTGCAGGAAGCAGCGAGCACGACCACGCTTGCAGCTTCGCTTAAACGTAGCCCTGGGAGCGCGGGCGTCCCGCCCGCTTCTCAGCACAAGATGCTCTAACAGGGGGGCAGATCATGCAAGAAATTAACGAAACTCAGGCTCCCAGCCTCATTCACGCTCCAGAAACGGAAAGCAACTCGTTTCTTGACGCGCTAGAAACATTCCTCTATGAAAACGGCATCGCAATCGTGCTTACATCAACAGGGCTCATGCTCGCGTTAACCATCTACATCACATGCAGCGTTTGAGCATTTGTTTGCGCTTCTACTTGAGATAAGCAGAAATACGAATGATACGTCCAGATTTGGTCCGTACGAAATAAGTTCTTGAATTTGCAAGCTTCAACCAGATCATCTTTCCCTGCTCCCGAGATTTCCAGTCCGATGAGCATAGGATAACGGAAGAAAAGCCTGGCCAAAATGTGCAATCGACCAAAGAACACTATACTTATGTGCACCTATTTTGCGCTATCCCGCAAAGCCCTGCAGCAGAGTATAAGCGTTTTCGCGTATTTGGTCCATACATGCCTCTTTAAGAACAGGCCCAGCCGAAACCTACAACATCCTTATGTTCCGGACATTGCGTAATGTGCCCACAGCCACAATCACCCCACATAAAGGGCACATTATCCTCTGAATCTACCTGGAAGAGAAGTTCCATTCGCTTGCTGCATTTCGGACAGGAAGGATATTCAGCTCCTTGTATCCAGTACGGCCAGCCAGATAATTTGTCTCCATAGATCGGA
>JBIKOL010000123.1:0-26660 GCA_044358055.1 Obscuribacteraceae bacterium (SeqCode)
CCCCGTTTTTGTCAGTAGCTGTAGTCTCGTAAACACAGATTCTGAGCCAAATGACAGGGCTTTTGATCCTTTTTGAAAATTACTTTGGTATCACTTCCGTGAATTATTGCGGAATCTTATAAGTACTAAAGCAGATAGTGGGACGACGGCGAAAAAAAGAAGAAGCCTGAGTCAGAACGCCATGCCGGGGTACCTGACGACACAACCATTTGCTGGTCATGTCGCAGGTGCCCCGGCTGCGCTCTGTCTCATCTTGTCCCGCAAGATGAGAATCAGGACTTCTTCTTACCCTTGGCCTTCGTCACCGACGCCGGGGTGGGCAGCTCGATATTGCGCACACCCACGTTGAGGTCGTCTTCCTGGTAGATGCGATTGTAGATGGAGAACGCACGACGGCCATCCGCACCCTTGAGTGCAGGAATGGACCAGCCGTGAGCCCGCCCACCGCGAATCTCACCGTACCAGACGCCCTTGGCGCGCAGGTCGTAAGCCCGCAGATAACCGAGTCCCTTGCTGAGGTCGAAGAGGTTGCCCACTTCGTGGACGCCCTTGAAGCGCCGCTTGGACTCCGGCATCGTGTGCAACGGCAGGGTTTCCCATGACGAAGACACTTTGCCGTCGAACGAACGCACGATCACGTCCATATCGAGGTGATTGGCCTGCTCCACCTTGCCCGCGGAAAGCGGGTTGCGGCGGCGGAAATCGCCGATGACGAACATCGAGTTGTCGTTGACGACGAGAGCCGAGCCGAACGGAAGAACCGTGATGTTCGGGTTGCCCTTCACACCGAGGAACTCCGCGAAGTCCTGCGGAACATCCGGGCCTTTCACGGCTTCGTCCGGATGCTTGTCCGCGAACTTGTCGAGACGCTCCTTCTGCTCGAGCACGAAGCGCATGATGTCGACTTCGTTCGGGAGCATGCCGGTGACCGACGGAATGTAATACACATGTCCGCCAGACGCCTTCGCGTACTCGTTGATAAACCGTCCGCCGGCGGCAGCGAGTGCGAGGAAGCGCTTCTCGATGCCGACGTGCTTCTCCATGATCTCGGTGATTTCCACGGGGACGTGAGCCTTGGTCAGCTTGGTGACGACGTCTTCGTCATCGACCACAGCCTTGAAAGCTTCCTCGTGGATCATGCCACCGAGCAGGATGGTGACTTCCGGCTTCTCCGCCTTCAAGAGCTTGATCACGGCCTGATGCAGCTCGCGATCGTGGCTCGGGAAGTAGGCGTGGGCCAGCGTGAGAATCTTCGTGCCGTCGGGCAGACTGAGGCGGTTGAAACCAGTCTCTTCGGGGCACGTCTTCACCAGAGGCCGGATGGCCACCTGGAATGAATTACCGCCATTGCGTAGGGGTCGTCCCATGGCTTTTCTCCTTTTGAGGCTCAGTCAGGCTGAGCGAATGAATTACCTTTGCCGACATGGCAAGGTTCAATAAACACTCAGCCGGACTGCGGAAAAACAGGCTTATCGCCTGTTGCCGATGAGACAACCCGCCGCATCGAGCTTCTTGTAGAAGTCGATGATGGCGGGCGCCAGATCGGCCCGGTTTTCCAGTCTGAGAACACCAGGCGCACTGATGCCCTTGTTGTAGGGCTCGGGCACGAGGATGGCTGCATTGCCGTATTCGGCGCCAGCCTGGATTGCGGTGACGGGGTGATCTTCGACGATGAGCGGGATGTGCTCCAGCGCCATCTTCGAAGCCTTCTGGTCCGGACGGATGAAGCGGACCTGCTTGCGGACGTCCTTGACGATGCCGAGCTTCTCGACCAACTCGAGCGTGCCGAGCTGAGCGATGCCGGTGCCGCGCGCCATGAGCGTGTCGGCGTCATAGTCGGTGGCCGCCGGAACGTAGGTCCAGATCTCCACCGAGATGCCGGCTTCCTGGATGGACTTCAACGCTTCCACGATGCCGGGCATCGCGGGAAGATCACTGAAGCCACCACGGGCGAGGCGCCCGAAGTTCTCCAGGCCACGCTCGAACTCGGGCTGCGAGATCGGCATGCGCGCGTTGTAGCCCCACTTGTAGTGGTCGAGCATCATCGCCGGGTCGATCTGAACTCCGTAGAGTCCAGAAAGGTACGCGGCGATCGGATTGTTGAAATCCGAGATGGGACCATGGAAGTCGAAGATGACCTTGCGCAGGAAGGTTTTCTTCTGCGCAAGCAAGTTCGGCGGCACCCATCCGAGAGGAACGTTTGCAGCGGCTGTGGTCAGTCGCTTGCTGAGTTTGCTTGTCATAGCATTGCTCCTTGTGAGTTATCAAAATCAGCCACAGGAACGGCTCAAAATGAGCCGTTCTGCGACTGAAGAAAATTAACGGTCCGACTCGTGATAGACCGTTCCATCCCACACGAAGCCGAGACGGTCGCGACCGTTCTCACCCGGCATGGGGATGACAGGGATCGGGGTGATGTAAGCCTTGCCGTTGTGCACGATGCCAGCGGCCAGACCCGGTGCCCAGTTCGGGAACATCTTCCGGGCGTAGGCCAGGTAAGAGTGATCCATGTCGACCAGGTGACCGAACTCGTAGGAACGCAGGTCGCCGACCGCGGACATGCCCATGCGATGGGTGTGACCGTGACCTATGTTCCACTGCCACTTGAACATGTCAGCCAGGGCACTGGCGCCAGGCTGTGGCTTGACGATGATGCCGTGGTGAAGGTTGAAGTCATTGTTGATGACCATCCCGCCTTCGAAGCCACCGCGCTCTTCGACGCCGTACAGGAAGGTGGTGTTATCCTGCGGCGTGAAGCCCATCAAGTTGTGGAAGTTCAAGGGCTCACGGTTGTTCGCCGTGACGATGGAACCGAGGCTCGGGCAGAACTCCTGCAAGAACCGGTAGATGCGGTCCTCGTGGTTGCCCAGAATCATGTAGCCCCAGGTGGCACCGCTGACGCCCATGAGCTCGTCCCAGATGCGCTTGCCTTCATCGAACTCGTCCTGCGGACGAACGATGGCGCGAAGCGGCTTCGGGTGACGGCTCAAGCCGAAGATGTCGTTCCAGTCGCCGATGGCGATGTTGACGTGCGGCTTGAAGTCGGCGGCGAAATTGAGCACTGCCCAGAAGAGCCGGCGGTTGTGCGCCGGGATGTGTGCATCCGGGTAGATGATGAATCGGGTGCCATCCGGAAAGTTGACCGGCAGGATACCCGAATAAGACAAGTAGCTCTCCAGGGTACCGAGTTTGCTCGCGGTCATCGCTCGCAACACTCCGTCCCGGATCTTGAGTTCACTGTTCATGGAATTGCTCCTTCGCTATGCGAAAGTTGGGCCGGCTAGGCGAATGCGCGCTGGCCGACCTTTCCTGATTAGGAAACTGCCTCAAGGACCTGACTGCGGGACGGTGCAGGTCTTATGCGGCGGTTGAGGAAGTAATGGTTAGAGGCTGAGGAACTTTGGTGGTGAATCTATGGGTGAGAGAAACAAGGGTGCTTACAAAATAAGAAACTTGCGGACGCGGACGCAATTGAAAGATCTCACAGGCTTGAGCACCGTGGGCGTATATGTGTATAGCCACAGTCCTGAGCTGCATATACCTGCATTTGCTCTATTGTCGGCGTGGGCGTGTAACGCGGTTTATTAAAGGACCCCTTTTTGGGGTACATGACACTTGTTGTTTGAATATTAGGATGTGCTAAGAATCCCGCCTGGGAAGGCTTTTCACCGTTGGCGCAGCTCGTAGAGGTGGCTGTGAATCCCTTTACAAAAGCGCTAACTTCGGCCCTTGAATCCTTAGCCATGATGTGCTACTGGAACTTCTACATTTGGAGCCTGTAAGCGGATATTTAGTTCTTGTTTGACTGTGTCGCCGCTGCCAATTTGGCGAAAATCTCATGGCGAGGGTTGGGTTGCGAAGAAACGACATGAAGCTTCCGGAATAGCTCGACTTCGTCCGCGTGAAGTTGGCTTGGTACCAGGACTTCGATGGATACAAGCAGATCGCCACCGGCAATTCCCAATCCTTTAAGCCTGTAGACGCGACCTCTCTGGGTCAGAGGTTGAATTTTCATAACCACTTTGCCTGTTGGGGTTGGTGCCTCAATTTCACCGCCTAGAATTGCTTCGTAAATAGTGACTGGGACGGTGCATGAAACATCTTTTCCCTGCACAGTGAAGAAGGGATGTTGCTCAACTTGAATCTCGAGCAAAAGATCCGAGTGTTTTCTTGAACGGGCGTCGAATTTGCCCTTACCGGCAAATCGAAGTTCCTGTTTTTCAAAGGTACCCGGAGCGATGTCAATTTCTTCTACCCGATCGGCACGGACTTGACCAGAGCCTCGGCAACTGCCGCACTTCGTCCTGTCGACCGGCTTTTTGCCAACACATCCCTGACAAGTTACAGAGTCTTCGATGCGAAGTTGTTTTCGACAGCCCTTGATTGCCTCTCTAAGGGTGACCGTCATGCTGAGGCGAGTCTCTGGCAGATCGTCTTTGGTTTTGATTTCATCTGCTTTTACTCCGGTCAATTTACCCCAGAGATCTCTAAGATGACTTTTTTGCAAGAGAGGCAAGTTTACTCTGTCGTACTCTTTTCTTCTTTCGGCGTTTGATAGTACCTCATAGGCATCAACAATGTCTTTGTAGGCTTTGACATTAGCCTCTGCGTCTTCGCCTGTGAGCGTGACGTGAGGGCCGAATTTATCGTATAGCTCCTGGTAAGCAGCATGAATCTGCTCCGTGGTCGCCTCCGGAGAGACTCCCAAGATATAGTAATAATCTTTGTGGGATTGATTCTTAGACGAGTCCATTAGTTCAGCTCAGAATATATGTAAGAGCATATTCTACAAGATCCCTAATGGCGGAAGTGTATAAAAAACCATTCCTGGACTGCTGAAAACTATAAACCTGGAGCTGATTCCTGTGGACAGCGCATGTCCGGACATCCTGCAAGGCAGATTACCCGCATTTGGAATAACCGCAGGACTGGCAAACGTAGCATCCATCAGCTTTGGTCCAGTCATCTTGTCCGCAGTGAGAGCAAATTCCGAGCCGCAGCTCGTCCTCGTCCATGAAGCCATTGCTGTTATTGCTGGAGTCTGCATCATATGTGGTATCACTTGTCTGGCGCAAATGTCTGGATATTTTGCTGAAACTCTTTCGATATTCCAGAATTGACTTGGCTAGACCATCGCATGGAGACTGAATTACGGCTGGTTTTTCGTTGTCACCAAAACGGAAAAATGCTGGATAACCGGATTGGATATTGATTAATTGCTGGACGATAGTTTGTTCGGCAAGTGCTCGTTCTGATTCGCCGAATTGGGCTGCGTATTGTAGAAAGGCAGACGCAAGTCGTCCAACCGCTTCAAATAAACCAGCTTCAATGGCGCCGGGTTTGCCCATTCGGGCGTATACTTCAACGAGCTCACCCGGATGCTCGACTTCGTGGTTGAGGCTGACATGCAAGGTAGAGCCACCGCCGGGGCTGCCGACTCTTACTTTGTAGGTAAGCCCAGCTGTCTCTTCGATGTTGATGGGGCGTTGCTCTTGATGCCCTAGCAGCGAAAGCAGGTCTGCTTCTGTTTCATACCTCTGCGCGGCGATTTGTTCCACTGGCTGACTTAAGCGGCTGCCGTCCGGATAGAAAGTAACATCTTTTACGCCAAGTTCATAGGCCAGGAGCACTGCGTCGCCGATGGCTTGATCGCTCATGTCTAGTGGTATTGAGCAGGTGTTTGAGACCGAATTGAACGCTTCGGGGAACTCCGCGGCTCCTTTGTGAATTGCAGCCAGGTGCTTTATGTATTTTTCTGGTTCTATCTCGACTCTTACGGGAAATGCTCTTTGCACTGTATCCGGTATCATGTCCAGCCCTCTGCAGGACTTGTGATTTTCGCGGATTTTTTGCATCAAAGCATTCTGCTCTTCTTCTGTGGCTGGCCAGGCTTTATTCTTTTCCATCGCTTCTCTAAAGCCAGGAGCAACGAAATTCACATGCCTTGATCTCACTTTGCGTGAGAAAACGATGCCGTTGTGAGGATCGACCCCCCAGCTTGTTTGAAGGGCTTGTGCTAGTGTGCCTGTGGGAGCGTTGTTGGTCATGCAAGAATTTCGCACAGCTAAATTCTTCCTGGAAAAGCGGCTTCCTTCCCAGAGCGGATAGACTCCTCGTTCTTTTGCAAGCTCCTGAGAGGCCTCTACTGAAGCGCGCGTGAATTGTCTGTAAAGCTCTTGAACGCTAGAAAGAGCCATTTCTTCACCAAACTCAAGTCCCAGGCGGGACAAATATTCAGCTATTCCGGCAAATCCGCCGCCGTTGCGACGCTCCATACGCGTGGTCATATTCTGCTCAGGTAGCGGATACCAACTAATATCCGAAACGTTATCCATAAATCGTTGCATGACTCTTGCAACTTCTTTCATGCGTTCCATGTTATAGCTGCCATCTTCATTCCAGAACTCTCGGTGAGCGGAATGCATGGAAGACAGGTTGCATGTCCCCATATAAATGCGGCCGTCTTTGCCGGCTCCGGCCGGGAGGAATTGTTCTCCGCAGGGGTTGCAGGTGTTCAAGTCGTAGATATGGTTGTTTGCGTTCGATTCATTGACATGATCGAAGAAGGCGATGCCAGGTTCGCCACTGCTCTGCATGCCCTCAATTATCCGCTGAAATACCTCTGGAGCGTAGAAATGACCTCTTACTTTCAGTTCATTTTCTCTCAGCTCAACTTGTGCATGTTCCAGTTTTCTCGCCGCTTCGCGCGCTTCTGGATAAATGTTCAGATCGACTGAATATTCTTCGTAAACCAATTCTTTGGTTAGCGTATTTACTTTCAATAAACCGGTTTTTTCGTCCCTTACTGGACGCCGGGGATCATATATCGGCCCGGTCCAGACTTCATTTTGGAATTTTGCAGGATAAAATAAACCATCGCGAACTGCATCCATGAAACCAGGCATTGCAAGCAGGGTTATGTTGGTGTTTTTCAAGTAATTCTGGCGGTCTATGTAATCGGAATATAGTTGACCGAATTTGATCTCTGCTTCGACCAGGAGCCGTTTCTTATAATCAATATTGCTTTCTCCCGACTTTTGCTTTAGTTGCGAGCGCAGGTCTCTAAAAACCTTCGCCAGGCTGGGACGGGGAAGTAAGCGTTTCTTCTCAATAAATAACAAAATATCGGGGTGCTCAGAATTTCGAAGTTCTATTAGTGCTCCGCCTCTGCGTCCTCCCTGTGCAACGGCTTCTACCGCTTTTGCAATTGATTTTTCATAAAAGCGATCTGGACCGGATGCCGCCGCGCCGTTGCCTATGATGCTTCCCCATGGTCTAAGGCTGGAAGTATTCAGCCCCATGCCCATGGCAGCTTTGGCAGCTAATGCTTCGATTTTGGCGGTTTCTTGTATTCCCTCAAGACTATCCTCGACGAAGGCTACTCCACATGCCGCCAGACAGCCTTTTCCTTTCAGTTCTGATGCAAGTTTTCCCATGGCAAACATATGATGGTCTTGTGTCTTGTTTTTTGTCCTGGAGGATTCAAAAACCTTGATAAATTCATCTGTCCTTAACCAGATTTCTTCTTCCTTCAGACCGCTTAGCTGCCCGTGAGCCCAGTATTTGAGAACCTTAAGAGATATTTCTGGATCGGCATTGATATTGCCGGGCGTGTTTGCCCAAAATCTTTGTTTGCCAATGTGATCGGCAAAAACCTTTGCCCATTGCTGAACTAACGGATGCTTAATTGCTTGTTCAAAGCTGATGTCGATGAGCTCCTGAGGCTTAAGAGCATATTTCAGTTCTGCCATTGCGTTGGCGTAGGCTACTCGGTGGATAATGCCGTTAATGTCTTCAACAGGCAGTCCTGTTGTTGGGCTTCTGCGGGCGTAAATGCCCACCAGAGTTTCTCGGGTGGAGTCCCAGTAGAAGTCGGAGTAATCTCCGAAAATTCTCAAATTATTAGAGGCTTCAGCCTGTTGCGGTGCTTGCATTAAGGGCCTGACTGTAAACATATAGACGTCCTAATTCTAGTCTAGATCTTCTTGAGTATCTAGAAACATGGGTGAATGTGATTGCAAAAGCCGAGGTGGGCTTCTGTTCTTGAAAACCTGTTCGGTTAAATTTGAAGGCGCTTGCTTGTTTGAAAGCCAAAATACTACCGCTGGGATCCGGATGCAATACCTAATTTTTCTTACGGACCTGATTGTGCTCCCAAAGATATTGCTAATAAAGCTTTTCGCAGCCTTTATAAAATTTTGTCTTCGGGCCCCTAATCCAAGTGTGACCCCATATATAGTGTCGTATTTCTGACAGATAAAATAATGAAAGCCTCGTCTATCCTTTATCAGACAGGGTTTCCGTGGAGATCGGTTGTGTCTGCTCAGGCGCACCTCATGTGGTGGCAGGCACCATCTCATGCCAAAGGTTCAAACTGTGCTACCGATAATGCTGCTAATACGCTAAAATCAGCCTATGAAAAAGAAGGTCATGTGCGTCTTTGGGACGCGCCCGGAAGCGGTAAAACTTGCTCCAGTAGTCCATGCACTCAAGCGTTCCACTAAGCTTGAGCCTGTCGTTGTCTTGACAGCTCAGCATCGCGAAATGCTCGACCAGATGTTGCGCTGGTTTGAAATTGAGCCAGACTTTGATATGGACATCATGAAGCATGGGCAAACTCTGGCCGAGCTAACTTCACGCGTTGTAGCAGGCACAGATCAGATTCTTTCTCAGGTGAAACCTGATCTTCTTCTTGTTCAGGGCGACACCACGACTGTCATGTCCGCCGCGCTGGCTGCGCATTACCAGAAAGTGCCTGTAGGTCATGTTGAGGCTGGTCTGCGAACGGACGATAGATACAACCCTTTTCCTGAAGAGATGGCAAGGAGACTGACTTCACAGCTTGCTTCAATCCATTTTGCGCCTACCCAACGTGCCGTAGATAACTTGCGTATGGAAAATATTCGCGAGAATGTCTATTTGACTGGAAATACAGTTATCGATGCTCTGCTGGAAACTACAGCCAAGTTAGAAGGACAGTCGATAGAACGCAATCTCTATGGCGCTGCCGACTTCAATAAAAAGGTCTTGCTTGTAACGGCGCACAGGCGCGAAAATTGGGGTGAAAGCATGAGTGAGATAGCCCATGCTTTAAAAGCTATTGCAGATCGCTTTACTGATGTTCAAATCCTCTATCCAATTCATAAGAATCCTATCGTCCGGGATTCTATGGAGCCTGTATTTGCAGGACATCCGAGATTGATATTAGTCGAGCCGCTTGATTATGTCCCGTTTGTTTACGCGATGCAGCGCTGCCATTTTGTTCTGACTGATAGTGGTGGTATCCAGGAAGAGGCGCCTACGCTGGGTAAACCGGTTTTGGTTCTGCGTACGAATACAGAACGGCCTGAGGCCGCCGAAGCTGGGGCGGCTAGAATAGTCGGCGTCAAACGAGAAGGAATCTTTGAGGCTGCCTGCGATTTGCTTGAGAATCCTGAGAGTTACAAGAGAATGTCATCAGTGGTCAATCCGTTCGGCGATGGAAAAGCCTCTGATCGGATTGTCAAATCAGTGGAATCTTTCCTTCTTGGAAAATAAGCCATTGTTTGACTATACTGACTTAGAATCTGATCTAGCAGTCATACGAAAAAGAAAGCTAAGGCTTGGGCGCTAGAAGCGACTCATTGCTATTATGTTCTATCTGCTGCTCAATTGGCTCGGGGTGAGCCTTTCGAGCGATATTTTTGGGAGATAAAGACTTGACTACCACAGCAACCGCAGAAGATGTATTGCCATATTCAGAATTCCTGACTGGAGAGCATCAAGATATCCGCAACCTTATACGTGACGTTGCAACCAACGAGATAGCGCCTCGCGCGTTCAAGGTAGACCGAGAAGCAAAGTTTCCAGTCGAAAATTTTAAGAAACTCGGTGAGCTGGGAATGCTCGGATTGCTCGTTCCAGAAGAATACGGTGGCACCGGAAGTGACTACAGAAGTTATGCCATCGCAGTTGAAGAAATTGGCAGAGCCTGCGGATCAACCGGACTTAGCTATGCAGCTCATTGCTCCCTGGGTACAAAGCCGATTGTTTTGTTTGGGACAGAGGCACAAAAGAAAAAGTACTTGCCCAAATTGGCTACCGGTGAGTGGATTGGAGCTTGGGCTTTGACTGAACCAGGTACCGGATCTGATGCATCATCGCAAAAAACAACAGCAAAGAAACAAGGCGATCACTGGGTTCTGAATGGAACCAAGCAATTCATCACCAACGCTACTGATGCTGATGTTTCGATTATTATGGCAATGACGGACCCCAGCCAGGGACGCAAGGGTATCTCAGCTTTCGTTGTGGAGAAAGGAACACCTGGATTCTATGTGAGCAAAGTTGAGAAGAAGCTTGGGATGCGCGGCTCTCCTACTGCAAGCCTGACCATGGAAGACTGCAAGATACCAGCAGAAAATATTCTGGGTGAGCCAGGAGAAGGCTACAAGCAAGCGTTGATGACCCTTGAAGGTGGGCGTATTTCCATTGGCTCTCTTGCATTGGGTATTGCACAAGCGGCTCTCGATGCGGCTCTGCAATATGCTAAACAGCGCGAAGCTTTCGGTCAACCAATTGGCAAATTCCAACTGATTCAAGGTTATTTGGCTGATATGGCCACACAGGTGCAGGCAGCAAGACTGCTCCTCTATCATGCTGCCTGGATGAAGGATCACGGCAAAAGAGTTACGCTGGAAGGCTCTCAAGCCAAGCTTTTTGCTTCGGAAATCGCAAGCCGTGTGTGCAACCTCTGTGTTCAGATTCACGGAGGTTACGGATACATTGAGGATTTCCCGGCAGAGCGCTTCTTGAGAGACGCCAAGCTTTGTGAAATCGGAGAAGGCACATCCGAAATTCAACGCTTGTTGATTGCCAGGCAGCTTGGTCTCTAAACTGTTTGATACCTCTTGCGAGCAACCCCCGGCGTTTGTCGGGGTTTGCTCAGATGCTCATGCTCTAGAAAGACGCCTCAAAGCTGTAGAGAAGAGATTCTCTGCTAAATGGAACTGAGGCTTTTCGGATTAACCCAAGTTCTCATTCTCTTCGTCTGAATGTCCAAGTTTCTTCATCAGGTCGATCTCTTCTTCGCTTATTTCGTTTGTATCTCTGCTGCGACGAAGAATTGACCCGTAGCGCACCTGTTCGGCAAGCGGAGCATCTGCTTTGCGCTGAGTCTCGTTCTGAGCCTGCCGCATCTGCTCTTGTCCGGAGTTTGCCTGGCGTGGGTGCTGCTGCTGTCCTGCGCGCTGTTGGGGAGGGATATTTCCTTGTTGTGAACCCGTCGCCGGCGGTTGTGCCGCTCGCGCCTGGTTCATTCGCTGCTGGTCAAAATACTTCTGATTCTGATTCATGACTCGCCTTGCTTGATCCTGCGGCTCCGGCTTTCCGCTTGGGCGGCGCTCTTCAATTACAGTATCTTGTTGCTGGCGATAAACAGTCTGTGGTTCATTGTGGCCGTTAGTGGGTGGCTGAACATAGGATTGCGAGTTCATGATCGCGGGCAACTCGGAAGCGGCGGCTGCGGCTCCTGCCTCTACGGCACTTCTTTCTTGTGAGGAAGCTGCAACGCTGTTCGTGTTTCCGGGCGCAAAATTGATTAGCTCGCTCGAGTTCGAAGTGAACTGATACGCGCCTGTAGCCGAAGAATTGTCTTCTTGCGTGCTTGCTCTGGAAACTGTACTGCCACCATCTGCGGTGTTGGCTGCGCCGGGAACGTCCACTGTGATCTTGTTTGTGTTGCCCGGAAGATCTATGATGTTTGCGGCTTGCTGCAGTGATGATGGGGAGCTATTTTGATGAACTGCTTGCAAGGCGTGATTTTGCACGCTTTGATAGCCGGAGGCGAAAGCCTGGCTGATATCTGCCGTTCCGCTTGCCAAATTGCTGGCAATCGGCAGTCCGTTTATCGGGTCTGAACTAGTAGTTCTCGAAAGACCAGCAAGTCCATTGGTATCGATCGTATTGGACATGACTGGCTGCTGTGTTCCCGCGATATTCATGCTGGAGCTTGGATCGGCGTTGCCTCTTGAAACTAGAATGGCGGAATCTGGCGCAAATGTAAGTCCATTCAGGTTTATGTTGCCGCTTGGTCCCGCCACATTAGTGTTAATAGCCGCATCGAATGCACTCTTTGCGCCACTTTGGGCGGCGCCAATGTCACCTGCCACGGGTTGTCCAGGCAAGGGCAGCTTGCTGTCGGCCGCTTGTGGTGCCATTGAAGCTATGAGCATCTCGGCGTTGCGGGAGTTCATTTGGTTCTGCACATCTGCCTGCATTTTGGCCTGAGCGTCGGCTTGCTGTTGCTGCGCCTGCTGCTGTCCTCTCGTTTGTGCGTCCGCAGTCATCTGCTCGCCAAACGCACGGGTTAGCTGGTTTGTAGCTTCGCGCTGTGCATCTGTATTTGCTGTTCGGTTGCCGGTCTCGCCGTTGTTCGGACTGAAAACTCCAGGCTGTCCTGAGGCTCCTGCAATTCCTGGTAGCCCAGCCAAACCTGATACATCTACACGCGGGTCAATTTTCGGAGGTGCACCAATGTCGATATTGCCTATGCCTGAGTTGCTTAGAGTTGCTGCTCCTCCGACAAAGCCTCCCGGCTTGTCTACATTTATTGGGTTGCTGGCAAGCTGTGATGAGCTGTTTCCAGGGCTTACCGTCGCGGAGCTTTGGGTATGCTGGCCGCTGGCGAAATTTAGTGTCCTGTCGTTTATATTTGGAGCTGACGATCCTGCGCGATCGTTGTTGTAACTGCCGGCTGCTGTATTTGTGCCGTTTGACTGGAAGCTGGCTACTCCAGGCGGCTTGCCGGGAGCCGGATGAGCATTGCTAGGAGGCGTGTTCGGCCTTCCTTGTGGAGCGCCCGGGCTGCTACCTTTGCTGCCTTGACCTGCTTTACCACCTTGTGCAGCTTTCTCTGCCATCTTGCCAGCCTCTGCTCCTGCGGCTTTTACAAGTCCGGCAAAGTCGAAGGCGAACTTGACGCAAGCGGTGGAAAGGAAGTTGAGTGCTTCCATAACAACTGTGCCTGTGTCATCAATGCCACGGAAACAGGCCATCAATAGTATTGTGGTGTTCCAGAACAAGCTCCAGAAGCAAATTGTAATTACACCTTCGCACCAGCTCGGGAAGGCATCGCGCAGTTGCTTGACCGGCCACACCCATAGAGCTGCCATGATTGGTCCTACGAACCATAGATAGTACAGGTAGCACATTTGGAATGCACACAAGATGTTCCAGGTCATCGCTAAGGCTGCACCCATGCCATTGTATGCGGCACGCTGCGAGTTGACGGCGTAAGGTACTTTTTCGTTTGCTTTGCTTTCGGGTGCTTGATAAATACCAGCGCAGGGATCTTCGAGTTTGACGTCGACGTTTGATCCTTCAAATTGAGCGCGAGGTCCTTTACCCTGTGCTTGTAGCTGACCAGCTTGCTGTGGGATGTAGCCTTTGTTTTCTGAAGGCATGCGAGAGCCAAATGCACGAATGTGTGCGCACATTGCATCTCTATACATGTCGGAGCCAAAGATGCGGAAGTACTCAGACTGAATCGTGTATGCAATTGAGTTGGAGACATCGATGCCGTAATTGACGATTAGGTAGGTACCTGGAATAAGGAAGATGGAAACAATCGAACGATAGATGCCTTCAACAGGACTGACTTCACCAAAGATAGAGAAGCCTTGAGCAACGGTTGCTTTGGCTTGAGTCGCTACGGCGCCTGGTAGCAGCAATAGAACTGCCATCGGCATAAACAACTCGTTGCGGAGTCTGTTCCACTGGTTGCCGGCATCAACGGTGAAGTTCTCCAGCGCCGAACGCACGAAATCAATTGCGCATCCAGCTTGCTGTTTTTCCATGTTCGCGCAATTGTCAGCGTTTGCTTGCGTCTGTGTGTTCTGAACTTCCTTAGCAGTTTGCAACCAGGAGTTCGGTTGGAAAAGTGATTCAACCATGGCGCTTTGTGCCATCGTCATCATTGTTGTAAGTTCACTTGATGATGGCGGTGTCATTGCCGCAGGTCCTTGTGTCAGGCTCTTTGGCATATTTTTGTAAGTCGCCTGGCCTGCAGGTGGGAACTGAGCCGCAAATCCTGGAAGAACGTGCGGCCAGGTTTGTCCTGCAATTTGCTCGGTGTTCTGTTTGTTTGTTACTTCTGGACCTTGTCCACCACTCTGGTGTGAAACATTGCCACCTGGCCATGACTTATCGAGTGTGCCAAGGGCGCCCGGATCGCAAAACTCTTGCATGGCTTCACGCTGGTTGCTTTGTGGAGATGCAAGCCCAGATCCGCCGCCGTCGCCAACGGAGGAGCCGCCACCGCCACCACCATTGTTATTGCTGTTGTTATTGTGTTGAGGGCATCCGCAGACATGGTTGCCGCAGCCTGTGCTGCCGCCGCATTTTCCGGCGCAGCCTCCGCAGGTTCCGCCACAGCTTCCGATGACGCTTGTGCCACCAGTTACGCCACCACCTGTGTGCGTGCCACCGCCAATGCCGGGGTGATGAATCCCCGGGGTGCCTCCCGAGATTCCGCCGCCATGATTGCCACCATGATTGCCATTATTGCCATTTCGGATTGTGTTGCCGCTGCCATTACTGCCGTTGCCATTGCTGCGCTTGTTCTCATCGCAACAACTATGATTTCCATTGCCAGAGCTGCCTGAGCCATAGCGTCCGCCCGTATAGCCGGGTGCAAACCCCGAGCCACTGACCATGCCCGAGCCATTCCCGAAGGAACCGTTGTTGTTTCTTCCTCTGCTTCCTGTCGAGCAGGATTCGCCAAGGTCTTGCGATTTCGGCTGCGAGATGTGAACTGTATCCACTTTCTGCTGTGCCATACCAGCAGGCGATAGACCCGCCATTATGGCGATCGCTGTGATCAGGGATTTCAACTTAGCATTTCTCATTGAGCCGTTTTTCCTTGTGGATCTTGTTTCCCAAAATTAAGCTTTGGGTGGAGGGGGAGGAAGGGCATCTTTCATATCTACTGGACCGATGGGATCCGCTGCGTAACTCACACTCATAGGACCGCTTGAATTGGACTTGGTCCCACTTTCTGTCGACGAACTCTCTGACGAATTACCTTTGCCGGCCGCAACAGGTCCATCGTTGCTGAGGCTGGGATTAGCGCCACCTGCGGTCTTCTGCGAAGCTGTACCTTGAGATGTCCCGCCTGAGGCTGCTCCGGACTGAGCTGTTCCGCCCTGTCCTGAGGCTCCTCCGGCTTTGCCTCCGCCTGCTCCAGCGCCACCACCGCCGCCACCAGCTTGCTGCGCTCGCTCAAGTACTTTGTCCACCATGTCACCTGGTCTGAACTCGAAAGGTTGGAATGGCACCCATACAAGGATGGTCATAAAAGCTGTGAAATAGTACATTTCGTATTGGCTGGTTGGATTAATGTTGCCGCTCTGCAAGCGAACTACCATGCAGAGCAAGACGATGCACCACCAGAATTTCCATAAGGAAAGAACGATAACTCCATCCAGCCAGCTTGCAAATGCTTTCTTGAAGAGACTATGTCCAATAGCTGCAGGCCATGCGTAGAATGCTGCAGCAATCGGTCCCAACAGAAAGAGATAGCACATCATCACAAGCTGGAATCCGTTCAAGACTTCCAAGCCTTGTGACAGCAGTCCGTTAACTGTATTGAGTGTATTTTGTACGGTGACGTTCAAGTCGTTTTGTCTTTCTTGAACGACCTGTTTTACTGAGGTCCCAGCCAACTTACCCATATTGGCCTGTACATTTTTTATGCAGCCATCATTATTTCTGGGATCACTGGCGTAAGCCTGTTCCATTACCCAATCCATTAGCGTTTCCACCTGGATTCTTTGTGCGACCGGCTCAGTCAATGCGTTGCCGATATCGATGCAATAACTCACAACAAGCTGCGTCGCCGGGATAAGAAAAATAGCCATCATGGAACGGAAGATTCCCACAAAAGGACTTGTAGTGTCTTCGTCCTGGGTTCCCAAAACGCTGTAAGAAACAAGGGATTTAGCTTGCGTAATTACAGCTCCGGGGAGCAGGAAAAGAACTGCCATAGGCACATAGCATTTTTTATACATCTGTTGCACCATCCAGACGACGTTTGACTCGTCTTTGTAAGGTGCTTCCGATGAGCAAGGTGATGCTGCCTGTTCGTTAGCCACATTTATCAAAGGCAATTTCATGCACTGGAATGAGTTCTGGCAATTCTGTCTGCAGCAGTTGCCCTGGTTATCTGCATTCTGTGCATTCTGTGCTTGCTGAACGCCTTTTGCTACTTTTGCCCAGCCTCGAGGATTTGGTACTTGTTGCGTGAATGAGTCCGTTTGAGCAGCCAGCATGCCGGCCCACTGTCCTGCCACCGGAACTGTTTGCGAGTTCATTACACAGGCGGCACCTTCACCCTGACCTTTCTCTCCGCAGTTCAGACCAGCTGGTGATTGATTGTCCGCCCAGCCGCCTTTCGTATGCTCGGTACGATTCGGTCCGTCTACCGCCGGGTCAAGTTTGATATATGGTTCCTGGTCGATTTTTGTACCAAACGCTGAGACCAGTTGAACCTGAGTCGTGCCACCAGTTTCGGTGCCTTTCTGCGGCTTGGCTGTTGGTGATTTTTGATTCTTTTCCGAGCATGGTTGCGGACCACCACTTTGAACCGCTTGACCCATCTCTTTGCTCGAGTGTCCTGGCAACTCATCTCCGTTGGTGCCCAGTCGTTCGGAACCAAGCTGATTGTTGGCAGGCTGGTGCAGATCTGCCTGAAAACCCTTCTCTCCTGCCCCTGTAGGACGATTGTTGCCGCCTGATTCTTTACAGTTACTGACCGGTGTGGGAGAAGTTCTCTCCAACGGTGGCAGCATCTCGCGTACGGAACCCCCGCTTCCTTGAGCGAGGCATGGCAGCGCAGCGAAGAAGCTGTTTATTAGTAATACTTGGGCACAGGTCTTGAGCGAAAACCTTATTGGGGGCATGTTTAGAACCAGCTGTGGGGGCAGAAATGGACGCTGTGGCTGTCGTCCAGTGGCTTTTTTACGTTAGATTAAATTCGTGGAATTTTTGTGCAAATGCTGTGGGGATAACACGTAGCGGGACCGATCATTTAATCTACTTGGCTTAGAAGCAGGCAAATAAATGCTCTTGGGAACCTTGAAGCGTGACAAATTCCAGTGACAGGCTCTGAGAGCGAATCTCTGCTTTTGCCTTGCTGGATCAAATTGGGTAATATGCCTGTGGCTATTGTTCTGGAGTCTGTGTGAGCAACAGCAAAAGCTATTTCTTGAAGACAGCCCTCATTGCCAGAGGGCTTGCAGAATTATCTGTGCTTGCGATTCTCAGCATGCTTCCTGTTGTTCTGCTTGTGAGCAAGCATTTTTTCGCCTTGCATCTGATCCTCAAAATTGCTCTGTGCTGTCTTTCGCCCATTTCCTTGCTTGGGATATGGGGACTGATTCAAATCCCTTTTAGAGTCAGTGTTGATGATTTTGGGATTAGCGTAAGAAGCCTGGCCAGGAAAAACTTTCTTGCTTGGGAGGAGATTCTTTCTCTGAAACAGGCAAGTCCATACGGTTTGAAGCAATATGTTCTAACCGGCAAGTCGTCTAGCTTATCCTTCCCGCGTATGCTCAATAATGTTTCGGACTTAGTAAGCTCTATAAAGGCCAGGATTCCAGCGCTGAGCTCTGCCACCATAAGTGATGGCAAAATCTTTTGCTTGCCCAGGGTTAGTTTCTTGCTTGATTGTTTTAAGTGGCTCTTGCAGCTTGCGTTTGCGGGATTTTTTGCGCAGTTTGCCTGCACACTTGCGATATCGGAAAAAAACAGTCAGGGCGACCTATTCATTATTTATCTAGCCGCCGCGTCGATCTTTATTGGTGTTTTGTGGAACCTTGCACAGTTGCTACGGCAGCCTCATCGAATACTAATTGAGAAGGACGGCTTGGTTCTAAGCTCGATGTTTTCAAAAGCTAAGATCGCCTGGACGGAACTTAGAAGTCTTAAACAGGCTGGTGTGTTTCACGCGGAAGGGCTTGCGCTGGGCTCAACGAAGGGGTCTTACGTTTTGAGCGCCGATATCAACGAAATTGACGAGTTAGCTGAATTGATTTCTGCAAAAATGAAACTGGAGCCCCGGGGGCCGAATTGAGCAATTACTTGTTGCTGCCGAATCCTTGAGTGGGAACTTGTGATTCAAACCAGCGCAGAATGACTTGCCTGTGCATGTCGAAGGCAATGTTGCCTGGAAGCTCGTTCAATTTGAAAGAGCCAACATCGGCGGCATCGTCTCCCGCACTGAGCTGTCCTCCAGTGGGAATCGCTTCGTAAAATAAAATGACTACATTGATTCCTCTGCCTGGTGCGCCAGCTTCTAAAAGACGGGAGACTCTGACCTCTAAGCCTGTCTCTTCCAAAACTTCTCTGGCGGCGGACTCGGCTGGATGCTCTGCTGCCTCAATAAAGCCGCCCGGAAGACACCAGTCATTTACGAAAGGTTCAAATTTGCGTTTCACGAGCACCACTCCGCCGTCCAGGGGAATTACGGTGGCAGTAACAGGCTTCGGATTGTTCCAGTGTACGAAGTCGCAGTTAGAACAAGCAAGGCGTTCCCGCCCGCCGATATCTAGCACGGTTAATTGGTACGAGCAGAATGGACACGATTTCAATGAAGGCTCCTTGAATTGTTAAGCGATCTTCTCGAAGATCAAGTCTTGTCGAATGCGGCTCTGGCACCAGCTCAAAATGTTCTTTTACTTCTAGCATATAAGTTTGAATTGTAACGGGCCTTGAACAGTCTTTTAGCCTACCTTTTTGAATGCTTGCTCTGGAAATACTCATGAGCAGTAGAGTTTGCGCGATAGACACAGACCTTGAAAAACAATAAAGAAGAGCATTTTGATCGACAGTAGCGCTGTATCATTTCGTCTTATAGAATTGACCCAATTCTTATATATGACGCTCCTCTTCTCGCGAGTGACTGAGAATCGTCTGTATATCGGTTCGATTTTTTGCAATTGCAAAAATCAAGAGGTGCAAACGATTGCAACTGGGCCATAATATTGCCTAATGCATATGCGTTAGTTTCCCGGAGTCAACAATGAAGCAAAAGCGCAACAAACCGCAGATTAGCGAGCTTGGCGATAAGTTGCAAAATCAAAGCAGCACCAGTCCTGGTGGCAACATTGATACGAGCAAGCTAATTGGAAAAAAATCTGATTGCTCCTCTGGAGTTTGTCAGGTCGTCTGGAAGCCGGACGCACTAAAGAGATAGTTCGAAAATAATTACTAGTTCGTCAGTGTTGTAAGAAAGCAAGCCTGCTCTAAGGATTGCTTTCTTTTTTGTTGCCTCCGCAAAGGGAAAGAGAGAGCCCCTTTTGAGGCCCTCTCTTTCCCTTTTATTCAGTTAAACCTAGGCAATGGTTACATCATTGCAGAGGTAAACATCCTGGATTGCATTCAAGAGTGCGATGCCATCCTTCATTGGCTTCTGGAAGGCTTTGCGGCCAGAGATTAGACCCATACCGCCAGCACGCTTGTTGATGACGGCTGTTGTGACTGCTTCAGCATAATCGTTTGATCCGGAAGCTCCGCCGGAATTGATCAATCCTGCTCTGCCCATGTAGTTATTCAGTACCTGATAGCGGGTCAGATCGATTGGGTGATCAGTTGTGAGCTCAGAATATACTCTGGCGTCTGTCTTGCCGAACTTGAGCGCATTGTAGCCGCCATTGTTTTCGGGAAGTTTTTGCTTGATGATATCGGCTTCTATGGTGACTCCGAGGTGGTTTGCTTGTCCGGTCAGGTCGGCGGACACATGATAGTCGGTATCTCCAACCTTGAAGCCGCTGTTACGCAAGTAGCACCAGAGGACTGTAGCCATTCCCAGCTCATGAGCCTCATGGAAGACTTTGGCAATTTCTTGAATTTGTCTGGTTGATTCGGGTGAGCCGAAATAAATGGTGGCGCCAACGGCAACGGCACCCATTTCCCAGGCTTGACGAACGTTGCCGAAAAGGATTTGATCGAACTTGTTCGGGTAAGTCAAGAACTCGTTGTGGTTGACCTTAACGATAAAGGGAATCTTGTGAGCATACTTACGAGCTACTGAGCCCAGCACGCCGAAGGTTGAAGCAACTGCGTTACAGCCGCCTTCGATTGCGAGTTTGACGATATTTTCGCCGTCAAAGTAAATAGGGTTTTTTGCAAATGAGGCTCCGCCGGAGTGCTCGATACCCTGGTCAACTGGAAGGATTGAGACATAGCCGGTTCCAGCCAGGCGTCCGGAGTTGAGCAATGTTTGCAGGCTGTGCAGTACGCGGGGCGATCTATCGGAATTGGCAACCACCCTATCCACAAAATCTGGTCCAGGCAAGTGCAGCAGATCTTTTGAAACTGTCTTGCACTGGTGTTCGAGATAATACTTGGCTTTGTCGCCAAGTGCTTTTTCAATACTATTCATTTCTGTCATTACTGGCATTCGAGTGCGCTCCATCAAGAGAGATCCTGGTCAGACTACAACATGGCTAAGCCTGATCTTTAAGATCATCAGAAAACCTGAATTTTCTGCTTAATGTTTGGCCGCATTTTGAGCTGGCTGAGATAACTCCATGAGAACCCCACCAGTTGCTTTGGGATGAACAAAGGCAATTTTTGCGCCGCCTGCGCCAATCTTGGCTTCCTGATCAATCAAGCGAACCTGAGCCTTCTTAAGCTGGCAGAGCTCTTCTTCGATCGAATCAACGGCAAGGCAAATGTGATGAAGCCCCGGGCCTCTCTGTGCGATAAATTTCGCGACCGGCGATTCGGCATGCAGAGGCTCGAGCAATTCAATATGGGTATTGCCGGCATCCAGCTTGGCAACTCTCACGCCCTGTTCTTCAACTGTTTCAATACAAAAACAGTCAAGTCCAAGCTTGCTCTTGTAGAATTCAAGCGCTTCTTCTAAATTTGGAACAGCTATGGCAACGTGATCAACTTGCTTCAATTCAAAGCTCCGCAATTGCACTCTTTAAAAGTTTTTGATCAGACATTGCGACGTCCAGATTAGGGGCCGTAGCCAGAAAGCCTTTCGAAGTATTTATTGAAACCGGTCCAAAGTCTGTATTGGTTAGCTTCATTGTATTCGGGCCAGAGGTGACTCAGTCGAACAAGCTTTTCCGATTGACTGACTATGTCATAGGGTCCCCAGACCTGGCCTCGCCAACGATAATCGTAGTAGTGCCGATTTAGGTAATCTGTGAGGTTGTTCGTGCTGTCAATTTGGAGGGCGAATGGTTGTCCATCTTGACGCACGTAAAAGTAAGGGTTTTCTTGCGGCGGTGTTATCAGATGGTCAGGGTTTGGTCCTGGAGCCTCCGGATATGAGATGCCTGCAGCGGTGGCTCCGTTGGAGCATGCCAGCACCAAGGCTGAAAGTGAAAAAAGCAATTGGCGAATCATTAGTAATCCCTTTCTCAGGCAGTTAAGCTGCAATTTCCTAACCGGGACAGGAAGAGGTTCTCAAGAAGAAGTCCCGAATATCTCTTCCTCAATAATACGCTCTTTAATGAAAAAGAGCGCAGGTTTAATCGCAATCTTAAATGGATGGCAGTGAAAGGTTGCCATTAAGCGGTTACACTTGGTGAGCCTTGGAAGGGGGACTTGGAAGTCAAGCGCCTTTATTCTCAGGCAGAGGCGAAAAAAGTTCTTCTCAAGTGAAGACGCCATCAACAATGGCCGAACAGGAGTATGTAAAGCATGAATCGAAAGGCAATAAATTTTGCGAGCAGCCAGCTGCTATTGGCAAGCTTCGGTGTATCAGTTTTTATCCAGTCTGCCTTTGCTGCTGATGGCGCGGTAATTCCGATAAAAAAGGTTAGTGCTGATAACGCCCAGGAGCTGGTTGTCGAGTTCGCAGCCAAATCAACTCCTGCTGCGCCACAAATACTGGATCTTCCCGGTCCTAACCATCGTCTTGTAATTGATTTTGCAGAGGCTAATGTCGACAAAGGATCAATGCCGTCTGCGGAAGAACTTTCAAAGACTTTGACCAAAGCAATTCCGTTTCTGAAGTCAATTCGCTATCAGGATCTCGAAAATGCGCCAAAACCAACCGCACGGCTGGTTATAGACCTCCCTGAAGATCTGAAAATTAAGCCGCGCGTTGTAAAGCTTGAGGACGGCGTTGCGGTAATTGGATTTTCTGATAATCCAATCTCGTTTTCCGCTCCCGCCGCGGAAGCCGCCCAAACCGAAACGGCTCAGGCCGAAGCTGGGGAATCCACAGAACCCACTGCCACTGCTCTTGGTGGCGGAAAGGTTAAGCTCGAGGACGGTTCCGTTGTTAATGTAAAACTCGAATCGGTTAAACGTTACAACAAAGCGGTACAGCTGCATCTCAGCGGTAAGTTGACTGATGCAATTGCTGCTTACAAGGAGGCTCTTGAAGTTAACTCCAACCTTGCTGAAGCCCACAGCAATTTGGGTTTGATTTTCAACCAGCAGCATAACTACGCTCAGGCTCTTTCCGAATTCAGAAAAGCTCTTGCCATAAATCCCAAAGATGCGATTACCTACAATGGCATCGGAGCTGCTTTGAGAGCTGAGCATGATTTGCAAGGTGCAATCAAGAATTGGCAAACCGCAGTATCACTTGATCAGAAATTGGCAACCGCGCACTACAATCTGGGTACCGCCTACGAAATCGAAAAGGATTACGATAAGGCGCTCAATTCATACCGCTCGGCGGTCAAGAATGATTACAGACTCGGTGAAGCTTATTACCGCATGGGCTTGATTCTCGAGCGCAAACACAGACAAGACGAAGCCGCAGAGCAATTCAAAGAAGCGCTGAAAGTTTCCAGCGATTCCGAATACAGTGAAGATGCTCGTCAGAGGCTGGTGTTCTTGCAGAAGAAAGGCAAGACTCAATAACTACTGTTCCTTAATTCGTTCTACTACGGAGCTGGTGCTTTTTCCGGGCACCAGCTCTAGTATTACAACGCGTCCGCCGCCAGCCTCGACTACGGGAGTCTCTTGCAGGTTCTCCGGCTTGTAGTCAGCCCCTTTCACATGAATACCTGGCTTCAATAATTTGAGGAACTCAACGGGTGTATCTTCGGGGAAGATAGTCACGTAATCAACTGCTTCAAGCGAGCATAGAACTTCTGCTCGGTCTAGCTCTGGGTTGATTGGACGGTTTGCCCCTTTCAGCCTCGACACGGACGCGTCGCTGTTCAAACCAACAACAAGCAGATCTCCAAGCGCGCGGGATTGTTTCAGTATCCGTGTGTGTCCAACGTGCAAAATATCAAAGCAGCCATTAGTGCTTACGATCGTTTTTCCTTGAGCCCGCAGCTCCACTCCGAGTTTTTCGAGTTCGTCCCGACTGACTATTTGGCCCAAGACCCAGCTCCTTTCGATTGAGTTGTGGCTAATATTAGCAGCTTCAAAACCGTAATATTGTCCTTCTCCGGCGCGCTTGGGCGCAGCTAGCGCAACTGCGCGCAGAACAAAGGGCTAGATTAGCTAATTCTATTCGGCTGCTTTACCCAAAAGGCTCGGCTTACTTGCTTATCAAGAGCCTCGAGTAGTAGCCTCAAGCTGCAACGCTTTATCCCAGAAAAACTTTTCGCTTAACCGCAAAAAACAAACAACACAGCCGACGACGAGAACATTCAGCAGCATCTTAGCTGGCATGTTTTGCGACGGCTTCTGGGATAAGGCTTGTTTTCTGGGCTCTTGCTGCGTGTTTGCACAAGTGCCTTCCATCAACTCTGAAGAGGAGAATGACTATGTCACGTCATCGCGTTATTCCTCATGATGAGAAGTCTGGTATCGGTCGTCGGCGTCTCGAGACGTGGCTGAAGACCCTTGCTGGCTTCCTCATGATGGGCGGTCTGATTTTCGCCGCCCTGTGGGCTTTCAATTTCTCGTTCCAGTTCAAGCTGGGCTTCTGGATCGCCTATCCGCTCCTCACGGTCGTCGGCTGGTGGTACAGCGCGAAGATCTCGCTGTACATCATGAAGTGCACCCCCGCGGACCCGAACAATCCGCGTGATGCCCGGCTCATCGCCATCGTCGACCGGGTCTGGAAGAAGACCGGCCTGAAGTACAAGCCGCCGGTCTACATTTCGGACAACCCGCTTCCGAACGCCTTCGCGACCGGTCCGATTCACAGCAAGGCTGTGGTCGCCGCGACGCAGGGGCTTTTCGAGTGCGGCATGACCGACGAGGAAATCGAGGCGGTGTTTGCTCACGAGCTCGGCCACGTCTACAACTACGACGTCGCCATCAACTCGCTGATCAGCATCTTGTCCTCGTTCTTCTTCCTCATCGTCGACACCGGCGTCCGCGCCTGGATCGCCACGATCCACTGGCTGCGCAACCTGCTGGGCATCCGCCCGCAGACCCGCGTGCTGCCGCCCTTCATCTCGACTATCCTCTCGAACGTGCTCATGTACGTCATCTTCTGGTTCACCCAGCAGTTGACGAAGCTGATTCAGATGTTCGTGGTTCGCTCTCGCGAATCCGGCGCTGACGCTACGGGCGCGCACTTCACCGGCAACCCCTGTGCTCTGGCCAGCGGGTTGATCAAGCTGGTGGATTACGTCGAGAAGCATCGTCCGAAGGGCAACGAGGCGGAGCGTTTCCGTGTCATGCGCGTCTGCATGACCGTGGACCCGATCTTCGACTCGGTCTCGGCTGAGCCGGCTCCGAAGAACCTGTGGCAGAAGCTGCAGGCGCTCTGGAAGTACCTCCAGCTGACGCATCCTCCGGTTCCGGAGCGTGTCTATGAGCTCGAGCGTATGAACGGCGGTCCCTGCCCGCTGCCGCATCGTCCGTAAGCAAACGCGACTTAGCAGGAAGCTCGAAAGCTTGCCGTTGAGTTAGTTTGCGGTCAGCAGCCAGGTGGTTTCATACCACCCTGGTTGCTGACTTTTTTGATTTAACATACTATGGCATATAAGAGATATTTTTTGCTATTTGCTTTATCTGCGAAAAAATGTGCACGTTCTTTTTTTCGTTGAATTTGCAATTCAGAGACTTATTTCAATTCGAACAAATGCTCGCATGTCACAGCCACCTCACAGTAACAGCGCTACTTTGTTCTCGGTTGCAGGGGGCAATTGGGAATGATCTCTAACCAAAGTAATTTCAAATCTGAAATAAGCAAGAGGGCAATTGCGTTTATTTCCGCCAGCCAAGCCGGAATGTTTCCTATTCGTTTGGTTCGTATTTTCATACATATTGTTCTCTTAAACAATTTTGCCGCCGGGCTGCCGCTTATGGCACAAGAGAAAATATGCGCTGATACGGTCGCCGGTCCACGATCCTGTTCAGAGAAAAAAATAAAACCGCAATCGAGCAAATCAAAAAAGAGCACCGAGGCTGGTGGCAGTGCATCAAGCAAAATCGACCGCGCTTTCGCTAAGAAAAACGAAATACAGCCCGCTCTGCGCCTCGATTCTCCTCAAACGCAGACCAGTGCATTGGATGCTATGCAGGATGGCGTACTTGTATCGGGCAATAACTCACGAGCGGGCGGCTCAGTTTTAAATATGTTGCCGGGACTAGAAATCAGTTCACCGACGCCGGTTAGCAATTGCAGAGAATCAGGTGGCAACAACAGACCAACTGGTGCTGGTGAAAAGGGCTTTCGGGCAGATGTACACCAGCCGTCCATTAATTCAGCGGGCGGTGAGAACCTTGGAACCGAGGATATTTCTAGTTTGTTTGGACGTACAAAGAAAATGGGGAAAGCTGTGCGGAGCGGCGGGCCGGTGCCATGGTCAGGAAAAAACGTAAGATCGAAATCGACTCTACCACACAAAGGCACCGTTAGCGGTGGCTTCACACTAGCCAGGTTCGTCTCTGCGTTCGGTGAAACAGTTGACTGGAAGCAATATCTAATGCTCGCGCCTGAGGAGGACGGGCCCAATAGTACCAAGCACACCGAAGGTGGGTGGGCAGACAATCAGTCACCGGCAGGATTGAATTGTAAGGAAAATGGACAGGGGGAAGAAGCCGTTTCTGTCCCGAATTCTCAAACTGTGCCTGTATCCGGGCAGTGGGCCGGCATTCTTGCGGCTATGGCAGATTCGTTTATGCAACAGGCTGTAAACCCGCGTGGCTGGGCAAAAGTGGCAAAAGGTGCTCAGCAAGCACAAAATGCCCAGAATTCAGATAATCAGGCCAATTGCTGCAGACAAAACTGTCAGAATTCATTTCATTGCATGAAACTGCCGCTAATCAATGTGGCAAATGAAGCAGCCGCAGCACCTTGCTCTTCGGAAGCAGCATTCAAGGACGAAGCAAATGTGGTGTGGATGGTGCAGCAAATGTATAAGAAGTGCTATGTACCGATGGCAATATTGTTCTTATTGCCAGGAGCCGCAATTACGCAAGTCAAATCATTGCTTGCTCACAATGTTGGTAGTAACGATGACGACAGTTTCGGTCCTTTTGCTGGCATCGTAAGGTCGATTATGGCGCTCTTCCTCATTCCTGCAACACAGCTGGTGCTGAGTTACTGCATTGATATTGGAAATGCTTTGAGCGAACCTGTTGCTCAAAAGATTCAACTTGAAGCTCTTATGGTTTGGGTTCAGGAGCAGGCATATGCAAGTGATCCGAAAAACAACGATGGCTGCATAAAGAATGTAGCAGCCAACATGGGAAAGCTGGCCGGAACGCCATCCAAAAGTGTTGTTCAGGAAAGA
>JBIKOL010000124.1:0-26547 GCA_044358055.1 Obscuribacteraceae bacterium (SeqCode)
ACCAAGAGAATCAAGAAGCACCGAAACAGGAAGCACCAAAACAAGAGAATCAAGAAGCACCGAAACAGGAAGCACCAAAACAAGAGAATCAAGAAGCACCGAAACAGGAAGCACCAAAGCAAGAGAATCCGGAAGCACCGAAACAGGAAGCACCAAAACAAGAGAATCAAGAAGCACCGAAACAGGAAGCACCAAAACAAGAGAATCAAGAAGCGCCGAAACAAGACGCCCCTAAACAAGAATTGCCGAAACAGGAGGCCCCAAAGCAAGAGAATCCCGAAGCACCGAAACAGGAAGCACCAAAGCAAGAGAATCCAGAAGCGCCAAAACAAGACGCTCCTAAACAAGAATTGCCGAAGCAGGAAGCTCCAAAACAAGAGAATCCGGAGCAACCGAAACAAGAAACACCGAAACAAGAGAATCCAGAGCAACCGAAACAGGAAGCACCAAAACAAGAGAATCCTGAACAACCAAAGCAAGAAACTCCTGAGCAGTCAAAACAAGAAGCTCCAAAGCAGGAGCAGCCGCACCTTAATGAGCAGCAGCTCAAAGACGCAAAAGTACGCAGAGGCGAAGGACCATATCAGGTCGCCGGGCGTTTGCTCGGAAAAGACGCAAGCCACCAAGAGAAGATGGCTCTCGCTGCTGCACTCAAAGACCAATACAACAAAGAAACCAATGGAAAAGATCCGCACATGCGTGGTCTGCCCGTTGGACAAAGCTTGCTGAATGAAAACAATTACAAGCAAGTAATGGATCGCATCAGCAACAAGCCGATGCAAGAAAAAATAAATTCAAAATTAGATCAGGCTCCGCAAGCTCAGCCGAAACAACCTGAGCAGCCAAAAGAACAACCAAAACAACCGGAAGCTCCAAAGGAACAACCAAAACAACCAGAAGCTCCGAAAGAACAACCAAAGCATCCAGAAACTCCAAAAGAGCAACCAAAACAACCGGAGCCACCAAAAGAACAACCGAAACAACCAGAAGCTCCGAAAGAGCAACCAAAGCAACCTGAGTTGCCAAAAGAGCAACCGAAACAACCAGAGCCGCCAAAAGAGCAGCCAAAGCAACCTGAGCAACCGGAAAAGGGTCCACTCGGTTCGAAATTTGAGCCAGTAAAAACACCTCAGCCGAGCCATGAAACCATCGCTTCTGTCTATGGTTCTCCTCAATCAACTTCGTCTGGACGATACTTCAATCCAAAGGAAATGACGGCCGCTGTAAAACCGGAAATCGCTCGCCAGCTGGGTCTAAAAAATGGTGACGTATTACGCGTTACCCACCAGGGCAAGTCCGTGGATGTTGTGTACACAGACGCCGGCCCGTTTGTCAAAGGACGCGGTATTGATTTGTCCACTGCTGCAGGCAAGGCAATTGGTATCACAGAAAGTGGCAAGGGAGTAGGCAAGGTCAGCTTCCAGAAGATAGGAAGGGAGCCTGGATTCCTCAGTGCTCCGAGGAAAGCCTAGTCACCGCCGAGGGTGGCAGCAGCTCCTGCGGTTCCACTCCAGACTTCTCCTAGAGGCACAGGTTCAAGTGTCTTTGCCTCAGGGCTTGGTCTTTTGAAATCATACTTGAGGACGCTCGACTGGGTTTTTCCTTTCGTGGAACCGCTCACCAGCAGGTGTGCGCCAGTCGTTGTACTTGTTGTTGCCACGTGTACGCTGCCGGATTCCGGGAAAGGATTGAAGCTCGCTGTCTCTCGGAAAGGATTATCTTTACCGCAGCGGCACGATCCCAAATAAATTGATGGTCCGCCATCCAATGCGGAGCCGGCCGAAAAAATCTTGACTGCGCCATTGCCTGTTAACTGGCTAGCTATAATTGATTTCGCCCCACCAAGCGTGGCGGCTATCCATCCAGTGGAAAGCGAGACCCCGCCCGAATAATCTTTGCCAAATGGAAAGAAACTGGTGCCATTTTGCAGCGTGTCGGCAGGATGCGTAACGCCTTTGCGATCTTTCATTGTTGGCTCGAACAGGGTGTAGGCAAATGACTTAATTTCCGTCGGGGTGCCAGGACCCGGTGCAGTTACAATGCTCTCACGGCCGGTTGCAAAATCAACCATTCCCGATGCGACACTCACGCCCGATCTGTCCTCGCCATACGGCTTAAATTTGGCGAATAAGGCGGGTCCCTTGTCAGAGCCTGCAAGAGGGATGCTATAGATTTTCACTTCATCGGTAATGCCAGCCGGCGATCCGACGATCAAGTTGTCTGACGGTGATCCATCAATCTGCGCAGAGGTAACGCTAACACCTTGACGCGCAGTGGAATCAAACGGCTGAAAGTGCGCTAACTCTGTGCCAAAAATACCTTTGCCCAAGATTGAGGCTCCGGCATATGCCACCACCTCCGGTGCGTGATCCTTGCCGGATCCGACGATTAAATCGAGCACGCCATCACCGTCTACATCGCCCATCGCAACATTGACATTGCCTTCATAAAAAGGAAACGGAATGACTGTGGCGAGCAGTCGATCACCATTGCCATCATATACGTGAACCTCGGCTGCTCGGCCTGGCGCACCAGGAACCGCAACTGCATAAGTGGATTGCGCCGGTATCACGTTAATTACCGACATCAGCCCGTTGTCTTCATGGTTGAGGCGATGGCAGTGAGTCACATATGTACCTGTGTACTCGTCGAACCTCGTACGGAACTTAAGCAGACCTGGTTGGGTCACATTCTCAGATTCATCCATCTTTGGTGCCGGACAATTTGCATTGTCCACGGAGAACTGGTCAGCGCCGGTATGTACGCCGCTGATTGGATCATAGTATTCGGTTACCTGAAAGTCATTTACGTGTACGTGGATCGGATGCTCATCGTTGTTGTTGTTGACAAAACTCCATTCTTCGATAGAGTTGAGGCGCGGTTGAATTACCGGCGTATTTGGAAATGTCTGTCCATCGAACGCATACATAAATGCTTTGGAGTCACTCAGGTTTGCAAGGTTATTGAGAAATCCACCGGACATCACGATTTCGCGTTTGAAATCAGGAACGGCTTTAGAAAGATCAACATAAGATGTGTATGCACCAAGCTTCTGACCTTCCACAAATGCGGTGGTCACGCCGCCAGGTTCTGTAGCCCGGGCGCGTGCCAGTACCTGGGTTGGAAAAAGGAAGAAACCATCAAAATAGCTGATGTATTTGGGTTGGACACTCAGTGTGCCCAATACCGCCGGAGGATTTTCAGTTCCATTGTTTGTGTAGACAACACCGGGTTCAGTGACCGTCTTGCCAGGATCGAATTGTCCGTTCTTGTTCGTCTTTCCGATCTCAGGCATCTCCAAAACGAGATCGCCTTTCTCCGGTATGGTTACGGCAATTGCAAAACGGGTCGCCGGAGGAATTAACAGTTTCGTGCCTTCGCCCGACAGCGGATAATGAACCGTTTGATAGGGATTGCCATCTTGTCCGACAATAGCAATCTTGGGATGTCGCCCAGTTGCAGTTTCTGTTAGCTGCAGGTTCATATAAGCAAAATCGCTAATATTTGCGAGCACCCATATTTCAGTTTGACCTGCCTTGCTTTTTATCACCGGCTGAAACTGACTATTCACTGTGTATTGAACATCGCGAAGGTAATCCGGAAGAGATGGATTTTCCGGCACGTTGTTGCTGACTTTGTGGTCTGCGGCAACGAAATTTTGGAGATTGCTTGGAATGAGTGACAATTGACCTCTATGATTGCGGATTGAAAGAGGTCCTTCATACCAAACGGTGGCGTATTTAGTGCCTTTCTTCGCCTGGTTGAAATTGACTGGCGCAAAAGAAGGTCGGTAGGTGCCTTTGGCTAGCTCGCCCTTTTTCGGTGGACTTGTAGAGTTGACCCACATGGGCCACATCACATCGTTGAGGTCCGCCGAACCTCCAGCGCGATCAAAAACCAGATTATATTGAAGTGCCATTTTGCGGATAGGAATTTTGTTTTCGGTGACAAGCGGTATGTTGCCATCCGTTCGTCCAACTGCAAGCAAACCGGCAAGCCCACAATAAGTTTGCGCCGATGTCAGTCCATGAAGATGACAGTGATACCAATAGAGTCCTTGCGGCATGTTCCTTGGTATAGAGTAAGTGTAAGTATTGGCCTTGCCCGGAGGAATGTCCAACATCACATTGTCGGCGTTTCCTTTTGGACTGATGTGAGCTCCGTGAATGTGCAGATTTATCGGTGACTCCGTCATCATCTCTGGGTACAAAGGAACGGTCTTGTCTTTGGGCGTGTAACTTGGAACGAAATAGTCCTTGATGGTGAGGTTCCGTAGTTCATTCTCAAAATGGACGATCAACTTCTCGCCTGGATACACTTGCAGAGTCGCCGCTGGATAAAGATTGCTTCCTGTTTTTTTTCCGTTTGATGCTGTGCCTCGAATTAGCTCATAGTCAAACAGCAGAAAATTCTTGACCGGCTTGGCTACCGTATCTAGAGTCGCTTCTTCTTGTCTTGCTGTAAGACGGATTTCAAGAACGCCATCCTTGCTAGCCAGCACAACAGGCTCTTTAAAGTCCGGTCGAGTCGCGAGGTCAACTTTTTTGTCTGCAGTTTGCCCCCAGGCAGCCGAGTTCGACCAGGCAAGCGAGATCCACAAAAAGGTGACAGCTAATAAAAGTGAACCATACACGCGAGCATTTGACATGAAGATCGGTCCTTATTGGTTATATACGAGATCGAGCGATCATTATTTAAGTACAACTGGTGACGCAATTTCCTTAAGTGATGCGTAAGTTTAGGACAAGCTTGCGCCGCCAGTTATGGTCTGGTTTAACGGCCTTCGCCTTTTACAAACTTGCTGATTGAAACTGTCGAACCGTCTCCGGAATCGATAGTAACTACTTTCTTTCCGTCCTTTCCTACAACGCGGAAGTCGAAGACAAGCTTGCCTTCTTTTCCGTGTTCCCACAAAAGAAGTTCCCAGGCCTCAACAGTGCCGGGGTATGCCTTGAGAGCTTTTTCTTGAGTCTGCTCTCTGGTGAGCTTGGGTTGTTTCAGTCTGGCAAGGTCTTTAGAGTTTGTAGTTTTTATGTCGCGGCCATCTTTGCCCAGCGACTCAATCAAAACACCTATATTGGTTTTCTTGCCGGTGTTCCCGTCCATCTCTGCTTCGCTGATTCTTCCGTCCTTGCCTTTAATGTAAAAAGCATACTCCGGTATGCCATCTTCAATTTGCAGATCCCAGAAAAGCAGCTCACCGGGGACCAACTTCATTGCTGCTTCCTGTGCCTTTTCCTTGGAAACTTTAGCTGTGACTTCCTTTGTTTCGGTTTTGCTTTCACTTTTGGTCTCTGTCTTGGTTTCGGTCTTGCTGGTCTTGTCTTTGTCGGCCGCAAATGCTGGACCACAACAGACAGCAATGCTTAAACACAGAAGAGAGCACAAAATTTTCATAGAACCTCCACGAGTGAATAGACCCGGTGCTGTCACACAAGACACATAATCATATATCACGCAGCTGCGGCTTGACTTCTAGAACGCAGGTCATAGTTCAGTCAAGATGATTCAATTGCTTACCGTCTAGTTTTATATAAGCAGCAGCGGGGCAGTTCGAGAAATGAGTGGCATCAATGTAGGCACTATATATAGTAGCGCAAACTCAATGCGAGGAGCGAGCGATGAATAGAAACTTTCGTTTACTTGCTGGCCTCGGCTCTATCGTGCTTGGGATCTTTGTTCAATCACAGTTTGCGTGCGCAGGCTCTCCGTCTGCTAAATTTACGAGGTATCCCGTTCCCTATACCGCCCCCTATGGTATCGTATACGATACCGCAGGTCCGTTGAAAGGCATATGGTTTACCAACGCTACTCTGGATGCAAAGTCAGGAGCGGTAGAGTTTTTGTACAAGACTGGTAAGACGATGTTTCATGCTACTCCTACCCCGGCCGCGCAACCCGCATCTATCAATTTTATTCCAGGTAGCGACTCTTTATGGTTTCCAGAGACGAACACCAACAAGATTGCACGAATCGATAAATCCAGAAAAATTACCGAATATGTTATTCCAACTGCTGGCAGCAAGCCGTTAGACATTCAGCACGGACCTGATGATGCGATGTGGTTTGTGGAATCGGCCGCTGGTAAAATTGGGCGTATAGATGATGATGGTAAGATCACCGAGTTTGTGGTCGGAGATAAGAACGATGGGCCAACGGCTCTCATCGCGCAGGCTGGAGCGATGTGGTTCACTGAGGTTGGAAGCGGTCGTATCGGACGTTTGACGACCTCCGGTGAACTCAGCCATTTCTCCACCGGCAAAGGAAAGCTCACCGGCGATATGACCAACACCACTGACGGTGCCATTTGGGCCCCGAAGAGCACTTCTGTTGTGCGCTTGAAACCCGATGGCAGCATAACTGAATTTCCTCTCCCCGGTGTAGTCAAAACCGGTGCGATATTCGGACACAACGACGGCATTTATCTCGGAGCTATCAAAGCGAACGGGCAAGGATCCATTCTCGAAGTCAGCAACACGGGAAAAGTGCAGGAATTTAAGCTTCCGCAAAAGAATCTTCTTCCCATCGAGATGGCGCTAAATCCCGACGGTGGCTTTTTCATGACGGTAAGGAGCATCCCACCCGCACAATCAGTTTCTATGATCTGGAAATTGCAATTAGACGAATGACCTATGGTAGGGGCGCCCCTACCATTTTGCAGCGGTCCTTGAGTTGAACAATGATGGTGGCTGGATCTAACGCCGCTCCTAATCTAGAACTTTGATCAACTCGTCAAAGCCAACATTGCTGCTTCGCATCACAGCACGCAAATCGAATAGCATTGTTATTCGATTGTTGATCAAATGGATGGTTTCCGACCACCAGTGGTGCGCTTTGCCTTCAGCAGAGAGCTTTTGAACTGTCGAGTCTTTCTTTATATTTACGCCCAGAACATGCGACTCTTTCCAGTACTTGAGCAAGGCTTCTCTTCGGGAGAGATTGACTTGCGAATCTGGTTCGGGCGAATTGAGATATCGAGTTGTAACTGGATAAAACTTGAAATTTTTTCCGAACGCAGCGTTTAGAGAATTGGGATTGGCTTTCTCTGGCCGCCATCCGCCACGCCCTTCGATCAAAGCGAATCCCGCTAGACCACCGCTCATTGCTGAGGAAATAATAGCTAATTTGTTTGTCGCCACCACATCTGCAGGTGTGGCTGCCAGCCCCAGTGAAGTCGCAATAAGACCTATAACACTGCCCTGAAAGAAGTTGGCATTGTTTGTTAGCTGGATGATTTTGTCTCTTTCCCTTTCCATGCGGTCCAGTATTTTGAACTCATGATCAACTTCCTGACCAATGAGATTGGCATCAGCCGTCATAGAAAGGAAGCCGTCAAGAACCTGTCTTGTAATCAACAGTTTTGCGTTCTCGTCCGATTTCTGCTCTAGCAATTCGCCAACTCCTAGCAATGCTGCTGTGGCTCTGGCAGCAGGATTGAGCCCTGCGTTCACCTCAGGAGAGCTTTTGGCGAGGTTCACCGGCCATGCTTTACGCAATAGCTCCAGCAGCTCCACATCGAATTCAGCGTATTGCTCGCGCAAAGTACTCAAAAGGGCTATTCTATTTAGAACTAACTTAATAGTGTCCCTTTTGCAAGACGGCATACTTCCCAACTTTTCCAGAGTGCGTCTGTTTTTGAGATTCATCGTGACAATAGAATTGTTGTTCCAATAATCCTCCAGGTTCTGTCGTCTGGTTTTGCCGTCGGTTCTGCTGGGCGAGGCTGAGTTCAGATAGGCATACACCAGTGGAGAGAGTCCGTGCTCTGGTCTCAATTCGAAAAAATCTGCTAGCGAGTTTGGACCGGTCTGGTTTTTGCGCCAGCCCCCGTAGAGAGCCATATATGAAATGCCGGTTAGAATAAAGCCAACTCCACCACCAACGAGCAAGACTTTGCCTGCTGGGATAAGCCGTTTTTTGAGAAACAAGTAGCTGGCTACCATGCCAAAAGTGCCACCTTGAATAAAGTTTGCTTCGTATAGCTTCTGCATGATGCTGGCTTGTCTGTTCGTCAGCTCTGCCAGAACAACGTCATACTGATAATTGAGCTCTTTCTGGCATCGATCGGAAGCAACAGCCATTTCAAGGCTGCCTGAAAGCAATGTCTCGAGAAGTGTGATCTGCAGATCGCGCTTTCGCTCGCTTTCTTCGCCAGAGGCATTTAGCGATTTCAGCTCAGCTACTAGTGCTTCTATGTGCAGCAGACGTGCTGCATCATCAGCCGCTGATGACCCGATTACCGTCTTTGAAAGTGGGTGCTCGACATTTTGAAAGCCCCTTTCTTCTATCAATAGAGAGAGAAGATCGGAGTCGAATCCTTCAATAGTAGTGTAGAGAGACCAGAGTAAAACCAGGCGGTCATGAAGATAGCCCTGACTCCTGGCTTTACCGTCATCTATGCCATGCAGCGTATCCTTTTTGTCCAGGTCAGCCTTGAAGCGTTTCTTCCAGTCTTCATTGAGAACATCTCTGCGGGTGCGGCTCTCGCCCGGAGCCGGCGAGTTGAGATATCGCACTACCAGCGGTGGCAAGCCCGATCCATCCACGGCCTTACCATTGAGATAATTGGACATAAGTGCCGGCGGGGTCAGACTATGGGCTTTGGCAAACTTGGTATAAAAAATACCGAGTATTGGCAAAAGAGTTCCGACTGCTCCACTCACAAGACTAACAGTGGATTCCTCAATGAATTGTTCTCGGAGATCGCATACTGGCGCGATAATTCCAAGCACGCTAGACTGCGTGAAGTTGGCAATGTTGAATAATTGGTTTACTTTGTTTTCTTTGCGTTGCTCGCGTTCGATAGCATCATACGTGTAGTTGATCTCGAATTCTAATTGGCTCTCGGCAGCTTGCAGCTGCAAAATAGCATCGAAAATTCTGCGAAGCACGAAGGCTCTGTTGTTATTGAGTTGATTCTTTTCGCTGTCGGAGCTCGCTCCACGTCGCAGTGAAATGATTCGCTCTACTTCTCGGCGAATACCAAGAATATCGGCTGTTTGAGTTGATTTTGAGCTCAGGGCACCACCGTCAGTTGCATCGGCTGATGCGGTGAGGCACCAGGGTTGAATCAGAAAGCAGGACAAAACGCAAATTGCATTGCGTAAAAATCGAGACTGGTGGAATACTGTAAACGCCAATTCTTCGTCCAGCCGTTGCAAACCTGAGTTGATAGTAACTCTGCAATTAAATCATCTTGACTAGGGCAGGGCTAGCGCGGTGTTGTGGATTCGTCTGGCTGTCTGCTGCTGGCAAAGTCACAGGTCTTACAGTTGAATTTAGCGTTCATCGCGTACTTGCGGTATGCTACCAGTGCTTCTTGAGTCCACATGCTAACGCCTTCCGGTACACTTCCTATCGATAGAAACGTTCATCGATGGAAGGCTTTATAATATAAGCGGGGGATCTAAAGCCGTGAATTTAGTAGGCGAACTTCTTGTCGGCGAATACGATATAACCGAAGCACTGGGACATGGCGCGACCAGTGTAGTGTACAAGGCTGTGCGCACAACTGACAAAAATGTATTCGCCATAAAAATCCTGCATAGCTACCTTGTTGTAAACGAAGAAAAGCGCAAAAGATTCGAGCAAGAAGCCAGAGCATTGCTTCTCCTCTCGCATCCTCATATTGTCAAAATTCATTCTTTCGACAAAACGACTGATGACCAACCGTTCTTTGTCATGGATTTTATACCGGGGCAAACGCTAAGTGACTTAGTAAATGGCGCACCGCTTACAATTCCACAGTCATGGAAAATATTCATAGAGATTGCGGATGCAATGACGCACGCGCACAACAGGGGAGTGATTCATCGCAGTCTCAAACCTGGCAATATCATAATGGCTGATGCAGCGGGCAAGCAAAAAGCCATGGTGACTGATTTCGGAATGGCAAAACTGCTACCTTCTTCGGGCGAAGAAATTCAAGAACTGACGGCAAAAGGAGCCATTATCGGCAGTCCATATTACATGAGTCCTGAGCAATGCCTCGGCAGAGAGATCGATGCGCGTGCAGACATTTACTCGATGGGCTGCTTGATGTATAGCTGTTTGACTGGCGTTCCGCCATTGAAGGGTGAGCATGTGCTTGACACTATGTCCAAGCATGTAAGCGAAATTCCCAAGACTTTTGATGAAGCATTCCCTGAATTGAAGATACCAAACGCGGTGCAAGCCATCGTCTGGAAATGTCTGGCAAAACGCCCGGAAGATCGTTACGCTTCGATGGAGCTATTGAAGCAGGACCTCGCCAGATTCGAGCAAGGTAAGCGTCCGCGAGCCCTGAGCGCTACCGGTGTTGGAGCGCCAACACGAGATGCGCAATCAGAACAAAAGGATAAATCCGATGCAATCATTGATGAGGACAAATACATCAAGATCTTCCTCTGGGTAATCTTCGGAATACTTGCAGCGCTGGTAATTTATGCGGCCTGGAAAAGCCCTCAATATAAAGACCCCGCCGAAGTTGAACTGGGAAAAGCATTCTCTGATCGGCTCCAAACAACGCATCCGATATCAGCTCTTGCTCTTTTGAAACGCGCTGATGAACTTCATATGCTGCACCGCGATCAGGAAGCTAAATCGCTCTACCGCGAAGCGATTATGAAAGCTCAAAATAAAGATAAGGATGCTTCTCCTGTAGATAACGAAGTTCTTGCAACCGCCCATTACGGGCTGGGAATGCTGCTTGGACAGGCAAAAGATTGGACTCAAGCAGAAAAAGAGCTACGCCTTGCACTTTACGTGCAAGAGCTTTCAAGTTCCGACACAGCAGCAGGCAAAGAGCGAATACAGATTGATTTATCGTATGCATTAATGCGAGAAGGCAAATGGGATGATGCCAAAAAACTGCTGGAGCAAGTTCGCAAGAATGCATCGGAGACTTTAATTGAAGCGAGAGCTCTCGTCATGCTTTCAGATATATCGCATGCAAATCACAAGACAGGCGATACTTTCGCTTACACCCAAAAGGCAATTGCTCTCCTTAAGGGAAAAGGTGGATTAAGCAGAACTTTGTACTGCACCATCATCGCGCGTGATGTTCGCATTCTGTTAGATCAAAAACAATACGAGAAGTGCATTGAAGCTATAAAAAGCGCATTGAGCGAGCGCCCGATTTCAGAATGGGATGAAAACGACGCAGAAGCCGCTATTTATCTCACAGCTGAACTAGGACGTGTTTATGCATGCATGGGACAGACAAGCGAAGCGATACAGGCATGCAATAAAATGCTGCTGACTCTTTCAGGACTTGAGACAAGCTCGCAAAGCAGGAGCAGAAGAGTCAGAGCTTCAGACGCAAGCTTGATCGACACAATTGCAGCTTCCCAGGCAATCGCGGGCGATACAAACGCGGCTCTTCGCACGCTTGGTGATTCTGAAATCAATGACTACAGCACAAGGCTGGGTCATGTAGGCACTCACGTTCGTATTTTGCTTTATGCAAAAAAGGAGGCCGAGGCATTGCGGTATTTGGAGCAATTCAAGAAGGCTGGGTGCAAGCAAGCGCAAAGCAAAGCTGAATTTCTTGCGCTAAAGGCACTGTGCCTCTGTTCGTCCGGCAAGCCAGATGAGGCATTGAACTTAATTGACGAAGCAATGGATGCATTGAAGGATACCGATGATGAAACAATGTATTACTATTGCTTGAAAATCAAATGCGAAATCTTGCGCGGGCTAAAGCGCAATGAAGCTGTCGAAGTTATTGAAAAGAGCGCTGGTCCATCAGACATTCATGCGCGACCTTTTGATTTTATTGTTCCATTTTTTGAAAGATAGTGAGAAGAATTTTTCAAAAAATTAGTTGTGGTAGTTGTGAACTGAGATTTCAAAGGCGTCATAATGCAGATGCTGACTTGTCCGATACAGGCCTCTGAATCTCTTTAGCGCCTACTATCCAGGCATGACTATTGGTCCAAGATTTGGTTATTTGATCCAAGGTAGCCAGAGTTGCTGTATCAGGAATTACTCTGCCAAATACTGTGTAATGCTTATCTAATTGCGGAGAAGCAGCAAGAAAAATACAAAATGAGCTGACCGCGGAATCCGGATCGCTCCAGCGAGACATACTCAGAACATAACGATCATGCTTGGCTAGTCCAATTAATTGAGACTCGACTTCTAGCGGCAATCTGCGCAAAAGAGCCTTAGCTTCGGCTGACAATGCTGCCTGTCCGGCAATCTTGTTTTCTACACTATCAGTTTGCAGATAATTGCCTGGAACAAAGTTAACCAGCGGGGTTCCATTGAAGGCTCCGCTTTTAAATAGCTTATACATTTGAGTTGCGTGAACCCTGGCAAGCGAAGGGTCAAGCTCCAAATGTATCTTCCCGGCACTAGTCTCAAGCTCTATGTACTTTGCCTGACTCAGAAGAGGTCCATCAGCGCCGACTTGGAAACTGGGATACGATGGAACAGCATTTGACTCTGAACTCGTATTTGTTTGACTAGTTGCTGAACTCTGTCCGGGAGCGCACTGTTTGCTGTCAACTCCGCAAAATGCCAGGTTCTTGGGCCTGTCCGAATTCTCCGCCCAGTCTGGCCGAACAAATTTCTGGTCTGCAAAAAAGATACCCACCGCAACCATCGAATCTTGCGCTTCTCCTGTTTTGTTTTCATAGGTCGACGTTAGTTCATAGTTCTTTCCGGCAGGCATAACGATTCCCTGCTCAGAATAAATTGGCTCGATGCTCTTGATCTCGAGCCCGCCTGCAGTCTTGGTCTGAGTATGCACGGTGAACAGTTTTTGTTTATTACCATTGTCACAATTTACGAGTGATGTCTTAGTACACAAAGGATGAATGTGTGTCCATACGGCATGGATTTCGCGATTCTTGGAAGAAAAACCGGGGTCGCGCTCTTCCTGTATTGGTGAACTGTATTCATGAGTTCCAGGTGGAACAACCCAATGACCGCTTAACCTGCGTCCGATTGAATCAGTTAGGAGCGAGTGCGGACCGTCATTCGGTGCATTCACCCCTATTGAGCTGGCAAGACAATTCGGGTGATCGCTGTGTTCCTTGCTTGCAGCCGCCTCGGAATTGTTATCTGTGACAACAGTAATATAAGGAACATACCAATTAAGAGCCTTGATAGGATATACCAGTTCTCTGTCCTTGATGAAATAAACAGTAAGCCGATGCCTCAATCGTCTGTGTTCATCGGTAGTGCGATTGGCGGCCTGAAAAGTGAAGCTCCAGGTCTCATCGTTTGCGACAGGAATTGCGTACCCAGGAGGGAAGAAGAATTCTGTCTGTCCTTGCGTCAATGAAATCAATCTGCTGTTAACGCAACGCTCAGCTTCAGGAAATGCCTGATTACGAAAAGTCGGATCTATATCTACGTTGTGGTGGCAGATAAACTCTGCAGTTGGCATTACTTTGTTGTTCTCATCTAGAACTTCAAGCTTTATGCCTTTCCACCAGAAGAGCTGCTTGCCTGTTTGCGGGCTGCTCGTCAATGATGGCTTGTTGGCTGTGGATTCTGAGCTACTTACCATTGATGGGGAAGAAATCATACCTGCCGGCAACCCCTTGCCTTCGACGTACCCTACGGCGGATTCTGGTGTCACAACCTTCCGCTGCGATATTAGCTCAGAGATACGCAATTTCTCAACCACATAAGGACCTTCCATAGATTTATATCGTCGATGCAAATCAAATGGTCCTGCCTCTATTTCCACCGCGCAGATGGGCCCCTCTGGATTTCTTATTGAGCCAGGTCTTGCTCCCTGCTTATCGCCAGCAACCCAGGCATTCTTGGCAGCAACCGAATGAGCAAATCCAAACCAGGCTGTCGCCAAGAGAATTGCCAGAAAGAGAGACTTCAATTTGTCTGCCATCGTTTGATCCAAAATTGCAAAATCTTATCTAGTGTATCATTTAGACTGCAACAAATTACTCAACTTTTAGCTGCTCGAGTTTTAATTCGTTCCGAATTTTGTGTCGACACGTTCGCTCTAGATCAAGACTCCGAGTACAGTCTTGAAAATAGAAGTTCGAGAGATTGCGCAGGAAAGCGCAGCGAAACTGAAAGGTATTCATGCGGGCATCATGCGCGACACCACATACGGTATCAGGTTCCAACCCCTGAGAGAGATCAGGGTTTTTCCCAGTAAAGCCTCCTTGATCTTATGGCAGAAGCAATCCAGTTCATTGCCTAAAATGGAACTATGGATTTGCAGAGGTGAACATATGTCGGCTAAGCGATTTTTCTTGAGTTCTACACTACTTGTTGCTGGAACGATGCTTGTTTATTCCGGGTTAACTGCAAACGCGGTACCTTCCGTGCAAGAAAACGAGGCGCAATCCAGCAAAGCAAGCAAGCCACGCATCGACCTCGCCTTTTGTATTGACACCACAGGTTCCATGGGCAATGAGATTGCGGCCGTGAAAGAAAAGACGAAAGAAATCGTCGCAAAGCTCAGCGGCAGCAAGCCGGCACCTGAAATAAGAGTCGGGCTGGTGGCATACAGAGATCGCGGAGACGAGTATGTTACGAAGGTTTTTCCCTTCAGCAATAATATCGATCAAGTAGTGAAAGACATATCTTCGCTGCAAGCAAACGGTGGCGGCGATGGTCCGGAAGCAGTAAACGAAGCTTTGCACGCGTCAGTGCATGGCCTGAACTGGAGTACAGACAAAAAGACAGTCAAAGTTCTCTTCTTAATTGGTGATGCCGAGCCGCACTATTATCCCAATGACTATAGTTGGGAGACGGAGAGCAAAGAAGCAATCGCCCACGGCATCCAAATAAACACAATCGCATGTGACGGATTAGATAGCTTCGGCTCAGGTCGTGAAATTTTCCAGAACATTGCAAAACTGGCGGATGGCAAATGCGAGTCCCTGACATACAGGCAAGAGATAGTTGATGCCGGTGGTCACAAAACCACGCTTCTCTCCTCCGCCGGCAAAACATATCGAGTATCCGCACCATCAGCTACAGCCTGGCGTGAAGGCGCAGACAAGCTGATGGCAAAAGGAGCCGCAGTAGCACTTCCAAGCGTAGTGGCAGGCGCATCACTTGCTCCGTCGGCGATGTCGGCGGGTGATTCTTTCGACACTTCATTAAGGACAGCCACGCGAGGAATCGCGCTCCCTCACGCTGCTGGGGCACGAGCTAAGGCATCCTACGGTGCACTAGCTGGTGCAGGCGGCGGTGCTGGAGCAAGCGAAGGCTACGCTGCTGCGCCAAGTGTGAGCCGAGCGGACAGCAACCTGGCAGACATCGTGCTGAGTGCAACACGAGACGCTGCTAAAAAGAAAGCAAATATCGAGTTCAAAGACTGAACACGGTCTTTTACACAACTCATCACTAATAAGACCTAAGCTACAAAAACCTGTTTTTGGATACAATCTGTTTTGTCCGTGATTCCGCAAAGAATCAAGAAAAACAGGCTGTGCAAATGCAAACTGACAAGACATGGCGGCAGCAGGCTCCAGGAATCGCCGGGGCAGCGTTGCTGTTGTCTTGCTTTTGTCTGACTCAGGCAACAAGCGCAGAAGATCGTCCAGCCGCCAGCAACACGGTTGCCACTGTTCAAACCGAAATGCAAGCAAAGGAAGTTCCTGCTCAGCTCAAAAACGATATGTCGCTCTTGAATTCACTTTCGGTCAACGGCTGGGAGGCAGCGTCAGCTGCAGGGTTCAATCCGGAGAAAGACAGGCTGATTGCCGAAGATGGAAAAGCTATTCAGGAGATTGGCGGCAAGCCTGTTTCAATCGTCCTGGAATACGGATGCTTGAACGCCGCAAGCCGAGAATTTCGCAGGGGTCAGCGCCGTTGCACAATTACACTCTTGTTTTTCAACACTGCGGATGGAGCCTACGGAGCATATTCGACTTTGCGGGAAGGCTCATCAACTGTGGTTGTTAGAGGGCAAGGTTCATCCGAAGAACAGAACAGTATTTCCTTTTTCTCAGGAAACCATGTTGTCTTCTTGAGCACAACTGCAAAAGATGATGATGAAGCCAAGGAGATGCTAGGTCATCTGGCGGATCGAATCAGCCCTAAGCTGCAGGGCAATTCAAGCGTGCCTCGCGTCGTCAGCGCGATGCCTTCCTTCGAACGAGTGAAAGGCAGTGAGAAATTCTTCATGGGCTTGCAAGCTACGCAGCACTTTACCAACCTTCCATTTATAGAATCGCTCGCACTAGATCAAAGCACTGGCATCGCTTATGCAGAGTATAAGTATTCAAGCCCAATATCAGAAAGGCTGAGATTGCTTCTTGCTGAGTACCACAACCCGCAGACAGCAAAGAATGCATTCAATTCCTTTGTAGCCAATATGAGCGCATACGGAAAGAAGACAGCCAAGCACAATGAGAACCAGGTCATCACAAAACTCTCGGATTCCTATTTGATGTGCGGCCTGTCCGGAGCAAAGGTGTATGTCATCTCGGGCGCAAGAAAAGCCGCATCCACGAACATTCTTTCGCGTGACCTCTAAGCTGCTTTCTTATCGCTGACTAATCATCGGAGTGCGCATTCCTATATATATGATGTGTGCGCTGCTTGGCAGAACACTGACACATACACACGACGCGACCTGCCAGAATCGGCTATTGATGAGCTTCGTCGCGAATCAGTCAAACTGCAATGATCACATCTCTTCAAATTTCTTCCGCTTAATTTCGAGTTCGACGGATATGTATCAGCTATTCAGCTGTTCAAAATATTTTCTCGGCTGATCCCTGAAAAATGGCTTGAATACTAGGACTCGATAAACAGTGCAGATCCAAACCTTAATAAAAAGTGTATGCAATTTCCATTGTTTCTACAGCGAATCAACATACTTTCGGCATTTCGGAGATTTGACAGGTCTAGTTCGAATTGATAGGATATTACTTCGTTGGTCGCGGTTGATGCCGCGGCGGACATTGAACCCTGATAACTGAATAGCCAAGACGAATCCTGTCAAAAAATTTGAGTAGGCTATCAAACAATCTTAAGTCTGACTGTACTCCAGTCGGATTTAGCAACGGAGAGTTTGATCCTGGCTCAGGACGAACGCTGGCGGTGTGCTTCACACATGCAAGTCGAACGGGGTAGCAATACCTAGTGGCGGACGGGTGAGTAACGCGTGGGAATCTGCCCAAGGGTGGGGGATAACTAACCGAAAGGTTAGCTAATACCGCATATGCCGTGAGGTAAAAGGAGTAATCCGCCTTTGGATGAGCCTGCGTCCGATTAGCTTGTTGGTGGGGTAAAAGCCTACCAAGGCTACGATCGGTAGCTGGTCTGAGAGGATGATCAGCCACAATGGGACTGAGACACGGCCCATACTCCTACGGGAGGCAGCAGTGGGGAATTTTACGCAATGGGCGAAAGCCTGACGTAGCGACACCGCGTGAGCGAAGAAGCCCTTTGGGGTGTAAAGCTCTGTCAGCAGGGACGAAATAAATGACGGTACCTGCAGAGGAAGCATCGGCTAACTACGTGCCAGCAGCCGCGGTAAGACGTAGGATGCAAGCGTTGTCCGGATTCATTGGGCGTAAAGAGTTCGTAGGCGGTTTGTTAAGTCTGATGTTAAATATTAGGGCCCAACCCTGAAACTGCATTGGATACTGGCAGACTGGAGTGCAGTAGAGGCAAGTGGAATTCCCAGTGTAGCGGTGAAATGCGTAGATATTGGGAAGAACACCGGTGGCGCAGGCGACTTGCTGGGCTGTAACTGACGCTGAGGAACGAAAGCTAGGGGAGCAAATGGGATTAGATACCCCAGTAGTCCTAGCTGTAAACGATGGATACTAGGCGTTGCAGGTATCGACCCCTGCAGTGCCGCAGTTAACGCGATAAGTATCCCGCCTGAGTAGTACGGCCGCAAGGTTGAAACTCAAAGGAATTGACGGGGGCCCGCACAAGCGGTGGAACATGTGGTTTAATTCGAAGCAACGCGAAGAACCTTACCAGGGCTTGACATCTGTAGAACCTTTCGGAAACGAGAGGGTGCTCGCAAGAGAGCTACAAGACAGGTGGTGCATGGCTGTCGTCAGCTCGTGTCGTGAGATGTTGGGTTAAGTCCCGCAACGAGCGCAACCCCCGTTGCTAGTTGCCATCAGGTAATGCTGGGCACTCTAGCGAGACTGCCGGTGACAAACCGGAGGAAGGTGGGGACGACGTCAAGTCATCATGCCCCTTATGCCCTGGGCTACACACGTGTTACAATGGCTGGGACAATGCGAAGCAATACCGCGAGGTGGAGCGAACCGCCAAACCCGGCCTCAGTTCAGATCGTAGGCTGCAACTCGCCTGCGTGAAGTCGGAATCGCTAGTAACCGCCAATCAGCACGTGGCGGTGAATACGTTCCCGGGCCTTGTACACACCGCCCGTCACGTCATGGAAGCTGGTCACGCCCAAAGTCGGTACGCTAACCCTCCGGGAAGCAGCCGCCTAAGGCAGGGCCGGTGACTGGGACGAAGTCGTAACAAGGTAGCCGTACCGGAAGGTGCGGCTGGATCACCTCCTTTCTAGGGAGATATCGGATAGACCCATTTGTACTGGGTTCGAATTCCGACATAGGAGCGGTGAATGTTTCTCACAAACATCACCATAAATGCTCTGTCTCACAGGTCGGTACCATAGACGTTTATCTGGTCAGCAAATGAGCTACTCAAATTGCCAGATAAATCGAGGTAGCACAGGACGTCAAGGCTATTCAGTCATCAGGGTTCAATCCTGAATCAATTACGAGGCGCAAGCCTCGTTTTTTGCTTTTTATTATTGATTCTTTGGGTTTTGCTTTTGCTATTTCGATGCGGAACAGCACAGCATTTGATTTTGGATGTTCTACAATGGTGTCATTCACGCGTTGCCGAGCTTTTCTGATGCCAAAATACAAGAATCCAGGACCCATAAAATTTACTGCTGAAATCTTTGCCGGACACGGTGGCGGTATGTTTGTCGAGTTTCCCAAGGACGTAGAGTTTCTATTTGGCGTTAAAGGAAGAGTCCCCGTAAAAGCCAGCTTTGACGGCATTCCATATCGTGGATCGCTTCTTAAGATGGGGACTGATTGTCATTGCATTGGAGTGCTAAAAGAGATTCGTAACACTCTCAAGAAAACATCTGGCGACAAGGTCCAGGTCATAATTGAGCTTGATGAAGAGGAACGCAAAATTGAACTTGCACCGGATGTGGTGCAAGTTCTTAATCAGAACACCAAAGCTAAAGCCTTCTGGGAGACACTATCGTTCACGAACCAGCGCGAATATCATGAATGGATCGAAAGCGCAAAGCGCCGCGAAACGCGGGCGAAACGTATTGCTGAGATGGTTGAAAAACTTGGCTCGAAAGAGAGCTAAACTAGCGTCAGGGACTCTGTGCCTCTTTAACTACACTCAAGGCGCTTAAGCTGTTCCAATGCTATTCGCGGTCCAGGTAGCCTTTGGCCCGCCTGGAAAGTGCGTCCTGTGTGTCAACAATGGTTTGAAGGTCGTGGGTTGCTCTGATTGTTCCATCTTTTTCTCGTTCCACCGCGTCGGGCACCGGGCATTCCGCGGCGCTTCGCTTCCCATTCTTCTCCAGGATTGAATTAAACCTCATGCCCGTGGAGGAATTGTGCTCGAAAATACTGAGGGAATTGATGCTGCTGCCGTCCGCTTGCTTTATGTTGCTAAGACTGACATCAAATCCGGCGTTGTTCATAATATTCATGTAGACATCTGCTGCAGCTTTATTTTCAGGGCGAGATAATTGCGCCAGGGAGAAATATCGTTCTTGCATTGAATCAATCAGCGATCCTTTTAGAATTCGCTGTTGTTGCCCATTAATTTCCGAGCCGAATGAGTGCATTAATGTGTTAATAGTTTCTCGATCGTTTTTGCCGAGCGGAGCCACGCGAGAAAGATTTGCGTCGCTCAGCCGTTGCTCTGCGTAGCTGATATCTGAGCAAGAGGAACGAACCTCTTTAGCTGTCGCTGGACTGATCTCTAATTTTCCTGACATGCCGAGTCTCCTTTGTGCTGCACTACTAGTAATCTGCAAAACAAAAGTACAGATACGGGTGGGAATTCACCGTGAATCAACACCTGATGATTTATGCAAAGTTGCCTTTTAAAGTACATGGCAGCGTTGGGAATGTTTTTTACAGAGCCTTGCCGAACCATTGTTTAGTTTGAGTTAGCGAATGGGCTTAGTTCAATCTTGGAGGAATTTGTGATTGCGTTGTCTCCAAGATAGATTTTTGGGAAGCTATCAGGACTAGCTATCTTTATTTTTTTGAAGCCGTCTTTTAGTTCGTCCGTTGCAAGAGACCTGTCATGATTCACCAGCTGCAGCTTCCCGAAATTGTCGTTAACTGCTGCCTTAGCGGATCTAGCTGCTAAGGAGTTTCTTACGGATCCCAGTCCTGCGGCATCGTTAGCTTCGCGCAACATCTTCAATGCAGGCACGCCTGGATCTTCGGCGAAGATTGCCATGAGCTCGCCTTCATCAGCTTGCCCATGTTCTCGCGCAAACCTTTGCGCATCCAGGCTAATGATGCTTTGTTTGGTGGAACTTGTCTCTGCGGCTTGCATCAGCTGTGGTGGCTGAACAGTATCTTCAATCGTTGAAGCCGTTGGTCTCAAAGGAATAACTTGCCCCTTCGGCAGACTTTCAATATGCGCAGCACGTGCTGAAGTAAAATCTATGACATCCGCACCCTGAGTGGGAATAAGTTTTTTCAATTTTTCTTCTGCGGATTTGAATTCTCGGGCCGCACGCAAATCTATAAGTTCTGCAGCAGGTCGGAGTTGCATTCTGGCTTCTAAAAGTGAAATTGGAAGGTCCGGAGCAGTTCTATTCAACTCTGCAGCAATTTGTCCGCGCGCCAGAATCATCCCGCCTGCAAGCTCGCTGGTCCCGAGGATAGCTTCTCTCCCTAGCCGTGCGGCATATCCACCTAAGCCTAAAGCCAAGACCCCCAGCCCAAGATAGGCTCCTTCTTTCACATGGTTTTGCGCCCAAGAAATTGCTTCCGAAACTAAATTATGATTTGAAGGTTCTGCATTTAGCAGCTTATTGTTGCTAATTTCCTGGCGCTCGTTTGTCATAACTGTATTTAGCTTGGCTAAATCTCCCGCCATTAAGATGAATCCAGTGTCAAGGATGTTTTGCTTTTCCTGTCTGCCGATTGCAGCCCTGACAAAGTAGTTCAATTAAGATAGATGATATTGCGTGAAAACACCGTGAATGAAGAGAGTGTGCGATTCCACAGTAGCGTCTGATGGGAATTTCACTCGGCAAAAGTTACCCTGAATGAGTTGAATCGGACATTAATGAGGAAAACACAATGGCAGTATTTGACCATGCTACTCGGTTAGTTGCGCACGATTCCAATAATGATGAAACAGCCATGCTCTTGCATGATGCTGCGTATAATGGTCGCCATAAAAACGGTCATAAAGGCCATCATGCTTCCAAAATCGTATGCGAGATGGTAACGAACGGGCCTTCTACGCCGTATCAACAATGCGTTGACACGAGCATCCCAAACCTTGGCTGGATGCCAAAAGCGTTTTGATTCAATAAGTTCGTAAAAGGGGGAAGGAGAACTGTAAGACAGTGCATTCATAGTCGCCGCTATCAAAAGTTACTAAATAGCACAGCGAATGCTAGTGAAAACAACGACGAGAAGAAAACTAGAATGAGGGGAGGTCAACGAAATGAAGGGTGCCGCTTTCTTCAAGAAAGTCTAGCGTCTTCTCTGATAAAAGATAAAACGATGACATCGGACTGTCTTTGTTTAGTATTTTGCAAAAGCGTTTTGATTCGCTAAGTTCGTTAAAGAGGTCCACTATATCGTCAATAGAGCAGACTTCCGCAAATGTTGAATCGCCTTCGCTGGTTAATTCCAGGCTAAAGTACCTTGTAGTATCTTCAACATTCTGGATCTCAAAATTGTCAATTTTGACTTTCGTATATTCGCTGAGAACTTTGATTTTACTGCTCAGCGATCCTTCGCCTGTTAGTGAAATCGAATCAAATATGTCGTACTCTGAGTGAAAGAACTTGTCTGCTGCGGCGCGAGATTTATCGGAGTAATAAGAAATCAGCAGCTTTTCCAGGTTCTTATTATCACCATCAACGATGATGCCGAGCGAATCACACAATGATTCCAGAACCTCACCCTTTAGCTCTTGTGCAAGCTTGACCTTATGCAAGTTGGCAATCGCCTTCTTGAGAGGAATCCACGTGGACTCATTATCCAATTGAAGCACGTCCTGGTATAAAGCTGTGGCTTTCTCCTCTTGTTGGGTTTGCCGATACGCGCCAGCAAGATCATATTTTGCTTTGGCAAGTTGTTCGTGTCCTGGGCTGCTTGCCGTCAAGACTCTGACAGCACGCTCTAAATACAAGATGGAATCAGCGCTCTCTCCGCTATCCCACAGGACTTTGCCCAAATAATAATACATTTGTCCGAGGTCAAAATTGTCGGGCACTTTTTCTGCCTCCGCCATCTGCATGGCTTTGCGCCAGCTTGACACTGCCTTCTCATTGTCACCATCAATAAACGCCTTTAGACCCTGCCTGCTTTCGTATTGCCATGCCATAAGTAAATCCTCTGCGCGTCAGTTCTGAATTAAGTATACGTCACAACAATGCCGAGCCTGTTTTCCGCGGCCTTATCCACGAAGGGCCTCAGTTCCAAAAAATGAAGTAGCAGATAATCCAGCAGATCTCCCGCTTTTGGATCCGGCTCGCCAATGAACAGCCAGACGTCCCCTGCCCGCATTTTGTCGGGAGCATATCTTCTGCGTAAATCTAGCTCATTAATCTTCGCAAGTTCGGCGCTAAGCCTGGCAACATCCTTGCTTTTGATACCTCTGCTTGCATGCATGTACTCAGGCTCTTCGATGAAGTCACCACCAGAAAGGAGAAAACACAATGGTTCTGGCCCTGCCCATGAATCTCCGGTGAGGAGAAAGTGGATGGCATGCCACGCTTGATCCAGGCTATGATGCATTACGTACTCGCCTTCCAAGAAGGAATCCAGCGAACGCGCATCGTTGACAGCGGATTGAATCTCATTGTCATTCAGTGCAAAAAGGTGGCAACGTATACTCATAACTATTGCTTACAAGACTTCAAAAAATGATCTCTCAAGAAAGTAGCAGCCACGCCTCCGAAGATCGCCACTATTAAGGAACTTCTTTGTGCTCAGCTGAGCAGGCTGGAAGAGAAAGAATTACTTTTGGTGTATACTTCGACCTCAATTGATACAAAGCATCATTAGCCTCTTTCTCTTCTGCTGAGCCATGAACAAGTGCTTTGCCACGGGTGTCTGTTTTCGCATCGTACTCATACAAAGGTCCGATCTGATCTGCTTTCGCTGGATCAAGCGATGAAATTGGCGTCGGATACTCTTCATATGATTTTGCTGAACCGTCTGCAGCATGCAGTGTAAAATCAGTTCTGGTTTCTGGTAGCCACTGCAGCAAGCCAAATGTAGTAGTGCGCGCTGCTATCAAAGAATCATTTCCGTTTGTCTGATCGTGCATCTCGGTTCTCGATCTAACTCCGATGTTTAGCAAGTTGAGGCTTAGATCATTACTCCGGCAAACATTCGATTGATTTGAATCACTTGATCTATTTAGTTCATGAGTATCTCTTTCCATATCAGTTCAGTTCCTTCTATTGCTTGCTACTTACATGCTCAGCAGGGAAAGGTCCGTAGACTTTTTTCACCTGTTCAGCGCTGGTGATTTGTGCGTTGCGTTGTGCTCCGCTGAAGTTGTATAAAACTTCGCGCCCTCGGTTCACGTTGCCTATTGCTTTGTGTCCTTCAACATAATGACTTGGTGAAAACGATGTCATTTCGCAGAGTTCTTGAGCACCAGGCGCATTCATATTTTGCCCCTGGAAGAACTCAACTTCGCCAACTGGAATTGGCATGCTGTCTTTCTCTGTCCATTCTTTCGCGGCATTCTCCAGCGGTGTTTTCTCTGAGTCAGTCTGAAGCTGAACATAAAACTCGTATTTGATTGGTCCCTTATTTATTCGAGCCTGCAGGTCCTGTCGCAAATAATTTGCCTCATCCTTTTGAGCACCATCCGGAATTTCGGAACTTCCGCTCGCTTGATTGTCGATTGCTTTAACCTGGAATTTCACAACCTGAGAGCCCTGTTCATCTGAGCCCCATCGATATGGCGACGCTCCCCAAAATCGTTCGGTTGCCAGGCTTGGTATATTCGAGTGGTTCTTTGCGATTCGTGCAAGCCCGGGCAAAACATCGGGGTGGTCTCTAAGATAATCACTGTGATTCATTATTGTGTCTGGCGGATGTAATGCTATGTTGTGCTTAAGCAAAGCTACATCAACAAATCTGAATGCATCTGGAGCTGGAATGATTTCTCCATTGAACATCAGAAAATCTTGGGTTCCCGTGCCGGCACCACTTTGCGGCAAGGGAGTCCCATCTGATTTCTCCAGTAATGACATTGCAAATCCACGACCATCAGTTTGTTTGTCCGAGAGCTTAAATTCGGATGCATTTGAAAAGCGAGTAAACACGTTGTAGGAAGCCGGTTCTTTGAAAAGACCTCGGGCAACCTTGTCGTGCAATTCATCTACATTTATGTTTTCGTTTTTAACACGATCGCCGAATTCTTTATTCAGGTGATCGCGAAACGCAGTTTCATCATAAACAGTTAGTCGACCAGCCAGGCAACCTTGTTGCTTGTTATGGAAAGCTCGCCCCGGAGGACCACCATGAGCGACCTCCATTTGCATTTGCGCCACTTGCTGAGCCAGGTCCACAAAAGCATTTGTTTCCTCTTCCTGGCTCACCTCAATATTTTCGCCTGGCTTCTGCCCTGGCTTGAAATAATATTCATATCCCAACGAGGGATGCTCTAATGAGCCATGCTCCTTGTCTGATTTGAATTTTTCACTGCTGCTTTCTATTTCTGCCATTGTTATCACCTGCTATTCCTGAAGAACAGTAGGCTAAGACGCCCAAAAATAGCGTGAAAATTCCTCTGTTGTGAATACTCTGCAGAGAGTGCATATAAATGCATTCTCTACTTTCTTCTATGAATAAAAGAAAGTTCTTCTATTTCGGCTTGATTTTTTTACAGGTGCTTTTCTTGAACTAAGCCTTTACCTGCTGTTTTCAGGTAGCTCTGGTATTCAGTGTCAATAGAGTTCTTCATTTCCGAACTATCGGACTGCTTGATCAGCAGCTTAAAAACTTGGCCGCCATCGAAGCTATTTTGCTTCTGCAGGAATGCCTGGTTTAAGATAGCCAGGGAGCTTGAAAACCTGTAAGGGCAGTTTTTCTGGATGTAGCTCAAATATGTTTTCAATTCAGTAGCTATCAAATCTTTTTTTCCTTCCGCGTCATATGTGCGAAGCAACTGTAGCTCGATCTCATTTGATGTTGGATCGTTTTTGTCCTGCTCGAGAGTTTGGTAGAGAATGTTTTTCAAAATAGAGGCAGACTTTTGAGCATGTCTTAGACCCAAGTGAGCGCCAGCTTGGTACATACGTAGCCGAATACTCGCCTCATCAATATTCTGTTCGCCCTCCCTGGGCAAACATTTTTGTACGATTCCCAGAGTTTCTAAATATCTGCCTCGACGATTTAGAAGTTCACAGTATTTTGCGTACTCAGCCAAATTAAAATCAAGGTCGGCAACACCATTGTCAATTGCTTTTTTCATTTTCACAATTGTTCTATCGGCTTCTTCTGTTTCTCCAGCATCGATAAGCAGCGAGGCCTTTTGATAAGCGCTATTAGCTTCGTCTCGGTGTCCTGCTTTTTCTTCCGCGAATTTTGCAAAGTGTTCCACTAGAGTTTTGCGTAATTCATACCTGTTTTCTAGTTTGCAATTTTCAATGCATTGATTGATAAGCCTTCCAGATTCAGTCGTCGATCTTTTTCTTTCAAAATTTTTCAAAAGCTGTATTAGTTTCGCTGCGTCATCCTGGGTGACATACCAAAAGGACTCATGCCATTGACCATCTGCCCATTGTTGTGGATCCTTCACGGTGTTGAGCTGAGATTCTATTTCTTTCCATGCAGCAACTTGACTCTCAAGACCATGTTCTTGCCGAAACTTAAGGCATTCCCTGTATTCATCGCATAATTTACACATTTCCGCAGTACTAAGTTTTTGCTGAAGCTTCTGTTTTATCCAGTCTTCTGTTTCAATCAGGCTTCTTGTGTCCCTGACTCCTTGAGGAGATTTTCTTTTACTTGCAGAATAATTGATTCTTACAGACGTGCTTGGCTTGCTGTTGAAATTCGAAACATAAAGGGTCGCAATTATTATTCCAATAAGCAGGAATGCACCTGTTAAAGAAAGAATGAGTGGAGTTCTGGAAATGTTTTTTTTCACTTCAGTGGGACATTTCTCAAGCACCGATAAGAGCTGTGTGGCGTCCTGATACCGCTTGCCCGCCTCTTTCTCGAGACATCTAAGAATTAAATTTGATAGTTCGGTTGAGACGGGGGAGAGAGCAGGCACCTTTTCGACTCTCTTGTTTAAGTGATTAGACATAATCAAAAAATCGCTTGCGTCTTCCATTGGCGGGAGGCCCACCAGGCATTCATACATCAG